>CAJXUN010000014.1 GCA_913061475.1 uncultured Colwellia sp. | reverse complement strand
CCTGGACCTGCCGCATTGACTGATGGCGTTAAGCAAATAGCAGAAATCATCGAACAATGGGCTGAGCGTAGATAACATGTTGAATTTTTGCCTTATTAAACGTGGTTTAATTACCGTATTTTGTGCATTAACTTTTGTTTTCAGTAGCCAAGGGTTAGGTCAAGAACTCGATAAGGTTTCCATTCAGCTCAATTGGTTGCACCAATTTCAATTTGCCGGCTATTACGCAGCAAAAGAACAAGGCTTCTATCAAGAACTCGGCTTAGATGTTGAATTAAGAGAATTCAATGGTCAAGGCGTAATTGCTGACTATGTAAACGATGGCCGAGCTGATTACGGCATTAGTAACTCCAGTTTGCTGATTGCCAAAAACAAAGGCAAAGCTGTGGTCATTGTTGCGCAAATATTTCAACATTCGCCAGCCACTCTCGCGACCTTACGATCATCAGGTATTTCGAGCCCCTTTGATCTGATCGGTAAACGCATCATGGCCGATGGCAAGTTTGAAAACTACGCACCAATTATGGCGATGTTGACACAAGCAGAACAGCATATGTCAGCATTTACTTGGCAAGAGCAAAGTTACCAACTTTCGGCATTAGCCAAAGGTGATACCGACGCTATTGTTATTTATAACACTGATGAGCCGTTCAAATTTGACCAAGAAGACATTGATATATTTATTATCGATCCAAGGGATTATGGTGTCGATTTTTATGGTGATAATTTATTTACCAGCGAATCTGAGGTAAAAAATAACCCTCAACGAGTACAAGCTATTCGACAAGCGACAATCAAAGGTTGGCAATATGCGCTTAATCATAAAGAGGAGATGATTAAACTCATTAAGGACAAGTATAACGATCAAGGTAAATCACATGCACATTTAAACTTTGAAGCCGACGAAATTAGTAAAATAATTTTAGCAAAGTTTATCCCCATTGGTTCGATTGCTCGTACACGCATGGAAAAGATCAGCGAAATTTATCATCAGTTAGACATGACCGACTCACCTTTTCTACCTGAAAATATTTTGCTCGAAGATGCTTTAAATAACTTTACCCCCCAACCTGTTTCTACCGATAGCAGCACCGCGTTAATAACATCTATGGTATTAGTATCCTTGTTATTAATATTTATTACTTTATTGTTGCCAAAATTAATAACACCACAGCGCCTTGCATATTTTATGGCTTCAAGGAAGTTTCCATTAATCGTACATGCGATTTCGATACTAAACATAAGCATTATTTTTAGCGTTATTTATTTAACTCTACAAAATAATGAAAAAAACGCTCAAAGCAATATTCAAAAAAACCTTGAGTTTGTTGTTAAAGCAACGAAAGCACGGTTGAACAACTGGATAAGTGACCAAGAAAGTTTGTTAAAACAAATAAGTGTAGATAATGAACTGATTGAATTAACCAAAAAGCTTAACCAACAATCTACCCTGCAAGACAAACTCGTTACCAGCTTACCATTGCAAGATATACGGCAATATTTTCGTCAAAGTAACGTTCAAGGCCAAGGCTTTTTCATTATCAATAAAGACCAAATAAATATTGGCTCTAGTCGCAATGAAAACTTAGGAAAAATCAACCTGATAGCTGAACAAACACCTGATGTGCTGCCCGCTGTTTTTGCCGGCGAAACACGTTTTGTCTCGCCGATAAAATCAGATGTTAAATTAATGTTTAGCAAAACCAGTAATCCGATAGACCAATACAGTATGTTTATAGTTACCCCTATAAGAGCGAGTAATAATGAGGTTATTGCGGCCTTAGCGTTAAGAATCCAAGCTAGCGGACAAATCTCTGACATTATGCAACAAGGGCGTATTGGCGCTTCTGGCGAAAGTTACTTAGTCAGCGATGTAGGAAAAATGCTGTCTAAAAGTCGCTTCGCGGCTGATTTATCATCATTACACTATTTTCAAGAGCATTATGAGAATAACCAGCTGATAACACTTAAAGATCCACAAGTTAACCTGCTCGAAATGCCCAATAGCACGCTTAATGCGCAACAGCTGCCATTTACTTTTATGGCAAGTCACTTGATGAACAGTGCGCATTCAGATAACCATAGCTTAATAACCAAAAAACAAATTAGCGCTAATGTTACAGGCTATAACGACTATCGCGGCATAAGCGTCTTTGGTGCTTGGTTATGGGATGCTAAATACGGCGTTGGTATTGCAACAGAAATAGACGCCAGTGAAGCCATGTTGGGCGCTAATTCGCTACGCAATAAGCTAATGTTAATTTCATTTGTGACCTTATTATTAACCTTAACCGCCAATATATTTACCGTTACGGTTGGTCAGCGTTCAACAAAGTACATGCGTCGCTCGAAAGCAGAGTTAAGAAAAATTGTAGAACAACGAACATCAGAGTTACAGCAGCGCGAACGTGCTATGTTTGAGTTGTATGAACATGCGCCAGTGGCTTATGCAACCTTAAACTGCGAAGGACAGTTCATTAAACATAACTGTGCATTCGCGCAAATGTTCAAGCGGCCACGAGAAGTTTTTGTCTCGTTAAACTGGCAAGACTTTGTCGTTCCAGCACATTATGTTCATAAAATATTTCAGACTAAACATCACCTTTTAGAATGTGAAATTCAGGTTAAAATCAGCGACAGTCAAACCATAGATACCATGCTATCAGCGTTACCGGTTTATAATGACGAAGAAGTGTTAACCGAAGTACGTTTAACCTTAATTGATGTGACACAACGCAATGCCGCCAAAGCACAATTTGCCGCATTATTAGAATCAGCACCCGATGCGATTTTGATGATAGATAAGCACCGTGAGCACAGTATTGTAAATTCACAGGTGCTGACCATGTTTGGCTACGAGAAGTCTGAACTTATTGGTGAAAAAATTGAATTATTACTACCCGAAGAAAACAGCTTACATGCCTTTGATCGTTTGCTAGACGAACCTAGCCCTGAAAAGCAAAGATTAGAGTTAATGGGCAAACGTAAAAACGGCAATGAGTTTTCTGCTGAAGTTACGGTAAACTCAGTTGATATTCACAATGATCGCTTTATTGTTGCCATTGTTCGCGATATCACAGAGCGTAAATTGAATGATTTAATGCTGGCCGAACAAATGCTTTTCCAACAAGCATTGGCTGACACTATTCCTTACCCAATATTTGTCAAAGGTCCTGACACGCGCTTTATTAACGTTAATAAGTCATACGAGCAAACCTTTAATGTTAAAAGAGCGGACATTATTGGTAAAACGGTACTCGACCTAGAGTATTTGCCGATGGCAGACAGAGAAGCCTATCAAGCAGAAGATACGCAAGTGATGGCATCAATGGGCATGGTGCGCAAAGAAATCACTCTTGTTTACGCCGATGGTTTAGAGCACTCCACCATGTACTGGGTAAAAAGCTTTGCCAAAGCAGATGGTAGTATTGGAGGTTTACTCGGCACCTTTGTCGATATCAGTGAGCAAAAAATGGCTGAGCAAACACTCGCTCATGCCAAGTCGTTAGCTGAAGATGCGGTTAAAGCTAAATCTAACTTTTTAGCCAATATGTCACATGAAATTCGTACCCCAATGAATGCAATTATCGGTATGTCAGCTTTAGCACTAAAAACCAACTTATTGCCACAACAGCAAAATTATATTGCGAAGGTAAATCGCGCTGCTGAATCCTTACTCGGCATTGTTAATGACATTTTGGATTTTTCAAAAATTGAAGCCAATAAACTCGAGATCGAAAGTATTCCTTTTTGCTTGGATGATATTCTCGACAACCTCAGCAATATGTTGGTCGATAAACTAAACGAAAAACAGACTGAGCTGGTTTTTGATGTTGAACAAGATGTTCCTATCGATCTGATTGGCGACCCATTACGCCTAAGTCAAATATTAACTAACCTAGGTAGCAATGCTGCTAAGTTTACCGAAGACGGTGAAATCAAAGTCCACATATCATGTGTCAAAAAGCATGATAATGATGTCACTTTACAGTTTTCTATTTGCGATACCGGCATTGGTATGAGTACCGAGCAACAAGAAAAACTATTCCAATCGTTTAGTCAGGCTGATGCTTCAACCACAAGACGATATGGAGGCACAGGCTTAGGATTAGCCATATGTAAACACCTGGTCGAGTTATTAGGTGGTGAAATATGGCTAGAAAGCGAAGAAAATCAAGGCAGCAAATTCCACTTTACTATCAGCTATCAAAGGCAATCATCAGAGCAGATAAAGTCTAATAGACCTTATTTGTCATCAATTCAAGGCTTAAAACTGGCGTTAATAACTGACAATGAAAGCTACAAAGCTATTTTACAGCGCATTTTGAAATCATTTGGCTTTGTTGTCGATACTTACTGCTCTACCGTCGAAGCTTTACCTAAACTGAGCGACCAAGCTACGGCCTATGATGCTTTAGTATGTGATCTGGTAAAATGCAGTGATAGTGACAATTGCAATGATATACGCTCGATACGAGATGCTTGTATTAATTTGCCAATATTGCATATATTGCCGAGCCAAAAAGAGCTGCCAACAAGAGCACTTAATCACGATGAAAAATACTATGTCACCAGTAAACCAATCACCTCGTCAAATTTACTCGATAGTTTATTGCGTGCTCTCGGTCGAGAAAATCTGCGCAATATTAGCTATAAATCGGCGCCACTTGAAGAACGGTCAGCAATAAACGCACTACAAGGCGCAAAAATATTATTGGTTGAAGACAATGAAATAAACCAAGAATTAGCCACTGAGCTATTAAGCCATCATGGTATTGAAGTGATCGTGGCAAATAACGGTCAAGAAGCCATAGACTTCCTTAACAATGAAAGCGTTGACGGTGTATTAATGGATTGTCAAATGCCGATTAAAGACGGTTACACTGCTACACGTGAAATTCGTCAAAATGCACAATTTACCGACTTACCTATTATCGCTATGACCGCAAATGTCATGGCTGGTGACCGTGAAAAGGCTTTACGCGCCGGCATGAATGAGCATATTGGCAAGCCAATAAACACCCAAGAATTATTTACCAAAATGGCTCTTTGGATAACCCCAAGAAATCCCAAGAGAAGCTTAACACTGCCATCCACAAGCTCGAGCCAAGATATTTCTCTGCCAAATTTAGACGGCATCGACATCAGTGCCGGTTTAGCGATAACGCAAAACAATAATACGCTTTACCTGCGTTTGTTGCATAAATTTAAAGAGAATTATCGAGATGCTATTACCCCAATGGTGGATGCACTAGAACAAGGCGACTTTCATGCGCTTGAGCATTTAGCACATACCCTCAAAGGTGTTGCTGGTAACATTTGTGCTAATGCACTTTACGCTTATTGCCAAACAGTAGAGAGCAATGCGGTTGAACAAGGGGTAAGCTCGGCAATGCTAGCGCAATGCCAGAACGAACTGGATCGTTTGCAATCCTCGTTGCTACAACTGCCGCCGCTAGCACAAAGCGACCTTGCTTTCGATGAACAGGCGTGTCGCGTGCTATTTGAACAATTAGTTATTGATGTCGATAACTACGATGTAGCCGCTATCGACACCATTCGGGCCTTACTTGCAATGACTAAAGAGCAAAAATATAATCAACAACTCAATAATATACTAGCAAAAGTAGAGGTTTATGAATTTGATGATGCCGCTACATTACTAAAAGAAATAGAACTATCACCTAAAAGTAAATCGTAACCCATTGAATTTTAAGTACTGTCAGGATAATGTCAGGTAAAAGTCGTAGCTAAATTACATTGAGTAACGAATAATTCAATCCGAACAGCAACAAGGAGAAGTAAATGACGGTTCGAAAATTGAGACTTAAACGAGCATGGTCTCAGGAGCAATTAGCCCAGTTTAGCGGTTTGAATATCAGAACCATTCAACGCATTGAGCGTGGTCAAAAAGCTGGATTAGAATCGCTAAAAGCGCTTGCCGCTGTTTTTGAAGTTGAGGTTGACGATTTGCTAATGGAGAAAGCTATGAATAACTCAGATAAATATAATGACGAAGAGAACAAAGTTATAGAGCATGTGCAAGATATTAAAGCCTTTTATAGCCACCTGATTAATTACGCCGTGGTGGTATTAGGTTTATTTCTTATTAACTTTTTAACTAGCCCCGGATATTATTGGGCTTGGTGGGCAGCATTAGGCTGGGGCATTGGCGTAATATCACACGGTCTTAGTGTTTTTGAAGTCTATAGCTTTTTTGGCGCAGACTGGGAAAAGCGGCAAATAGAAAAAAGATTAGGGAAAAAACTTTAAATTCCTGTCTAGATAACGAATTAAATAAGAAACTAATTAACCAAAGCAACTAACCTTGGTATTTATTGGCGCTGGAAAACAGCGCCGTTATTATACCAATAACAGTGATTAACATTAAAATGGTGCTGGCACTTCAAGTTCTATTATTTGATGGCTAATAGGATGATTAAACGATAAATATTCTGCATGCAAATGCAACCTATCAGCTTTTAAGCCGTAATGATCATCGCCAACAATCGGCATATTTAAGCCCAACTTATGCGCACAGTGCACCCGCAACTGATGCGTTCGGCCCGTTTTAGGGTATAGATACAAACGCGTGGTGTTATTTTTTCGCTCAAGCACCTGCCAAGTAGTTAGCGCTTGCTTACCTTGTTGGTAGCACACCATTTGCCGTGGTTTATCATCAAAATCTAAACGCAGTGGCAAGTCTATCACTCCGCTATCACCAGCTACGTCTCCAGTAACTAAAGCGACATAGCGTTTTTCTATCGTGCGCTCAATAAACTGTTTTTGCAGCGCTTTATGCGCCCTTTTATTCAGCGCAATAAGTAACAGCCCAGATGTCGACATATCTAAACGATGCACAAGCAACGGCCCTGAAGCGTGTGGGAATTGCGTTTTAATCCGCAAATAAACCGAGTCTTCAATATTTTTACCGGGTACAGATAAAAACTCTGCTGGCTTATTTACCACCAATAAATCAGCGTCTTGATACACTATTACTAAGTCTTTGCCTAATGCTGGGTTGATCAACAGCGGGTTATCATCAATATCTAAGCCTTTGAGCATATGCCCTAAAATTGGCTGACATTTACTGTAGCAAGAAGGATAGTAGTTTTTGTGCTGTCTGATAGCTGATTTTGGCGCTGCGCCCCACCAAAACTCAGCCATAGCAATCGGCATTAAATCATGCTGATAAGCATATTGTAATAATTTTGGCGCCGCACAATCTCCTGCGCCAGCAGGTGGCGTATGTTCGGGTAGTTCAGCAAAAATAGCATTGAGATCTTTAGTTTCACCGTTCGCATTGAGAAACTGATATTGGGCAAACAGTTTTTTCTGCAAGTTTCTCGAGCGTGATTTACGCTGTTTCCTTAATTTGGCAATTTCATTGTTCACTTGCTGCAAGTCTTGCTGTAATAATTCGAGCTTTTCTTGCCAATGTAATTTTAACGCTTGCAGTTGCTTTTTTTCCTGAATGCTTTGCCCTGATAATACTATTTTCAACTGTTCAAATTCAGTATCAGAAAGCTGTTCAATAGCCGCACTGCGCTGCTGCTTTCTGTCTTGACGACTTGTTATCATCAAGCTCTGCTGCGTTAATAGTTTTTGCTGATAAGTTTCGCTCGCCTGATTGAATTTAAAGTTCATAGCGCTTAACTGCTCGCTATTTTCTAATTGCTCAATTTCTGCGTTAATATTGTTAATAATACGATTTTCAGCTAAAAAAATAGTATCTTGCAATTGCATATCAGATACGAAAGGCACAAAGTTAATATCGCTAATATGATCGTCAAGTTGCCCTGAATAAGCAGCCAAATAGCCTAATTGTTGCTGACTATTTTTAACCACCAGTACGCCAAACATCTTGCCAGTATTATCTTCATTGCCAATAACATCAGCTTGCATTTCGAGCTGTTGCTGCAACTGTTCCACGGCCAATACAGCGAGTGGTTGGGGTTGATAATAAAATGGGAAGGTAAATTTACGAGGCAAGTCAAGGTGACTTGTATCATGCTCAAAGAAACTAAAACAATGACTATTCAGTGACATAAAATATGGCTAAAGCTACAAAGATTAAGATATTGACATTTTATCATACTTGTCAGCAAAATAGCTCCAGACTAGGGTAAATATGACTCTTGTTAACGCTGACAATTTTGGGAACTAACTCGTAACCGTGTTCTCATGACAACATACTTATTATCTATGCTGTTAAATAGTATTTCTCAATTAACGTTCTTTCTAACGTAATGGCTTATTTAACTTTTGGCTTTACCTGCGGCAAGTACTTGCTAATAAATCCCTGATACTGTGCAGAGGCTTTCATCTGAGCTAACGCCGAATCCATACGATAAATAAAGTCACTTTTAAATGCAAAGTCATGAGCGTCACTATCCGTATAACCAATATGGGCGGTTTGCCGCATAATCACAAGCGACTCAGCTACGCCGTCAAAATTTAAGTCCCGCAGTTTTCCTAGCTTTGTTAGTTCAGATTGAATTGAAAACCTATCGTTGACATAACAATCTATGCGCTTTAAATGTAATTTTAATAAATTCGAACGAGTACTTTTATTCTCCCAAACAACCATTTTATTATCCGCGAGCGCAGCAGCTATTTTTTCACCCAAAATCATGTAACCAGCGTTAACCCCAACATTTAGAGGCTTTGTTACTTGCACAGTTGATTCACTAAAGTAATCATAGATATTAATATCTTGATGACAATAAGCCACCACGGTTTCACTCATTAGCGGTAACGAATAAGGCCAAATATAATCACGCTCTGTTATATGCTGATATGGCGGTAATATTCCAAGTACATGTCCGTCTTTGACCTCCATCAGCGCTCGTTGCCACGGCACCGCAATTAACTTAATTTTATATTTATTTTTCATCAAGTCAGCGGCAGCAAGCACCATATCAACATAAATGCCTTTTAAACGACTATTTTCAACATAGGAATAAGGCGGGTAGCTATCATCGGTTAGTATGGTCACTTCATGGATTTCATTAGCTTTTAGCGCCTGACAATAAAGCAATGACCACGCGAGTAATCCTATAATACGACAGGATGAAATAACGTTAGCTAACACGGTTAATAGTCCCATTGCGTAGAGAAATCATAACGAAAGCCAATCGATATCGATGAGAAATCAGTGAGATATTGAAAGTCACGTTGTAAATATTCGAGGTGAAATCTTAAATATGGTGTGGGTAGCCATTCTAGTGTGGTGTTAAAACCACTAAAATCATAACTATTACTAGCATCAAAACCATCAGAAAAATCGAAATAACCTAATTTTAAACGATAGGATTTACTTAACCAATAAGCCGCTGATAAGTCTAGCGTGTGACCATTTCGATCACGGTCGCCATTTATCCTTTGATATGCTTTATCTTGATAGCCTAGTGCTAAATACAAGCCACTCTCAAAGTCATAAGCGAATGCCGCCGCATACGTCTCATCCTCACCAATAGTGCTGCCATTGGTGTTAGCATCCTGAGTTAAATAAGTAAAAGCAGCATGCAGACCTTGGTGATCATAACTGACACCAAGATTAAGTAAATCACGATAATTATCGCCATTATCGCCGTCAAACTGTGCTGCGGCTATCCAAGTATAACCATTGCTTTCAACCTGATAAGTCAGTAAATTGTCGACAAAGAACAAGCTTTCGGGGTCATAGGCAAAAGGACTGCTACTATGGTTAAAAATATCGACATATTCAGCAATAAAAAGGTATTGTGCAGGCCTTTGCTTACCGATACCTACACGTCCAAGTGGACTGTCTAACGCTACATAGACTTGTCGAGCTTTACCAAAATCACCGTTATTGGAGAGGTCAATGCCCCATTCTCCATGTAACGTCGCACGCCAGTTTTTAGCAAATTCACTAGTGACTTTAACACCTGCATGCGAAAGCGCATCTCTAACATCAGCCTTAGAATTTTCTGATTCATCAATATAACCAAATGTTGGACGAACAGTGCCGTATATTTTAGTCGTTTGGGAGTTTTCTATTTTTTGGCTGGTTATTTTACTGACTTTTTCCTCTCGAATTTGTGTTGCCTGTTCTAAGGAATCGGTGGCCATCATTTGCTGCTTTTCAAGTTGCACAATTTTCTTTTGCAAAATCTCAAGCTGTAATTTTAATTTTTCCAGTGTTATCTCTTCCTGCCCCCAGCAGGCAGAGCTAGCAATGGATAAACATAATATAAAAGAACAAGTAAAACCGTTAATTTTTATCATAAAAAATCACTTTAAACATACACTTTTTATTCAGTGTAGACTATATAATATAGTTATATAAATTTTATTGTACGGGCAAGAATATGAATATAAGAACTAAATTTTCCGTCGCTTCTGGTCTCATCGTATTTATCATCCTCTCTCTACTTTCACTATCCAGTTATATATTGGTCAGTAATTCACTAGAAAAAGAAACTAAGGCTTATGTCGAAGATAACTCATCCTTGCTAACTCAGAGCATCAGTAATTGGTTAAATAACAAAGCCTCTCAAATACACGTGGTAAAAGATATTATTGAAAATAATTATTCAGCAGCGAGCTTTCAAAACGCTATTGAGCTGTCATCCTTAAAGCAAGAATTTTCTCTAATGTTTGGTACGTTAGCCAATGAACGTCAATTACGATCCAATGATGTAAATAGAGTAAATCCGGCCAATGTCGACTTTCGAGAGCGCCCTTGGTACAAATTAGCGCAGAAAAGCAAGGATATTGTATTTACTAAACCCTACATCGATGCAGCCACCAACGAGTTATTGCTATCCGTGGTAAGTCCTATTTATAGTGATGGAAATTTTCAAGGGGTTTTAGGGGGCGATCTCAGCCTGAACAATATAGCTAAAAGTGTCAACACCATTAATTTTAATAATACTGGTCTTGCCTTTATCGCCGACGAAAGTGGCAATATCATTACTCACCCTAACGCACAATTAAACGGAAAAAACACTGGTGCTATTTACAATACACCACCAAAAAACGCTACTAAACTGCTTGAAATAGAGCATGAAGGTATCAATAAACTCATCTACTTTTATCCGATGAAGCAAGAGTTTGGCATGGATTGGTATCTAGGTGTATTATTAGAAAAAGATAAGGTTTATCAATCATTAACTTATCTCACCAAGCAAAATATTTTATTTTCTCTTATCGGTATTGCACTGTGTATATTTCTGTTAAGGCTACTAGCGAAAAGGTTACTATTGCCATTGGGTGCTCTAGAGTCTGCCATAGCTGAAATTGCTTCAGGTGGTGGTGACTTAACCCAACGCTTAACTATTAGCAATAAAGATGAATGTGGTGCAGTAGCAGAAAATTTCAACGAATTTTTAGTCAGTATGCAACAACTGATAAAAGACATAAAACACAAAGCCGATATCGTGGTTAATAACAGTAATAGCGCAAAACAACTTGCCAGTGAATCAAGCGTCCAGTTACAAGAACAGGGCGTGCTAGTCGAGGGGTTAGCCACAGCAATGAATGAAATGAGCCAAACGTCAATGGATATCGCCTCGAGTGCGCAAGACGCTGCGACCTCGATCTCCTCAGTCAATGAACGTACTGAAGAAGGTAAAGCACTATTTAACAAAACCAGTAGTGATGTCGTTGGACTTTCACAAGCTATCTCGTCCTCGCAAGAGTTATCGAATCAACTGGCAGAGTATAGCAATAACATTGAACAAGTCCTGTCGGTTATTAATAGTGTCGCCGAACAAACCAACTTACTGGCACTAAATGCCGCGATTGAAGCCGCCAGAGCGGGTGAACAAGGGCGAGGTTTCGCCGTGGTCGCTGATGAAGTTCGTACTTTAGCTTCGCGCACACAGCAATCAACGACAGAAATTAAGACCATGATTGAGCAAATTCAGCAATCCTCCAGTCAAGTGCAAGTATCGATGAACGCAAGCCGTGATAAAGCGGACGCTTGTGTCGGCAATACACAAATAGCCAATCAAGCGTTAGAAGATATTTCTAGTGCCGTGAAAGACATTATGGACCGGAACATCCAAATTGCCGCTGCCATCGAAGAACAAAGCGTGGTGATCGAAGAAATTAACAAAAACACCACTCATATTAATGATATTAGTCTGCAAGTGGGTGATTTTTCTCTCGAACAAGTACGCAACAACGAAACGCTTGTTGATGAAGTTAACCAACAGCAATTACTGCTTGAAAAGTTTATTGTTTAGATAGTCTGAACTCAGGTTATCTAATATTATCGTGTTAATAATTTAATTAGAGATATTTTCGAATTGCCTAGCAGCGTCACTGCTGCTAAAACCAAGTTCAGCTTAGATAATATCAGCTATTTATCGATGCGGGTTGATAGAATTTAAACTCAAGTAAATTATTAGCAGGATCTTTTACCGCAAACTTACCCGCTTGGCTATTATCGTCGTTAAGCTTTTCACTTGGCTCCAGTTCAAACGCTATATTGGCAGTCTTGAGCTTTGTTATGAGTGATAACCATTCTCTTTGATTTAGGATGACACCGAAATGGTCAATCGCTTGTGCCGCCATGGTTGTACTTTCTTGATGTAATGTGAGCTGATGGCCAAAGAAAATTATGTCTAGCCATTGCCCAGTATCGCGACCTTTTTTACAGTCTAAAATATTAATATAAAATGCTTGAGTCAAACGTAAGTCAGGCACAACAAAAGATAAATGAAATGGCTTATTCAAAATAAGTCCTTTTATAAGCACGGTGAACGCACAACAAATGATTATTAAAACCAACGTAATTTTGACCGAACAACATAGTCAGCGTTGCCCTTTTTACCTATAGTATTATTTAATAACGCTAACACCGGCAATTTCTACTACGGTTTTAGCATCTGCCCGCTCAATAATTTTTACTAATGTGGTTTGAATGGTTTCATCTTTTCTGACATCGCTGCTACTGGAAAATTTTTCTTCTTGGACACTCGCCCCCTCTTCGAAAATAAAACTCACCACTACCTCGGTCGCACAGCTTTCCGATTTACCGAAATAAGCTAAGGTAATTTGCGGATAGCCCTGAAAACCATTTTTCACTTTCTTTGCGATACGCTTGGTCGATTTATCTAAATTCATAATAATTGTCCTGAAGAAAAGTACTGTCCGTTTAATACGGTCGATAATTATTTGCTAAAATATGCTAGGCAGCGATAAATAGCAAACACTAGGGGATGTTGGTAAGAATGAGTAAACTTAGTTTGTGATAATTATTCGATTTATCACATCATTAGGCTTTACTCGTTATTTTACTCTTTATTGTCAATTAGGCGCCATAAAGCCGATTTATTTCTCTGTTAATTACGAGCAGTTTTCTGCTCTTGCCATGACACCACCGCAGTAAAAATGTTAGAAACAGGTGTAGTTCAACGCCAAACTAAACATTTTATTCAACAACTAAGGTACCAGTATACATTTTCATTGGACAATGAAATAGGTATTCTCCCGCTGACATAGCTGGCAGCAATACTGATTTAGTGGCCTCTAGCGGCAGCTCTTCGCTAATGTCAAAATCAGGAAACAATACGGTAGCGGCACAAGAACTCGCATCTTTACGCAAAAACTGTAATGTCGTTTTCTTGCCTAGCGCTACTTTTATTCTTGATGGTTGGTAGACACCATTATTCACAACAATGGTGATGTTTTCTGCGCTAGCATCAACCACATTGCTCGGTTTATATAACCAGAACCACCAGACAATGAGTGCGATAAGTAGCAAACCCATTAAATTAATTATCATCATTTCAAATTCTCCTCTTTGCTATTACTTAAACGTAATGCTAATGCTCTTTCGGCTTGAATAATCTTAAGCGATTGGCATTACTCACGACGGTTAATGACGAAAATGCCATTGCCGCTCCGGCAATTACCGGGTTTAGCAAGAGTCCAAAAAATGGATAAAGTACACCGGCAGCGAACGGCACTCCGGCCACGTTATAAATAAAAGCACCAAAGAGGTTTTGTTTAATATTGCGTAACGTCGCTTTACTAATTGCAATCGCATCAGCCAGCCCATGCAATGAACCTCGCATCAGGGTAATATCAGCACTTTCAATCGCGACATCGGTTCCTGTGCCAATCGCAAAACCGACATTCGCTAAAGCCAGTGCTGGCGCATCATTGATGCCATCTCCGGTCATGCCAACAATTTCTCCTTGTGCTTGCAATTCAGCCACTTTATTCGCTTTGTCTTGGGGCATAACATCAGCAAATACCTCATTAATGCCAACTTTTTTAGCCACTGCATGTGCTGTTGCACTATTATCACCGGTCAACATAACCACGCGAATACCGTTGGCTTGCAATCTTTTGATGGCTGAAACCGAGTCTTCTTTGATAGCATCTGAGACCGCGATAATGGCAGCTAATTTCTTATCAATTGCCAGATACATTGGCGTTTTGGCTTCATCAGCTAGTTGTTGTGCCTTGGCAACCGAATCATTGAGTGCAACCTTGTTACTCAACATTAATTTTTGATTACCAAAAAGCAATTGCTGCCCCTTGATAGTAGCTTGCACACCTTGTCCGGTAATGGCATGAAAATCACTCACGCTTTCAAGCGCTATACCTTGCTCAAGAGCAGAATCAACAATGGCCTCTGCCAACGGATGTTCTGAGCCACTTTCAATACTAGCGGCTAGCGTTAAAAGATCATTTTCGCTATAAGCTTTATCGGTAATAATTATATCAGTGATACTTGGTGCCCCCGCTGTGATGGTGCCGGTTTTATCCAAGACCATGGCGGTAATTTTCGATGCACTTTGTAGTGCTTCACCATTGCGAATTAACACCCCAGCTTCAGCTGCTTTACCAACCCCCACCATCACTGACATTGGTGTTGCTAAACCCAAGGCACAAGGGCAAGCAATAATCAACACTGTGGTGGCAGAAACCACGGCAAATGCAAGTGCGGGATCAGGACCAAAATTGAGCCAAGCGAGTGCACTGACAATAGCAGTAATCATGATAACCGGAACAAAATAGCCGGAGATAACATCAGCTAAACGACCTATCGGTGGCTTAGAGTTTTGCGCTCTTTTCACCATATTGATAATGTGTGCTAAAGCGGTGTCTTTGCCAACACGCGTTGCTTTAAATAAAATTGAACCTGACTTATTTAATGTGCCAGCCACGACTTCGTCGTTTGCACTTTTTTCCACCGGCATAGGTTCACCGGTCAACATCGACTCATCAATCGAGGTGCACCCCTGCACAACAATGCCATCTACCGAGATTTTTTCACCCGGGCGAACGCGAACGATATCGTTAAGGCTCACGTCGGCAATCGCGATATCAATTTCTTGTTCTTTGCCGTCAATAACACGAACGACCCGCGCTGTTTTTGCTTGCAATCCAAGTAAGCGTTTAATCGCTTCACTGGTTCGCCCTCTCGCTTTCACTTCTAACGCTAAGCCTAAATTAATCAGGCCGATAATCATTGCTGTGGCTTCAAAATATACATGCCGTGCCATTTCAGGTAACGCTAGCGGAAAGAGCACTACAATCATTGAATAAATCCAAGCAGTGCCAGTTCCTAAGGCAATTAAGGTATCCATATTGGCGCTATGATTGATAAAAGATTTCCAAGCACCGAGGTAAAAATGTTTACCGGCAAAGTACATAATACCAAGGCACAGCATGCCAATAAATAACCAAACTATTCGCTCTAACGTGGTGTCAACGGTCATCGGGCCACCGGCCAAACTATAAATCATCAGCGGGATACCAAGACCTAGCGCAAGCCACATTTGCTTTAATAGTGATGAGTAGTATTTTTCATCGGCGATTTCTTTCTCATCTAACAGCTCATCATCACTGGCTTCATTGGTGCTTTTTGCATTGTAACCAATAGATTCAACCGCCTTAATAAGGCTATCGGCCTCAACATCACCAGTTACCTGTGCCGTTCTTAAAGCAAAATTCATTGCGGCACTTTCAACGCCGGCGACTGCCCGTAACGCTTTTTCAATTTTGCCAACACAGCTTGCACAACTTGCACCGTCAATAATCAACTCTTGGCTAGCAGTCTGAATAGTATTTTCTGATAATTTACTCATCTCGCTCTCCTGCAGTGTCAATAACATCAACGACTTCCCCTTCAATAAGGTGGCATATCATATGACCAGACGGAGCCTTATCAGGTTTACGCTGCCAATCACTGACCGCTTTTCTTAGTTTCTCTCTTAATAGCAACGCCGCCTGAAATTGCTTTTCTGTTTCAGCCAAACGATGTTCGACAATCTCCCTGACTAAAGGACATGCCGTATGGCCTTTATCCGCTTCGGATAAGATCTCTTTAATTTCATCCACCGCAAAGCCCAGTTGCCGCGCACTTAAAATAAATTTAAGCCTTTGCTGTACTGCTTTGTTATAAGTTTTGTAGCCATTGTCAAGATTTTTCATTGGCGAAATAAGTCCAATACGGGTGTAATAACGCACCGTATCAGGCGTGGTATTCATCGTATTAGCTAATTCGGTTACTCTCATGACATAAGTCCTCACTCACAAAAAAAAGGTTATTAAACAATCTACAACTAGCTTACACCTGTGTGCTAGACACAGGTCAAGTGATTATCGTAAATTGAATTTTAAGCCGTGTTTTAATGATGATTTTTAGCAATAAACGTTAACCAACAACAAAGGGAAGTTAATGACTTATTGTTTAGTTTGACCAATGAATACGTACTATTTTCCATTCATCGAGTTGCTTTTCTAGCACTATAGTTTCCATAGCTTGATAATTTAGCGCTTTGTTTTTGTATGTGCCGGTCGTTTTACTACGCGACATTGAAACCGCACTATTAGCCATAACTTTAACATTATGCTCTAGTAACTCGCTGTCTATGGCAGCTAGATATTTCATATCTGATAACATATGGTGATGGGCATATTCATCGGCTGAGCGCTCAACGCCACCACCTTCAAAAATCAACACGTCATCTGCTAATAATTTTCTCGCTGTTATTTTATCTCCGGCTTTCAATGCCTGATGAAATTGTCTAACCACCTGCCCAGGCGCAGACTGAATACCGATAAACCTTGACGGTTGCTCTACTGAACTAGATTTAGTCTCATGCGCAATACTAAAGCTAGTGAAAAAAACACTAATGACATATACAAATATTATAGCTAATTTAACTTTTATCATGATTCTTCCTGTTGTTATTTGTCCAATATATTTAATCAATCAACACTGGCACTAAATCTAATGTTATTACCGTTTTCGTACTTTATTCCTAAGTTAATAAAATTAATGGTTTACTGGGTAAATTGGTCAAAGGCGATATTGCTCGCATCGACATGTTTTTCTTGTAATAACTTCATGGTGT
The DNA here is from genome assembly GCA_913061475.1 of uncultured Colwellia sp. Classification (GTDB taxonomy): domain Bacteria; phylum Pseudomonadota; class Gammaproteobacteria; order Enterobacterales; family Alteromonadaceae; genus Cognaticolwellia. Next base: position 69,820 of record CAJXUN010000014.1, on the reverse strand, counting down.
CTGTCATCATTTTTGCTGGGCCGCAAAGATAAAATTCCAAACGATTAAGTTGATTAATAGCTTCCAAGTGGCTATTCAACAATTCTTGCGTATAGCCCCTAGCTCCCGTCCAATCTCCAGAGGGTTGAGATAGCACTGGAAAATATTTGAATTGTGGGTACTGTTTTGATAGTTGAAAAAACTCATGGCAATATAACAAGTCTTGTTCTGCTCTCGCGCCATAAAAGAAATAAATAGACCTTTTAGCCAAGGGGTCTTTATCAGTATTTAACAACTGTTCCTCGAGTATCGATTTAAGCGGAGCAATACCTGAACCTGCCCCAATGAGTACCATGGTTTTATTACTGTTCGATTTTGCATAAAAATCTTCAAACGGGCCAACAGCTTCTATTGTTTGGCCTTGAGCCAAATTACAGAGATAACTTGAGCCCACCCCGGGTAATACACTATTATTTGCGGCATTTTGTATTTTAATAGTAAACACTAACTCTTCAGCACCATCCGCGCTTTGACCATCACCGTTCGCTAATGAATAACTTCGACTACAGGCGTTATGTTGATATTCCAAATGCTCAATATGATGCCAATGTGGCTTTAACTCTTCAGGTAAACGCTGAGGAATAGATACCCCTCTAGCTGCAGGAATAAAAAAGCGCATATGAGCTCCCGCGCGAAACCTTAAACGATAGTCACCAACAACTTTGAACCTCAGCTCTTTGATAAATGGGCTGATAAATTCGCTATGGGTTAGTTCCAATAAGTGCTTTTTTGCTTGCGTAACATCAAGCAATGTTAGCTGCCCAACTTCACTTACATTATGTTGGCAAGCCAAGCGAAAACCTTGCTTGAGTTGTTCATCGTTAAAGTGGCTATGATCCGCCGAAGTGATTTTAGTGTTATGGTTAAGCTGTACTTTACATTGCCCACAAGTACCAACGCCGCCACACGTTGAAGACAAAGCAATGTCATGTGCAGCTAAACCATCGAGCAAGTTACTGTTAGTTGTCACTTCAAAGCTGCCAATCGCTTGGTTATCTTTATCAAACAACGCTAACTTACGCTTCTTACGCGTAAAGCTAAGCTTATATTGGCCATTTAAGCCCAACTCAATGGCCCAAATAAAGCCAGTAAAGCTAAAGAATAAAGTGAAAATAGCAAAAACAATGATTTGGACATTATTGAAACTTCCTTCGCTGCCGTAATCCATAAAGTGCAGCATAAAGAAAATATCGGCGAAGCGCTTATCATCATTACTGTGTTTAATAATGCGACCTGAGCCGACATCAACATAAACACTGGTGTTAACCTCATCGTTATAATTGATTTGCCAAACGTCATTTTTTTCACGCGGTATATCATCGTATGGCGGTGATAACTTGATGATGTTTTTGATTACGCCCTGACCTTTATATGAGGACTGCGCCAGTTTTCCCGCCATAACGTCATTAATCACTGTCGGTTCACCGCTATAAGCATGCACCAAGGAATAGTTGTTTTTTAAATGACGATAAAGCGTATTTTGATGCGTGAGTAAATAATAGGGTTGTGCTAATAATGATATTTGCTTTAAAGACACCACTGGCTTAGATTTTGACAGCACAAGCTGAGGCTCAATAAGGCGAGCCATATCAACATGTACTGGCACAGTTTTTTGACGATATTGATTACCTGATGCCTTTTGATGATCCATCAAATTAAAAAACAAGCCCGTGCCAAGCCAAAGTAATAATTGTATGCCAACTAATAATGACAGCCACTTATGTAATTTTTTAATCAGCAACATTAAATCCGCCCCCGATACTTTGTTTAGCAACATCGGCTTTGTTACTTTTAAAAATAACCAAATAACTCAGCACCGCGCCGAAAATGGCGGCAAGCAAGGCAAATATGGCAAACCAAAACAACAATTGGTTGCTTGGGTCTTCATCTTCATAGTCCATCACATGCAAACTAAACATCAAATCAAACGTACGCCAAAACTCATGACGTTTACCGACCAACTTACCGGTTTGCGCTGAAACGTAAAGTGATGGGCTGCCAAAATCATCAAAATTAATTCGCCAAGCCGGTAAAGTGCGAGGGCTCAGCTCAAATGGTGGATTTTCACTGATCAGCTCAATTTCCACAATCTCGCCGGTGCCACTGTAATAATATTTTGCTGCGCGCTTGGCATCCTTGGCGTTTAACGGCGAAAGCTGCTCGCCGTTAAACGCATCAACAAGGTACTTTTTATCAAAGGCAGTAAAACGATATACCACCTGGTCAATAAAATTTTCTACCGCTATATGTTTTGCATCAGGATACTGTTGACGTAATGCCGACAGAGGATAAGAAATTTTAGCGACATCAATGCTGTTTTGGTGATTTACCACCAAGCTATCACCATGAATATAGTCAATATCAAATATCACCATATAGGCGCCTGATATTGACCAAATCAAAAATTGTATCCCTAAAAACAACATTAACCAGCGATGAAATTTGCGACTTATTTTTAATACTTTCATCCACTTAGGCCCGTGACATTGTGTTTTTTATTGCTGAGCAACGCCATAGATAGAACAGCGCAGGCAAAACAAGTAAGGTCAATATTACCGCACTCAACATACCGCCAACCATAGGCGCGGCAATACGACTCATCACTTCTGAACCTGTGCCTGTACCATATAAAATAGGTAATAAGCCGACAATAATCGCGGCTGCGGTCATCATAACGGGACGAACACGCATACCTGCCCCCTCTAATACTGCCTGCAGTACATCAGCCTTAGTGGTTGTAAGACCTTGCTCATGATGGTCGTTAAGCATTGCTTGATAGGCTTGGTTTAAATAAACCAACATAATAACGCCGATCTCAACCGCAACCCCCGCCAGCGCAATAAAGCCGACACCAACCGCCACCGAAAAGTTAAAGCCTTCTAAGTACATTAACCAGATGCTGCCTACCATAGCCAGTGGTAACGTGCCCATGATCATCGCGACTTCAACCATATTTCTAAAGTTTAAATACAGTAACACTATGATGATAAATAACGTTAGTGGCACCACATAAGCCAATTTAGCTTTAGCGCGTTCCATATATTCGTACTGGCCTGCCCAAGTAATGGAATAACCCGCCGGTAATTTCAGTTTATCAGCGACAATTTTTTGTGCGTCAATCACATAACTACCAATATCTACACCATCAATGTCGACAAATGCCCAGCCATTTAAGCGAGCATTTTCAGACTTTATACCCGGAGGACCATCCTCAATAAAGACATCAGCAACGTCACCGAGTGAAATTCGTTGACCATTAGGCGTAACAATGGGCAATAATGATAACTGTTCAGGAGAGTCACGATAATCTTGTGGATAGCGTAAACTGACCGGATAACGTTCCAAACCTTCAACCGTTTGAGTAACATTCATGCCACCGATAGCTGTCGCTACAACTTGCTGTATTTCAGCAATATTTAGCCCATAACGTGCCGCTTTAGCACGTTGGATATCAACTTTGACATAACGACCACCTGCCACACGCTCTGAGTACACTGAAGCGGTGCCAGGCACATTAACTAAAACTTCTTCAATTTGCTTACCTATATCTTGAATAACATCCAGCTTAGGACCCGATATTTTTATTCCAACAGGGGTTTTTATGCCCGTTGCTAACATATCTATTCTCGTTTTAATCGGCATCACCCAAGCATTAGTAACGCCCGGAAGTTTTACCAGTGCATCTAATTCTTTTTTCAAGCTTTCTGTCGTTACTCCCTCACGCCATTGATCTTGTGGTTTAAACTGAATAAAGCTTTCAATCATAGTTAATGGCGCTGGATCCGTTGCGGTTTCTGCGCGACCAACTTTACCAAATACGGTTTTAACTTCCGGCACGGTTTTGATTAACTTATCGGTTTGTTGTAGCAGCTGCCGTGCTTGCCCTATCGAGATGCCAGGATAGGTGGTCGGCATATACATTAAATCACCTTCATCGAGTGGCGGAATAAACTCACTGCCCATTTTATCTAGCGGATAGAGTCCAATAGCCAGTACACCTAATGCTGCAAGTAAAGTGGCTTTAGGAAAACGTAATACCGTTTTTAAGGCCGGAATATAAATGAAGGTCAAAAATCGATTAACCGGATTTTTGTGTTCTGGTAACACTTTACCGCGAATAAAATAGCCCATAAGCACCGGCACTAAAGTAACTGCCAATGCCGCTGATGCCGCCATGGCATAAGTTTTAGTAAAAGCCAGCGGCGCAAACATACGCCCTTCTTGTGCTTCTAGGGTAAATACCGGAATAAAACTCACCGTAATGATTAACAAGCTAAAAAATAACGCTGGCCCGACTTCACTGGCCGATTCAATCACCACTTGCCAACGGTTTTCATTAGTAAGGGTTTTGCCTTGAGCAGTGAGGCGTTCCATATGCTTATGCATATTTTCTATCATCACGATAGCACCATCAATCATCGCTCCAATGGCAATAGCAATACCGCCCAATGACATAATATTGGCATTGAGCCCTTGCATATGCATGACAATAAATGCGGTTAAAATGCCGACTGGCAAACTCACGATCGCGACTAAAGACGAGCGAACATGGAACAGGAAAATAATGCAAACCAAAGCGACAACGCCAAATTCTTCTAATAGCTTATAAGCCAAGTTATCGACAGCACGCTCTATCAAGGCAGAACGATCATAGACAGGCACAATTTCAACACCGTCAGGCAGTCCAGCCTTAAGTTTTTCAAGCTTTGCTTTCACACGCTTGATGACTTGTTGGGCATTTTCGCCAAAACGCATCACCACAATACCGCCAACGGTTTCCCCTTCACCATTCAGCTCGGCAATACCACGACGCATTTGAGGACCAATGCCAATATCAGCGACATCTTTTAACAATAATGGCGTACCATTTTGGTTAACCCCTAGTGGAATATGCTCAAGATCCTCAACACCTTTGATATAACCCGTAGCTCGAACCATATATTCTGCTTCTGCCATTTCAATGACCGAGGCGCCTATTTCTTGGTTGCCTTGTTTAATCGCGGTTTGAATGAGCGATAAAGGAATACCAAAAGCTCTTAACTTATCTGGATTGACCCTGACTTGATATTGCTTAACCATACCGCCAAGCACGGTAACTTCAGAAACCCCTGGCACAGTTTGCAGTTCAAACTTTAAAAACCAATCTTGGATACTACGTAACTGACTTAAATCATGCTGACCGGTTTTATCGACCAAGGCATATAAATAGACCCAACCGACACCCGTTGCATCAGGACCCAATTGCGGCTTAGCATCACTGGGTAAATTAGGGGCGACTTGACTTAAATATTCAAGTACCCGTGAACGTGCCCAATATAAATCAGTGTCTTCATCAAAAATCACATAAACATAGGAATCACCGAAAAAAGAGTAACCACGCACAGTCACCGCACCGGGTACAGACAACATCGCCGTGGTCATTGGATACGTTACTTGATCTTCAACCACTTGTGGTGCTTGCCCTGGATAACTGGTTTTTATTATCACTTGCACATCAGACAAATCAGGCAAAGCATCAATCGGGGTTTTATTAACCGAATATAAACCGGCTGCGACCAGTAAAAACGTTGCCAGTAAGACAAAAAATCGATTACCGACCGACCAACGAATAATAGAAGCAATCATAAGTATTTAGCTCCTTTATTGGTGGCTTGAGTGATCAACAACAGGCACTTCATCGCTTGAAGCGCCTATTGATGTTCCATCATTGGCTAGTGGAGAAATTTCAACAATAACAAAGTTGTCATCGCGAATTTCGAAGGTAAATTTCACCAACATACCTTGGCTAAGCTTTGATAAACTCACGCCGTCACCGGCAATAAAATCAACGGTTGCCGCCTCTCGATGCCATTTTTCAATGGCGGAGCGACTGATGTTGATCATACCGTGATCAATCATTAAGGAGTTGATGGTGCCGGTTACGGTTGCAGAAGGTATAACGGCACTTGTTTTACTGCCTTTGCTCATATCCATGCCGACCATAGGGCTAGAATCATCTGTTAACGTATCAGGGATATGAATATTACTGACTTGGTAGTCGCCTGCCGCAGTTTTTGTTACTTCAACGTGCAAACTAAGACCTTGATTAAGTAAAGAAAAATCGACTGAATCGCTGACCGTAAAATCCATGGTCATTTCAGGCCAATCCCATTCAGGAATAGCATCATGCACTAGCGTTAACATTTTATGACCTTCCATTAAACTTTGAATTTTAGCGGCGACCCACACCGACGTTGGTACGGCATCATTTTGTCTAACATCATCATGATTCATACGTTTAAAATCTGATGATTTGCTTGATTCTGAATCCAGTAAAAACTGCGCGGAGCTAACAACCTCTTCTCCTTCACTCAGGCCTGCAACTATTTCAACACTTTCACTATCGTAGCGTCCGACGGTTACCGCCACCGATTTAAAATTTCCTTGCCCAAGTGCGAGCACAACCCGGTCTTGGCTACCCGTTCTAATCAGCGCTTCTTTAGGAATAAGTAAGGCACTTTCATTACCCGTAGTATGAATGGCAATTTGTGCAAACATATTCGGTTTAAAATCGCCATTATCATTATTGAAACGTAGGCGAACTTTGACAGTACGGGTTTTAGCATCAAGTGTTGGATAAATATAATCAACTTGCCCTGTCCACGTTTTACCCGGTAAATAATCAAGCGTCATAGTGACGGGGGTATCGGTTTTTACTTGTCCTGCTTGTCGTTCAAATACTTCAGCTTCAACCCAAACTTCAGATAAGTCGCCAATCGACATAAGCGTTGAACCGGGCTTAACAAAGAAACCTTCACGTATGTTTAGGTTTTCAACGACACCCTTTTGCGGTGCATAAAAGGTAATGTTTGACTGAGACTTTCTCGTTTTCTTTAACTTTTCAACTGCCGATTTAGGTAGTTGTAGTGCCATTAATCGATTTTCAGCAGCACTGATTAATTGTTTGTTGTTACGCGCTAATGCGAGCAATAACTCTTCTTGAGCATTCACTAACTCCGGCGAATAAATATCGTATAACGGCTGACCTTTTTCGACTGGGTCGCCAACAGATTTAATATATAGTTTTTCAATCCAGCCTTGCACCCTTGGATGGATATGAACTAATTTATCTTCGTTGTAAGCGACATAGCCAACGGTATTAATTTCAGTATGTAGTGATTTATAACTCACTTTGGTGGTACGAACGCCCAAATTATTGATCACATTAGATGAAATTCGAATAGTACCAGGACCTTCATCAGGGCCGTTACCATCATCCTCATATACCGGCACCAAATCCATGCCCATAGGTGATTTTCCGGGCTTATCGCGTTGGTAATTAGCGTCCATAGGTGCAACCCAATACAAAGGCTGTTTCTCTGTAGATGTTGCGCTTGCCATCTGTTCATTTCCAGATGGTATTAACCAAATGTAAGCGCCAAAGGTCAGCATACCCCCGATGATCACACCTGCGATAATGGCTTTAGTATTACTCTTTAAACTACCGGCGCTCATTTTTCTTCTCCAAAATTAACGGCATCAAAAGTCGTGACATATTCACCGTTATTGATCACATCTATCTTATTTTTACTTATTGGCGTATCAATACTGCCAATGAGTAAATAGTTAAGCTCTAACAATATTTTTTGTTCTTCAACGTTCAAAGCTAAATCATCTATTTCAGCATTTAACACTGCAATACGTGAACGCACCACCTCGGTAAAATCTCCATCATCATGGGTATATCCGGTTAACGCAGCGTCGACATGATCGTACATTTGAGGCAATAATTTTGACTTGTAGAGTTGTTGTCGACTTTTTAAGCGCTGTAAGCGACCTTTAGAACTGGCGTAAGCACTGATAAATTTTCTCAGTAAAAGTAACTTTTCTGTTTTTACCGCTTCGGTAGTCGATATCGCTGATTGCACTTCTTTATCTTGTCGATTTTCAGTAAATATAGGCAGATCGAATGATACGCCAACCGAAAACAAGTCGGCTCGACTATTGCCCATAGGATCATCGGCGCGATAACCATAACTGGCATTAACCCCCCATTGTGGTTGGTATTTTTGCTTAGCCAAGGTAATACCCGTTTTAGTTGCCTTTACCTTCTTATCTATTGCCACAACCGCTGGGTGCTTAGCAAAGTAGGGCACAAGGTCATTAGACTGTAACCAATTCTCTTGATATACCAGCTGATGATTAATCAGTGCTATTTTCGGTAACTCTTCACTTAATAAAATATTATGCAAAGAAAATTTTGCCGCCAATGATACATCTTCTGTTGCACCATTATCGTCAGAGATCTGCGTTAACCACTGTAATAACATGCCTTCAAAACGATTTTTTTGTTGACCTAGCTTGTCTAACCGTTCTTCCAAACGGGTAAGCTCCAATTGTGCTCTCACAATATCTTGTTGCCGAGTTTTCCCAACCGCTGATGAGTAGCTAGCTTTTGCAATATCGGCTAACTGTTCAAATAACGCTTTATTTCTTTCAATTAAAGCAATGCTTTGCTGAACTTGATAAGCATCTAACCATAAGCTTCCTACCGTAACCGCCACCTTCGACTCTCGATCCAATCGTTGTTGCGGAAACATTTCACTTTGCAATTTAAGTTGTTGGCTTTTGAATTTCAGCGTTTCTCCACGCGGAAACATTTGTGTTATTCCGACCTTGGCTTGGGTCATGCCTTCTTGACCAAAATCAAATCCGTTGGTGGGTAAATTAGCTAAGCCGATAGAAACGGTAGGATCTGGTAATGTACCAACAGCCACACTCATTGACTCAAGTGCTTTTTGTTGATGAATATTACCCGTTAACCATGGGTCATTTTTTTGCGCTAGATTAATCGCCTGCTTAAAAGATAAAGCGGTATCAGCGCTAGCCATCATAGTTTGTGCAGCGCTGGCCGAAAAAATAGTCAAGGCAATGATGCCGACATTAACCTTGATGCCAAACTGAGTAATTTTGTTAAGGGTAGTCATTAGAATTGTTCCTGATACGACTGGATACTGGCATAAATTTCATAGCTGCCATCAGCTTTCAACAGTAAAATTCTATAGGGCTGAAACTTGTCATCAACTTCCATACCTGGCGTACCAACAGGCATAGCGGGAACTGACAAACCGATAATATTATTAGCATGTTTTTCTGCTAAAAATTGCTGAATATACTTGGCTGGCACATGACCTTCAAAAACATAGCCATTTTGTGAAATAGCGGTGTGGCAAGAACGATATCGAGGCGCAATACCTTGCTCTGCTTTAAGCCCTGAAAAATCTTCAAAGTTATGAATTTTTGATTCGAAACCACTGTCATGGAGGTGATTAAGCCACTTTTCACAGCAGCCACAAGTGGGACTTTTATAGACGTCAAAATGAATGGTTTCAGGCTGAACACTCGACGTTTTAGCACTATTTTCTGCGGTAGTTTTATCTGAACAACTGGCAATAACAAACACTAAGGCTAAAATAGCGACAAACTTTAAGGTAAATTTATTTGAATACATAACCGCCCCAATAGGGATTAATTAACGACTTTAATTAATTAGGTTATTTTGATAGCACTTGAGCATATGTTCGTTAAACTCAGCAACCAAAAAAAGCCTAATACAGATAATTTTATAAAAATGTGCCAAATTTTGGACACAACTATGCTGTATTTAGCTTAATATTGGCGGGCGATAGAGTGATGAAGGTTTTTGACTTGGTATCAAACGAGAAGAAGTAAATATTTTAGCTGAGGAAAAAACCGCGTAATTACCAGCGCTTTTCATTAACGCCGCAACATTTGAGCAGCCACCAGTAAAGCAATCACATGATTTAACACAACAATCTTCTGACGATTCTTCAGCATCAACTACTGAACTATTCGCCATGTTATGTGTACTATGATCCATCACAGCATTGCCTTGGTTTTGCATCTTCATTCCCGACATACTCATCATATGACAAGACATAGCAGCACTCGCCATCGATTGACCAACAAAGGTCAAACATAGCAGTAATACCATTAATGTTTTGAGGAAATTAAAAGACACAAGCAAGCCATTTTTTTCAATTATCTTAATAATACAGCAGTTATTGAATTATACAATGGCTATTCTTTTTAGTATCGGCAATAACACCGCATTATTTTATGCTCATCATGTGATTGAGTTATTGTAAAACTTTTCTCTGTTTCGGTCAGAAAATCAATAAAGTAATAAACGGCGTTAAGTCATCACCCGCTGTTAGACAAAGCTAGCTCAGCACTTATTCCTCTAGCCATTTTCTACAAAACCACTACAAGTGCACAATGTTTCACCGGCCGTGTAATATCGTGTAATGGCCATGATATCTGCCCTATAGCTATGATATGGCAAAGATATAATAACAATCGCTGAATCAAGCTTTGCTTACTTTTCATGACTCATGTAGCCAGCATATTTTGTCAACCGAGCAAGTTTATCGAATCCATTGCGACAAAATCAAAGCACAAGTTACAGCCTGTTATTAGCAATAAAATATCAACATAAGCAAATAATAATTGTGAACAGCTATAGACCGGAGAGATGTATGAGCGTACCAAAGTCATTTATACGTTATATGAAGATTATGCGTGAATATTATAAATCTGGCGCCACTCGCCCTAACCCACTGCCAATGGATTTTAACTTCGAAGAAATTGACGCCTGTTCATACGATTTTACCACCAAACATACTGATGAAAAAAGTGAACAATCGACAGGAAAAAAAACAAAGCAAACAACCGTAAACACTAAGCCTAATCAGCAAAAAAAAATCATGCCGACAAAAATTATTACTATTGCTTTATTGGAACAAAATCATTGGTTAGATATTATGGCTTCCGCCCCCTCAAGGCAGCAAAACCCACTTTTTCATTTTACCGAATCAATCAATAACTTTTTTTCAAAAATACTCAGTTCTTTCAGTAAAGTATCTCAATAGCTTTACAGTTATTCAGGATAATATTCATCACAGTAGGTTAACTGAATGCTGAACACGCGAGTAGCTTACAAGACTTTATGCTGCAACTTAAGTAACAGTAATGACTAGTATCTACGCGCTATTGCTTTATATCTTGTTGATTGTTAAGTTATTAAGCAATAGTGTTGCCGATAAATTGCGTCATTCAACACTTAACTCAGAAAATATCGACTTATTGCCTCAGCTTAGGTAAAACATTTTCCATAGCAGACGATCTTTTTTAGGCGTAAAGTTCTAAGAGCCAATAAGTTTCAATAAATAACTGAGCACTGATAATTGAGATTTAATAACTAAAAGCTAATAACTAATAAAAAGCCAAGGATCAACAACATGAGCACTGAGCAGACAGCCACCCAAGCACCATCAGAAAATCACACCTTTTTTGTCAATATGGATTTTAGCAAACTGGCTAACGACATTAATAATGGTGATGTTGCCCACCAATTTAATGGCAAAGGCCGAAAAGTAACTTATCTAACTGAAGAACAAGAGTTAACTTATTTTTACTACTCGTCAGACAGCGCCGGTGAAGATAAAATAACCCCGCCTTTTGAAATGAGCGACGGTGATACTGTGACCTGTTCGCTACAACCATGGAACAATGGTGACAGTGAAAGCAACAAAGCGAAGTTCAAATGGAAAAACATTCTGCAAAATCGTTTTGATTTACATCAGGTATCAACAGAAAATAAGGCGCAAGTGACTTATAAGGCAGTAATCACCGAAGGCGTAACTGAAACTGACAATGTGATTATTAATATTCACTTTAAGCTTAATGGTGATAAGTTCTCAATTGCTTGGGATCCTCAAGTGAAAATAAAAAAATAGATACTTTTAATTTATTATCAACATTTTTAGGTACTCAGGATCCTCTTTTAAATCATCAAAAAGCGGTGAATTAGCAACCTCAGCTAGTGAATAATTCTTATTCATAGCAGATTTTATATGCTTAATCGCCGCTTTTTTCATATTTAAGCGAACATAGGCGGCAGCAATGAGGAAATTATCAGCACCGGTATCTTTATTATCGATCTCTTTGGCGTAAAACTTTGTTTTATCAACATTATCTAAATTAGCATAATAGTATGCTGATGAGGCTATAGCATTTTTGTTATTGGGATTTAACACAACAGCTTGTTCACTAAGGATTATTGCTTGCCGAAAAGCTCCTATATATTTAGAATTATTTGCAAAGCGATAAGCATCGGCTAAATTACCCCAATTAATATAGTCACTATCATTTAAAGCGATCATCTGCTCATACGCTTCTACTGCTTTATTAAAATCTTTTAACATAAAGTAGTAGGTACCAAGGTTAGCAAAACCATCGGCATTTGGTTGAATTGATATGGACTTCTCTGCAGCTATAATAGCCTGTTCAGTATCACCTAAAAGGTAATGGCAAGCACTGATATTAAGGTGAGCAATATAGTTATTGGGTACTTGTTGTGCTAATAATTCAAAATAGTTTATTGCTCGATTATACTCACCATTATTATAATAAAGAGCTCCCACGTTTGCTATAACGGTCGTATTATTTGGCATCAACTTAAACGCTTGCAATAAAATTTCTTCAGCCATTTTAATTTCATTTAACTCTATATAGGCATCAGAAAGGCCAGCATAGGCTTTTAAAAATCGTGGTTGTAACCCTATACTTTTTTTGAATAATTCTACCGCTTGGGCATAATCACCTTGGTTAAGGCTCAGCTCAGCTTGTAAATAACTGAGCAAATTATGCTGGCCATCGACTTTTTTCAACTGCTCAACCGTTGCCGCCATTGGCAGCAGTTGAGTCGCATCATTTGATTCAATAAAATGACGTAACTGTGCCTCTGCTAGCCCGACATAAGCATCACCATAGTTAGGGTCGAGACTGATCGCCGCATTAAAAGTCGCCAATGCCTTAGCAATATTATCTTCGTGATCAAAGCGGTATAGGTAGCCTCGGCCAGCTAAGTAGTGTTTATAAGCACCGTCAAAGGCCGGTTTTTGCGCAGCAAATCGAGCGGTTAACTCCGCAGGTATTTGCCAACCAAGCAAGTTCATTACCTGGTGGCGAATGTCGCTTTGCGCGGCAAATAAATTATTTGCATCTAAGGTCAGCTGGATAGACTTTAACTGCCGACCATCTGCGCCATTAACTAAGCTTAAATGCAAACTGCGCGTAGATCCCATATGCTGAATACTGCCGGTGACTATGCTATCAACACCGTACTTATTATAAATACCGGTAACACTGGGGTCATCAAGTTGTCTAATTTCACTGGCCGGTAATACCCAGGTACTACCATCCCCCTGCTGATAACCCACTTCGGCTAAATCGCTACTGAGCATAGTGGCGATACCGTCACTAAAAATTTGTAACACCGGATCGCCACTAATATTATCGAACGGTAAAAAGGCAATTTTCTTTGCTTCCACCAGTTGCCGAGCAATCAACTCTTGCGTGCTGGGCGGGAATAAAACGCTGCGCACACTCCAAGCTAACACCGCGATTAGCGGTAAAATGAATAAACTTTGAGTCAGCCAATGTTGCTGTTGCCACCAATTTTTTTTTGTTCTTAACTGCTGGTCTATGGCGCCGAGATCTTGTGCTAAGGCATTTGCACTTTGATAACGGTTTGCCGGCTGTGTTTGTAGTAACTTGTCAACCACGGCAATGAGTTCAGCAGGTACGTTAAGCTGAGGCGGTTTACCGCCAGTGTTCGCCGATTTTTTATCAACAAGTTTGCGTTCGGCCTCACGTTCAGCGATAAGTTCAGCTAACGGGGTGTACTTTCCCTGTGTTATAGCATCAGTGATTTGCGCTAAATTAAAACCTAAAAAAGGTTTAACACCGGCCAACATTTCATACAAAACAATGCCGAAAGAAAACAAGTCTGAGCGCGCGTCACCTATGGCGCCTTGAATTTGCTCCGGTGCCATATACTGCGCAGAGCCTGTTATTGCTAATATCTGTGCTTGTGACTCAAGATTTTCATCGCCAGCAATAGTCGCTACTAACGGTATTTTCGCTGGTGTTGACGCGGTTTTTAGTGCTGACTCTGACGTTTTCTCTAGCTCGACACTGCCATTTGGCTCTAACAAGGCAGCAATGCCAAAATCGAGTATTTTAATCTGGTCATTTATATCGACCATAATATTTTGCGGTTTAATATCGCGATGAATAATATGTTGTTGATGGGCACAAGCAAGTGCCGCCACCATCTGTTTGGCATAATCGATAACGATATTTAGCGCCAAACCTTGTTGCGGAATAACAGCATTTAATGGCCGGCCATTAACCCACTCCATAACAATAAAATTGTTATCTTCGTCACGAGCAATATCATAAATAGTGACAATATTTGGGTGATTAAGTTTAGAAATGGTTTTCGCTTCTGCCAGTATTAATGCCTGTTGAGCAGCGCTAATACGCAGCATTTTAATCGCAACAAAGCGCTCTAAAGCCAAGTCTTTAGCTTTATAAACCGCGCCCATGCCGCCCTTACCGAGAATATCGACAATTTTAAAGTGCGCCATGCTGCTGTGGTTAACTTGCTGTGCTTGTGCCGCTTGCTCCTGTTCAGAAAGCAGCGGCTGTTGGCTACACTGGGTGTCTGCTGTTGAGATAGCAATGGTATCGTTATCTTGGTTTGCTTGTTTCACTGTCTGACCATTTCAAGGCAATGCCATATTTACTGTGCTTTATTATAAAACTAATAATCACATGGCAATGTTGAGATGTCGACCGTTACTTGCAAACACTTATTTGATGGGAAATAACTTAGAAGTACTGCACTAAAAAATGCGAGAAAATAACCAATAAAACTTTGTTGTTGACTAGGGGTTGTTGATCTTTGTTTAATAATTCAGCTGAGAGATAAACAAAGTTCAACAGCCCCTAGTATTGCAATCGCTAATTAACAACAGTCCCTAATGATTCGCGTACTGATTAGCGTTTACATTGGATTTTTGATGGCTAAATTGGCGAGTATCACATTCAACGGTATCGCCTTTAGTGATACGGAACAACTTACTCGCCAAACGTAATTTCCCCGCGTTGCGCTCAATAATATTACTCGATTCACAAGTGTTGTTTAGGGCATCAACAAATTGTTTGCGCATACGATAAATTTGAATATTTAAGTGACTAGCATCAAAGCCTAAATCTTTCGCCAACAGTTCCGCATAAACCCAACCTTGCTCGCTGTCATCAAGCCCTGCTTGCATGTCTTTCGCGCGTTGGCGCGCTAAGCATAGCGTCAAATAGTGATGACTGCGGGTCAGTAGATCAATATGTTGTTCGCCACTTTGCATCACAACATGGGTACTTTCTTCATCTAAACTGGTTTGAAACAAAAAGGTTAATTGGTCGAGCGAGGTTACACTAGGTCGAAGTAGTTGAGTATCATCAAGTGTGCGATTAATTTTTAATTGCCAGATTAAACCATCAATATCTAAACATTCTTGATCATTTAATTCAGATGAAACGGTTGCCTCACTTAAGTTGTCATCAAGGATTTCCTGCCACCAAGAGGTGGTTTTATTGTTGTAACTTAACACTCGGTTGTGTGATTTTTTACTGGGCAATAAATGAAAATATTCTAGCTCAATGGCCTCGCTATTATGCTCAACGGGAATAAGACAATCGCAAGGTGGCTTGAGATCTTGCACCTCAAACGAATAACCAGATTTACTGGCAAAAGCAATCGTATCGCCAACATTAAGTTGCGCTACTTTATCGCCCGCCAATTTCTTATCATTTAACCAAGTACCGTTACTACTGACATCGCGCAACAACCAATATTCGCCATGCCACTCAATAAAAGCATGCACTTTAGAAATAACCGCCTCTGAAACAAAGGTATTAACTGAACTTTTGAATCGGCCAAAGCTATGATGTGATTGCAGTAGACAGTGCTGCTGAGTTTGAGTATTGATTAAAATGGCCATAACTTTCCCTTAAGTTTAGTTAATTTGAGCTAGCAATGATTAAATAGTGTTACCACTGATAATATAGTTACTTCGATGTCTAAAGTCGAAAACACTGGCGATATTAATACCCATTACATTAAGCTAATTATATAAATTAACAGCTGCCATTGAATAACAATATATTGCCTGCCAATATAATTTTATCTTCATAGCATTCACAACTCTAACATCATGAGTGTATGCACAACGCTAAAATTTAACATTACAGCATATTACACCGCGCCATGGCTCAGTAAATGCTATCCGTAAGTAACCTAATTTTATCATAGATGCGCTTTTTCAGCGCTGCTGTAAACTAATATTTCCTACTGACGCTATGGCCTTCACTTCTGTTTTCTAGCTTTTGTTTATCAACAGTGAAAATGCGTTAAATTACGGTTATATTTTTTATTAATACTGACATCGCCCTGCGCCAAAAAATGAACATTTAACAAGTAAATATCTGACAGAAAATACATTCTACTGTGTGATTAAACTTTTACAGAATTTTAAATGGTTTAAAACGTAAATTTTGCTAGCACATACGGTTATGTTTTATTTAGAATGCACGAATTATTCTATTGTAACTATCGCTAATTAGTAACAGCCTACTATTTAGTCATTTTGAGGAAAAGCACATGCTTTTTACGGGTTCGTTTATCACAGACTGTCCAATTCGTCAGAAAATTCGTGAATTTTATCGTATTGATGAAAATATAGCGGTAGATCATATTCTTCCTTTAGCTGAAGTAAACGTTAGCGCGCGCAGCAGAGCTTGGGAAAGAGCACGTAAAATGGTCTTGAAAATTCGTCAAGATCAATCGGGTAATGGTGCAATAGACGCCCTATTAAATGAGTATTCACTGTCAAGTGAAGAAGGTGTGGTATTAATGTGTTTGGCCGAAGCCTTACTGCGTGTACCAGATAAACATACGCAAGACGCGTTAATTCGCGACAAAATATCACAAGGACAATGGAGCAGCCATCTGGGCAGCAGTGATTCATTGTTCGTTAATGCGTCTTCTTGGGGCTTACTCATTACCGGCACTATGGTTAATTATGCCGATAAACGTAAACAAGAAAGTTTTGGTTTATTGAAAAAAACCATTGGCCGCTTGGGCGAACCGGTGATTCGTAAATCGATGAACTATGCCATGAAAATTATGGGCAAGCAGTTTGTTATGGGCGAAACCATTACCGCAGCAACTGAACGCGCAGCAACGAAAGAGCAACAAGGTTATGTTTATTCTTACGACATGTTGGGTGAAGGCGCACGGACCATGCGCGATGCTGAGCGTTATTTAAAAGCTTATCAAGATGCGATAGAAGTTATTGGTAAAGTTGCGCTTGCCTCTGGTAAAAATGACCCACGTAAAGTACCGGGTATTTCCGTCAAGCTTTCTGCTATTCATCCGCGTTATGAGTTTAGCCATAAAGCACGTGTAATGGCTGAAATAGTGCCTAAACTTAAGGCGCTTTGCCTGCAAGCAAAAAACTACAATATCGGCTTAACCGTTGATGCAGAAGAGTCGGAGCGTTTAGATATATCGCTTGATATTATTGAAGCGGTATTTAGTGATCATGAATTAGGTGATTGGGATGGCTTTGGTATTGCACTGCAATCTTATCAAAAACGTGCTATTTTCGTGGTTGATTGGTTACGTGAGTTAACTGTTCGTGTTGATCGCAAAATGATGGTGCGCTTGGTGAAAGGCGCTTATTGGGATACCGAAATAAAAAATGCCCAGAAAGATGGTCATGCTCATTTCCCTGTTTTCACCCGTAAGTCTTCAACTGACGTTTCTTACCATGCCTGTGCTAACAAGCTATTAGAATATAGAGATACCATTTACCCACAGTTTGCTACTCATAATGCCTATACTGCAGCCACTATTGTTGAACTGGCGGGTAATGATAAAGAAGGTTTTGAGTTTCAATGCTTACATGGAATGGGCGACTCTTTATATGATCAAATTGTAGCGGGTGAACAAATTCAATGTCGTATATACGCACCAGTGGGTCATCATGAAGACCTATTAGCGTATTTGGTGCGTCGTTTATTAGAAAATGGCGCTAACTCTTCTTTTGTTAATGCCATTGTTGACGAGTCTCAACCGGTAGAATCGTTACTTGGTGATCCGGTTGAAAAAACTCAACGCTTAAAAGATAAATACAATCACCAAATTATTAAACCGATTGCGTTATATCATGACGCTAAAGGTTTGGGTCGTGATAACTCTAAAGGCTTAGATTTAACCAACATCAATGTGATTACGCCATTAAAATCAGCATTAGATAATTGGTTTGTTGATCATCTGCTTAATAAAAATGATGTTCCTTCAGATGCGGTTGCGGTAAAAAATCCGGCAAATCATAGCGAAATTATTGGCTTTCATCAGCACCATAACAAAGCTGACATGTTAGCCATGATTGATATGGCCGAAACAGCCTTCGCTTCATGGTCAGCTACCCCAGTTGTTGAGCGAGCAGCCTTACTGTGCCGTGTTGCCGATATTCTTGAGCGCCATAGCGATGAATTGATTGCTTTGTGTATTAAAGAAGCCGGTAAAATAGCACAAGACGGTATAGACGAAGTAAGAGAAGCGGTTGACTTTTGTCGCTATTACGCACAACAAGCCGTTGAAGTTGCCGCCGATGAGCGTTTAGAAGCCCGTGGTGTCATCTTATGTATTAGCCCGTGGAACTTCCCGCTAGCGATATTTTTAGGACAAGTTGCCGCTGCTATTGCAACCGGTAATACGGTATTAGCAAAACCAGCAGAACAAACCAGTTTAATTGCGTTACGCACCATTGAATTAATGAAATCAGTCGGTTTACCTGAAGGTGTCGTGCAAGCGGTTATTGCCCGTGGTAGTGAAGTGGGTAAGGTTATTATTCCAGACCCTCGTATTCAAACGGTTATGTTTACGGGTTCAACACAAACTGGCACCGTTATTTCACAAACCTTAGCTGACCGTGGTGGCGATCAAGTGCCATTAATTGCGGAAACTGGCGGCCAAAATTGCATGATCGTGGATTCAACGGCTTTACCTGAACAGGTGGTTGACGATGTAATTTCTTCAGGTTTTCAATCGGCAGGTCAACGTTGTTCAGCATTGCGAGTACTATTTTTACAAGAAGATATTGCTGATGATGTGATCACCATGCTTAAAGGCGCCTTAGCAGAATTACATGTGGGTAACCCAGCAAAACTCAGTACGGATATTGGTCCGGTCATTGATCAAAAAGCCTTAGATGCCCTTAATGCCCACAGTGACTACATGAAAGACCATGGTCAATTATTGTATCAGTGCCCTATTGCTGATGAAGTTAATAATAATGAGCATTTCTTTTTCGCGCCACGCCTCTATGAAATCAGCGATATTAGCGTACTTAAGCAGGAAGTATTTGGTCCTTGTGTGCATGTTGTACGCTTTAAAGGCAATGAAATAGAAGCGGTTATTGATAGAATTAATGGCACTGGTTTTGGTTTAACTATGGGTATTCATACGCGTATTGAACACCGCGCTTTTGATTTAGCTAAGCTTTCACGTGCCGGTAATGTTTATATCAACCGTAATATGATCGGCGCTATTGTTGGTGTACAACCTTTTGGTGGTCGCGGCCTTTCAGGTACTGGACCAAAAGCAGGTGGACCAAATTATCTAAGCCGTTTAGTGATAGAAAAAGCAACGCCAGATGCCGAGCAATTTAACTTATTACCTTCACAAGTAGAAGCTTTAGACGGTGATGAACAGTCTGATAAAGAAGCCATTCTATTTATGGATAAGGCCAATGCGGCAGAAAAAGCGTGGCGCTTAACCGAGTTAAATACCCGTATTTCATGTGTGCGACAATTGTTAGCAAAAATTGCCCATGTTGATATCGTTGATGATTTAGCCGACGATTTAAACCGTACGTTAAAATCGGCGCGTTCGCAATTAATTGATATCGAAAAGCGCATGAAAAAGCCAACATTCTTACCTGGACCAACGGGTGAGTCTAACGTGCTTTATTTGGAAAATCGCGGCAATATTATCTGTTTTGCTGATTCAACGGTTAGCTTTCACTTTTGGGTACTGTCGATTGTAACGGCATTAGCTACTGGCAATACTGTTGTTAGCGTAGTATCTGACTTGTATTATGATGAAGCCATCGCTTTTAGAGATAAATTTCTCTCGACTGGGGCTGATACTGGTGTTTTCCAAGTTGCTCGCTTACGTCACTTATCAACGATGTTAACGCACACTTCGTTATCAGGCGTGGTAGTCGACAGTAATTGTGACCGTAAACATTATATCAGTGAAAAATTGGCAGAGCGTCAAGGGGCAATATTGCCAGTGATCAGTTCTGAATATTTTGATAATCTGATCCAACGTTTGTTAACCGAAAAAACCATTAGCATTGATACAACGGCTTCAGGTGGTAACACTTCACTCATGACATTGGTTGAAGAAGATTAGTTCACCAAAAATTGTGCATTAAGTAGCAAGTTGTAAATAAAAACGGGCATCATTAGATGCCCGTTTTTTTGTTTAGTTCTTCGACAATGCATATCCAACTAGCGAGGCTTATACTGCGTTGGGCAATAGCCCCTGCTCACCTCAGGCGATCTCAGTTGACTATGTTTAGTTGTTCGGCCACTGACCCGTGCGCGCCATAATTTAAAGCTTTTTGGTTTTAGGTTACGACGCATAAACTTGATCACTGCCGTTTCCCCCATATTGAATTGATGCGCTATGGCTTCAAAGGGCGTGCGATCTTCCCAAGCCATTTCGATAATTCTTGATTCTTCATCCAAAGACAGTGTCATATAGTCAACCTTAATATTGATATTTCCAAGTTTAGGTTACGAATCAAAAGGTAATAAAGACCAATTTAGTACGGCTAATTTATCTTTAAGCTGCGACAGATGGCAGGATTTACTTATCACTACCTACAAGGCGTCTAGATTATTTAATAACTTTTCAGCATGCGCGCTAATAGCACTTTTTTGCTCGGACGGCATTTTTTCCCAATTACGTACGGGGAAAGCCATACGGGGATTTGACGCTAATTTGTCATAGTTCTTGGCAATAAAGTTCCAATACAAGCTGTTTAGTGGACAGGCGTTTTCCGTCACTTTCTCTTTAACGTTATAACGACAGCCTCGGCAGTAATCACTCATTTTATTAACATAGTTACCACTGGCCGCATAAGGTTTAGTAGCGATCCACCCGCCATCGGCAAACAGTGCCATGCTGCGAGTATTGGGTAATTCCACCCACTCAATCGCATCAATATAGATGCCTAAGTACCACTCATCGACCTGCTTAGGAGCAATACCTGCTAATAAGGCAAAGTTACCCGTGATCATTAAGCGCTGAATATGGTGGGCATAGGCGTGATCTAGAGATTGCGATATAGCACTTTTTAAGCATTGCATATGGGTATTAGCGTGCCAAAAAAATTCAGGTAAGTTACGCTTTGCTGTTAAAAAATTTTGCTCGCTGTAATTAGGCATGTTTACCCAATACATGCCTCTGACATATTCGCGCCAGCCTAAAATTTGTCGAATAAAACCTTCCACTTGCGACAAGGTAATGTTGCCATCACTATCTTCATAGGCACTTAATGCTGCGCTAATAACCTCCATCGGATGTAGCATTTTACAGTTCAGCGAAAAGCTTAAACGTGAGTGGTATAAGCTCCATGCATAGGGTGATGCCATGGTCATGGCATCTTGAAAGTTACCAAAGTTAATTAACTGGTATCGACAAAAAAAATCTAATAAGGTTTTTGATTGCTCGCGATTAATTGGATAACTCACCTCGTTAGATTCTTGGCCAATTGTTCGGATATTATGCTTTTTAATCCGCTGTAGATAAGGCTCTGCAGTATTTTCAAAGATCAGCGGTTTAGGAATGGATTTAAGATCGCTTT
Source organism: uncultured Colwellia sp. (assembly GCA_913061475.1). GTDB lineage: Bacteria > Pseudomonadota > Gammaproteobacteria > Enterobacterales > Alteromonadaceae > Cognaticolwellia. The sequence goes on along the minus strand of CAJXUN010000014.1, from coordinate 47,930 downwards.
GTTTAAATGACTGGCGATTATTACTGTCAAAGTTCCATGCGTCACCAAGCGGTTTCTCACCGTTCATTAAAATGGCAAAACGTTTACGCATATAGCGATAAAAGTGCTCCATTCTGACATGGCTTTGCGCTTGAAAGTGCTCAGGCAATTCATTAAAGGGCAGAAGAAAGTGCTCAGAATCAACTTCAGTTACGGTTGCACTAAGCTGGCCTTGTAGTGCCGATAACTGCTCGCGTAGACGATATTCATCAGGTCGTTGAAAACTGAAGTGCTCGGCGCTATAGCGTTCTACCAGTGCAGTGATAAGTGCGGTTAAATTTTGATAGTGTTGACTATCATCTAGGGTTAAATAACAAACTTGATGACCTTGCGCGACAAGTTGCTGAGCAAAGTCAGCCATAGCAGCAAAAAACGCGGTGATTTTTTGTACATGATGTTTAGTGTAGATAGCCTCTTGATGAAGCTCTGCAATAACATAAACAACCTCAGTATCAATATGCTCAAACCAACTATGTGTTGGGTTGAGCTGATCGCCTAAAATTAACCTAAGATGTTTTGCTGGCATTTATTTTCCTTATCATAACAACGCAAAATTTTGCGCTCTACCTATCTCAACGTACTGAACGTTCAGCACTGCTTTTATTTCGCCGACAACGCTCAGAACAATAAAGTACTTGTTCCCAACAGCGATGCCATTTTTTCCGCCAAACAAAGCCCTTACCGCAAGTTTGGCAATTTTTTTCAGCCAAAGTTAATTTTTTATGCATCTAATTCACCCATTACTGGCCAATTAACAACATTGATTCATCGCTTATACTCCCGCTTACGGTCTGCGATTTGCTTGTGATTATGCGTGTTTTTTAGCCTTTGCTCTTACATGTTTAGCTACGATACGCTGAGCTTCTTTTTTGCTATCGAGTCGTTGCCGAAAGCCCCAAAGTAGATCGCGGGAAATTTTACCTGTTTGTGCAATATCCACCATGGGCAAGGGGTAATTTTCACCTAACTGACATTGGTAAAGCTGTTGTTCCATGGGTGATAGTTGCCATGGCGTATGGACCAGCTCTTTGGGTAACTGTGCTAATTGTGGTAACCATTTAATAATAAACTCGCCATCGGGATCTTTCTCTTGTGACTGCTTCACCGGATTGTAAACTCGAATGATATTCGTACCCGTGACCCCGGCTTGCATTTGAAATTGCGGATAATGAATCCCTGGCTCAAAATCTAGAAACAGAGCCGCTAAGTGCGTTACCCCTAAACGCCAATCAACGAGGAGATGATGGCATAAGAAACTGACTAGCATTGCCCGCATACGGAAGTTTATATAACCAGTTTTCACTAAACAAAGCATGCAGGCATCGACTAATGGATATCCCGTTTGTGCATTTTCCCATTGACTTATCCGCTCATCAACACTCAAACCCATGTGTATCTTTGGATAGCATAAGTCATTATAGGCTTTGTTAACCGGCCGCCACTGCATATGGTGTTCACTTTCAAATTTTTGAATGAAATGACAATGCCAATGCAGCCTTGAAGCCAGAGCAGCAATAGATTTTTTCCAAGCACTTTCCGCTTGTTTTAATAACAGGGCCTGATAAAACTGTCTTAAACTGATATTACCCCATGCCAAATAAGGCGATAATCGTGAACAGCTTTTGCGGCTTGCCATCGGTTTAGAAATATCAAAGTGATAACTTTTCCCTCGGACATATAAAAACGACTGCAAAGTTTTTTTCGCCCAATTTTCACCACCTTTCAGCATATATGCATTAGGGGTTAGCCATGATGGCGCTATCGTCGAACTCGGTAATTTATCTATGCTTTGCTTAGCCAATAAAGCATTGGCAGACAAGGGAACTTCAACTACTGGCGCTTGCATGACATCGCGCCAATGGCTATCCCAATTTTTTCTATTTTTTTTACCTCGAACAACCGCTCCGGTTGCTGTTTCATGCCAATGAACATGGTGTTCAACACTCCACTTTTTTACCGTTTTATCTCGCTCAAAGGTCGACAGTAAACCGGTTTCCTCATGGCTAAATAAGCCGTTGATACCAAAATAACGGTTAATTTCGTTCAGACCATCGACAGCGTCTCCCACATAAACATACACTTGACTATTAAAGGCTGCTAACTGCTGATTAAGATCTTCAATTGATTGCCAAACAAAGCGCCAGTGCCGTTGATCATAATGAGGATCGTCGAGCAATAGTGGTTCAAAAACATAGTAAAGCAGTGTTAAACCTGATTGAATTGCTTGTCGTAAAGGCAGGTGATCACTAAGTCGCAAATCACGCTTAAGCCAGACGACATTGACTGGGTTGACAGTCACTGTAATAAGTCCGCAATACCTAGCACTCGCATGCTAAGAGTCATGATGTATCTCTGCTATTATCGGCCAGTCTGAAGCATCAACTGAATCAAGAGCAACCATTCTTGCTGAGGTGTTTTTCGTCCACTTTTCTTGATACAAACCGTCAGGGTCGTAAAGTGTAGTTTGCTTCTCTAGGTTAAAATGTCTACCACCTCTTGGGTCTACTCCAACACCAGCAATGTACTGCCAATTCCCCCAATTTACCGCGGCGTCATAGTCGACTAAATGTTCTTGAAACCATGCTGCACCGTACCGCCAATCAACACTAAGTTCATTCACCAAGCAGCTGGCAACAATTTGTCGACCACGGTTACTCAAATATCCGGTCAACCTGAGTTCATTCATGCAAGCATTCACTAGCGGGTATGGCGTATTTCCTAAACACCATTTGCTAAAACGCTCGTTATAGAAGCTTGTCAGCGGAGCAGTCTTTGCCAAACCTTTAAAGTGATAGATTTTTGCACCAACACTGAAGTGTAGCCATTGAAAGTACTCACGCCATAATAATTCTAAATACAAACATTCAGTAGAGCTATTTTTACCGTATTGCTGTTCAAATTTTGCAATAGCATGAAATACTTGTCGGGCGGAAATACAGCCATAGCTCAGCCAAGCAGACAACTTACTGCTATTTTGCCAACCATCTAAATTATTTCTTAATTGTTTATAACTTGCAGCAGCACTGGTGGAAAAATAATGGCTAAGCTGCCTCAAACCATATTGCTCGCCACCGCTAAAGTAGCAGCCATGTTTAACTTCCTGATAGCCGCTGTTTGGCAGCCACTGGGGCCTGAAAACGGTAGGTGAAGGCATAGTATCGAACAATGGGGGGAGCGAGGTGATCACTGGTGCTAATGTGGGCGGTTTTAAACCCGTCATGGCTTTTCGAAACTTGGAGTAACTTATCGGCAGTTGCTCAAGCTCAAAGGGTAATGCTGCTTGTTCATATAAGGTATATTGCTCAACGGTATTAATGGCTAATTCAGGCTTCAAATCGCTTAAACTTTTTATTAGCCTTTGCTCATAAGTGCCTGGCAATTTTGTCGTAATCAGGTCACTAATTTGATAGTTATCACATAGCTTAGCTAAAGTGCTTAAGGTGTCACCATAAACGATATAGAGCTGCTGCCCAAGCGCCAAAAGCGCTTGGTTAAAGTCGTTTAAACAGCTTTGCAAAAAATGCCAGCGTTTTACCCCTAGCGCTTTTGACTGATAATTATTCGTTTGAAACCACTGTTTATCAACGACATAAACACATAGTAAATGCTCACTTTTACTGGCAGCATGTAGAGCCAAATTATCATTAATCCGCAAATCATGCGTTAGCCAATAGAGTGTGCGTTTCATGGGTAATATTCTAATCAATAAAAACTTTCATACGAATAAAACCCAGCAGCAGATCACCATTAGCTTATATTATTATTACAGGTGCTAAACGCTAAAGCATAATCGATACAACGAGCATAGTTTTTAACCTTAATACCAGAGACTCTCATACTTTCAAGCTTATCTATCTTTTAAAATTACTCGCCAACATTTGCTTGGAGAAGATTAGTTTGCCAAACATGGTGTATTAAGTAGCAAGTTGTAAATAAAAATTACCATCGGCAATTTAAGCTTTAATCATAGGTCTAACGACAAATTTTCTTACATAGCTTCGACTGAAGTAGGTCATCGATCGTGCCGCTGCAAACCTTTTGATCTTTTAGGTGTGAAGTTTTATAGCTAAGGTTGAATTGCTGACAAAGTTTTTCTCCATCTTTTGTGTAAGCGACTGCTATAAAACCTTTCACTTTTGGTCCAATAGCGCTGTTATTGAATTGTTGAAAAAGGTGTTTAAGCATCTTCATTAAAAGCGTTTTCTTCTGCAGTTCACGCTTTATCACCACACTCGGGATGTACAGAAATATCTCGTCACTACTATCATCACAAAGCCCACTTAAACTATTTTCCGACAACTTGCCGGCAGACATTTTTTGATGTTCTGCAGCGGTAATTTTAATAAAACCAACTTGTGCCACTAATTCTCCAGCTAATACAGCGCCGGTAAAAAGATCCATGTTCTGACGACGAAGTTTTACCCAATGCTCGAGTTCATGTTCAGTGGGAATATAATTACCTATCCCTGCAGCCGAAATATCAATTGACGATTTTACAACATCTTTTATTTCCCAGCCTAAATCAGTCAAGTTTGGATAGCTCATCAGCTTAATGTCATTAAGGCTAAGCTTGCCTTTTTCGTTTTGTAACCATGCAGGACACTCGCTGAAGCTTACCCCTTGATAATACCAATTAAACCATTCTAACCAAGCCATATCATCACAGTGAACATCAACGGATAACAGCTGCAACATCCTACGTTTTTTAAACGTTGCATTATTTAACAAATACTCAGACAAAAGTCTTTTTTCTTGAACAGCAAAGCCCTTGTTGTTGAATTTCTCTATTGATTCAAAAATATCCGCTAAGTCATAAGCTTGCATCGTGCTTTCTCTTCTTTTTGCGGATAACTAAAACTAGGATACTGGCAAGTAGTGCCGTAGAGATACCAGCGCCAACTAAAGATAAAGATTCTGCTGAACTCAGCCATTTACCGCTTAATATTCGGGTAAATAATACATAGCAGTGTGGTGCTAATTCAAAAATGAACAAGATCACGGCGATAATATATAAGATTTTATTTTTCTTTTCTTGCTCAATACCCTCTTTCAGATTTATCCGGTATTGTAATAGTTGCTGATTTTTTTCATACAATTCAAAATATTGATTGATACCAAACCGCTCATCGAGATTATTAGCCAATTGCTGAGCAGTCAGGTAATTAAAAATATTAATGTCCCAAAATGGAATAGTTGCCGAAAATTCAGCAGTTAATTTGTTAAGTACATCGAGGGCGAGTAAGTCATTTTTTTCAATGGCAATAAGCACTTGTTTGTTAGTACGTAAAACAGCGGCTTCTTTGTATAGCAAGGCCTCAAGTACGAATAAAAAAGCGCTATCGGATGTCAGTTTTGGATAGTCATGCTGACTATCTCTGCGATCTATTCGTATAACGCTTTGTTTACCAACAAAAATATCACTGCTATCGTATTGGGCAACATTTGTCGACATTTGCTGTTTGAATTCTTTAGAAGTAATTTGAGCCGACATATTTTTAGAAGCGTAAGTTTCATTGGCAAAGTAATAAGGCAGTACGTCTGCAGGAATTTCTTGTCGGGTTGAAAGGCAAGCCTTAGCCGAAGTAGACAAGACTGAAATTCCCCATTGGGAAACCAGATCATCTATGCTCACACATACACCACTGTCATTTTTAAATAACAAAGCGCCTTTCGATAATCGGTCAAGTAGCTGAGAAGCGGGGAGTTGCTTTTCAAATAGCCTAATCGTTAACACCGCTAAACCGGTTTTACTATGAAGCGATAAAAACAATTCAGCGTCTTGATAAAATTGCTGATCTACAGGACACTCAGCATCATCAAAACACGCAAGAGGAAAAGTACCTAAATAAGACCTCATTTGAGACTTATGAACGCCACTTGAGATCTCGTCGTTAAACCTTTGACTAATATCGTCAATAAAGTTTTTATGTTTTGCTTCACATGGTAAAACTTTTGTAAAAGAAAAACCTTTTTTAAGATATGCTGGAATAAGGATGTAAACATTTCCAGAAAAAATTTCTTCACTCAATTTACGCTTACTCCATTTGATCAAATAAAATACTAACAGCCATTGAACAGCAAAAAATGCAATTAATGTATCGTGAGATACTGATGCTATTGCTCCTATTGTTCTGCCGAACATCTTGATTAAAAATCATTCAAACATCAAGCTTGTAGCTAAATGGTCTAAGCACTAAGCAATTTTAAGCCTAAAATCTAATTTTATTCAACACTTTAGTATCATCATTATGATTTAGTGTTTGTTAGCAACGCAGAAAAACATCTTGTTTATCGCGGATGATTTATTCACCGGTAATATAATTTAAAAAACCAAAAACGGACATCATTAGATGTCCGTTTTTTAAAGCTAAGCGATTTCATCAGTTTAAATTATAGAATACTTAAATAACCGAAAGTTCAACGGCAATATTGCCACGTGTTGCATTTGAGTACGGGCAAATTTGGTGGGCTTTTTCAACTAATGTTTCAGCTTTTGCTTTATCCATATCACCCAATGACACGGCTAGTTTAACCGCAATACCAAAACCAACTTCTATCGCGCCAATAGATACTTCAGCGTTAATGTGTGTGTCAGCTGGCAGCGCTATTTTATCTGCTCCAGCAACAACTTTAAGGGCACCGATAAAACACGCGGCATAGCCAGCAGCAAATAATTGCTCCGGATTCGTACCTTGTCCATCATCGCCACCTAAACCTTTAGGTGTCGATAAATCAACCGTTAAACGGCCGTCGTCAGATTTGGCAACGCCTTCACGGCCACCCGTTGCTGTAGCTTTAGCGGTATAGGCAACATTCTTCAATTCATTCATAGTAAACTCCACAGTTTAAATTTATATTTTGCACGCAAAATAATAACCAAGATAAATATTAATTGCAAATACTTTGCGTGCAAATTAAAATACAGTTTCAGGAGTTACTTATGCCATTTGAACAATTAAAATTAGAAAATCAGCTGTGCCACCGTTTGTACATGGCATCCAACAGTATTACTCGCGCCTATCGCGAGCCATTAGCCAAGATTAATTTAACCTATCCACAATATATCGTGATGATGGCACTGTGGGAGCAAGATCAAATAACCATTGCCAAGCTCATCGAAAAAACCGCCATTGATGGTGGCGCATTGACACAAATTTTGAAAAAAATGACGGAAAAAAAATTACTCTCCGTCGTCAAAGATAAACAAGACCAGCGCAAACGGCTTATTCAACTATCAACAAGCGGCCAAGCACTAAAGCTCAATGCCGCTGATATTCCGAAGCAAATACACTGTAAGTTTGAAAGTATTGACTCAGAAAAAGCACTGCAATTGTTGGCATCGCTTGATTTAGTTATCAAAGACTTGAACGAGCCGACTCAATAATTAAAAGCAATTGGCGAGAGTTCATTAGCGCGATGTGAGATTCAGTTTTTATTGGTACGAGAGCGCATTTCAATTACACCTAGCGAAGTTAAAGACTCGCTGCTTTTTAACTCTATTTTCGATGTCTTCAACTGTAAATTTACCTATTGACCTAGGTCACATCTAATATCGCCATGGCCTTTTACCCTGATAAATAGAAACCTTAAGAACACTATGCAGCAACTCATCATAATGAGCATGAATTGCTAACTCACCCATTTTATTAAAAATACCGAGCAGGTGATTTACTTTAGATTCCAAGGAGTAACACCCACTTTGCTTAACACTTAACAATGACTAAAAGTAAATGATTGTTAAGTGTTACGTTAGCTTGGCCAACAGCTAAAAATGAGACTTTGATAGTCGTATGAATAATAACTATAGTTCTGGTCGTTTTATTTTTTCAACCTAAGCAAAAAAACTCAACAGAGTTAACAAAGTCAGGAGCGATTTTTCTGTTCGATCATTCTAACAACGGCGCATAGGCTTTCAGTAAATAATTTGTATAGGCAACATCACCTCGGTAACGCGACAAATGAGTGGTATCACGATACATGTCTGAGGTGATTTCATCGATATTTTGATGGTTTTTCATTTTAAGGCCTGTCGCTAGTTCTATCTGTTTAACTACTTTAGCAAGGCGTGCTTCCGCTGCTGGGGTGGTATGAATCCATCTCGAGTTTTTCGGTAACATCATCACTTCCACATGCTGAGATATTTTTTGAAAGTTCTTAATAATATTAATGAAATGCTCCACCAGTAATGGCTCAAAATTGAGCTCTTCAATATCAGCACTGCGAATGCGACTTAAACGATCGTTTTTCATCGCATTGTCCGTTTGCGTTACCGCATAATAGTCATTAAATATCGCTAAGGTTTCTGCTGAACGCTCTTCAGGTATAGTGCCGCCACCTTGCCAAGGCGAACTCCAGGCTGCATTTTTATGATTAGGATATTCTTCATCAAATTTGGCACTAAGTAATTGGCCTAAGCGACGACGTTCATCAATGGTTTGTTGATCATCTTTATAAGTTTGATGAGCTTGCGGTGGAAACATGCCGCGGCCAAAAAAACTGGTGATCATTTCAGCTGAAATATTGCCACGTAAGTATTTAATATTAAATAAGCGAATACCGCGGGTTAAATCATTCTTACCTATTTCAAGTAATTCGTGATCTGTCGCTAGCAAGGTCAAAAACGAATCTAAAACTGGCTGCGCCCGCTGCCAACGGGTTTTTGTCGTTTGAAACGGATTGAATTCGATCATGGTTAACTTCAACTTACGATCACTCGCGATAAACTCTTCGCTAATGCGACGTGAGAGAAAATCTTGAAAATAAGGGTTTAAACCACCAAAGCCATAGTTATATGACGTAACTGACTTGCCCACTGCCGCTGCATCTCGATCAAATTGACGCGGCGAAAAGCCTGCTCGTGTCATCGATGAGCCAAAAAACATCACTAAGTCTTTCGGCTCTTTTACGATCGCCGGCAGTGCTGCTCTGGCCTCAGTTACACGGCCAAGCACACCTTGAGAATTCGCGCCCATAGCGTTTAAAATTAACTGAATAATACCCAGCGCACATAGCATACACAGGCCAATGGCCAGCAAAGTTTTTCGGTATATTTTTCTTGATGTCATAGTCGGTATTCCTGACGTGTTAAAATTGGAAATAGATGAACTCATTACTTGGCTCCCCGATAAATAAACAGATGCCCTGTCCCAACATCATTAGCAACCAGAATAACCAAGGTTTACTTTCGAGTTTATCTGCGCCTTTTATCACGTAGAAATCCATGACATGCACAAGTAACACCCAAACACTGGTGATAACAAAAATAGTTACAGCGTTACTGCCTGAGGCAATAGATGAGTTGAGTACGTGTAAGTTAACAATGATGCTCAGCGCTGAAGTTAAGTCATTGGCGGCAAAAAACACCCAACCAATCAGCACTAAGTAGAAGGTTATGGCCCATTTAATGAAACCAACCAGTAAGGTGTTTGATTGATTAAAGCGAGCAAATATTTTCAAATTAGCTAAATAATGTGTCGCGGTGATAATAGCGCCATGAAAAGCCCCCCAAGCGACAAACGTCCATGCGGCGCCATGCCACAAACCACCTAGCAACATAGTCAGAAATACATTACGCGTACGCTGATTATGCCGATTACCGCCTAATGAAATGTATAGGTAGTCACGCAACCATGAAGATAAGGAAATATGCCAGCGACGCCAAAAATCAACCGGTGACTTAGCAAAATAAGGCACTCTAAAGTTTAACGGAATACTAAAACCTAATATCAGCGCAATACCAATGGCCATATCGGTATAACCTGAAAAGTCACCGTATATTTGTCCGGCAAAAGCCAATACACCAGTCCAAAGCTCCAAGGTACTTATCGCTTCTTTCGCCTCAAAAGCTTTTTGCGCCGGTATCGCCAATAAATCAGCACCGGTTTTTTTAATAAGACCAACAGTGATCAATAAAAAACCGTGTTTCACCGCTTGCCATTTTGGCAAGGCGATAGCATGCATTTGCGGTAAAATATGACTTGCACGTAGAATAGGACCCGCAACAAGTTGTGGAAAAAATGACAGTGCAGCAATAAATTCGACTAAACCTTTACGCGGCTTCATGTCACCACGATAAACATCAATGGTGTAACTTAAACTTTGAAAGGTATAAAACGAAATACCCACAGGCAGCACCCAGCCCAAGGTTTCCAAGGACGCGTTGTAACCTATTGTGGTCAGTAGCGCAGAGACAGAATTGATAGCAAAGTCAGCATACTTAAAAATGGCCAACAGCCCTAAATTTAAAATAATCGACAAGCTTAACCATTGCTTTTTCTTAACCTGGCATGAGGCGTTGTATATAGCTTGAGCAATAAAGTAGTCAGCAATACCACTACCGACTAACAGCGGAATAAAACTATAATTCCATGCGCCATAAAAAATTAAACTGCCAACTAAAATTAAATAAACTTTAGGTTTTTGCTTTAAAAAAACAAAACCATAAAACAGAATAAAGATGGTAAAAAACCAGAAAAATATCGGTGTATTAAATATCATCTCGGCCTCCTTGCTGATTAATGTTTGTGATAAGTTTTCTACAAAACATAATGATTTTCCTTTCTTTAGCACGAGTTTGGCTAAGCTAAGAGCCCATAGGATTAATTAGCTTAGAATTTCGTCAATAGTGTTTAAATGGTGTTAGTGATTTAGCTTAATGGCTTAACCAGCACTTAGGCTTATAGCGTTTTGCTAATCAGGGCGCTTGCTGTTGATAGGCTAGACATTGAAAGTGCATTATTCTGCAGCGCCATTAGCAACTAATAAGGCTTTAATTTGTGGGTTGCGAGCGCGGTTGAGCGGCGATCGAACTTGATAACGATCTGACATGCCCGTGGTAACTGCTAAATTCACATCAGCACCGCGATTAATCAGTAATTCAGTCATCTGATAATAGCCAAAGTAACTAGCGTTAATCAGTGGGGTTTCATCTCTTGGCACAATCGCATTAACGTCAGCACCGTTATCTAGCAGTAGCTCGGCAAGTTCAAGGTTGTTATTCATGGCCGCAGTGATTAATGGATTACCGTCTCCACTTGATGATTGATCAACATCGGCGCCTAAGTCGATCAGCGCTTGTACCATAGCTTTGTTATCTCGCTTTACCGCGATAATAAGTGCGGTGCCATCGCCAAGTGCTGGAACATTAATATCAACGCCACTTTGCTGCAAGGCTTTAATGGTATCGATGTCATTACGAGCCACAGCATTAATTAACAAAAGGCTTTCACGTTCAGGCAATAGCGAATAATGTCGCGCATCAGCAATGGTGTGTTTGATGCTGATTTTTGGTGAAAAAACTTGCGTTGCCTGAATAGTTGTCGCAATCAAGGCAACACAAAGCGCAGCAACCATAGTGATTTTAGGTCGTTTAATGCCGTTACTTTTTAATATGGCGCCAACACGATAATTAAGTTCTTTTTTCTTACTGAATAAGCCCATCGCTAAAACACTCCGTTGCTCTATTACCATTAGTTTTGCGCAATCAATTAAAGATTGTGCGTATTGTTTACTATTCTTCATCTGCGCTACTGCACGTAAATCACAGGCTATTTCACGTTCAACATGGATTTGCTTGTTTAACACGCGAATAACCGGGCTCCACCAAAATAAAATGGCGATCAGCTCTTGAAACAAACCAAACCAATTGTCTTTACGTTTGATGTGCGCATATTCATGCAAGACAATTGCGCTTAATTGCTCATGCGGCAATTGCTCAGTAATGCTATTAGGAATAATTATCTTGGGCTTAATTAAACCCACCACTAACGGTGAAGAAACCTTAGTTGAGGTAAAAACAGCGACCGAAATATGCTGTGATAATGCTGGTGCATGTTCGATAGTCACGTTAATTAACTGCCTTGTTCTCAGGTATGATGAGGCAACCATAATCGTTCGCCAAAGGCTACCTAGCAGCCAAAGCGCAACCGCTAAGGTTAAGAGAAAGGAAAAATTAAAGACAACTTCGCTAGGTAAATGCCAACTCGCGTCTGGCAAAGTGACCTGTTGATTATTCAGCCAGGCAGTTTTATCATCAGCATTAGCCTCAACAAGCTTAGTTTCAGCGGCAACTGATAGCAGGTTTTGCTCATTGCCATCGGTAATTAGAGTAAACGGTACTAAGGTTGAAATAATAAACGCGGTCATCCACAACCAACTGCGTAATTCTGCACTGGATGCTACTAGCTTGTTTAACAATGCCAACACGGTAAATAATATGCCGCCAATCACCAGATGGTGAAAAGCTAAAGTGGTTAATAAGGTATATTCAATCATCATAGCCTTGCCCCCGAATTATTGCTTAGTCTTTACTTTCATCAATCTGGCTTTCGTCAATTTGACGTTGCAACGCTTCTAAATCATCAATATCAATATCGGTTTCTTGCATTAAGTGCTGCGCTAATACTTTAGGAGAACCGCCAAAAAATTTATTGAGCATTGAGGTTAGCGCGCTTTGACGCGCTTCTTTTTGGGTTATTTTGGGCACATAAATAAACGCTTTTCCCTCTTTTCGAAAGTCAGCATAGCCTTTCTCAGCTAAAATTTTACATAAGGTTTGCACTGTGGTGTATGCGGTTTGTTTTTCAATTGATAAGGCGTCGGTGATCTCGCGCACTGACGCTTGACCATTTTTCCACAGCACTTCCATAATACTTTGTTCACCATCGGTTAATTGATTAGATTTACTTCGAGCCATTATTTACACCTTTTTATTTATCTACTAATGAATTAGTTTTAAATACTATAGCGTGCAATTTTTTATCTATCAACTAATTAATTAGTTTTTACGAAAAGACAACATGTACTACGTATGAAGTGAATGTTTAAACAAGGTTTTCCAAGCGTTAATATATTTAGCTAAAGGCATTGAAATTTAAAGATAAAATTGTAAGTTTTATTATTGAATCTGTGTCGAATGACTAATGGATATTTTACGAGGGGAAGTGTTATAAATTTTACTGTGTGGTGTTTTAGAAAACCGCTTAAATCTTTATTAGATAACCAAGTAGCATATAAAATTGCTGAAATGACGTAAGTTACCGTAATAAAGTCCTATCAAAAAACCTTTACTTCAACGAGTTAACTATTGAGTCATTCGCAAATTAGCACCATAAAGATAATGGCGGCTCTTTAATGGTAGCATTCACGATGTCAGTTCTTGAAACAATTCCAACGATTTTACCGGTACTTTCAATAATACAAATACTGTTAAGTTTATTTTCGATAAATAATGCGGCAATACGTCTAATGTCGGTAACGGGCTCAGCTGAATATGCTTTTGACTTTTCATTTAAAAATAGCTCAGCCAGAGTTTTGTGTTTATTTTTTTCATGGTAAACAGTTTTGTTTCTTAAAATATACTCATAAATATGTTGTCTTGATAGTGTACCCATGAGTTGCCCCCTGCTGTCGACAACAGGGAATACTTGGTAGGAGAAGTTTTTCAATTTATCGATAGCGACTGCTAAAACATTATCACCTCGAAGCACTTCCACAGGAGATGTCATTATTTGATAGGCATGATGAATAGGAGCTATTTCATCTTGTTTTTTAATCGCTTTTTTATAAGCATTTACCGAGGTAGTTGTGACCTGATACTTTTTCCCGGTGGCTTCTTGGAGGTCATCTAGAAATTGATGTTTATTAGCTACATTCACCCTATTCGACTTTTCTATTTGTCGAAGTCCTTCAAGTGTTCCCGAAAATGTCCTTCCATTAGGTGTATAGATAGCAAACATAACTGAACACTCCAAAATATAGTATACATTAACTGCGCAGTAACAAGCTGTTAGCGCGCAGAATTAAAAACTTAGTGGGTTATAAATCCATATACTTTTGTAGTTCTGCATCCAGAGGCTTTTCTGCCCAAACAGGCGTGTTTTTCTGCTTACGCTTAACTTTTCTAAGTAGTGTTATTTTTGCTCTTGATAACGATGTATTTACCGCCGACATCACTGAGGTTTGATTATCAGTAATAACAACGTCAGGCATACCTATAGCATGAATTACAACACGGCAGTGCTTATCTTTACCACCCTTGGGTCCATTAATATCATCTATTGTAACTTTAATTCTATTAACTCTATGACAAAGCTTATCGAACATGCGACGTGTTTTTTGTTGGATACGCAATAAGTTTTCATTAGAAAGACCTGTATTTAAATCAGTAATAGTTAATTCCATAAACACCTCTTATACCAATCGAACGATTAGCTAATCCGTTTGGTATTAATTATTAAAAACATAAAAATTAAAATTTATCTTCACTGTGAACAAGGGTAGTCTGCGATCAAGGTTTCAAGCAGCACTTCTTTTAGTGGCTTATCTGCTAATAGTTTTATATTCATCGACTTAGCAATACCGGATGCAACAACTTTTCGGTCGTATTCACGAGGAATACAAAATTGATATTCTTTATGGTTACTTAAAAAAGCGGGGTCATTAACACGGGTTCTATAGGCACGCATTAAGAAGGCACTTTGTTCTCGTGGCTTGCTCGCTATCATTGCTTGGGTTTGTATTGCGGCATCTTCTGTTAGTAAAGATGAGTCAATAAATCCATCAATATATAGCTTACAGGCATTTATCTCTTTTTTGTCATAACCTTGCTGATATGCCGTGCAAGAGGCAATGATGTCTGACTTAAAGTCTGCCAGTACTACTGCTGGTGTTAGTATTAGACCGACAACGGTTAACTTAAGCATTTGACGCAATAATTTTTTCATTGTTTTTTCCTTGGTTAGTGATTAATTTATTTGATGGTTTTCGAAGTAAATAGGCACCTACTATCGCTGAAACTAACGAGCCAACTAATACGCCAAATTAGACTTGCTTTTGATAGGCAAGTCCTTACTCTTCAAAAATACCTGAGCTAGCATCTGTTTGAATAAATCGCTTCCATTCTTGCAAATTTTTTTTCTGCCATAGCTGTATTCTTTAAATAAGTTAACCTATTTATAGCCAAACGACAATAACAATAAAAGTCGTATATACTTGCAATATTATCAACTTAAAGTTGATAATAATTATTCTACTGAGATAAAATAATGTTAAAAAATTACGTTAGGACATAACTATGGCAAAGCTTAACTACCATCATTTACAGTACTTTCACGCCATTGCGACACATGGCAGCATTGCTAAAGCATCAAACGTTATGCATATAACACCGCAAACATTAAGTGCTCAATTAAGCTTGTTAGAGGATCAATTAGGTTACAGTCTCTTTGAAAGAAAAGGTAAGCGCTTAGTCTTAAATGATATGGGGCATATAACGCTAAGTTATGCCCAAGAAATATTTAGCTTGGGAGATGAGTTGCTGCACTCTCTTAAAAATCATTCAACGGATTTTGCCTTTCGTTTTTCAATTGGTGTCACTGATGTCATCGCGAAGGTGTTTTCATTTAACTTTCTAAAAGCAATTTATACTATGGATGACTCAATTAAATTGGTCTGTAAAGAAACCAGCTTAGACATTTTACTAGGCGAGCTAGCGACAAATAAGTTAGACGCTGTGCTAAGTGATACACCGCTGCCTATAGGGTCGCCGTTAAAAGCTTATAGTCACATAGTAGGTAAATGTGGGTTGAGTTTTTTTGCCCATAAAGACTTAGCGATAAAACTGCAGGACGATTTCCCTAAATCTTTAGATAACAGACCTTTTTTTACGGCAGGTGAAGGTTCAAATCAACATTTAAGTGTTAATTCATGGTTCGATCAGCTGGGTATTTCACCTATTATCATTGGCGAGTTCGACGACTCAGTGTTAGCTAAATATTTTGGTCAAGCGGGTTATGGCGTATTCTGTGCTCCCACCATAATAGACACACATGTCATTGAACAGTTTGGTGTTGAGTTAATTGGCAGAACGACAGATATTACTGAACATTTTTATTTAATTTCACCTGAACGAAAAGTAAAACATCCTGCGGTACATCACCTATTAGATGCAGGTAAAAAGCTTTTTGA
The DNA here is from genome assembly GCA_913061475.1 of uncultured Colwellia sp. Taxonomy (GTDB): domain Bacteria; phylum Pseudomonadota; class Gammaproteobacteria; order Enterobacterales; family Alteromonadaceae; genus Cognaticolwellia. Next base: position 31,925 of record CAJXUN010000014.1, on the reverse strand, counting down.
GCAGGTATAAATGTAAGCCCTAGATCTGCAATGCTCGAATATTTATATGCAGAAAAAACTTCTTGCCTTGTAATGATATAGTTTAAAAAAGGTAAACCTCACTTACTTAACGCTATGGATGTACTCTTTTAAGAAAACATTTGTTAACATTGCGCTACTTTTTTTGCTGGCTGGTTTAATTTATGTTTTTAAATCGTTTTGAAAATATTAATTTAAAAGGTGATATCTTTGGCGGTGTTACCACCGCTATTATTTCATTACCCTTAGCGCTTGCTTTTGGTGTTGCATCTGGCGCTGGTGCTGAAGCGGGTCTTTGGGGCGCAATCATGGTTGGCTTTTTTGCCGCAATATTTGGCGGCTCAACCACCCTGATCTCAGAACCAACCGGCCCAATGACCGTGATTATGACGGCTATATTAACCAGCATGATGGCAAAATACCCCGAAACGGGCATGGCAATGTCATTTACTGTAGTGATAATGGCAGGCGCCTTTCAAATAGTGTTAGGTACACTCAAACTAGGAAAATATATCACGCTAATGCCATATAGTGTCATTTCAGGCTTTATGTCTGGTATTGGCGTTATTCTAATTATATTACAATTATCTCCGTTATTGGGACACTCAGCGCCACCGGGAGGCGTTGTGGGAACATTATCAGAACTGCCAAGTATCCTAGCAAATGTAGAGCTTGGTGAGTTATTTTTAGGTTTACTCACTTTAGCCGTACTATTTTATTTCCCGAAACAATATCGTAAATATGTTCCTGCGCAATTAGTTGCATTAGTCGCAATAACATTATTATCCGTCATTTTATTTGATACTGACAGCATACGTCGTATCGGAGAGATTCCCGCAGGGCTGCCCTCTTTAGTCATACCCCATTTTAACACTGAAATGTTTACTACTATGGTCATTGACGCATTAGTACTGGGTACACTGGGTTGTATAGACACCTTACTCACCGCTGTTATTGGCGATTCCCTAACACGTAAAGAGCATGACTCAGATAAAGAGTTACGTGGTCAGGGTATTGCGAATATGATTTCTGGATTTTTTGGCGCTTTACCGGGCGCTGGTGCCACCATGGGAACCGTGACAAATATACAAGTCGGAGCAAGGTCACCGGTTTCAGGTATTGTACGTGCACTTGTTCTTGCACTAGTCGTATTGGTTGCGGGTGGGCTAACAGAGCCCATTCCAATGGCAGTATTAGCAGGTATAGCGGTCTACGTTGGCTTTAACATTTTAGATTGGAGTTTTATACAGCGCGCTCACAAAGTCAGTGTTCAAGGTATGGTCATCATGTATGGCGTTATGCTGCTTACTGTCTTTGTTGACTTAATTGTTGCGGTTGGTTTGGGGGTGTTTATTTCTAATATCATCATCATTGAGCAACTTAGCCGCGAGCAGGCACGTAAAGTTAAAGCCATTAGTGACGCCGATGAAAATGATGTTCCTCTGACTGACAGTGAACGAGCCATATTAGACCAAGCAAATGGCAAAGTTTTATTTTTCTACTTGTCTGGCCCAATGATTTTTAGCGTCTCAAAAGCAATTTCACGCCAGCACACTAGTATTTGTGATTATCAAGTGATGATTTTAGATTTAACTGATGTTCCTATGCTCGATGTTACCGTAGGTCTTGCATTAGAAAATGCGATAAAAGATGCACTCGATGCCGATTGTGAAGTGTTATTATTATGCCCAAATACCAAAACTCGACAACAATTAGAAAAGTTCAGTATTTTAGCTTCATTAGCCAATGATAAAAATTACGCATCAAGAGAAGAAGCCCTGCAAGCAGCGCTTGATTACGTTTTAGCAAAGTAATACGGCACAGTGGCTCGGCGCATTTATAGATAATAACATCAGGGCTAGGTGAATAATCAGCTAGCAAACATCAGCTGAGTTTAAAGCCGTGATTCATTCTAATAATTGCAGGAGACGAACAGCTATCAAAGAGCATAAGTGCTCATAAAAATTACATGTGTCTAGTGTTTGCCAGTTGTGGGGGAATATTGCTAATCAAGCATTTGAAATCTAACATTACTGAAATCTATTCATATTTGCCATTATATAACATTAACTACGCATACCTTAAGGACTTAAATGAATCAACATGATGAACTACCATCACAACACAATGACCCTTTGATTTCTTTTTTACATAAAGCTATAAAAATCGCCATACGAATATTAGCGGTGCTCATGGTAGCAGTTATCTTTTGGGGAGTGGCTGATGTTATTTATGTATTCTATCGACAGCTCTTAGAGCCGCCATTTATGCTGTTAATGCTATCAGATATTTTCAAAACATTTGCCGCGTTTTTAGCCGTTTTAATTGCAATAGAAATATTTCAAAATATCGTTTTGTATTTACGAACAGATGTAATTCCTTTAAAGCTCGTTGTTGCAACAGCCTTAATGGCCATGGCAAGAAAAATTATCATTATCGACTTCAATGAAGTTATACCTATGCATATATTTGCCGTTGGTTTTGTTGTCTTAGCCCTAGGCATTACTTATTACTTACTAGGAAAAAAAACACTGTAGACTTACCTTGAAAAAACAGCTTGTGAAATAGCTTTGAAAACAATCAAATAAATCTCTATAAGTTGGCTTTCATGCACTTTTTGTTATGTTAGCCGACTGCGTTCAGCCAATAATTTAGGCAAGTAGGCCTTAAGTATAATTTCATATCACAACGCTAATCCCAAATTTATAATTGCTTACCTTTAACCATCTGCAGTTTTATATTCCATTAACGAACTCAATAATAAATTTCCCTGGCGTTGTTCGGCACATAAAGCCCAATATCGTGAGAACTTAATTTATTGCACCTCACAAGCCCCCTTATCAACTTAAAGCTGACGATTAGAAAGCTATATACGACTTTTATTGTCAATTTAGGTTCGGTATAACTTCATTTCATGATTTAAATGCAAATTTTTTTGATGAAATATCTATTTCTTATTCACACTTTTGTCTTTGTAGAGGCAGTAGGAATTGCATCAAATCGTTTTTAATTAATAGGAAATAATAATGGTTTACTTCAAAAAAATATTAGTCGTAACACCCGCAAATGCAATTCAAGCTTCTGTTGTTGCTCAATCAGTCAGAATAGCTAAAGAGCAACAATCGCATGTGACATTTTTTAGCGTTGCTGAAGAGCTTCCTAAAGAGCAATTAGCATGGATCACTCTTTTACCACCACAAGAGCTGATGGCTAACCTATTTCAAGAACAGCAAGCTTCATTGAGTAAGTCTGTTGTGTCGTTTCAAGATGACTTCCCTTCTGTTGATGCATTTAATGCTATTGGTTTACCCTTCATCGAGGTCATTAAAAAAGTACAGCAAGAAAACTACGATCTGGTTATATTGGCAGCGAAGGCCAATAGCCATGCTAGAAAAAGATTTTTTGGCAGTACCACAGTGCATTTAATGAGGAAGTGTCCGTGTCCGGTATTAACTATTGGTGCAAATGATGACAAACCTATAAAGCGTATAGTAGCCGCTATCGACGTTTACGCGCCAACAGCGGCAGGACATAAGCTTAACGAGAGCATTCTGAATCGTGCAGCTAATTTGGCAGAGCTAGAGAATGCTGAATTACATATTATACACGCATGGCAACTTCCTGGTGACGATTACTTGAAGGGTTGGGGTTATAGCTCTGAAATTGAGCGCCTTGAAATTGTGATGAAAAAACAACAAGACCGAGAAAAACATATGGATAAAATTATCGCAAAAACATTATTTATTCAAAAACCACCAATCACTAAACTTTTGGAAGGATCAGCGCAAGAAAAAATACCACAATATGTTAAAGAAAACGATATTGACCTAATTGTTATGGGTACTGTTTGCCGCACGGGTATTCCTGGTTATTTTATCGGTAATACTGCAGAGTCAATTTTAAGTGAAGTATCATGCTCCGTATTAACGCTGAAACCTGAGGGCTTTATTTCTCCGGTTGAATAGTCATCATAAGTGTTTAGCTAGTCGTATTTTCAAATAACATGTTCAGTTGTCGAAACAAAGTCTGTTTCACCTAAAGTTACACATCGGCATTTATGTCTGAGCACTTAATTTTCAGTCAAGTTTGTAACGTTACGTTTTTACGGGGATATTCGATGAAAAATGTTACAATATATGATGTGTAGTAGAGCCAAACGATAATTCAGAAGCGGCTTTTTTAGGTGTTAAATATTGCAAAAGACCACCAAGCAAGCATTACTTTTGTTTGCGTTTTAGCAAGGTTGAAGGATGGAGAAAGTTATTTAAACATGAAGGTGGTAAATTAAAGGACATACACCTATCCGTGTACCATATTTTGCATATAACGAATAATATGACAGGATTTTAGAAAGCCGCTTAACTACCTATTAGATAATCAAGCGGCATCTAAAATTAGTGAGATGACGCATAAGCCGGGTTTTGTATCTCTTCTTGCGAAAAGTGACAATCATTCGTCTAGGCTATAAATCGCTCTATAGCTCAAGCAACCTACCCGGTTTCCACGCGAACCACGCTTATACTATGAAAACTTGCGTTAACGTAGTCATGAAACCCTATTTGGTCTTGCTCCGGGTGGAGTTTACCCTGCAATTACTGTTACCAGCAATCCGGTGCGCTCTTACCGCACCCTTTCAGCCTTACCTGTGAAACTTTCGAAAAAGTAACCATCGGCGGTCTTCTCTCTGCTGCACTTGTCGTGGGCTCGCGCCCCCCAGGCGTTACCTGGCACCCTGTTCATTGGAGCCCGGACTTTCCTCCCCCCTATCTGTCTACCACTTATTAAAAATAAGTAGCACAACGATAAAGCAGCGATTGTCTCGTCAACTCGGCGCGCATTCTACCCTAATTTTCCGAGAAGATCTAAATTAAATATCGCTGCTAGGTGTCTGCTGATATAGTATTTTCAAAAAATAAAATCGAGCTTATTTATGATTGAACTCTGGCATTGTCATAACACCCGTTCACTGCGCGTCTTATGGGCGTTGGAAGAAATGCAGCTTGAATATAAGCTACACTCATTGCCCTTTCCACCGCGTTTTTTAGAAAAATCGTATTTAGCCATTAACCCTTTAGGCACGGTACCTTTCCTTAAAGATGGTGAGACTGCGTTAACTGAGTCTAGCGCTATGTTGCTATACCTTGCGGAGCGCTATCTCAACCATGATTTAAGCATACCTTCAACTCACTCAGAATATGGAGCTTATTTGAATTGGTTATTTAGCAGTGATGCTACTCTGACATTTCCACAAACCTTAGTTTTGCGTTATAGCCAATTTGAACAACCGGCACGTCAACAACCACAAGTTGTTAAAGACTACGCTATTTGGTACTTAGCACGGTTAAAGCGCTTAAATTTACATTTAGAAAACAACTACTACTTAGTCGACAATAGATTCACTATTGCCGACATTAGTATCGGTTATGCACTTTTTTTAGGTGAGTTATTGGGATTTTCAAAGCAATATCCGCAACAAACGTTAGCTTATTTACAGCGACTGAAAAGTAGAAAAAGCTTTATGGCAATAAAAGATATTGGTAACGAAATTAGTAGTTACACCATAAATCCGGTAGCGATAACCTAGGATTATTCTTTCATGGCAAGTGCGTAATCATAGAGCGCGTTTTTCTTCACGCCATGAATTTCAGCGGCTATAGCACACGCTCTTTTAGGTTTCATTTCAGTCAATAGTAGTTTCAAGGTGGCTATGACATGTGCAGGAATATCATTAGGATCAACTTTTTTTCCTTCAATAATAAGTACCATTTCACCTTTTAACTGGTTAGGATCGGCCTGCAAAAAGGTTAATAAATTATCCGCTGTGTCAGAATGAATAGTTTCGAAGGTTTTAGTTAATTCACGTGCCATTACCACGTAACGCTCCCCCCCCAAAGTTTTAACAATATCTTCAACCGTATCAATAGCACGGCGCGGCGCATCATAAAATACTAACGTGCGTGATTCATTAGCCAGTTCAGTTAACGTAGCTTGCCTAGCACCTGATTTTGACGGTAAGAAACCTTCAAAAGTAAAACGATCCGTCGGTAAACCGGCAACAGAAAGTGCAGCGATAGCAGCACAAGCGCCTGGAATTGGCGAAACGTTAAGCCCTTGCTGACGACAGTGGCGTACTAAATGAAACCCAGGGTCACTGATCAAAGGTGTACCGGCATCCGATACGAGGGCAATGCTTTTACCTTCTTTTAACAAGGTAGCAATTTGTTCTTGGCGTTGACGCTCGTTATGATCATGCATCGACATGGTTTTATTTTTAATGGCAAATGCGGATAACAAACGTTGAGTATGTCGCGTATCTTCACAGGCAATAATATCCACTTGCTCGAGTATGTCCCGCGCCCGTTGACTAATATCACCCAAGTTACCGATAGGGGTAGCAACAATGTACAAGGTGCTAGGCTGAATTTGAGAATCCGACATTATAAAATACTTGTGTTGAGACTGAAGAGGATGAAGTTTATTATAAAGCACTATTAAAAAGTATGGATTTATTAACTTTGACACTCACTAAATGGTTTTCATCTCATAAAAGTGGCTTATGTGCGTTTGCTGCAGTGGCTATTTTAGCTAGTTGCTCAACAACTGAGCGAAGTAAAGCAACAAAGTCACCAGTAGAAAAAGCTGAAGTTACCCAAGCGCTTGAAACAGTGTTAACGGCAGAGCAACTTGTTGCCCAAGCGAAATTACAAAATAATGATGAAGCTATTACATCGCTATTAACCGCCAGTGAGTTATATTTAACAGAAACTAGCCCAAATAAAGCAAACTGGTTAGCGAAACAACTCGCGGTGTTAACGCAATCACCACAACAGCAATATCACATAGCTATTATTGAAGCGAAAAGTTTATTAGCCTTAGAAAAACATCAACAAGCATATCAAGCGCTTGAAAATGCTAATAACATGATAGAAAAAGCGCAACTCGCTCATGGGGTGGACTACTATCAAACTTTAGCAAGTGTACAAAGCCAACGAAACTTACCGATTGCAGCACTAGATGCAAATTTACGAGCATTCGCCCAAAACACCATGGCAACAGACAGTGACATTGAGGCTATTTGGCAACAACTTTGCCAGTTATCACCTTGGCAACATCAACAGCTATTAAAAATGTCGCCACCAAAAATTAACGGTTGGAGTAAGCTGCTGAAATTTGCTAATAAATTTGGCGATGACGATACAAGGTTTAAACGCTATTTAAGCCAGTGGCAACGAGAATTTGTCACCCATCCTGCGCAGTATATCACGAATAATTTAAGTCAAGATACAGCCACATTAGCCAGTTCATATGACAATATAGCGGTTATCATTCCACTTTCGGGCAAACAAGAACGAGCAGGTAAAGTAGCTCAGCAAGGTATACTTGCTGCGTACAATATCAACAGCGGTAAAACCTTGCATTTTATCGATTCAGCCACACTCGATATGACCACGTTAAACGCAACACTAACCGAACTCAATATCGACTATGTTATTGGTCCATTACTAAAAGAAAATGTTGAAAGTTATTTAGCCCAAACAGAAATAACCTTACCAACATTACTGCTGAACCTTCCAGCCACCAGAAGCTTAATGCCGCAACAGGTTGCGTTATCGATGCGACCAGAAGACGAAGCAATTCAAGCAGCGACAACCCTTAGTCGCCAACATTATCAGTACCCTATTATTTTAAGTCATCAAGACAACGCTAGTCGTCGTATTGCCCAAACATTCAGTCAACAATGGCAACATATAACAGGCAAAGCACCTGAAACGGTCTTTTTCAATAATGACGCCAAAATGCAAAACCAACTTAAAGCAAGCCTTGGCGTTGATTTAAGCCAACAACGAACAAAAGAGCTTAACAACCGAATTAAGTACTCCATTAAGAGTGAATTACGCAACCGTCGCGATATTGATATGATCTACGTAGTGGGCTTGCCATTAGAGACCAAACTATTGAAACCCTATATTGATGTTAATATTAGTCCGTTTGCCGACATCATCCCAGTATATGCAAGTTCACGCAGCCACAGTACAAAAAGTGATGAAAGTGATAACCGTGATTTATCTGGCTTAATCTTTACCGAAATGCCGTGGCAATTAAAGAGTAAGCAACAGAATAAAGCTTTAGTTGCACAAGCAAAAAAACTTTGGCCTAACCGCAGTGATAGTTTACAAACCATATTTGCCATGGGCTTTGATAGCCTAGCCCTTGTGGACAAAATTTCTGCCATGCAAAATAAAACTTATGTTCGTCATTATGGTCAAACTGGCATATTGCAACTTAGCAGTGACAATATTTTGAAGCGTAGTTTAATTTGGGGTAAGTATAGTCGTAGCAAGGTACAAGAAATTGCCATGGACTAAAAAAGACAACACCGTTACCACGGGCAAAAACAGTGAGCAACTAGCTGCCCGCTATTTAACTCAACAAGGTTTAGTATTACAGACATGTAATTTTCACAACCGCCGTGGCGAAATTGATTTAATCATGACTGAAAATGACGTTTGGGTGTTTGTTGAAGTGAAATATCGCAAAAATACACACTTCGGTGGCGCTGTATCTGCAGTTTCAGTTAAAAAACAGCAAAAAATTAAGCAATGTGCAGCATTTTATCTGCAACAATCAGGATTAAATGAATATAATACCCCTTGCCGATTCGATGTTATCGCCATGCAAGGCGATATTAATAACCCAGAAATTACTTGGCTTAAAAATGCCTTTTAACCAGTACCTTTTAACCAACGCCTTTTAAGAAATAAAACAACGGAGCTAATTCCATCATGTTAGAACGGATAAAAAGTAATTTTACCGAAAGCATTCAAACAAAAATTGCCGCCAGCGAATTATTGGCAGGCCCCATAGAGCAAGCTGGCATGACGATGGTACAAAGCCTATTAGCCGGTCATAAAATATTAGCCTGTGGCAACGGTGGCTCAGCTGGTGATGCCCAGCATTTTTCTGCAGAACTTTTGAATCGCTATGAAACAGAGCGTCCGCCGCTGCCAGCAATCGCTTTAACCACTGACAGCTCAACCATTACGTCAATTGGTAACGACTATCATTTTGATGAAATTTTCTCTAAACAAGTGCGGGCATTAGGTAACAACGGCGATGTATTACTTGCCATTTCTACAAGCGGTAATTCTCGCAACGTAATTAAAGCCATTGAAACAGCAGTATCACGTGACATGCCTATCATTGCCTTAACCGGCGGCGACGGTGGAGACATTGCAGGATTACTCGGAGAAAATGATGTTGAAATTCGCGTACCGTCAAGCCGTACCGCACGAATTCAGGAAGTACACTTAGTGGTAATTCACTGTCTATGTGACATCATAGATACTACATTATTCCCACAATCTGAGGATTAATATGTCGCTAAAATCAATTATCAGTACGATTACCTTAGCCATATTGCTACAAGGCTGCGTTGCCGCAGCTGTCGTTGGCGTGGTTGGTGGCGCAAGCGTAGCAACAGACAATCGCTCGCTGGGTAACCAAATAGATGATCAGAAAATCGAACTCGATGCCCATGCTAATATTGCTAAAAGCGATGCCTTAGATGACAACACTAACTTGCATGTTATTAGTGTCAATGGCAGCGTATTAGTTGTAGGGCAAGCGCCAAATAGTTATTTGCGTGACCAAGCGATAAAAGCCATCAATGAAGTCAATGGTGTTAAGCAGCTTCATAACCAAATTCGTGTCAGTAACACCACGTCTTTTACGACTAAAACCAACGACGTTTGGTTGACCTCAAAAGTAAAAACCGCCTTATTTGGTAACGATGAACTTGATGCGACTAATATTAAAGTGGTGACAGAAAACGGCGAAGTATTTTTGATGGGTTTAGTGACTAAGGCTCAAGCAGCTATTGCAGTAGATATTGCACGTAATGTTGGCGGTGTTAATCGAGTATTTAAAATTTTTGAGTATGTAGAGTAAGACTCTGTGCTGTCATTAACTGACAACTTAGCGAGAATTAATGGCAGAATGTCTGAAAAGTCATAAACATATTACCTGACCGTACTTCGACGTGCATGCACTAATGCTTAGAAAGACAGGACGTCTGAGAGAGTCCAAGAACATCGTCACTCATTCAGATCCATGTGATCGTGACATTGCGTACATGGATGTAGGTACTTAGGTTATGTCTGGAACATATAAACTGACCGTAAATCCTGAACATAAAAAAGCAAACCTATTGGTTTGCTTTTCATCATGTATTTTTCATCATTTACTGCGCAAAAAATGTTGTTCCCTAAATAGGGTTACTTACTGCTTGCTCATCACAGATTAACAATTCGTCTTTTAACCATTGAAATGCCTGCTGCCACTCAAGCTCTAAGCCGCAAAAGAGGTTACTATTCCAATTATCATACGCTCGTATTAGGTTTATTTTTTCAACAAGACTTTTACTTTTGTCCGAATAATAAACAAATGCTATAGCTTTTAAGCCCTCGTATGAGCCTATTGATAATTTTGCTTCATAACTATAAGTATACTCATTTATTCGGTTTATAAGCATGCCAAAATCACCAAAGATATGCGCTTTCAAAAAACCATCACATTCTTCAATCATTTCAAGTGATAATTCGACACCATTATCAATAGTCACCTCAACAATGTTGTCAGCAAGTATAGTAAAGTAACCAAAACTTAACCTATGTTTCATTTTTATCCTCGTAACAGGTAATGTACTTGATCGCTTTTTACTGTAGTGATATTTCCTTATAATTATATATCAAAGGATTATTTTGTTTCTCGCACTGATATGGTTAACTAACCTGTTTGGTTCACTACTTACTAACCATAGTGGTGAAATCAGGCTTATTCAAACCGTAAAGCAATAAATTTAGCGTGTAATTCCTTAGCAATTGAATTCGCTATAAACTATTCTCCAAATAACTTTTCAAGCCACGATTTCTTCTTTTTCTGGTTAGGATCTTGCTCGCACTGAGTTTCATAAATCAACCCCGTAGTCACTGCGGGTAGCACTTGAGAATTATCACAAGCTTGCATTACTGCCCGACCACTTTTATTATCAAAACGCACTAATTCAATGCTCTCTGGTATATTGGTCATGCGACTCTCTGCTCCAACATTATTCATAAACGCTGCAAAAAGCACCAAGGCACCACTACTACCGGTTAATTTTGTTGGTTTGTTACCATCTCGGCCTAACCAAGTGGTGACTAAAAGATTATTATCATACCCAACAAACCAACTGTCTCTTTGATCATTGGTTGTTCCGGTTTTTCCTGCCACATCTATCCCTTTAAGGCGCCAGGTTAACGAGCGAGCAGTGCCTGATGTCGTGACTTTATTTAACGCGAAGTCTAATAAATAAGCCGCTTGCGTTGAAATAACCTGTTGCTCTAGCGCGCGAAACTGCCATAAAGTTTCACCACGGGCACTGACGATACGCTCAATAGCATGTGACTTTTCAGCAACACCATGATTAGCGATCGGCATATAGAGCTGGCTTATTTCCATCGGCGACATATTTAAAGCACCAAGTAACATCGATGGTCGAGTAACAATATCATCCTGATAACCTAATAGATGTATCGCTTGAGCAACGTTATCTAAACCCAATTGCATGCCTAAATTTACCGTTGGAACATTCAAGCTTGATGCTAATGCATCGATTAAGTGCACTTGACCGCGGTATTTACCATCGTAATTTTTGGGTCGCCATGCTTGTCCATCCTCACTTGAAAGGGTGATGGCTTTATCTTCGATAAGGCTCGCTAAATTAAAGCGCTGAAAGCGCTCTAATGCGGCTAAATATACCGCAGGCTTAATTAATGAACCGATAGGCCTCTTAGCATGCAAAGCACGGTTAAAACCGGCATAACCGGCTTCTTTACCACCAATTAAAGCCCGGATCTCGCCAGAATTTACATCTGAGACTACCATCGCCACTTGTAAATCTGAGCCCGACTGCTGCTCTAAATTAGGTAATTGTTGATCAATACTTTTCTGCAACGCGAGCTGCTGATTAATTGAAAATCCGGTAAATACTCTAACACCCGATTGCTGTTGGTATTCAGATAAATGTTGTGCTAACTCTGCTTTAACAAGTTGCAGGTAAGCTGGAAATTTTTGTTGTTGGACACGGCGTTTTTTTCTGATTGATAACGGCGACTCTAGTGCCTGCTCAAACTCGTGCCGAGAAATTATCTCCGCTTGATACATTAATCGTAAAACTAAATCTCGTCGCTTAGTGGTGCGCTCTGGAAAACGCCAAGGGTCATAATAGCTAGGGCCTTTTACTTGCCCGATGATCATAGCCATTTGTTCAGCGTTGAGTGACTGAATGGATTTACCAAAATAAAAATCAGCGGCAAGCCCAAAACCATAAATGCCATTGGCGTAGTGTTGCCCTAAATACACTTCGTTGATATAGGCTTCTAATAATTGATCTTTGCTGTATCGATACTCCAAAATTAACGCCATGATGGCTTCATTCGCTTTACGCCATAAGGTTTTATCTCGAGTTAAAAACATATTTTTAACCAGCTGCTGGGTAAGCGTGCTGCCACCCTGTACCGTACGACCGGCTATTAAATTTTGATAAAGTGCACGTAAAATGCCAAACGGTGAAACACCATGATGAAAGTAAAACTCTCTATCTTCAATTAATAACAAAGTATCTAATAACTTTTCAGGTACTGCTTGTAACTGCACTAAAACCCGATCTTCTTTACTATCGGGTAAAATCCTATCCAGTAACAGTGGTTCTAATCGTATCTGAGTAACCTGTTCTTCATCACGATACAGGGCTTTAATTTTTCCGTTAGCAAGATCGATGGTAACTTTTTCTGCCGCTTCAATGCCGCCACCAAAATCAAAGGCACGACGATAAATGATGGCGCGATTTCTTGACAAGGCAAACTCACCGGGACGTTGAACATTAGTCACTTTTTTATAGCGATTCGCCATTAAAGATTGCTTCAATTCGACGAGTGTTAAATGATTTTCAAGACTGTACTCTTCAATTACCCCATACACTTGTACCGGTACTTTCCAACGCTGACCTTCAAATTTGTCACGCACTTTGCCGTCAAGATAAATACTGTAAAGAAACAACACGAACATCAGTAAAACCGTGATTTTAACCGCAAACCAGAATGTCCAACGCAGAGCGCTTTTAATTCTATTACTGCCCATGCCTGCAGTTATTTCAGAAGACTTTTGCTGAGTGCTGCGTGTTTTTTTTGTTGCTGTTTGAGCAGTTTTTTTTGCCGCCATTTTTTATTACATTGCCTCTAAGCTACGTATAATTCATGATAATAATTTTACCGATACTATATCACTAATGATAACGTTTGCTGTTTAAAATTAGGTAAGTTTTACCATAACCAACAAGCATAACTGGCAATTTAGCGATATAATACTGGCTTTAATTTCGCGCAATATTAATAGGTTAGTTATGTCCGCTTTTAACATGCTGGTTGTACTTGGTTCAACGGCCTCAGGGAAAACCAAATTGGCGGTAGAATTAGCCAGAATGCTCAATGGCGAAATTATCTCCGCGGACTCTCGACAGGTTTATCGTGGTTTAGATATCGGTAGTGGCAAAGACCTTGATGAGTACCAAGAAATTAAGCATCACTTAATCGATATTGTCGACCCTGGTTATGAATATAATATTTTCGATTTTCAGCAAAACGTCATTGACGCTTACCAAGAAATTAACACTAAAGACAAGCTTGCGATTATGGCCGGTGGCTCAGCACTGTATGTAGATTCGATATTAAAAGGCTACCGATTAATTGAAGTACCAGAGAACATTACGCTTAGAGCTTCATTAGCAACGTTTTCACATCAAGATTTAGTCACTAAACTACAGCAGCTTAAGCCTAGTTTGCATAACACGACTGATCTTATTGAACGCGATCGTTTAGTGCGAGCTATTGAAATAGCGCAAGGTGAACATGAAGCAAAAGCCGTCATTAATGACTTTCCAGCCTTAAAACCTTTGATTTTTGCCATAAAGTGGCCAAGAGAAGTTATACGTCAGCGCATTACCCAACGCTTAAAAGAGCGAATGGAACAAGGGCTGATTGCAGAAGTTGAACAACTACACGCGCAAGGTGTCAGCTGGGATACCTTATATTTTTATGGCCTAGAATATCGTTTTATTGCCCAACATTTACAAGGACAATTAAGCAAAAATGATTGTTTTCAAAAGCTCAATTCTGCCATACATCAGTTTTCAAAAAAACAAGACACTTGGTTGCGACGCTTAGAACGAAACGGTACTAAAATTCATTGGCTAGACGGCAATAAAGATACCATGGCACAAGCCATGAAAGTTATTGCAACTAACAGTTAATGTTGGAAAACAATCATGAGCATTTAAATAAATAGTCAATTATTATGACTTAAGATTTGTATATTTTTCACTAAACATATACCTTAAAATTACCTAAATATTTTTATATTGAGTTTTATGAAACTAAAAATATTAATTTTTACTGCATTCTTTTTCATCGCGAATCCCGCCTTTTGTGAGAAAACATTAACCGTTGCTTTTGGTAATGCGTTAGCGCCTTGGGTATTTCCAGAAACAAATAGCGGTATTGTGGTTGAATTAATTACCGCCGCTTTGGAGCCACATGGCTATAAAATAATCCCTGTATACATGCCGTACGCAAGGCGAATTAATTCCTATAAAAATGATTTAGTTGATGTTGCAAGCGATATGAACACTAATACCATTATGGCTGAACATTTAACTGGCTATTTTTCTGGTCCTGCCTACCAATATCAAAATTATTTAATTGCTTTATCGGCAAACAACTTTAGCTTTAAGACCTTAAATGATATTGGTAGCCACAGCTTGATAAGCTGGCAAGGGGCAACGGATCATTTAGGCGATAATTACAAACAATTAGTCACTAAAAATCCTAATTACACAGAAACACACGATCAAGCTTTGCAAGTAAAAATGCTATTTTTAAAGCGTTTTGATATCGCACAAATGGATTTACAAATATTTAAATTTTATCGCAATAAAATCCATAAATCAGGTTCAGTGGATACCAGCCCTAGCGTTGATCTATTTCCTATCCTTGGTGCTAGCCCTAACGGCTTTATTTTTAAAGACGAAACTATCAGAGATCTTTTTATTGAGCGTCTCCAGCAACTAAAAGCGAATGGCGAATATCAAAAAATATTTGATAAGTACACGTTAGCGTTAAATTAATCACCAAATAGGTAGCCACAAAACCTTATAAATGCCTTTTAACTTTTCGCGTTGCTTGGGCATTAGCCGGGTCATCTGGCCAAAAATTTTGATAAGTACTCCGTAACGTTAAATTAATCACTAGATAGCCACGAAAACCTCATAAATGTCTTTTAACTTTTCGCGTTGTTTGGGCATTAGCTAGGTCATCTGGCCAAAAATTTTGGTAAGTACTCCGTAGCGTTAAATTAATCACTAAATAGATAGCCACGAAAGCCTTATAAATGTCTTTTAACTTTTCGCGTTGCTTGGGCATTAGCTGGGTCATCTGGCCAAAAATGCTTGGGGTACTGCGCCTTCATATCCTTTTGCACTTCACGATAACTACCTTGCCAAAAAGCCACTAAATCTTGCGTCACTTGAATAGGCCTTTTAGCGGGCGAAAGTATTTCAATAATTAACGGTATTTGACTGTTATTGGTACTATCACCAACCGCAGGGGTGACGGTTACACCATATAATTCCTGCATCGGCAATGACACGACCGGCGCTTGTTCTAAGCTGTATCGAATAACACATTTTCGTTCAGTTGGACCAATAAAATGAGTGGGTGCAATTTGCTTGAAAATTTGCTGTTGTTGATAGTTTAATTGATTTAATAACAGTGTAGAGAAATTCAACTTATCAAGTTGTGCTTTGTGGGTAATATCAGTTAAGTAAGGCCCTAGCCACTGCTCTAAATTAGCTAATAAAAATGCTTCACCCGCCTCAGGAAATAGCAAATGCGCTTGCGTACTGTTTAGCCAACGCCAGCGCAATAATAACTGTTGACTGCTCTCATCAAATTTTAGCCAATCTAGTCCCTTCTTACGGATCTGCTGGCACCAACAGGCAACTAACAATTCTGGCGATACTTTCTGTGAGGTATTTGTGTCTTTGACAACTAATGCACCAATCACTTCATGCTGCGCAGAAACGATGCGATTAAGTTGATTATCAAACTGTAAATAGGTTTTACTTGCTGTTTTAACTATGCCCCAGGCAATAGCTTGAAACAAATTAAATTCAGCGGCTAGTGCTATGCTCAAGCTTTGTCGTCGCTGAAATAGTTGCGCCGCAATAATAAAGCTTTTACTCGCTAAGGCATCCGACTCATTCATCACCACACCTTTACCATAGGCAGTTAAGTAGTGGCCTTGGTTATTTCTTTGTTTCGCTATTCGCTCGGGATATGCGTGCATCAATATTAAGCCGCAGTCATGTATCGGTAACTCGCTCGCTGATAGACAAAGATTGACGGCAGATTTAGGCCCACGAATATGATGAGATGCTTGCTCAGGTATTGGTTTAGACGTTTGAGCGCGCGCTAAGCGAAAAAAGCGCTGAGCTTGGACAATAATACGCTGATGATGTGGTTTTTTAGCTTGCTGGCAGAGTTGGATAACTCGATGGCCAATATCGCAATCATCTCTGCGCTGTTCCGAATTAAAAATATCGCGCTCTTCTAATAAGGCGGCAAGTAAGCAAGCTAGGGAGAGCAAATGCGGAATTTCTTGCTGTTGCTCTAAACATTGAGCACTTATCAGCATTTTGGCAAACCTTGGATGACACGGAAAAGCCGATACTTTTTTGCCATCAGCGGTAAGCTGTTTGGTTGTGGATAAAAGCTCTAAATCAATCAGCTCTTGCCAAGCAAGCTGTTCGCGCTTACTCTCTGGCATTTCGATCATCGGCAGTTGTGCGCAGTCACTTGCTCCCCACCTTCCTAATTCCATCAGCATAGGTAATAAGTCAGCCTGCTGAATTTCGCTAACACTTTGTTCACTTCGACGTTGAAAGTCATCTTTGCTAAATAAACGAATACAATGACCTGCTTGTAAGCGCCCTGCTCGTCCTGCGCGTTGAATAGCGGAAGCTTTAGCAATGGCGCGCTGGGTTAATTTGTTACTCAGTGTTTGCGTGTCATAAAGCGCAACATTCTCTAAGCCGCTGTCAATAACAAGGTCGACCCCTTCAATTGTTAAGCTTGTTTCAGCAATATTGGTCGCAAGTACCAGTTTATTTTTACCATTTGTTGCCGGTGCAATCGCTTGTTGTTGTTGTGCAAGCGCTAAGTCACCATAAAGCGGACAAAGCAACATAGATTCAGGCATGAATGCAGATAGTTGTTCTGCCAAGTAACGAATATCACCCGTACCTGGCAGAAATACCAGAATAGAACCTTGATGTGAATTAACCACAGACTTTAATACCGCTAAAGCATGTTCACGCCATAATTTGGCGTTACTCGGCGCTTGATAGCTAATATCAACTGGGTAACTTCGGCCTTCACTTTCTAGGCAAATGGCCTCGGGAAGCTGCTGCATAATGCTATCAGTGGCCAATGTTGCCGACATCAATAGTATTTTTAAATCATCTCGCAAACCAAGCTGCACATCACGCGTTAAGGCAAAGGCTAAATCTGCGTTTAGTGAACGCTCATGAAATTCATCAAATACCACCAAGCCACAGCCAGTTAGTTCAGCATCGTGTTGAAGTATCTGCGTTAATATACCCTCTGTGATCACCTCCAAACGGGTATTTTTCGACACTTTACTTTCATTACGTAAGCGGTAGCCGACGGTATCGCCCACATTTTCACCCAGTTGTTTCGACAAGTAACAGGCAATATTTTTAGCGGCAATTCGTCGTGGCTGTAACAGATAGATTTTCTTGCCTGACAAACAGTCTAAATCTAATAACCATAGCGGCAAACACGTTGACTTTCCGGCGCCGGGGGGCGCAATTAACAATAAGGTCTGGTGTTGATTTAGCGCATTGATGACAGAAATTTTAATATCATCAATGGGAAGCTGCTTGGCCGATAGCGTCATAAATTATAAAGCGTTATATTAAGTTTAGGTATTTTATAAGGGTAATATTATCATAACAATGCCATAGTCATTGTCGGTTATTATGGTCATTTCGCATAAATAACTTTAAACCATAAATGCTTATAATATGGAGTGAGCGATGAAAAAACGCATGTTTATTGCCTTGGATATTGCAGATCCGGATAAAGCCAAGCTTGGACATTGGCGTGATCAGCACTTATCGCTAGCATTTAAGACGATTAGCGAGAAAAACCTTCATATTACCTTGGTGTTTCTTGGTCTAATAGACGACTTACAACAAGCCCATTTGACGCAATTGATTAATCAGCAACAAGAGGTTATCCGAGAAAAATTCCCTAGCGCTTTGCCACAAAATCAAAAGCGAACATTACAACTGGCACAAATAGGCTATTTTAAACAAGCACAAGTTTTACATATTATGCCAACCACTTGCCCTGACTGGCTAATACAGTTAAACCAAATCATGATTAAGCTATGTTGTAATAGCAATATTGCGATAGAAAATAGCGTTTATCAGCCACACTTGAGCCTTTATCGCAAAGCTAAGTTCACATCACCTTCCGCCTTGACCTTATTGCAAAAAATCGCCGTTGAACAACGATTAAGCATAACGAGCTTTAGCTTATATCATTCTTATTCTACTAAACTAGGTGTTGTTTACGAGCCCGTTCATAGCTGGAAAATTAATTTTTAAATGTTGATTAGTAAAAAAATTAAAACTGGAAAATATTTTAAAATATGCTTACTTGGCAAGCACTAAAAATACTGCTATCACTGTTCACCCAGTTTTAAATGGAGTTAGGTAATGGAAACCATAGTGAAGGAAAAATACTCAATAACATCGCGTTCAAATATTTTACAAGTGGATGCTTTTGGCCCATTTAATGATCATGTGGCGGAAAAATACATCGACGACATGTATAGCACTTGTGACCAGTTTTCCGGTCAATCTTGGGGCTTATTAATATCCTTTTACGGCAATAGTGTATTTTCACCTGAAGCAGAAGAAGCCCTCATCAAAGTCAATAAGTACCGCGTTAAACAAGGTTTAATCGCCAATGCTAGCGTGATAATTGATAGCAGCACCGCCGATATTCAACAATTACAACTCAGAAGAATTTACCAAGCCTGCAATATCACCTTTTATGTTTTTAGTGATATAAACAGTGCAAAGTCTTGGTTAGAGCAATTTTTACAACAAGCAGAAGCAAGTTAATAACGGTACTATTAACGCTAAGAAAAAATTAACAAGCAACAATATAAAACAAAAAAACTGAGTAACACCAATCGATATTACCCAGCTTTTTTTCATTCAAACGAACTGATTAATGATTTGAAATTAAATCAGCAATAGTTGCAATACCTAAACCTGTCGCGCCTGCCGCCCATAAACCTGACTCAGTACCGTTATATGCCCCCGCTAAATCAAAATGTAACCAGCCCGCACCGTCATTAGCAACGAAGCGTGACAAAAAGCCAGCGGCATTACTCGCGCCACCTGGTCCACCACCTGGTACTGGTCGACTATTCGCCGTATCAGAATAAACTGACGGACATTTATCTTGGTGCCAAGGCTCTAAAGGTAATTGCCAAATTGCTTCACCGGTAGCTTTTGCTGATGCTTGCGCTTTTTCTGCAGCATTACTATCAAGGGCGAATAATGCAGTGTAATCACCACCTGTCGCCATAACCGCCGCCCCCGTTAATGTCGCCGCATCAATAATCATCGGCGCGCCAGTTTCACTTGCCGCCATTAAGCCATCAGCAAGTACAAGACGACCCTCAGCATCGGTATTAGCTACTTCACAAGTAACACCATTTTTATAAGTAATAATATCGCCTAGTTTATAAGCGTCATTACTAATCATGTTTTCTGCACAACAGAGATATAATTTAACGCGTTTATCTAAACCTTGTGTGATCGCTAAAGCGAGAGCGCCCGCCACTACAGCAGCCCCTCCCATATCACATTTCATATCAAACATACCGGCGTTACTTTTTATACTATAACCACCACTATCAAAGGTAATACCTTTACCTACCAAACAGGCTGCAACTTGAGCACTTGCATCTTCGCTAGGGTTAAAGTCAACCTCAAGTAAGCAAGGCTCGTTGATACTACCTTTACCGACATTATAGATACCCATCCATTGTTGTTCTTTCAACGCTTCACCTTGAATCAGGCGAGTTGTTACATGCTTAGGTGCGAGTGCTTTAATGTAATCTGTGGTTAATTGCGCTAATTTTAATGGGTATAGTTCATCGGGTGTTTGGTTCGTTAAATCGCGGCTCCAAGCATATATAGCAAGTTTATTTTTCAAACGCTCAATAAGCTCAGGCTCACCACAAAAACTGACAGCTTGTAATTTATTCACACAGCTAAAGCCAAGTGCAAAAGCCCACTGGCTTGATTCATCCCAACCATCGCCAGTCAGTAAGGCATGGTCAATATCTAACTTTTCAATTTTACGCGCTGCCTTTTGAAGTTTGCGTAAGCGATAAGCCGTATCTTGAGGTAAGTAAATCGTTATATTATCGTCGGTAATTTGCAGTGTTTTACCTTGTTGCCACCCTTGCGCAAGGTTACTTGTGGTTAACGTTATGGATACTGGAGCAGAATTAACTGTTGTCATGTTCTCGCCTTTGCATTTTATTTAATGTTAATAGTTTACACTATGCTAGCAAATAATTAACCTATGTCTCTGATTTATCAACTACTGTTTATATGGATTTTATACTAAAACCCAGCACACTCATTAAGCGATATAAACGCTTTCTCGCCGACGTAATCGTTACAGATGAGCATAATAGCGCGACTGAATTAACCATACATTGTGCCAATACAGGTGCGATGACCGGCTGTGCCGAACCTGGCGATACCGTGTGGTATAGCACTTCAGACAATGTAAAACGCAAATACCCAAATAGTTGGGAGTTAACTTTAAGCCAAGCCAAGCATTGGATTTGTGTTAATACCCTGCGGGCGAACCAATTGGCAGAGGAAGCGATTACACGAGGTAATATTGCTGAATTTGCTCAGCACACTGAGCTCAAGCGAGAAGTAAAGTATGGCGAAGAAAACAGTAAAATTGATTTTCATCTTTATGATAAAGATGGCCGTGAAACCTATATCGAAGTAAAAAGTGTCACACTGCTACAAGCACAGCAAGGCTATTTTCCAGATGCGGTGACTCAGCGCGGGCAAAAACATTTGCGCGAGCTTATGGCGATGACAGAAAAAGGTCACCGAGCGGTACTTTTATTTGCCGTATTACATTCAGGTATAAATAATGTCAAACCTGCAGAGCACATTGACGCTACCTATGCAAAGCTGTTGCATGAAGCAAGCCAACAAGGCGTTGAAATAATTGCTTACAAAGCCTGCTTTACCAAAGACAAGCAAAAATTTACCCTGACTTTAAAGACTAAAGTACCAGTAATACTCTAAGTGATAGCAAGAAATTACGACAATAATGATTGACGTAAGGGCTAAAAACTTGCTAAAAGAGCTTGCTCATATTTTATTGTCGCCTTGAGTAAAGTTTAGACAATAACAATATTTTGAACTTTATCATGATTTTTTATCAATTAAGCCTTGAATTTTAGATTAACAAACACAATATATGTGGAATATTTCAGGTCTATTTAAATTGGCAGTTGCAACCAAGCGATGAAGTTACATGAGGTAACTATTATTCGTCGATTTAGGTCTAGTAGCATTAGGAGAATTAGCATGCCAACACACAAAACATTAGGTATTTTAGCATTAGCAGGCGTTAACCCTTACGTTGAAAAGCCTAACGAAGAATACATGAACGACGCGCAACTAGAACATTTCAAAAAAATTCTAGATGCATGGCGTGTCCAGCTTCGTGAAGAGGTTGATCGCACAGTAACACATATGCAGGATGAAGCAGCAAACTTCCCTGATCCTGTTGACCGCGCGGCTCAAGAAGAAGAATTCAGCCTTGAATTACGTACACGTGACCGTGAACGTAAATTAATCAAGAAAATTGAAAAAACCTTACAATTTATCGAAGATGATGATTTTGGTTTTTGTGACTCTTGTGGCATTGAAATCGGTATTCGTCGATTAGAAGCACGTCCAACAGCCGATCTTTGTATTGAATGTAAAACCTTACAAGAAATCAAAGAACGCCAACTAGCGGGTTAATCACCTGTATTGTTGGAACTAAACAAAACTTTGCGACCAGATAAGTTATCAAATTATCGTGGTCGCTTTGCCCCCTCTCCTTCCGGTTTATTACACTTCGGCTCTCTCATTGCTGCTCTGGCAAGTTATCTTGATGCAAAACATAATAATGGCCAATGGCTCGTTAGAATTGAAGATATTGATCCTCCTAGAGAACAAGCAGGCGCCGGTATTGAAATATTAAATACTTTGGAAAGCTACGGTTTACATTGGGATGAAGACGTACTCTATCAAAGTCAGCAAAGTGCGCTTTATCATGAAGTGTTAGCCCAACTAGCGGAGCAAAAGCTCAGTTATTATTGTCGTTGTACACGAGCACAAATAAAAGCAATAGGGGGTATTTATCAAGGCCATTGTCGAGCTTTATCACAACCTGCACATGCAAGCGCTATACGTGTTATCAATACAGTTGGCATTTCACAATATAACGATGTTATTCAAAATCAAGTTACCTGTAACGCTGAACTGGCACAAGAAGACTTTATTGTCTTACGAAAAGATGGCCTATTTGCCTATCAATTAGCCGTTGTTGTTGATGATATCTACCAGAATATTACCCATGTTATTCGTGGTTGTGATTTACTCGAACCGACAGCAAGGCAATTAAGTTTTTATCAAATTTTACAGCACAAAGCGCCTCAATTTGGTCATTTTCCTATTGCCGCTACTTCCCAAGGCTTTAAATTAAGTAAACAAAATAACGCGCCTGCTATTGATAAAAACAACCCTATTCCTTCGCTATTTTCAGCGCTGGTTTTTCTTGGCCAACAACCCCCTAATGAATTACAAACGGCCAGTGTTGATGAGCTTTTAACTTGGGCGATCGGCCATTGGTCAATTACAGGTGTGCCAAAATCACAAGAAATAATTTTATAACACCATTGATTAGCAATAAACGTTGACTTTTTCACCCTGTGTGCATTCTCTTTTCCCTTACACTGTTATATCATTGCGCGAGAAATTTAACGAAAAATTAGGGTCCAACATTATCAAAAGCGTGATCAATTTGTGTAAAAAAGTACTCGGAAAAGCACGAAAAAAAAATTCTCCTTTGCCATCATTCGAACAGCCTAAAATACTTTCTCGTGATCAGCACCCTGTATCTAGAAAACACATAAGTCATAATGCCTTAAAAGTATTGTATCGCTTAAATAAAGGCGGATATGATGCCTATTTAGTTGGCGGTGGTGTGCGTGATATTTTATTAGGTTTAGAACCTAAAGATTTTGATATCGCCACCAACGCAACTCCTGAGCAAATTAAAGCCTTATTTAGAAATTGTCGACTTATTGGCCGTCGCTTTCGCCTAGCTCACATTGTTTTTGGTCGTGAAATCATTGAAGTTGCCACGTTTAGGGGCCATCACGATAGTAACGAAGAGAATAGTTGCCAAAAAATTTCCAAGCAAAGTGAAGATGGCATGCTATTGCGTGACAATATTTATGGCAGCATTGAGGAAGACGCTGAGCGTCGAGACTTCACCATTAACGCACTTTACTATTCAGCCAAAGACTTTAAAGTTTATGACTTTGCTAATGGTGTTGCTGATGTTTACGCCAAACAAATTCGTTTAATTGGCGATCCAGAAACACGCTACCGTGAAGATCCGGTTAGAATGTTACGGGCGATTCGCTTTGCAACTAAATTGGATATGGAGATCCACGCTGATTCCAAAGCGCCAATAAAATCTCTTGCGCCACTGATGGCTAACATTCCACCAGCTCGTATGTTCGAAGAGTTTTTAAAGTTGTTTATGTCAGGCAAAGCCGTGGCAAACTTCCAGCTGTTACGTGATTACAGTTTATTTCAATATTTTTTCCCTGCCGTAGATCAACAACTGAATAAGCAATCTCACGCCTATTTAGCCGATTTTATCTGCTTAGCGATGAAAAATACTGATCACCGGGTCAATAATGAGCAACGTGTCACCCCAGCATTCTTATTTGCCGCTATGCTTTGGTATCCGATGCAAGAGCAGATACAGCGTTTAAATAGCGAAACACAACTGACACCACAAGATGCATTTTTCGGCGCACTAAGTGAAATAATGTCAGAACAACAACGCAGCATCGCGATACCAAAACGTTTTCAAGCGGTAATGAAAGATATTTGGATATTGCAAGAAAAGTTAGTGCGACGAGATGGAAAACGTGCATTTAAAGCACTTGAGCATCCTAAATTTAGAGCGGGATATGACTTTTTGTTATTGCGAGCTGAAATCGAAAGTGCGAAAAACAAAGATAGTGAACAGGCTTTAGCATTGCGAGAACTTGCTAAATGGTGGGGAGACTTTCAAGAATGCAATGCCGATACGCAGCAAGTAATGGTAAAAAGCATTGTGGCAAGTAAAAATGGCCCTCGACGCACAACACGTAAACGCAGAAAGCCGCGTGTGCAAAACTCAAGTAGCGACGCATAATGGCCCTAGCCTATATTGGCTTAGGTAGTAACTTAGCAGATCCTCAAGGGCAAATATCTGCCGCGTTAGCTAAGTTAGAACAACTGGAACATTGCTTGGTTACTAAAGTATCTTCGTTGTATTTTAGTCGCCCAATGGGGCCACAAGATCAACCTGATTATATGAACGCTGTGGTCGCAATTAAAACAAGCTTAACTCCGCTTGATTTACTGGACCAGCTACAAAGCATTGAAAACAATGCTGGACGTGTTCGTAAGGATAATCGTTGGGGTGCCCGTGTATTAGATTTAGATATTCTATTATATGATCAGCAGTTGATTAATACTGAGCGTTTAACTATTCCTCATTATGGTATCAAATTGCGTGAATTTGTTTTACTACCTTTAGCCGAAATAGCCAATGAGTTAACTTTACCCGACGGTGATAGTGTTAAAATACTTGCTGAACAAATTGAAAAAAATGGACTAAAAGTTCATAGTAAATTACGTTAGTATAATAACTCTAAAATTAGCAACGATTAACGCTGCCCCCTAAAAAACGGAATATAATATGGCCAAAATAACCACAGCCACTTTAAAGAAAATGAAGCAACAAGGTGAGAAAATTACCACGATAACCGCCTATGATGCCAGTTTCGCTAAAATATTCGATCAAGCAGGCATTCACGCAATACTAATCGGTGATTCATTAGGCATGGTGTTACAAGGTCATGACGACACCCTACCCGTTAGTATTGATGATATGGCTTATCATACGCAATCTGTAAAGCGTGGTGTGGAAAATACACTTATCATCGCCGATATGCCTTTTATGAGCTACGCGACAACTGAACAGGCTTATGTAAACGCTGCTAAATTAATGCAAGCGGGAGCTAGCATCGTAAAAATTGAAGGTGGTCAATGGTTAGAAGCAACCATTAAAGGCTTAGTTGAACGTGGTATTCCGGTTTGTGCACACTTAGGCTTAACGCCACAGTCGGTTAACGTTTTTGGCGGCTTTAAAGTACAAGGTCGAGAAAGTGATAAAGCATTAGAGATGATCGAAAATGCTAAAGCATTAGAGGCTGCTGGTGCACAGTTATTAGTACTAGAATGTATTCCAAGCAGTTTAGGCAAAGCCATCACAGCAGCCGTATCAATACCAACAATAGGTATTGGGGCAGGCAAGGATACCGACGGGCAGATTCTAGTTATGCATGATGCTTTAGGCATTTCGTGTAGTTACATGCCAAAGTTTTCGCGTAATTTTTTAATTGATACCGGCGACATAAAAAAAGCAATAGAGCTATATATTGACGAAGTTAGCCAAGGTAACTTCCCAGGTCCCGAGCATATCTTCAAATAATTAATGTTATTTAAAACAGCTTTCATCATCGAATAAAAAGTAGAATAACAATGCAAACAACTGAAACAATTTCGGCTTTACGCAACGAAATTAACCTTTGGCGTCAGCAAGGTCTTAAAATTGCTTTTGTGCCGACTATGGGTAACCTACATCAAGGTCATATCGCTTTAGTAGAAAAAGCCAAAATGCTTGCTGATAAAGTTGTTGCCAGCATTTTCGTCAATCCAATGCAATTTGGCGCTAATGAAGATATCGGCAGCTATCCGCGTACCATGGCCGCAGATCAAGAAAAATTAAAAGCTGCAGGGTGTGATTTATTATTTACCCCAACACCTGCCATTATCTATCCAAAAGGCTTAGACAAACAAAGTTACGTTGAAGTACCTAATGTGTCCGACGGTTATTGTGGTGAAAGTCGTCCAGGACATTTTCGGGGCGTAGCAACGGTAGTTTGTAAATTGTTTAATATTGTACAACCTAATATTGCTTGCTTTGGCTTAAAAGACTATCAACAAGTACAAGTCATTCAAACTATGGTTGAAGACTTATCAATGCCGATTGAAATAATAGCGGTTGAAACCGTCAGAGAAGCCTCAGGTTTAGCCTTAAGTTCTCGTAATAACTATCTAACACCAGAAGAAAAGCAAACCGCTCCAGCGTTAAGTCAGAATATCCAATGGCTGGCAAAAGCTATTCAAAGTGATAGTGATTTTATTGGTTTAGCAAAGCAAGCCGCTAGCTATATTGATAATGCAGGTATGAAAACAGACTATATTCATATTTGTCACGCACGTACTTTGCAGCCGGCCAGCGAAGACGATAAAGAACTCGTTATTCTCGCCGCAGCCCATTGTGGTAAAGCCAGGTTGATTGATAATTTACAGGTTACCTTAACCTAATTATTTGCGTACGGTTGATTTACGACTTTATCACTGCGTAAAAACATCAAAGCGACTATTTAGTATTAGTCGCTTTTTTTATGACCTAAATAATTACTTAACCTGAACTAGGAATAACCAATTCATAAAAATTTGATTTATAAAGTAATTTAGCATGGTGTTTTAAGCTGAATTGAGATTACTTAGACCATTGATAATAATGTCGGTAAGAAGGTTTCGCTCTCTTGTGCTAACTGCATCTGCTCAGCCAACACATCTTGTAAGATCGTTTTTGAGGTCAACGGATTCGCTAATACCACGCGAAATACCAAAGTTTTACGCCCCTGATATTTTTTCACTTCAATACGCGTACGCGAAACAAAAGACTTGCCATTTTCACGTTGACGCTTTTGAATAAATTTAGTTAATTTATCGAGCAGGACATTAATTTCTTCTTGTTGTATATCATCAGCTTTAGCTAATAATGCTTGTACGCTTGCCGGGTTATAACGATAGGTAAGCAAGCATAACTCAGGCTCAGTAATTAATTCAAAGTCAGCGTGCTGATTAATCAACTCTGCAAAATAATGGGCTTTTTCAATACTGCTATTAATCAACATTTCATAGCCTGGGCGGCTAATCACATGTAAGGCGGCATATACCAGCATTGCCATACCTGGACGTGAACCCTCTAAGGTATGGCTACCTAAGTCTTTCGAGCCCTTACGTAAAATATATTCGGCATGATGTTCAATAGCAGCAACAGAAGCTGGATTTTTAAAAACCACTAAACCTGCTCCCATCGGAACATACATTTGTTTGTGTGCATCAATAGTGACTGAATCGGCGAGTTCGATGCCTTTAAGCATGGGGCGATATTTTTTCGACAACAAGGTTGCGCCACCCCAGGCAGCATCGACATGAAAATGAGCGCCGTAATGCTGCGCAATTTCAGCCATTTGTTCAAGAGGATCGATATTACCGGTTTCAGTGGTACCGGCAACACCAATAATACTGAGTACACGAATATTTTCATCAGCTAATTGCTGACATTTTTCTTTCAGCAATTGGCAGTCAATTTTATTATTTTCATCGGTTGGAATGGCAATAACGCTGTCTTGCCCTATGCCTAATACATCGGCTGATTTTTTCAGTGAATAATGACCACGGGCTGATACTAAAATAGCTAAACCATCATACTGGTAGTGCTTGAGCGCTTTATATAAGCCCTCACGTGCCACACCTCTAAAGTCACCATCAGGTTTTAATAAGTTATTACGAGCAACCCACAACGCGGTTAAATTAGCTATTGTGCCGCCAGAGCAAAATGCGCCTAACGAGTGATTAGCACTGTGCATCCACTGTTGGTAGAACGGCTCATCATCTTGATAAACTAAACGATGCATCATACCCAAAACTTGACGTTCCATTGGGGTAAATGCTTTAGAAGTTTCAATTTTTACCAGATTTTGGTTTAAACCAATCATCAGTTTAGATAGCGGTAAAATAAAATACGGTAACGCAGAGGTCATGTGACCGATAAAGTTTGGGCTCGAAGTATGTACCGACTGAGACACTAGCTTATCAAGTAAGTGATGCATATGATCAGAAACAAAAGCCGGTTCTTCTGGGATCAGCGAATTTGCAAAATCTTTTTCAATTTCGCTTAACGCTTGCTCTGTTGCCGCTATATGTGCGCCAAGAAAGCCTGCTAAGTTTTGTGATATTTCATTCTCTATTCGACCTAATGTAGAATTAGGTGCAACAGGAATGGTAAAAATGCGATGTAAAGACTTTTCAGATACTTTTGCCGCGCGTTTACTCACCGTCATACTTACTTCACTATTCACGACTTGCCTTAAGCAAATTGATTTATATAAGTGCGGCACTGTAATAAAAAATGAAGCAAAAGTCTCGTTATTTCCACTAAAGTTAAGCTTAAAGGCAAATTTTAACGGAAAGTTAACTTCATTTAACCCAGTAGTGTCGCCGCATAAACTAAACCAAGTTCAACAATTGCCAAGCTGCTTAATGCCATCATAAATACTGTTTTTTTGATATTGTTAGTCATGTTATTCATCCTAAATTACCATTAATATACTTAAGTTATATCAAATTTCAGGCCAGAATCACAAACAACTGAAATATAAAACAAAAACAACAAAAAATAAGTTATGAACGAGTTTTTACTTTGTAATAATTAGCTAAATTTTTGTTGATTTAGCCAATTATTTTGTATTTATACCAAGCGTTAGCCAAAGCAATTAGCATGCAGCGCTATGATTTAATAATATCAAGTTGCCAGCATTGTTGACCACTAGCATGGAACTTTGCTTCAAACGGCGTTAACGGCTGAGTAACGTTTACCGTTGAGATTTCGCCTTTGAAAGATAAAAGCTCAGCCGCTAGCTGAAACTCTTCTAAGTAAAGCAACCAATTACTGCGTAAAATAATGTTTTGCCCAACGGCAATAATTTGTGGGAACACCGCACTACCGTGCCAGCGCCGCTGCAGATGCTTAGCTTTTGGCCAAGGGTTAGGATATAAAATGTAATGCTTGTTCACCGGCCAATTGGCGGCAACGACCAGGCGATAAAAGTCATTTAAATCAGCGCGTACTAAATAATAATTCTCAACCTTACCTCGGCCATCGTCATGTTCAACTTCATCAACATTACGATTAATTCTATGGGCAGATTTATCAACGCCTATCACTAACGCGGTAGGGTTTTGCTTTGCTAACAACCGAGTGCTTTGGCCGACGCCGCAACATGAGTCCAAAATAATCTCACCCGAAAATGCCTGCACCATGGCATTAACTTCATCAAAGGCTTGTTGAGTATGCGCTTGTATCGGTTTTTGCGACGGGTGTGCCACATGTTTATTAACAATCTCAACCAGTTTTTCATGTATACCTGGTTGATTGGTGACAATAGCTTTCGAGTCACCTGTAATTTCTGTCTCGGTCATTACCTTTTTTACCTATTTACTTAGTTAGCTATAGTTTTCAATGCCAAAAGCGCATTAACTTCTTAAGCCGATACCTTTAGTGATTAACACCATAGCAATGGTGTATAAACTAACAATAAAAACACCCAACACCGCAAACGACAACGTCAAGCTCACATCCGATATCCCCAAAAATCCGTACCTAAATGCGTTGACCATATAGACAATCGGATTGATTTGCGACACCCCTTGCCAAAATTCAGGTAACAAACTGATAGAATAAAATACCCCTCCTAAATAGGTTAGTGGCGTCAATATAAAGGTTGGAATAATTGAAATATCGTCAAAGCTCCCCGCGAAAATAGCATTAATTAAGCCACCTAAAGCAAAGGTTGCTGAGGTCAGCGCTACCGTAGTAATAATGACCCAAATATTATGAATTTGTATATCAACAAAGAACATCGCCACAATAGTGACAATACCACCCACCAACATACCACGTGCCATACCACCGCCAACATAACCCGCAACAATAACCCAATTAGGGACAGGTGCAACTAGCATTTCTTCGACATTTCGTTGCCATTTAGCACTGAAAAATGACGAAGCAACGTTAGAGTATGAGTTAGTAATAACGCTCATCATGATTAAACCAGGGACAATAAATGACATATAATCAAAGCCCCCCATTTCACCAATACGTGAGCCGATTAACGAGCCAAAAATAACAAAATATAAACTAATAGTAATGGCTGGCGGAACCAGCGTTTGTATCCAAATACGCATAAAACGCTGTATTTCTTTATTTAGAATACTTTTAAGCGCAATGAAATTTCTAGATGATGCCATGATATTTATTCCTTAACTGCACTATCAACTGACGCTTGGCCACTGCCAACAAGACTAACAAATAGCTCTTCGAGTCGATTACTTTTATTTCGCATACTCAGCACTTCAAGGCCTTGTTTATTAAGCTCGGTAAAAATGGCATTAATAGTTTGGCTCTTATTCACGTCAACTTCTAGCGTATGATCATCAATAACTCTTGAGCTCAAATTGTCCAATGCTTTCGGTGCGCTGTTTGGCTTCAAATCAAAGACAAAAGTTTCGACATCAAGTTTCGCTAATAACGACTTCATATCGGTATTTTCAACAATAATGCCTGAGTCGATAATGGCAATATTTCGACAAAGCATTTCAGCTTCTTCTAAATAATGCGTAGTTAAAATAATGGTAATGCCTTGCTGATTAAGTTCACGCAAAAAGCCCCACATTGAACGACGAAGTTCAATATCAACACCCGCCGTCGGTTCATCAAGGATCAGCATTTTAGGCTCGTGCATTAAGGCTCTAGCGATCATCAGTCGGCGCTTCATACCACCAGAGAGCATACGAGCAGCGTCATTACGTTTTTCCCATAAATCAAGCTGCTTTAAGTACTTTTCAGCACGTTCAACGGCTAACTTGCGTTCCACCCCATAATACCCGGCTTGATTTACCAGTATTTTCATTAACGGTTCAAATTGATTGAAGTTAAATTCTTGTGGCACTAAACCAATAAAACTTTTCGCCGCTTCTAGTTCTTGATCAATATCATGGCCAAAAACAGCGACACTGCCAGCGGTTTTATTAACTAATGAAGTAATAACACCAATGGTTGTCGACTTACCGGCACCATTAGGTCCAAGCAAAGCAAAAAAATCGCCCTGCTGAACGGTAAGGTCAATGCCTTTAAGTGCTTGAAAACCACCTTTATAGGTCTTCGTTAATCCTGATATTTTTAGTGCTGGTAGCATAGAGAACCTCAAAAAAATTGCCTGTCTTTAACGTGGGGGCAAGTTGAGTATTTTCAACGTACCAATGTTATTCTCTTATTTTGCTAATCACTTATTCAGTATACGAGTTTAGCCAATAAAAAAGCCTGCAAAGCAGGCCTTTATGTTCAGGATGAACGGTATGCCATGATCACATGGATGTGAATGAATGGCGATGTTCAGGATGAACGGTCAGG
>CAJXUN010000013.1 GCA_913061475.1 uncultured Colwellia sp. | reverse complement strand
GGACGATTAGCTCAGTTGGGAGAGCACCGCCCTTACAAGGCGGGGGTCACTGGTTCAAGCCCAGTATCGTCCACCATTTATATTGTTCCCGTATCATATTACTACTTAGTATTTATGGACGATTAGCTCAGTTGGGAGAGCACCGCCCTTACAAGGCGGGGGTCACTGGTTCAAGCCCAGTATCGTCCACCACTTCATTAAAACGTCAAAAAATTAATAAATCAAAAAAACCAACAATCACCAAAGCTAAGCACCTTCTACTTTTTACACCCGCGCTGAATCATTAATTCAAGCCCAGTATCGTCCACCACTTCATTAAAACGTCCAAAAATTAATAAATCAAAAAACCAATAATCACCAAAGCTAAACACCTTCTACTTTTTACACCCGCGCAGAGCCTACTACTTAAACTTTTTTATCAAGCACTTACCTAGCAAAGTAAAGTCAACACAAGACTAAAAGCACTTAATAAAAACATACAATTCAAAGCTCTAGCGTAAACACAATTGAGCATTATCGAGCACTCCCCCCTGACAAATTTGATAATTTAATTGCAACAAGAGCAGAGGACATTGATAGCGAACTCCGTTATAATCGCTTTTTGTTTTTTAGCTTTTAAAGGCAGCCATGACTGACGTTATTCCACTGATTGATATTTCCGTACAACCCATAGAACTTTGCAAGTTATTAAAAATTGCCAATATGGTCGGCGGCGGCGGCGAAGCTAAAATAGTGATCAGCGAAGGTTATGTTGTATTAAATAACGAAGTTGAATTTCAAAAGCGAAAAAAAGTCTATCACGACGATATTGTCGACTTTAATGGTGAAACTATTCAGGTTAACTATGTCAAAGCAAGCAAAAATAAAAATACCAAGACAAACCAGACGAAAGAAGCGCTTGTAAAAGAAGAAAAAAATTCTAAAACACAGAAAGCTAAAGCCATTAATAAAACTCAAAATAACACCAACGTTAAGCCAAAAACAGCTGAGCCTACAGAGGTGATTCGCGCTAAACGTAAACCTATTTCATTTTAAGATAATGCAGTATTGACAAGGTGTTCTTTAGCGAACCTAGATTGACATTCGCCACCAATGCGTGTGAAAAGTGAAGCACCTAGCAATAAAAAATTCTAACTGAACCATTAGTCATTAAAGGTGGTAAATCAATGTCGACGATAACAGTGTAAAATATGTAATGATGTCGCAAGCTCAGCAACAATAACCACAAGACTATTCCATAATAGCACCGCACTTGCCGTTAACAATAAATAATGCATACTCCGAATTGAGCTTTAAATAAGCGTTACAATTTTTTTTGCCAAAATACTGCCTGCCCCATTTCAGGGTCAAGTTCGTAACCAGAAAAACCGACTTTTCGATAAGCATTTTTAGCCACGTGATTACCTTCAAGGACTTCTAAGGTCATTTTGCAACAGCCTTGTTCTAGCGCTATATTTTCAACATGAGTAAATAAATGTTGAGTAAGTCCTTGGCCGCGAAATTCCTTAAGCACCACAATATCGTGAAAATTAATTAAAGGTTTAGCACTAAAAGTTGAAAAACCTTCGACACAGTTGGCTAACGCAGCCACTTTAGCGTCAACGTAACACAAGACACTAAAAACGTTGCTGCGTTTTTGTAACTGAGCGATTAAGTTCTTTTCTGCATAATCTGACAATGGCGCAGCGCCGCCCATGGGGTCAAGCGCATACGCCGATAAACATTTTATAACATCGTTTGCTTGTTGTTCATTGAAATAATCTGCGGTAATTACGGTTACTGTCATACTCTGCTCCTGATAGTATCAACGGATATTTAAATATCAGTCACTATACGCTAGCAAATAAAAAAGTTCAGTACATCAATTAACTAGCTCGCTTATAAAATTCAATCTTACTGACTGACAGACTAAAAATTAAGCTATATATAGCCATAATGTGAGCCAAAAAAGTTTAGTACGCATTTGGCAAAATTTAATAAAAGTATGGTGCGTCGATGTTTTTTGCTACGCTAGTGCTTGGGTAATTTCTTTCATCAACTAGCATCATTACTAAACTACGGTTAAAGCTACACTATGATCAAATCTACACTATCGCGACTTATGTTAGTCACTTGTTTACTCGCTCCCCTTACCAAAACGGTTACTGCGAAAGACCTAGCCTATTTACCAGAGCCTGTCACCAATAATGCCGTTGCACAAGTTAACGTAGATGGCCATTGGTATTTATTGTCTTTTTCTGGTTTAGCGGCAAATAAAGGTTATCAAGACGTTCATAACCACAGTTATGTTTTTGATGTTACAAAAAATCAGTGGTTTATCAAATCGCCAGTGCCGATTAAGCAACCAATTGGAGAACTCACCGGTCGACTAGCAAGTGTTGCCACCGCTATTAATGATCTTGCTTATATTTTTGGTGGTTATACCGTGGCTAAAGATCATAGTGAAGTGTCGATTCCTGATGTTTATGCCTATAATGTTGTAAAAGATAAGTATCTTGCATTGGCCTTCATGCCAGTCCCTGTTGATGACAGTATCGCTCTTCCCTATAAAAATCGTTACATTTACTTAATCAGTGGTTGGCACAACGACGGTAACGTAAATTTAGTACAGCTATACGACACTCAAACCAATCAATGGCAGCAGGCTTCGCCGTTTCCTGGCAAAGCGGTATTTGGCCACGCGGGTGGCATTATCGATAATAAATTACTGATATGTGATGGTGTTAGGATTGATGTTCACCTTAATGAACGTCGAAGTTATGCCGCAGAGGCTGCGTGTTATCGTGGTGAAATTGTCCCGAATAATCCCAGCAAAATATCATGGTTTAAGGTTCAGCACCCAACGGGCACAGCGCGTTATCGTATGGCCGCGAAAGGCTTGATTAATCCTATCACTCAGGCAAAAGAAATTGTTTTTGTTGGCGGCAGCGATAATCCCTATAACTACAATGGCATCGGTTATAACGCCAAACCCTCAACACCAAGCAATGCAATATGGCGCTATAACCTCGACACCAACACTTGGCAAATTTCTCATAGTGAAAGCGCTACCATGGACCATCGTGGTTTATTGGTGTTAGATGGTGAGCTAATAACAATTGGCGGCATGGCAAAAAATCAGCGAGTGCTTAAAAATATTAATCACTATTAATATGAATTCAGCTGCTTAATATTAATTTACAGGCAATTTTTAACACTTGAGGCAATATAAACCTTTTGTGGCTGAAACTGCCCTGCTAGAATACGCGACATATTTATTACTCGCTTACTAATGGAATTTATTCTCAATGCGTACCAGCCAATATTTACTTTCAACCTTGAAAGAAACCCCTGCTAGCGCTGAAGTTATCAGCCATCAATTAATGTTACGTGCGGGCTTAGTGCGCAATGTAGCGTCTGGCTTGTATACTTGGTTACCGACAGGTTTAAAAGTATTACGTAAAGTTGAAAATATTGTTCGTGAAGAAATGGAACGTGCTGGCGCATTAGAAGTATTAATGCCAATGGTACAACCGGCTGATTTATGGGAAGAGTCGGGGCGCTGGGAAGATTACGGTCCTGAATTATTACGTTTAAATGACCGCCATAATCGTGCTTTTGTTTTAGGGCCAACACACGAAGAAGTGATCACTAAACTTGTGAGCAATGAGATTAGTAGCTACAAGCAATTGCCACTTAACTTGTTCCAAGTACAAACTAAATTTCGTGACGAAATTCGTCCTCGTTTCGGCGTGATGCGTGGTCGTGAATTTTTAATGAAAGATGCTTACTCTTTCCATTTAGGCGAAGCGTGTTTGAAAAAAACTTATCAAGTAATGTTTGATGCTTATTGTCGTATTTTTGATCGTTTAGGTTTAGATTACCGCCCAGTTATTGCCGATACCGGTTCTATTGGCGGTGAAGCTTCACATGAATTTCATGTGTTAGCCGATTCAGGTGAAGATGATATTGCCTTTAGTGATGTCAGCGACTTTGCAGCCAATGTTGAAAAAGCAGAAGCATTAGCGCCAACGGGTCAACGCCCAACAGCAACGCAAGCATTAACGGAAGTATCAACACCAAACGTTCGAATTATTGATGATGTTGCAACCTTCCTTAACGGTGACACTACAACAATCGTAAAAACCCTATTAGTATTAGGTACAGCAACAAAAGAAAACGAAGCACCTATTATTGCGCTTGTTTTACGTGGCGATCATCAGTTAAACGAAGTCAAAGCAGAAAACTTAGCACAAGTTGCTACGCCATTAACCTTTGCTAGTGAAGAACAAATTCTCGCTGCAGCGGGTTGTAACGCGGGTTCAATTGGCCCCGTCGGCTTAAATATTGATGTTGTTGTTGACAGAAGTGCAGCGCACTTAGCTGATTTTGCTTGTGGTGCAAACAAGAATGAGATGCACTTAACCGGAGTAAACTGGGACCGCGATGTAACAAGCTATAGCGTTGAAGATATCCGTAACGTGGTTGAAGGTGACCCTAGCCCATGCGGCGAAGGTAACATCGTGATTAAACGTGGTATCGAAGTCGGTCATATTTTCCAATTAGGTGAAAAATATGCTCAAACGATGAACTGTGGCGTATTAACAGAAGCCGGTAAAAACCAAACGCTAACTATGGGTTGTTACGGCATTGGGGTTTCACGCATTGTTGCTGCCGCCATTGAGCAAAATCATGATAAATACGGTATCAAATGGCCAGCAGCCATCGCGCCGTATCAAGTCGCTATTGTACCAATGAATATGGCTAAGTCTGCACGGGTTAAAGAAACCGCTGAAAACTTATATCAGCAGTTACAAGCTGCTGGTATTGAAGTGATTTTTGATGACCGCAAAGAGCGACCTGGTGTCATGTTTGCCGATCATGAACTGATGGGTACACCATTATTATTAGTCATTGGTGAGCGTAATCTTGATAACCAAGAAATTGAAGTTAAAAACCGTATTAGTGGTGAAAAATCAATGTTAGCTATTAGCGACGTGATGTCCTTGTTTACGAAATAACTCACCTCAAGGTTGATTGAGTGCTTGCTAGCCCCATTTTGGCTCAGCATAGCTAGCAATAAAAAATAAAACGGCTTTGCATCACCTGCAAAGCCGTTTTTGTTTTTAATAAGCTTTTAACTAACATTTTTTACTAACC
This sequence comes from uncultured Colwellia sp., assembly GCA_913061475.1. Taxonomy (GTDB): domain Bacteria; phylum Pseudomonadota; class Gammaproteobacteria; order Enterobacterales; family Alteromonadaceae; genus Cognaticolwellia. The sequence continues at coordinate 83,263 of CAJXUN010000013.1, read as the reverse complement.
TAAGCTCTGCTAAAACTCCAAACAATCACAGCTATCCCAATAGACCACGCGATCAAACAGCGTGGCAACATTAAGCGATAACGCTTTAAAGGTGGTGATGGCTTTAGCATCGTTTTGAAAACACTGCCAAATGAACTGATGACAGTTATTATCAAATAAATGATAGTCTCTAAATTGAAAAATTTGCGCTATGGCGCGTTGTGCCGCCATTTCACTTGCTAGTGGTACACCTAACGAATCACACGCAATAAAAATACCTCTGCCCGATCGTGTATCAGTAAACCTCTGAACGGAAACGGGTTTTACTAAACCATTACCATCAACCTCGATAATGGTATTGTCACCAACCCAAATACCGGTATGATCTAGTACGCCAGCAATGCCACAACAAACAATAGCGCCAAGGCGGGGCTTAACTTGCTGCTCGGTTGCAAACATATCAGTAGGATAAGTGGCGATAGCAGATTCGTGCGCGGTTAAGTCTGCTAAGGTTTGTGCACTGTGGTGGGTAAAACGCCTACGTTGCTGAGATTTTCTATCCTCAGCTAAACCTTTAACCGCTAACGCTGAAACCGCGGCCGCTCCTAACCATAATAAAGGTAAAGGCATAGATAAATCTCCTGCTCAAAACTGATATTTAGCAATATATTGTTGAAAATTTAGTCACTATATTAAGATGGCGCAAATATTAGCGTTTTACTATAAAAAAGATGCAAGTAACTGTTTCAAAGTGAATCAATATTCGCAACAATGGGTTAAGCTATATTATTGCTCTTCATACCGAAACAATGCCCTATTCATTAACTTTTAAAAGATCACCACTATGAAAACTATCCATAAATCTTCAAAATTAAAAAACGTCTGTTATGAAATTCGCGGACAAGTTGCCGCCGAAGCCAAACGTTTAGAAGATGAAGGTCATAAAATTTTAAAACTTAATATTGGTAACCCGGCGCCATTTGGCTTTGAAGCACCCGATGATATTTTGAAAGATGTTATTCACCACTTACCAACGGCTCAAGGCTATTGCGAATCTAAAGGTATTTATCCAGCACGTGTCGCGGTAATGCAGTATTTTCAACAACAAGGTATTTTAGATGTTAGTGTTGATGATATTTTCATTGGCAATGGCGTTAGTGAACTGATTGTTATGGCCATGCAAGGTTTACTCAATAATGGTGATGAAGTGCTAATACCTGCGCCAGATTATCCACTATGGACCGCGGCTGTGGCATTATCTGGTGGCGAGCCGGTACATTATGATTGCGATGAAGAAAACCAATGGTTTCCAAATTTAGCTGATATGGCAAAAAAAATCTCGCCAAAAACTAAAGCTATAGTTTTGATTAATCCTAACAACCCAACGGGTGCGGTTTATAGTGAAGAAATACTACAAGGTATTATCGCCCTAGCCCGCGAACACAATTTGATCATTTTTAGTGACGAAATATACGATAAAATCCTCTATGATCAAGCGCAACATGTTCCAACAGCGAGATTAGCTAACGACGTGTTAATTATCACTATGGGTGGCTTATCAAAAAATTATCGTATTGCCGGCTTCCGTGCTGGTTGGATGGTGATCACCGGCCCTAAACTTCATGCTGAAGATTATTTAGAAGGTTTAAACATACTTTCCTCGATGCGTTTATGTGCCAATGTGCCTTCGCAACATGCTATTCAAACAGCATTAGGCGGCTACCAAAGTATTAATGAACTCATTCAAGGTGACGGCCGTTTATTCAAGCAGCGTAACCTCGCCTATGAAATGATTAATAACATTGATGGCCTTTCGTGTAACCAAGCGATGGGGGCATTATATTTCTTCGTTAAAGTTGATCAGAAAAAGTTTAATATCAACGATGATGAAAAAATGATTTTAGATTTACTCAAGCAGGAAAAAATTCTCTTAGTGCACGGACGAGCATTTAATATTAAGCAGAAAAATTATTTTCGCTTAGTATTTTTGCCTCATGTCGAGGATCTAAAACTAGCACTAGAAAAGTTAGCCAACTTTTTCAGTACCTATCGCCAATAACAACAAATAAATATCATTAATAAGGTCACGTAATGCAAAGTACTTTTCTCGCTTGGATGTTTAGAATGCCACTGATAAAACGTTGGGCATTGATGTTTTGCGTTAAACCAGAAAATGTCGCCGAACATTCGCACCAAGTCGCTATTGTTGCGCATTTACTGGCGGTGATTAAAAATAACAAGTTTGCTGGTAACATTAATGTCGATAGAGTGGCAACAGTTGCGCTATACCACGAAGCCAGTGAAACGCGATTCGGCGACATTGTTAGCCCAACAAAATATGCTAATCCAGAAATTGCACGTGAATTTAAAAAAATTGAGTATTTAGCTGAAAGACAATGTTTAGAGTCTTTACCGGAAGAATTTCAAGCAATGTTTGCTGATATTATCGTACAAGATAATGTTGACCCGCAATATAAGCAAATCGTTAAGGCCGCCGATATTTTAGTCGCCTACATTAAATCACTTGATGAGTTGAATCATCACAATCATGAATTTGATCATGTAAAACAACGCTTGGAATTGAAATTAGCTTCGCTAAAAGAAGCAATGCCAGAGGTAGGTTACTTTATGGCAACATTCATTAAGTCTTGCTCAGCAACCGTTGATAAACTCAGCGAAGTTCATCTGAAAAAGTAATCAGTAATCAGTAATCAGTAATCAAGTTTGCGAACAATAGGCATGAAATAGCCATGGTATTGGCACGCTTAGTTATTCATGACTCGATCAAACATCTGCTTAACCTGTAGATCACCAAAACTATAAATCCCCTCTCGTGCTGAAAAACACTGAAAAATATCAGCAAACTCAATGCTACCTAATTCGGTGGCAATCGCCAGTATTTGCCGCTCTGGGTAACCTAAACCGCTTTCATCGGGTGCTCGACGTAAATGTGCATTAATCGCGGGTAATAAAAAGAGCCATTCATAGCCTAATTGCTTTGCGATAGCTGTCATAGCGTTAGCATCATTTTGTTGATATAAAGGCCATAATTTTGCTAACAAAGCTAAAGGTTGTGGCAACAATTTTGTCATACGTTGATAAGCAAGCTCGAGCTCTGATTCAGTCATGGTAGCAAAACTATAGTCATTACCTTTGCTTGGGCGCACTAAGCTGATATTTTTTGTATGGCCACGCTTGACTAATAGATTGATGACAAACCAAAAATTAACTTGGCAGAATAAGTCATCTTCAAACCAACAAATGATTTGGCTACCTATTTCAATACTAGCAATTTTGTCAATTTCAGCTGCCGCCACTTCGTAGTAGCCTGCGACAGTGCAACCTGGATATTGAGCCGTAAAATTTGCTCTACTGGCATAAAGCTCGGGAAGTGTTTCCCCCTGCACATTACCATCAATTAAACATTCCCTCATCACAATGACTTTTTCTTTGACGATATCTTGTAGCTGAACCTTTAGGCAGTCGCCATTGAGAATATGTACTTGTTTCATTGTCGCAACCTATAAAATTGTCACAAATATACCGTTGTTTATCATATTAGCATCTCATGTGCTAACCTTACTGCTCAATATTGAGTGCGTTGACTATATTTTATAACGTATCTCACACGCTTTATACTAGCGGCTCATTTTTATCGTAACACGGTACAAATAGTTTGCATCACCAAGCTAAAATCGTTAACAATACGCTTAACGTCACCCGCCCATTTAGCTAGGAAAATTTCACATCATCATGATTAAAAAACACATAGGGTTTCTCTTTAACCTGATCGCCATCGCATTATTTATACCGGGTATATTATTACCTATGTTTTCCCTCAATATGGCCATGACGGCGAATGTTAGTGGTGCAACACTTACCAATACAATAGTGGATAAAAGTCTGTCATTATTGCAGACGATACAAGAGCTATGGCAAGATGAACGCCTGTTAGTGGCGATATTAATTTTCGCTTTCTCGCTATGCATTCCGGTTATTAAGTTTATTTTACTGAGCTTAGCTTATGCGAAAAAGAACTCTAGATTTGAAGCGACTATCTATAACTTTATTGGCAAGATTGGCAAGTGGTCAATGGCCGACGTTTTTGTTGTCGCGATTTTTCTTGCTGTACTTTCAACCAATCATGCTGAAACAGCAACACAGCAACAATTATCGGTGTTTGGCTTTAAATTAGATTTCATCGTTAGCAGTGAAACATTATCTGCTCTAGGGCCTGGGTTTTATTATTTCACGGCCTATTGTTTGTTATCTTTGTTAGGTACAGCAATTAGTAGTCATAGTGTTCGAACAACGGCTAAAGCATAGTCAGCTGTTATATCAATTTACCCTGTAATAGCTTAAAGCCATTAAATAATATCTGGATAAATTATCCGGTCGTTGGCATATATACAGATAATTAACACTCGATAATCAAGTATTTTATGCATCAGTCAGGTAACAACATCGCAAATGGATGTCGCCATTAGCTATTAACAATAGCGCTGACCAAATAATAGTTTTATTGCCGCTAATTGAGGGCGGATAACAAAGCATAACTAGATGTCCGTATTTGGAATAATGGCCAAGCACAGTTTCTAAAACAGGCTATTCAACATGACTCTACTGGAGTGAGGTCGTCAATAACTTAGATGCTTTGTTAAGAGAATAAGCCGATAAGATTTCAGAATACTTAGGTTTTAACAATAAAAAACTTATCTTCACGCTTTTCAACTAAATAGGCGTAATTATATTCACTAAATATACAAATAGGTCGACGATGTAATGAGCAATAGACATTGCCATCGGCCTTCAATTCATCTTGACTAATATCTGCGCCTTGATGCGGACATTTAGCTGAAATTGTGCGGTATTCATCCTTGCCGTTAGGTAGTTTTTGATAATATATAACCATCTCTTTTACAAGTTTTGACGGTGGTAATATTGCGCGAGCAAAAATAACATCAGCCCTATCGGTATAACAAATATCGGTCATTTCTATTTCTTCGTGTGTTTGCCCACCGGCAGGAAAATACGCTTTAATATTCAATGGCATCAGGTTTTAATTCATCCTTTGTTGTCGTTATATTATACCCTTACTTACATGTAAGAAAATTTAAAACTAATTTACTAACCTTAAATACGGCAAGAGAAGCGGCAATAGCCGTCGAACAAGGGTGAAATTTTGCCGTCCTTGTTGACGAATTTCGACAAATATCATCTAGAAGGAGTGATGAATACATTTTCCAGTTATCTTGATAAAGATCAGACTAATGAACAGAAATAGGAAAAGTTATAGCGTAAGTAAAGGCGGGTGAAAGTAAAGGCAGAGCAACAAAGACTTCAGCAATCGTGGTCGCTTTGTCAATACCATGAAAGTATGGTTTTATAATATTAACCGCACTATTAGCATGGACGCCTCGACTCTATTCTCTTTAAAGCGTTACATATATTACTTTTGCTTTACGTCTAGCTTAGATAAGAAATCAGCTTGAGTCAGCAAAAAACCATGAGTGCCTAACCAAGTTACTGCCCCATCTAAATCGCCAAACACATGACGTTCGTAGCCGGGTTCACTATGCGGGATCATGTTTTCCAGTTGTAACGCTTTTAACCCATTAGGGCTATAGACATGACAATCTTTAACACAGCCATTTAGCTTAAACCACTCACAATGTTCAATCACATGTTGTTCAATTTCAGGTACACCCAACTCCCATTCTTCAAAAACAGAAATTATCGCCCAATCTCTACCTATCAAAGGTTTCGCTGCTGCTTTAAATTCTTTTACATAAGCAATAATAGCTTCTTCATTCCAAGAATCAGCAAACCATTGCATCAGCACATTACCCGAAACTTTTATTTTCCAACGCCCGTGAATTGGTAGCATTAACCCTAACCTAAAATGAAATTCATCTCATAATAAACATCTTATTGTATTGGCGTCAATAATACCTTTGGCTTAAGCAGTAACTAATTGATTATGCTCTAGCTATTCACTACGTATAATGAATATTAGCATTTTATTTCTAGAAAACTACGTTGGCATAAACTCTGCATTATCATTTATAAACTGTGATACCAGGAACAATATTATGATGATAAACATGAATTATGCGCAGATGGTGAGCTCAGCACAATTTAAAAGCGCCAGCCAAGTAGATTTAGTTAAAAATCGTGAACATACTTTACCTGTAGCACCAAAAACCGATACCGTAACACTGTCAGATGCCGCGTTAGCTAAAATAAATGGGCAAGACTATACTGCCTCAACACCGACCTATATAAAACCAGAAACAGCTAAATCACTTATCGCGGCAAATAAAGTTGAAAGTAGCACAGTTGACGATAAGGCCATAGACACAAGATTTGGCGACATGATGCAATCAATACTCGATAAACGGCTTGGCATAGATAGAGACGCACTTGCCGAGCTTGAAGCTATGATTGAAGAGATCGCTAAAAACGAAAACATGAGTCCAGAGGAAAAACAAAAAGCCATAGAGCAACTAGAAAAGATGAGAGAAGAGATTATTGAAAAAAGCTTAGAAAACAAAGCAACGGCTAAACAAACTTTTGAAACAAATGATGAGAAATAGCCACAGTTTAAGCAATTAATGTTATGTATTAGACCAGTTTGAATTTTGAACGCCCTATTAAAGTACTCAAAATAGATTTGTCACTAAAAAATCAAATTTAGGCCGTTTACTTGAAAACTACTTTTTTAAGTAAATATTTTAATCACGTCGATTGAAAATATTAAGGACCCTACCTATCACCTGTGTTTTATCTATCGGGCCAATTTGTTCAATAGAAAGACTCTGATTATTCTCCGCTTTTAGCCAAATAAATCCGTGGTGATCAACCAGTGCAACTGTTTTAACAATCAGCCCGTAAGTACTGTGCTGAATTAATACTCTTTTACCTTCCCCTAAGAAAAACATCAAAAACCAGCGACTAGCCAGTATATAGCTGCCATCCGATACCTTAGGTGACATGGAGTCTCCTTTGAGCTTAAGCAATGTAAAACCTAACATTTAACTATCCTTTTAAGCTGAGCAGTGAAAATTCTCATGACCATATAAAATCAACATAATAGAAACCATAGCGATATTTGGCATAAGCGAGCTAGTTTTCATAACTTGTATTGTATATTTACACCCATGATTATCACTAAATCAACCGGTAAATTTCAATATTAATGTAAGATATGCGCTTCAAAATCTAAAGTTTCTTTTAAGCGTTTTAATTGCTCTAAACAATGCTCACACGTTGGATGTTTTTGGCTAAATAATAAAATTGCCTGTAACGACGTCTTTAATGCGTTGAACCCTAATGTTCTTAGTGAATAGCTCGCATTGATATTTTGACTCGTGCGATGAGCTTCTTGGTAGGCTTGTAGTAGATAGCCTATTGCGCTTTCATAATCACCTTTTGTCTCAAATAAAGTGCCTAAATTATGGCATGTACAAATCCATGCCATCAGCAGCGATTCGTGCTCTTTACCACATTCCCATCGACCTTCTAACTGACTATAAGCCGACTTATAATAGAGCTCAGCTTTAATCCATTGTTGTTCATCAAAGTGCCGATTTCCCTTTGTCAGTAAATTCTGCCAATCCATCAATAAACCCCTTTATAAAACTAAAAGTCAACATTAATCAAATGATAATGATTATCATTTGATTAATCAAGTGCCTATTTAATTTTTATGAAACTATCTCCAATTCAATTGAAGATGTAAGCCTCATTTTCAAGTGCTTTGGCTATATAAGCACCTAGATGAAAACAATGTCAGTTTATACACTCATAAAACGCTATTGTAATTAGTGACAATAAATATCAGGACTTTAGTAGCAAGCAGGCTCTCTTCTCAATTTTTCAGTCGTAAGTGAAACCAATTGAAGTAATGCATTCACCACTTAGCGAGAATTAAAAGTTTTCTAGGTAAGACGGTGTTTAGTGTTTAGTGTTTAGTGTTTAGTGTTTAGTGTTTAGTGTTTAGACAACTAAACTTAATGTTAAATAAGCATTACTCTATAATAAAAAAGGCCGCAATGCGGCCTTCTGTTAAAAAATTATGATGCTATTTTGCTAACGTATCAGCAATATAACGGTCAATAAAGCGCGCTAAAATATCTAGCGGTACAGCACCATTTTTTAACACCACATCATGAAAGTCACGTAAGTCAAACTTGTCGCCTAAAGCAATTTTTGCCTTTTCTCTTAGCGCTAAAATTTTCATCATCCCTACTTTATATGACGTTGCTTGTCCTGGCATAACAATATAACGCTCAATTTCTGAAACTACATCGGTTTGTGCCATGCCCGTATTGGCTTTCATATAATCAATAGCTTGTTGTCTTGGCCATTTTTTATAATGAATTCCGGTATCAACAACAAGTCGCACCGCTCGAAATAGCTCAGCTTGTAGACGGCCAATATTGTCAAACGGGTCATCTTGAAAGCCCATTTCCCATGCGAGGTATTCACTATAAAGTGCCCAACCTTCAACATAAGCAGTAAAAGGCGAGAACATTCTAAATAACGGTAAACCTTCTAACTCCATAGCCACGGCAATTTGAAAATGATGGCCTGGAATGCCTTCATGATAAGCCAATGTTCTCATAGAATATTTAGGTGTCGCTTTAATATCATACAAGTTAGCAAAAAAACGTCCTGGACGACTGCCATCAATCGCTGGCTGTTGATAATACGCGCCGGGCGCTGTTTTCTCTTTAAATTGAGGAATACGCACAACTTCCATACCGGCTTTAGGACGAATTCTAAAAGCAGAATCCAAGCCACCGTCTATTTCATCAAGAATGGTCTGATAGTCTGTTAAAATTTGTGCGCGACCTTCATCACTGTCAGGATAATAAAAGCTTTCTTGTGCCGCAAGATGTTCAATCGCAGCAGTAAAGCCTTGTGACGTATCATAATTTTGCTCAACTAAAATAGAGAGTATTTCACTTTGAATACGCTCTACTTCTTGTAAACCAATATCATGAATATACTGCGGCGTGTAATCCGTGGTGGTAAAAAACTGTAACGCACTGGCATACGCTTTATCACCATCAGGTAAGCGCCAAAAACCATCATCATCGGTTGCTTTAGCTTGCAAATGACTAAAGTAGGAAATGAGTGACTGGTAAGCTGGGTGCACAAAGGTCTTGATGTTACTTTTTGCTTTCGCTAATAACTGCTGTTGTTCATCCGCTGAAATGTTTTCGCTATCTGACATTTTCTTCGCCAAAGAACTGTAAAGAATATTTTCTTCGATCGGTTTATTAACAAAGTTATTCATTTCTTCTAGTACACGTTCAATGACGAATGCGGGAGGAATAATGGCTTTTTCTTCTCTAAGTTTTATTCCTTCAAGCTCTTGACTAAATTTAGCTTTAACTTTTTCTAAACGTGATAAGTAATTCTCTGCATCAGCAACGCTATTGACTTGATGCTGAGCTTCCATAAAGCTTGGATAACCATTTTGAATACCAAATAATTGATTTACCGGGTAACTGTGGTAACGATATTGTTCAGCCTCTTGCGCAAAATCTAACAAATACAGGGCAATTTCTTTTGAAAGGCGATCAGACTCACTCAGGCTTTCGTCATCATAAGCATTTAGTGTTTTATGTACGGTTTTCAATTTAACAAAAAGCTCATCAGCTTTAGCCAAACTCGCATCATCTAAGTCAGCATTATGGCCGCTTATACCTACTGACTCTAAAAAGCCTAGTGATGTTAGTGTTTCTGGACTTTCAAAAGCCATTTTCAGTACTTCACGATCGACGAACTAGCGAAATCTTATCGGTTTATCAGCATGCCATTCGTAAGCAGCAAAGCTACTCACCAGCACAACAACCACTAAAAATAAAAATCCTAGCCATTTAAAAAATTTTTTAATCATAATCCCCTCAAATCAAACTGCTTATAACTTTATATTAAATGATTAAAATCATAAGCTTATTATTTATTATCCGTTTGACGTTAACAAAATAATAACAACAAGTAAAAGAAAATAAACATGAGAAACAATAGCCGAGTATGGAACACGCCTAAGCTAAAAGCGCTAGTGCGTGAAAAAGCTTATTGCCGGTATGTTAGGTAGCACTTTGTTAGTGCCAGAAAGATCCAAGATAAGGTCAAAGGAAATATAACAATAAATAAATATTTGCCGTACATCAGTGGCATAACCACTGAAAATGCTAGACAAAGTGCCTGCAGTGCTAATGCTAATTTATGTTTTTTAGCAAAGCTAAAAGCTGAGACAAAATTACCGACTACTCCAAGATTATCTAACCGCGCAATTAAACACGGCAATAATCCTAGCGTAAGTGACAGCAGTGAAAACAGCCAAGCGAGCAATAAATTAACGCCATAAAACGCCTGACTAAAATCGCTGACACTAGTACGCTTTATATTAAATGCTTTTGCTAAAAAGGAATTCGCATCAACATAAATGCTATAAATAGCTATGGCATCAGTCATCCAGATCAAAAAGAAAAGTCCTTGAACAATCGCAACTAAACCAACGCTAATCACCAAGCCTTTTACCATCTGCGTCTTAATGTTGTCCATATGTGTTAACAATAACGGGTGTAATGTTAAGCTCACCAGCGGGGTAAATAAAATAAAGCCAGCACAAAACGAAATGTACATCGACGCTAGATCATAGTTAATGAGAAATTGCTCAATAACTTGCGCTATGACAAAAATCATAATCGAAGCGAATAAGATTAGAATACTGCTTAAAAGATTATTTTTAAGGATTAGTTTATTTTTTGACATGCACGGAACTCGCAGAAAACCTGCAACCATGATATGAAATTATCGTGTTATATTCGTTGATTTAAATCGTCATTAAGACAATATGAACTTTTAATTTAATTACATTAATGGTGCAGACAACCGCTAGTTTCAATTTGCAACACACTGGTTTCAACATCAAATTGCTCTTTTAACACACGTTCGACCTGAAAGCGGCAAATTTCATCATGCTTTTCTAAAGTACATTGATGCTTTAAAACAATATGAGCCCCAACCACCACTTGGCCATTGTCGCTTTTAACAGTCAGGTTATGAACATTGTCTATATGCTCAACACTGTTTAACGCACTTTCAATTTTTTTCAACGCTGGCAACCTAACGCCATTAAAAAACAAGCCCTTAATACATTTATAAAGGAGCTTAGAGCCAGTAAATAGCACGAAGAAAGAAATTAATATACTCGATAATGAGTCGACTATGGTCCAACCGGTGGCATGAATAACAATACTGGTAGCAAAGGTCACTATGGTCGATAGTAAATCAAAAAAGGTATGTAAAAATACTGCATAAACATTAACGCTATCCTTGCGACCTTTATACAATACATAAGCTGACGCAGCATGAAACAAGAAGCCTAAGGATGCAACGGCCGACATAACAAAAGTATTTATTTCGTGTTCATCATGATGTTCATGACCAAATAATCGCTCTGCACCTTGCCACAATATCCAGCAGCTAATGAGTAAATATAAGCAACCATTAATCAAACCGCCTGATAGCTCTAAGCGACGATAGCCGTCACTAAAGGTTCGACCAAATTTTATCGCTAATGTTGAGGCAATCAAGGCAATAAATAACGAGCTATTATGGACAAACAAATGCCCTGCATCGGCATATACCGCCAATGAATTTGCGTAGTAGGCACCAATAAGTTGTAACAACATAAAGACACTGGTAATAGCCAGTGCAATAAGTAAACGCCGTTGTGAGGATTTATGCGTGGTTAGAGTTGTCATACAAAAAAGTTAAATTCTCATTCAAGGGAGGTATAAAAGTGCCGTGTACTTTTATCAGATAAAAGCGCAGCCATTGTAGTCTTAATTTAAACAATTAAATAGTCACTACATTGACAACGCTTAAAGGCAAACCATTATTTAATATACGCTACTGTGCCCAATAGGCTTGATCTAAACTGTCTTCGCGCTCGGGCAAACCACGCGATAAACGCGGTGAGTGCTGCACTAGTACCTCATAACTTGCTCGGTTAGCATATTTACTCATTTGTGATAACGACGAATAGGTTAATGCAGTTTGTTTATGTTTACTGGAATTAACGACTGTATTTTTATGATAAACATTGGCACTTAAGTCATGTAATATTGCTGCAAGCGCAGCGTCACCAGCACCATTAGTGTTTTTAATACTTTCAGGTCCGCCCATATAAGGTTGAGAATGCGTATAAATACGCATAGGTTCGCTACAGTCTTGCAGCCGCATGGGACGAGAATATTCATAGCGGTTAAAATCGCTGATATAACCTGAAACCAGTGGATATTCGCTTTCTCGTTTAAATTTTTCATCGACGTAGCCGGCCATATACAGGCCGTCTTTACCAGCAGTACATATCACCAAGTCAACCCAGTCTAAGCATTTGTCTGCGGCTTGCAAGGGATCAACGATACCGGTAATCGCCAATGCTTCTTCTTCATTCATGGTCAGTATGTTGACATATTTTTGGACAAAATCACGCCAAAATTCTGGTTCTTCTTCAATCAAAAATTTAGTGCCTAACGTTAATACCACCGGCACACCAGCAGCATTGGCGCATTTAACCGCCTTAATTGCCGCTTCGGTCATGGTATCGCCTGGCTTAGTACGCATAAGGTATGAGCTGATCACTAAGGCAGAGGCGTTAATGATCAGTGATTCGTCAATAGAGTCAGGATGTAATCGATTCATCAAACCGGCACTAATACCAAAGGTACGTTCACCTGTGTCATCAATCAAGGTAAAGCAACGGCCAATAGGACCGTCAACCGGTTGCAAATAGTTTAAATCAACACGAGAAGAAGTATTACTGATAAAGCGGTAAGCGTAGTCACCAACATGAATATTTTCTGACATTACCCCAAGGAGCACAGAGCGATCATCTGCCAATACCGAATAATTATGTAAAGTATTAGCTATAGTACCGCCAGCAAACTCGTAGTTAACCAACGCCTCATCTTTAAGACGCTTATATAAGCGCTCGGTAACTTCATCAGAAATAACCTGCGACATACCTCTATGTAAACCAAACTCATCTAAAAATTCTTGATCGACTTTTGCTTCGATATCAACCAAAATTTGTTCAATACCCACAATATAGTTTTGCACTAATGCTGAGCTAGGATTTACTTGGTTTGTTAATGGATTTTTGTTATCTACAGGGAAATAATGTCTATGTTGACGGCGTCCGGGGAACTTCATGAAGTATTACACGGTTAATTGCAAAAAACGGATTATAGCGCAATGGCATTTGGTTTGACCAGAAAACATCACCTGAAAATGCCCAGAAATGTAAAATTTCACCTTATATATAGAATTAACAACAATAATCCTAAAACAAATTGAATGAAAGAGCGCAAGATTACCAGCAAAAAACACTGATAATGAGCGCTCTATAATAATATTTCATCACGTTAATGCATGAGATAATCGTCATACGACGCAATTTCTCGTTGCATACGCTTTTGTTCCTTAAAAGCTTCTATTTCTCGCCATCGGCGTTTCGACTGCTTACTATTTTTTTTCTTCTGATATTCAAAATAATCTTCAATATCATTAATGTTCTCTTCGGGCCATTCTTTAGTTTGCATAATAGATACTCAATATAATTAACTGCGTTTAAATTAATAAATCTATATGACAATTATTTGAATGAATGATGACAATTTAATGACTTAAGCACATAGTAACTATCAACCTTAAGCTAAAATTTAAATACCAATGAAATAAACACCATAATTAAATTTACTCCACCCCTAATTAATCTGCTGTTAATATGCTTAAATAAGCAATGTGATGTTAAATAATAAAAAATTTATCTAATGGAGATAACAAATGCCGGATAATAAACAATACCGTTTAGTTACTCGCAGTGATTTCGATGGCTTAGTTTGTGCCATTTTACTCAAACATATTAATTTAGTTGACGACATTCTCTTTGTTCACCCCAAAGATATGCAAGACGGAATTATTGCAGTAGGACCAAATGATATATCCACCAACTTACCTTTTGTTGATGGCGTTCATATTGCTTTTGATCATCATCACAGTGAAACCCTGCGTAATGTAAAACGTGATAATCATATTATTGACCCTGACGCCCCTTCCGCCGCACGTGTTGTTTATGATTATTATGGTGGTACAGATACTTTTCCGGCAAGCTGGAAGAGTATGATGGAAGCGGTAGATAAAGGCGATTCAGCGCAATTTAACATGGACGAGGTATTACATGCTAAACGTTGGGAATTGCTCAATTTCATTATGGATTCACGTACAGGTTTAGGTCGTTTTAGAGATTTTCGTATTTCAAACTACGAATTGATGATGGACTTAATCGAATTTGGTAAAGATCATACTATTGACCAATTACTGGCGCTGCCCGATGTCAAAGAGCGAACTGACCTTTACTTTGAACATGAAGAAAAATTTAAAGCGCAAATTAAACGTTGCGCCACAGTACATGGCAATTTGGTTGTGCTTGACTTAAGAGAAGAAGAGATTATTTACTCGGGTAACCGTTTTGTTATCTATGCCTTATTTCCGCAATGTAATATTTCGATCCATATTATGTGGGGCCTGAAAAAACAAAATACCGTTTTTGCCACCGGCAAGTCTATTTTTGATCGTAGTTCGAAAACCAATGTTGGTGAATTAATGTTGAAATATAATGGCGGTGGTCATAACGCTGCCGGAACTTGTCAGGTGCCTCATGAGCAAAATGAAGCGTGTTTAACTGAGCTCATTTCTGCGATTAATGCTGACGGATAACGGCTATTAATGCTCCATAATAAAAACCTTCGAGACATCACCATTAGTGTTTCGAAGGTTCTTATAGTTCTAGATTATTAACTTACCCAGATAACCGCTTGGTGTTAGCGATGATTAAAAACGGTATGTAGTATAAATACCGGCAACTCTATCGAAACTATTATCGAGCTTATAACCATTTTCTAAGGCATCAAAATTAGAATAACCGGCAAACACCCCAACATCGGTTTGCTTGCTGTAGGCATAATTTAATCCAACACTAACTTCATGAGCGCTATTTTGCGTAAAGTCTTTTAAATCTCGGTAAGTATAATTTGCACTCGCAGTCCAATCTTGTGCGACATTCGCTTGTACACCGACAGAATAACGATATTCATCCTTATTTTTCAGCTGTTCTTCATCCCACTTAACATAACCTAAGGAGAACGTCATGGCGATATTTTTATCAAAGACATACTTACCATTTAAATCAGCGCCATAAGCAACAGCATCACCGTTTGAAAAAGAGTCATTGTAGCCTCTAACACCTAAACCAACGGCCAACTCCAAGCCAGTTTTATTATCAGGGCGAGCCAATACACGATAAGTCAATCCACCTAGTCCTAAGGTTAAATCGTCGGTTAAGCCGTACGCCGCATTTAAGCTCAGTGCGCCACGACTGTCATCTTTTTCTTCTCCCCACATTAACGCACCACCAACAGCAATAGTGCCATCAGTTAAGGTCAGAGGTCGTAATACTGGGTTTTCAGGATACTCGGTTTCAGCAAACGCTGATGACGAAGCTGCGAGTAATGCCAAGCTAAAAATTGATTTACTAATAAGGTTATTGTTGGTTGTTGATGTGTTCATAAGTGTAAGTCCCTGAGTTAAGTGTCTTGTTTGTTTATGTCGCCATAATAAAGTCTTGTTGCGTTCGATTCTTTATGGCTTTTGTCTGAGAAATGTATGACTAACGTGAGAAATTGTAAGTTTTAAATTTTGTGCTACACAACGCAGCATTAACCGTTTTAAGCTCAGTTAGTACTTAACTAACGGATTAATTAACTAAGAGGCAAGTGACAAGCTATCGTATTCATTCATTGATGAGGAAAGTATTGATGAGGAAAATATTGATGAGAAAAAATGTGCGAGTCACCAAATTAATCTCTCGATGAAGATACAAAACTGTTTTCAGCTATTGTTATGAGGTAAACAAGGCCTTAGCCCATTGTTCAAAGCGTTGAACTTTTGGCCAATTAAAATGATGCTCGGGAGCAACTAAAAACAACGTACGTGGGCTAACATAAGCGTAGTCAAAAACATTTACCAACTGACCCAGTTTAATATTGTGATTAACTAAAGCGCGACTAACAAGCGCAATGCCCTGACCTGCGAGTACATTTTGAATAATTGGCAAGGCATCTGTTGTGCGTATACTGCTGCGCAACGCTGCTTTATCAATATTAAATTGTTGGCAACAATCACTAATCGCTTCTTGAATGTCACTACTGGTATCTTCAAGTAATGGCAACTTAAAGACGTCAGTCGGAACTTGGCTATCCACTCCAACTAATAGCGGGCTAGCAACTAAGATAATGTCATCGTCAGTGAGTTTGTGACTGACCAAACCTTGATAGTCGCCTAGACCACGACGAATAGCGACATCTACACCACTTTGCCTAAATGACTCTAGGTTGTTATTGGGGGCAAACTGCACAGATATATCACTGTTTTCCTCCTGAAAATGATGAATATTTGGCAACAACAATAGCGAGGTAACTGAATGTAGAGCACTGACTTTTAATTCATTTGCATTAGGCTCGCCCGTAACCGCATGTACTCCCAACTTTATCTGCTCAAAGGCATTTTCAATAAATGGGAATAATCGCATGCCTTGGGCATTGAGCTGTGTTTGCTTGTTCTCACGGATAAACAACGGCGTGGAAAAATGATTTTCTAGAATTCTAATTTGCTGACTAACCGCAGCTTGTGTGACAAATAACTCTTCAGCGGCTGCCTTAAAGCTTTTATGCCGGGCGGCAGACAAAAATACTTGTAAAGACTTCAGTGGTGGCATACGCATAATATTTTACCTATTCCTTTGCATCCAACACCAACAATGACATTAGAAAATCTTAAGTATCATTAAGTTTATATCGTTTGTAGCTTGGCATTACAAGGCGTAATTTGTTGCTGTCACCCACAAACTATACTGAGAACGTTATGAACATATTTAACTTAAGAACACTAGCCATAGCTTTTACATTGTTGATTTCACTGACCGTTAACGCTGAAAGTTTAAAATCCCGCCAATATGAACAATTGACCACTGCTATCGGATACCCCTACAAGCTCCTTATTAATCGCACTGACACAGTTAAGATTATCTATAGTGAAAACAACGAAAACATTAACTGTAAAGTTATCGTTAGCTGGAATGCGCAAGAGGTGCAAACATCGTCGACAAAAATTACTAAAGAAAAATTCAACGACAAGCCATTAGCGAGCTGTTTGCCGCGAAAAAAGGCAAAGGAAATATTGTCACGAACGTTTGAATAATGATTAATTTACGTAACTTAAAAAACGCAGTCAAAGGGCGAGTGCGCCAGCTTCCCTTTGGCTACTATAGAGACACCGGAAATCATTGGAAAATTCATAGAAAACTATGTATTCTGTTACTTATAACTTCTTGGTATCCTGGTCTTTGTGAAGTACTACATTTTATTTATTCTACTATTTCCTATAAATCTTCTAGCACAAGACCATTGCTCATCTATATTAAAAGCAAAGAAGCCACTGCTGACCTTATATACCGAACATTGGCCTCCTTACCAGCGTGTTGAAGATAATGGCCATCTATCGGGTATTTCAGTAGCCAAAATTGAGCAAGTGCTAACAGCTGCCCAATGGCCCTATAAAATGAAAGTGGTGCCTTGGGCACGAGCTATGCATAATGTTCAAAATGAACCGAATAGTTTTATATTCTCTTTAGCCCGCTTTCCAGAACGTGAAAATAAATTTCAGTGGCTTGTGCCCTTAGCAGAAGTAAAATCGAAAATATTGAGACTGAATGACGCTAAAGAAATCACTATAAATACACTTGATGATGTTAAAAAATACCGAATTATTCTTAAACGTGGTGAAGCATCCAGCACGTTATTAATAGACAATAAACTTGTCGATAAAGACAACGTAATCTGGGTAAGTCATTCAAGCCAAGCACTAAAGTTACTTAGTATAGGTCGGGGGGATATTTACCCTGAAACTGTTAATAGCTTTGATGAAGCTATTAATTCGAGTAATTTTCATGGCTCACAGTTTAGTAGTGTTTATAATTTTACCGCCCTTGACGTAACCTTATATCTTGCCACTGTCAAAACTACCAACAAGTCACTTGTTGATAATTTATCTAAAGCTTTTCAGTGTGAGAGTTTTGCGTTAGTTAATAACCAAGACTAATATCTTAATTTACTGTTATATATGAAGAATTAAGTGGCTGAGGGCGTAAATTAGCGAGCGTTGAAGTAGCGAGTGCTACTTCATACCATTTGGAGAATGACGAAAAATAAAACTCAGCTCTCTGCTTTTTTATAGCCATCATCGACTCGTTGATTGCTCTATATTCTGCATCTATGCAGTTAATCCCCACGCCATGCCAGTAAGCAAATTTCAGCTGAAACATAAGCAGTTTAAGCTTCAATCCCCCAACCATCAGTATGACCATGAAACTGAGTGACTATTTCTTCAAACTGAGCTTCTTGAGCAACAATAGCATCATAAAGCGGGACCACTTTTATCGCGCAATCTAAAGCCCATACTTTTGGATTTTCATCAATATGAACATCACAAATAACATCAGGTGCTATTTCAGCAAGATGAGCAGCCATTGCTTCTGCTTGCTCTTGTATGCCAAATAAGTGAAAAAACACAACGGTATGCATTACCGTTAAATCGACACCGGCCTTTTGCATTTCAAACAATACTTTACCTGTTTCATCTTTTGGGAACTTCATCTGACTCTTCAATGCTATAAAATTAATAACGGCATTATAAACGGCAATGTTTGAAATGAATAGAATTGATAAGTTTTTAAGTTGAATGGCTTGGAGCTTTATTGATTGCTTGGCGTCGGGGTCGACTGCATGGATGCAGGAGGTAGAGCAACGCAGGACGCAGTTGCCGAGGCGACTACACGCAAGGGGCGATTTACCTAAAAGGAAGGACACAGATCTCTACTTTGCTATATCTCTATTAAAACTTCAGCTGTTTGGAGTTCTTATTACTGTTTGGCGTCGCCGTGGCGACAACACCCAGAGGGGCGTTACACGCCAAAAGCCCCTCTGGACTCCCCGTGGCGCCCTACTCAGCTAAAACTGAAATATTAATTTTTACAGTTATCGATACCTGACGAATGCTCGTCCCTGCGCGACGTCAGTTCCAGCCATCCATGGCTGTCATCGATTAACTGCGGATAAAAATTAATATTTCAACGCTGAGATGGGGATTTAGAGATCGTTGAGATAGTGATCATATATTCTAAAACGTTGGAGACTTACAAAAGGTTGAAACAAACACTAAGCCTGCTTCATTAAACGCCGGAATGATGACAAATATTCACGTATCACTGGCATGGATGCCAGTGAAAGTGCTGTTGGCACACGGACGTGTCATCAGCGCTGGTACGTCAAGGAATATTGGACGTCATAGAGGAAATACGTTTAATGTTGCAGCGCCGAGGGAGTCCAGAGCCAAAGAAGTATGAGCGGCGCTAGTCTCCCCTATCTTTTTTGGGTGTCGTCGGCACCCCAACGCCAAACCAGTATGCGCCCCCAAAAAGGCTAAATTAGAATAAGTGGGATCTAGTTTTATAAATTGAATAGCTTGGAGTTTAATTTTTCTGCTTGGCGTCGCGGTGGCGACAACACCCAGAGAAGCGTTGCACGCCAAAAGCCCCTCTGGACTCCCCATGGCGCCCTGCTCAGCTATAGCTTTAATTATCCAAGTGCGTAGCGCTCGAACCCTGCCGATTTATCATCCATGAACAACGGCAGTTCTCGACATCCATGTCTCGAATCGAGCCCTACCATTGCACTTGTATAATTAAATCGCTGAGATGGGAATTTAGAGATCGTTCAATCAGCAGTAAACATAATAACCAATTGGAGAATTACAAGACGTAGAAACAAACACTAAGCCTGCTTCATTAAACGCCGGAATGATGACTAATATTCACGTATCACTGGCATGGATGCCAGTGAAAGTGCTGTTGGCACACGGATGTGCCATCAGCACTGGTACGTCGAAGAATATTAGGCGTCATGGAGGAAACAAGTTTAATGTAGTAGCGCCGAGGGAGTCCAGAGGGAGGCCGGCGCTAGCCTCCCTTTGGGTGTTGTCGGCACCCCGACGCCAAACCAGTAAACGAACTCCAAACCGTTAATTTAGATTGAGTGTCGTCTAATTTATTTCTATTACTCAAACGCTTGGAGTTTTAATCTCTGCTTGGCGTCGCAGTGGCGACAACACCCAGAGGGGCGTTCCACGCCAAAAGCCCCTCTGGACTCCCCATGGCGCCCTGCTCAGCTAAAGCTTTAATTATCCAAGTGCGTAGCGCTCGAACCCTGCCGATTTATCATCCATGAACAACGGCAGTTCTCGACATCCATGTCTCGAATCGAGCCCTACCATTGCACCTGAATAATTAAATCGCTGAGATGGGAATTTAGAGATCGTTGAGATAGCGATCATCTACTCTAAACCTTTAGAGAATTACAAGAGGTAGAAACAAACACTAAGTCTGCTTTGGAAAAATGCTGAGTACATTAATCTATCGCTGCTATGGCTATCATGGATGATAGCCAAGCGAAGTAGCACATGGATGTGCGTTCTAAGCGTTAGCTTGTCGATAGGCTAATTTACGAAGAAATACATTTTGATAGCAGCGACGGGTGAGTCCAGAGAGGGTTCGGCGTTTAACCCTCTTTGGGTGTCGTCGGCACCCCGACAAATTTAATTAAAACGAATAATAATTCTTAGAAAACGTAATAAAACCTTTAAAGCATATAAACACCAATGTATCTTAAAGCTAAGTTATTCAAATATAGTTATTAATTATGGAAAAAAGATATCAAGTATTTGTCAGTTCAACATTCATGGACTTAGAGAAAGAACGGGAAATTGCTGTACAAACTTTGATGAAGATGGACTGCATACCATCAGGAATGGAGCTATTTCCTGCTGCAGATATTGAACAGTTTGAATTTATTAAAAAAGTGATTGATGATTGTGATTATTACTTACTAATTATTGGAGGGAAATATGGGAGTATGACTGAGGAAGGAATTAGTTATACAGAAAAAGAATATGATTATGCTTTAGAAAAAGGTATTAAAGTAATTGCTTTTCTTCATAAGTGCCCTGAAAACCTTCCAGCGAAAGATTCAGAAACAACGATAGAAACGATTGAAAAATTAAGTGCATTTAGAAATAAAGTATCTAAAGGGAGATTAGTTGAATTCTGGGAAAATAAAGATCAGTTAGCAGGAATGGTTGCTTTAGGTATTACATCTTTAAAGAAAATACACCCCGCAATCGGCTGGGTTAGAGCAGACCAAACGTCATCAATTGAATCTCTAGGCGAAATCAACCTATTACAAAAGAAGAATAAAGAATTAGAAGAGCAACTGAATAAGTTAATTATTAATAATGAAAGATACTCTAAAAGAAACGTTAAATTGGCAAAGTTATCCTCTTTTGTAACTGTTGATATTGTGGATAATAATTCAAAAACGGTTCTTTTATCTAAGGAGTTTCGTTGGTCAGATATATTATCAAATATATCTGGTTTAATTTTTGATAATATGTCGGAATATCATATATCCGAAGTAATAAAAGGGATGTGCAAAGAAGCTAATTCTCAAATAGCTACTTCATACTCGAATACCATATCACCACAAAGTTTAAATAAAATAAAAATTCAATTTTACGCATTAGGTTATATTGATTTTCAATGGGAAATAGACCGTGACGATGGAGAACAATATAGAGTTTGGGTAACAACTGAAAATGGAAAAAAAGCAATTTTAGATTTAGTTGCTATTAAAGATGAAGCTGATTAATATTTTATTAATAACAAAAAACCCGCTAGAAGCGGGTTTTTATCAAGAATTACAAGCTGTAAGCGAATCGCTTACCAACCCGTTTTCTCTTTAAGTGCTACACCGATATCCGCTAAAGAACGAACAGTTTTAACACCAGCCGCTTCTAATGCTGCGAATTTCTCATCAGCTGTACCTTTACCACCAGCGATAATCGCGCCAGCGTGACCCATACGCTTACCTTCTGGTGCAGTAACACCAGCAATGTAAGATACAACAGGCTTAGTAACATTTGCTTTGATGTATTCTGCTGCTTCTTCTTCAGCAGTACCACCAATTTCACCAATCATCACGATTGCTTCAGTTTGTGGATCGTTTTGGAACATTTCCAATACGTCGATGAAGTTAGTACCTGGGATAGGGTCACCACCAATACCTACACAAGTAGATTGGCCAAAACCAGCATCAGTTGTTTGTTTTACGGCTTCGTACGTAAGCGTACCAGAACGTGAAACAATACCAACTTTACCAGGCTTGTGAATGTGACCAGGCATGATACCAATCTTAGTTTCGCCAGGAGTAATAACACCTGGACAGTTAGGACCGATCATACGAACGCCAGATTGATCAAGCTTAGCTTTAACGTCAACCATATCTAAAGTTGGAATACCTTCAGTGATAGTCACGATAAGCTCGATGCCTGCATCAATAGCTTCTAAAATGGCATCTTTACAAAATGGTGCAGGAACATAGATAACTGTAGCTGTTGCGCCAGTTGCTTCTACTGCATCACGTACTGTATTGAATACTGGCAGGCCTAAATGCGTTTGACCGCCTTTACCTGGGCTTACGCCACCCACCATTTGTGTACCGTACTCAAGTGCTTGTTCTGAATGGAATGTACCTTGACCACCAGTGAAACCTTGACAGATTACTTTAGTATCTTTGTTAATTAAGACAGACATTATTTGCCCTCCGCAGCTGCTACAACTTTAGTCGCTGCATCAGTTAATGACTCAGCAGCAATGATATCTAAGCCAGAGTTTTTAAGAACTTCACGACCTAATTCAGCATTAGTACCTTCTAAACGTACTACAACTGGTACTTTAACGCCTACTTCTTTAACTGCGCCAATAATACCTTCAGCAATCATGTCACAACGTACAATGCCACCAAAGATGTTAACTAAAACAGCTTTAACGTTGTCGTCAGAAAGGATGATTTTGAATGCTTCAGAAACACGTTCTTTAGTCGCCCCGCCGCCAACATCTAGGAAGTTAGCAGGCTTGCCGCCGTGTAGGTTTACGATGTCCATTGTACCCATTGCTAGGCCTGCGCCGTTAACCATACAACCAACGTTGCCGTCTAAAGCTACGTAGTTTAATTCGAAACGTGCTGCATGTGCTTCACGCTCATCTTCTTGAGATGGATCGTGGAACGCGCGCATTTTTGGTTGACGGTATAAAGCGTTACCATCGATACCAATTTTGCCATCTAAACAGTGAAGGTTACCTTCGTCAGTAATAACTAACGGGTTGATTTCTAATAACGCGAAATCGAAATCTTCAAACATTTGTGCCAGACCTAAAAAGATCTTAACAAATTGCTTCATTTGCGTTGGGTTTAAACCTAACTTGAAGCCTAATTCACGTGCTTGGTAAGGTTGAGCGCCAACCAATGGATCGATTTCAGCTTGGTGAATTAACTCAGGAGTCTCTTCAGCAATCTTCTCGATGTCAACACCGCCTTCAGTAGAGGCCATGAATACTACTTTACGACTTGCGCGGTCAACAACAGCACCAAGGTATAATTCGTTAGCAATATCTGTACAGCTTTCTACTAAGATTTTAGCCACTGGCTGACCATGTTCGTCAGTTTGGTAAGTCACTAGGTTTTTACCTAACCAGTTTTGCGCGAAATCTTTGATTTCTTGCTTAGTTTTAACTAGCTTAACACCGCCAGCTTTACCACGGCCGCCCGCGTGTACTTGAGTTTTAACAACCCACATATTACCGCCGATTTTATCAGCCGCTTCTGCCGCTTCCTGAGGAGTATCGCAAGCGAAACCTTCAGAAACTGGTAAACCATATTCAGCGAATAATTGTTTCGCTTGATATTCATGCAAATTCATGGTGTTTTATCCATTTATCTGTAGATGAAAATGGCAATAATTCTAAAAATTACTACCATCGAAAAAAGTCGATCGATTATAGTACAAAAGCTCTAAAGAACATAGTCTTTAGAGCCTAATACTATAGTCTAATCAAACAAAAGATTTTGATATGACTACTTACTCAATGCTTAACTAAATGTTAAGCAATAAGCGTGTTGGATCTTCTAACAATTCTTTAATTGTTACTAAGAAACCTACGGATTCTTTACCATCAATTAAACGATGATCATAAGAAAGTGCTAGGTACATCATAGGTAAAATCTCAACTTTTCCGTCAACCGCCATTGGGCGGTCTTGGATTTTGTGCATGCCTAAAATTGCCGCTTGTGGCAAGTTAAGGATAGGTGTTGAAATTAATGAACCAAAAACGCCGCCGTTAGTGATAGTAAAGTTACCACCTTGCATTTCGTCCATGGTCAATTTACCGTCACGACCTTTAATCGCTAGTGAACGAATGCCATTTTCGATACCAGCCATGCTCAATTGGTCTGCATCACGTAATACCGGAGTTACTAAACCACGTGGTGTAGACACCGCAATCGAGATGTCGAAAAAGTTATGATAAACAATATCATCACCGTCGATTGAGGCATTTACTGCTGGGTAGCGTTTAAGTGCTTCAGTGACCGCTTTTACGTAAAACGACATAAAACCTAAACGGGTATCATGCGTTTTCTCAAAAACGTCTTTATATTGCGCACGAAGATCCATAATCGGCTTCATGTTAACTTCGTTAAACGTGGTTAACATAGCAGTAGAGTTTTTCGCCTCTAATAAACGCGTAGCAATAGTTTTACGTAAACGTGTCATAGGAACACGTTTTTGCGTGCGCTCGCCTAATGCTGCAGAAGCTTGTGCTGCTGGCGCTGGCGCCGCGGCTTTTGCTGGTGCTGCTTTAGGTTTATTGGCTGCGGCTTCTACGTCTTCTTTCGAAATACGACCACCTTTGCCTGTGCCTACAACGTCACTCGCTGTTAAACCTTTTTCGGTCATTAAACGACGTACTGATGGGCTAGCTAATTCGTCTGAACTAACCGCTTCTTCAGCTGATGCGGCAGGCGCTGCACTTGCAGATGCACCGCCATTAAGTTCACCAATTTTTTGTGCGCCAAGTACCGTATCGCCTTCAACGTGAATGATTTTACCGATAACGCCATCAGCTTGTGCTACGACTTCTAAAACCACTTTGTCAGTTTCGATGTCAACTAAGTTTTGATCGACTGAAACTGTATCGCCTTCAGCAACATGCCATGTTGCTACCGTTGCATCAGCAACAGATTCTGGCAATACCGGTACCACGATATCAATCACTTTTGCAGCGCCACCGGCTGGAGCAGATGCTGCAGCAGGTTTTGCTTCGGTCGCAGCATCTTCACTTTTACTTGCCTGCGCAGTGCTTGCACTATCGCCTGCTGTAAGAATAGCAATAACTTGCTCGCCTAAAACTGTAGCACCTTCAGCTTGTGATATTTCAGTCATCACACCATCTGACAATGCTTGTACTTCTAGAACCACTTTATCAGTTTCGATATCAACTAATACTTGATCGCGAGACACTTTATCGCCTACTTGTACATGCCAAGTCGCTATTGTTGCATCTGCAACTGATTCAGGTAAAACAGGAACCTTGATTTCGGTTGTCATTTATAATATTCCTTACACACTCTTAATTAATCTCTTTATAAAAAAGAGGGTCTATTCCACATTAAGCGCGTCATGAACTAGCGCCTGTTGCTCTTTAACATGAACCGACATATAACCTACAGCTGGTGCTGCAGAGGCATTACGACCTGCATATGTCAAATACGTATTGTCAGGGATTGCCGCTCTAAAGTGATGCTGTGAACAGTACCAAGCACCCTGGTTTTGCGGTTCTTCCTGACACCAAACGAATTGCTTAACATGCTGATATTTTGCAATTTCAGCTTTTAGCTCTTCTTCTGGGAATGGATACAGTTGTTCGATACGAATGATAGCAACATTGGTTTGCTCATTCTTACGACGTTGATCAAGTAATTCGTAGTAAACTTTACCACTACAGAACACCACGCGTTCAACACCATCTGCATCAAGTTCATCCACTTCACCTATGACATTATGAAAAACACCCGTCGATAGCTCTTCTAGCGAAGAAACTGCCATTGGATGACGTAATAATGATTTAGGCGACATAACCACCAATGGACGACGCATAGGACGAACCACTTGACGACGCAACATATTAAATACTTGCGCAGGGGTTGAAGGTACACAAACTTGCATATTGTGATCGGCACAAAGCTGTAAAAAACGCTCCAAACGTGCCGATGAATGCTCTGGACCTTGACCTTCATAGCCATGAGGTAACAGCATAGTTAAGCCACATAGACGGCCCCACTTTTGCTCACCCGAGCTAATGAATTGATCAAATACCACTTGTGCACAGTTAGCAAAATCACCGAATTGGGCTTCCCAAATGGTTAAGCCGCTTGGCTCTGCAGTGGTGTAACCGTATTCAAATGCCAACACTGACACTTCTGATAATACTGAATCATGAACATCAAATGGGCCTTGGTCTTGACGAATGTTTTGTAGAGGTAAGTAACGGCTACCATCATCTTGACCATGCAATACCGCATGGCGATGGAAGAACGTACCGCGACCAGAGTCTTGGCCGGTAATACGTACACGTTTACCTAAATCAACAATCGAGGCATAGGCTAAATTTTCTGCCATGCCCCAATCAAGTAATTTTTCACCAGAGGCCATTTTCGCACGATCATCATAAATTTTCTGCACGCGATTGTGGACTTTATGATCAGTTGGAATAGTTGAAATTTTATTGGCAAGTTCTTTTAACTTTTCAAGTGAAATTTCTTTCTCGTAATCGTCATCCCAGTTGTGACCAAGATACGGTGACCAGTCAACTGAATGCTCTGTCATTGGACGCCATTGTTCAACAGTACATTGGCCTTCATCAAGCAATTTACGATAATAAGCGGTTAACTCATCAGTTCTTGCTTTATTAAGAGAACCTTCAGCGTTTAATTTATCGGCATATAGTTGACGAGGCGTTGGATGCTTTTTAACTTTTTTGTACATAAGAGGCTGAGTGGCACTAGGCTCATCAGCTTCGTTATGTCCGTGGCGTCGATAACAAACTAAATCGATAACAACATCACGTTTGAATTCGTTACGATAATCAAGAGCAATTTGCGTTGCTAAGATTACCGCTTCTGGATCGTCACCATTAACATGAAGAATAGGTGCTGAAACCATCTTAGCGACTTCAGTACAATATTCACCACTGCGAGTATCTTCAGCATTTGAGGTGGTAAAACCGACTTGGTTATTCACCACAATGCGAATAGTACCGCCGACTTTAAATGCACGAGCTTGCGACATGTTAAAGGTTTCTTGCACTACACCTTGACCCGCTATTGCCGAGTCACCATGAATAGTAATAGGTAGGACCAAATCGCCTTCATTGCAATCACGACGATCTAAACGTGCGCGCACGCTACCGATAACCACAGGATTAACAATTTCAAGATGCGACGGGTTAAACGCTAGTGCAAGATGTACATTACCACCAGGGGTGACAAAGTCTGACGAATAACCTTGGTGATATTTAACGTCACCTGAAGATAGTATTTCATCATGTTTGCCGCCGAACTCGTCAAATAGTTTTGACGGGTTCTTACCCATAACGTTAACAAGTACATTTAAACGACCACGGTGAGCCATGCCAATAACCACTTCTTTCGCGCCTTGTGTACCCGCACGAGTGATTAATTGTTTCAGCATTGGCACTAAAGCATCGCCACCTTCAAGTGAAAAACGTTTTGCACCAGGGAACTTAGCCCCTAAGTACTTTTCAAGGCCATCAGCCGCAACTAAGTCCTTAAAAATTTCCGTTTTTTCTTCAACGTTAAGCACTGCTTGTGACTGCACTGACTCAAGGCGTTGTTGTAACCAACGCTTTTCATCAGTCGAGGTGATATGCATATATTCAGCGCCAATAGAACCACAGTAAGTAGTTTTAAGTGCTTTGTATAAATCACCAAGTTTCATCGTTTCTTGACCAATAGCCAAAGAACCGATTTTGAACTCACGATCAAAATCATTTTCTGATAGATCATGGTGAGATAACTGCAAATCACGTACTTTATCACGTTGCCATAGCCCTAAAGGGTCAAGGTTAGCATTTTGATGTCCGCGGAAACGAAAAGCATTAATCAGCTGTAAAACTTTGACTTGCTTAGCGTCACTGCCACCTGAAACAACTACAGTTTTTTGTACTTGTTGGGCCAGCGTTTTATATTCGTCACGGATTTCAGAATGCCGATATTCAACGTCAGCACCTTCAATTTTAGGAAGTTGTTGGAAAATATCTCGCCATTCTGCAGTAACAGACTGGGAGTTATCCAGATAAGATTCGTATAATTCTTCAATATAAGCAGCATTAGCACCACTTAAATGGGAAGACTCTATCCAAGCCTTCATATCACCTTCGGGCATTGCCTGTTCCTTTATGGGATAAAAGCAATAAAAACAAATTGTTTAATAAAAATAGCAGAATATATTCGCTGTTCGCAATACACCCTGCCGTTTTAGTTAAACCGCTCTTGTTAGCAACATTGACTTAATATGGCCAATGGCTTTTGTTGGGTTTAATCCTTTTGGACAAACGTCAACACAGTTCATGATGCCATGACAACGAAATACGCTGTAAGCATCTTGTAAGTCATCTAAACGTTCTTCTGTCGCAGTATCACGGCTATCGATAAGAAAACGATAAGCATGTAATAAACCTGCTGGCCCGATAAATTTATCAGGATTCCACCAGAAAGAAGGACAAGATGTTGAACAACATGCACATAAAATACATTCATACAGGCCATCTAATTTTTCACGTTCTTCGATAGATTGCAAATGTTCACGTGCCGGTTGTTCTTTACCATCATTAATTAGGTAAGGTCTGATTTTTTCATATTGATTATAAAACTGAGTCATATCAATAATTAAATCACGTACTACCGGTAAACCGGGTAATGGGCGTAAGACAATTTTATTTGCCGGAATAGCAGATAAAGGTGTGATACAGGCCAAACCATTTTTACCATTCATGTTCAAACCGTCAGAGCCACAAACACCTTCACGACATGAACGACGGAAAGATAATGTAGGATCTTTCTCTTTCAACATAATTAATGCATCTAGCACCATCATGTCTGAGCCTTCAGGTATTTCTAGCTCATAGTCCTTCATGAAAGGTGCATTGTCTACATCAGGGTTATAACGGTAAATTGAAAATATCTGTTTCATCAAATTATTCCTTAGTAAACACGAGCTTTAGGTGGGAAAGCTTCACGATGAACTGGCGCCATGTTTACATCACGCTTAGACATTTCTTGTGTCTCAGGAGTGTAAATTGAATGGCATAACCAATTTGCATCATCTCTATCCTGGAAATCTTCACGTGCATGTGCACCACGAGATTCCGTTCTAAAGTTAGCCGCTTTAGCCGTACTAAAGGCCGTTTCCATTAAGTTGTCTAGCTCTAAACATTCAATACGCTGAGTATTAAAGTCTGAAGATTTATCACTTAAATGAGCTGTTTGTAAGCGTTCACGAATTTCTGTTAGTTCTTTCATGCCCTGCGCCATCGCTTCGCCTTCACGGAAAACAGAGAAATTAAACTGCATGCATTTCTGAAGATCTTTACGAATTTGAACAGGGTCTTCACCTGATGTCGATGCTTCCCAACGATTAGTACGTGCTAAAGAAGCTTCTAAATCAGATTCTGTAGCTTCTTTACCGAATTGAGTATCGTTTAAGTATGTGCCTAAGAAGTTACCAGCGGCACGACCAAATACCACTAAATCAAGTAATGAGTTACCACCTAAACGGTTTGCACCATGTACAGATACACAAGCTATTTCACCAACAGCGAATAAACCTTCAACGATAGTCTCTTTACCAGTAGCGGGGTCAAAATGAATTGCTTGACCATTGACATTACAAGGAACGCCACCCATTTGGTAATGACATGTTGGGATCACTGGAATAGGTTCATCAGCAGGATCAACGTGTGCAAATGTTTTTGATAATTCACATACACCAGGTAAACGTTTGTATAACGTTTCACGACCTAAGTGATCGAGCTTAAGTTTAATGTGTGGACCATACGTTGGATGGTCACAACCACGACCTTCACGTATTTCAGTCATCATAGAGCGAGCTACAACATCACGACCCGCTAAATCTTTAGCATTAGGTGCATAACGTTCCATGAAACGTTCGCCATCTTTGTTTAGAAGATAACCACCTTCACCACGACAACCTTCAGTTACTAATGTACCTGCACCTGCGATACCTGTCGGATGGAATTGCCACATCTCCATATCTTGCATTTGAATGCCAGCACGAAGTGACATACCAACACCGTCACCCGTGTTGATGTGGGCATTAGTTGTTGAAGCGAATATACGACCAGCGCCACCGGTAGCAAGTACCGTTGCACGGGCTTTAAAGTAAACCACTTCACCAGTTTCGATACAAATAGCAGTACAACCTACTACACCACCGTCACTATTTTTTACTAAATCTAAGGCATACCATTCTGAATAAACGTTAGTTTTGTTTTTAACGTTCTGTTGGTATAAACAGTGCAGTAACGCATGACCCGTACGGTCAGCTGCAGCTGCAGTACGAGCGGCTTGCTCGCCACCAAAGTTTTTAGATTGGCCACCAAATGGACGTTGGTAAATTTTACCTTCTTCCGTACGAGAGAAAGGTAAACCCATGTTCTCAAGTTCAATAATAGATTCAGGGCCCGTTTTACACATGTATTCAATAGCGTCTTGGTCACCGATATAATCAGAGCCTTTAACGGTATCGTACATATGTTGTTCCCAATGATCTTCATGGGCATTACCCAGAGCAACAGTGATGCCGCCTTGTGCAGAAACCGTATGAGAACGAGTAGGGAATACTTTTGAAATCAAAGCACAAGACTTGCCAGATTCAGATATTGCTAGGGCAGCACGCATGCCTGCACCACCGGCACCAATTACAATGGCGTCGAATTCACGAATAGGAACGCTCACTTACACACCCCACACTGTTAGTAGGCCTGCTGCAAAATATACTAGCAACAAAACCGAAAAGAAAAATTGTAAACCACCGCGTAAAAGCGCAGGTTTAATGTAATCAGAAAGTACTTGCCATACGCCAATCCAAGCGTGAATTAACAACGCTACAATGGCTAAAATAGTAAATATTTTTGTGCACATGCTACCAAAGAACGCCTGCCATACTTCAAAAGTTACATCCGGAGTTATAACGAAAAAGCCAACAAGAAAAAAGGTATACAGTGCTAAAATAATGGCACTGGCACGAAGAAGAATAAAATCATGTACGCCACTACGGCCTACTGTTGCTGCATTATTTACCATAATCGAACTCCTACTACTACAGTAAGCACCAACCAAAGTGCGATAATAAGTTTTGCCGTAGCATTACCTGACGCTAACTCTTCAAAATGACCTAAATCCATAAATAAATGACGAATGCCGCCAAGTAAGTGATAGATAAGCGCAGAAAGCGTACCTAGGATAATAATTTTAAAGAATAAGCCACTAAGCAATGATTCTACTTGGGCGAAACCTTCAGCAGAAGATAGAGATAAAGAAAGCGTCCACAATAAAATACCGATAGCAAATACCATGATCACACCAGATACTCGGTGTAATATAGAGGCGTTAGCCGCTGCATGCATTTTAATTGTTGACAAATCTAGGTTTACAGGACGTTGTTTTTTCACGATTGTTGCCTAAGGAGCTCTTGGAGCCTTCAACTTATTTTTTTACGTTACTTAGCTAATTATCATGCTAAATAACCCCCCTCCGATTTGAATTATATTTTTATACTCACCTAAGCTAAATGCATACGAATGTAAAAAACAAATTCAGATCGGCTTGATTATATAGGTGAAAATCATTAATTACAATTTTCTTCACCGACAAGTTACAGCCCATTTCCATGGCTTGCGACTAATTATTAACCATACTTTACAAAAATCTATCCTTACATTTGACTTTAGTCTAACTCCTCAACAAACGAATTGACTTTTGGGGGGGGGTTTGAAGTAGAATAGCTGTAGTTTAATATTCACAAAAATTGATTAAACATTTAGTTTAACGATTTTAAAGGTAATATATTTTAATGGGGACCAAACATATGGCTGATTCAAAAGCCTCTCTTAGTATCGACGGTAATGTAGTTGCAGACTTGCCAATTCTTAAAGGCACTGCCGGTAATGATGTAATAGATATACGTACACTAGGTGGCGCAGGCTATTTTACTTATGACCCTGGTTTCTTAGCAACAGCATCGTGTGAATCTGCAATCACTTTCATTGACGGTGATAAGGGTGTGTTACAACACCGTGGCTACCCGATTGACAGCCTTGCTAAGCAAGCTGATTACCTAGAAGTTTGTTATATCTTATTAAATGGTGATGCACCAACTAAAAAGCAATACGACGAATTTACTAACACCATTACTAATCACACTATGGTACATGAGAAATTAGTTCACTTTTTTCATGGTTTTTTACCTGACGCACATCCAATGGCAATGTTATGTGGTGTGGTCGGCGCATTATCGTCGTTTTACCACAGTGATTTAGATATACATGAACCTGATCAACGCATGCGTAGTGCACATCGCTTAATCGCGAAAATGCCGACTATAGCAGCAATGGCTTATAAATATAGCATTGGACAACCATTTGTTTATCCACGTAATGATTTAACTTATGCGGAAAACTTTTTGCATATGCTATTTTCAGTACCGGCAGAAAAATATGTTGTTAGTCCTACGGTTGCGCGTGCAATGGACCGTATTTTCACTTTACATGCAGATCATGAACAAAACGCTTCAACGTCAACCGTACGTCTAGCCGGTTCGTCTGGTGCTAATCCTTATGCCTGTATTGCTGCAGGTGTTGCTTCACTTTGGGGCCCAGCACATGGCGGCGCAAACGAAGCATGTTTAACTATGCTTGAAGAGATTGGTTCACTAGAGCGTGTTGATGAGTTTGTTGCGAAAGCAAAAGATAAAGCAGACCCGTTCCGTTTAATGGGCTTTGGCCATCGTGTATACAAAAACTTCGATCCTCGTGCCACCGTTATGCGTGAGACTTGTCATGAAGTATTGAATGAATTGGGCATTAAAGATCCGTTACTTGACGTAGCAATGGCGCTTGAAAAAGTAGCATTAGAAGACCCTTACTTCATTGAGAAAAAGCTATATCCTAACGTAGATTTCTATTCGGGTATCATCTTAAAAGCTATTGGTATTCCAACCAATATGTTCACAGTAATCTTTGCTATGTCTCGTACAGTCGGCTGGATTGCACATTGGGATGAAATGTTAGGTCAACCAGGTCAAAAAATTGGTCGTCCTCGTCAAAAGTATACTGGCGAAATTGATCGTAAATTTGTCCCATTAAGTGAAAGATAAAATAAGTTAAAATTTATTAGCGAATAATATAAATTTTATTGTAAAAGGCAACCGCTTGGTTGCCTTTTTTTATTAGCTTTCAATTAAATAAACTTCTGTACATTTCGATTACAATCACTATATTGTTAACGTAATGTCTATAATTTCAACGGTATATTGTCAGTGCTTGATCACATTTTAATCGTCGATGAAAGTCGCTTAGTTCGCGAAGCTCTCGCTAAGATATTATGCTCATGTGGTATAGATAAATCAGCCATTGCCTGTATAGAAAGCGTCGAAGACGCCATAGAATATGCCGAATTCTCGGCAATAAGTTTATTAATTTGTTCAGATAAATTAATAAACATTACGCCCTTTTCTTTTCGTGATGAACTCATTAATCTTGTTAATATCACGCAACTACCCCTGATGATATTAGCGCATCAAGATGATCCTAAAGCGCCTGAGAAATCGACAAAAGATATCACAACTAATAGCCTTACCCTACGCGCGCCATTCACCAAAAAAAAGGTTATTTCCGCTTTATTTGAACTAACACAGGCACCTATATTTTCAACGGATACTGCTCAAGAAACGACGAGCAACTCCTTAGCCAGTACATCAGTTCCAATCAAAGAAACTTCATCGTTAGTTGAACAAAAGCCAATCGTATTAGTAGTTGACGATGAGAGTAGCAATATCGATGTTGCTGCAGGAAATTTACGTTGTAGCTATCGAGTTATGGCGGCAAAATCAGGTGAGCATGCGCTGAGGATTGTCAATAGTAACAAACACAATATCGCATTAATTCTACTTGATATTATGATGCCAGAAATGGATGGCTATCATGTTTGTACAAAATTAAAAGCACACGCTATAAGTCACCATATACCGGTAATATTTCTCAGTGCTAAAGCACTGGTTGATGATATAAAGTATGGTTTTGATATCGGTGCAGTTGACTATATTACCAAGCCTCTCAATGGTGATTTACTGCGCGCTCGCGTCGCCACACATATTCGCTTACAACAGCAAAAAATGGCCTTAGCTGAACAAGTCGCCACCTTAGAAGAAAATGCGAAATTACGTGAAGATATTGAAAAAATAACTCATCACGACTTAAAGGCACCGCTCAGTAATATATTATTTGAAACTTACCACTTAGAAGACAAAAAAGCCGCAAAATCAATTAACCGAGCGGTAAATAACGTGGTTAATATGATAAATAATTCACTGAATTTATATAAAATTGAGCAAGGCATTTATACGCTAGTACCACAGGTAACAAATTTAAATACCTTAATCAACGATGCGATTAACGCCGTAACAAAGAACAGCAATGAAAAAAACATTCACTTTGATCTCTCAGGTTTTGATACTGAGCATTTTATTTTAGCTGAGCCATTACTGTGTTTATCAATATTCAACAATCTAATAAAAAATGCCGTAGAGGCTTCACCTGCAAACCACAATATTGTCTTAATATTAACCCGTGAAGATGAGCAAGTAAGCTTTCGTTTGACTAATTATGGCGTGATCCCAGCGGCTATGCGTTCAACATTATTTGACAAGTACAGTAGCTCTAACCATAGCGCAGGAACGGGACTAGGCACGTATTCAGCGAAATTAATGACCCAAGTCCAACAAGGCGACATTAGCTTTGATATTATCGATGAACAAAAAACTCAATTTACCGTTAAACTACCTAGCGCTTAATTTACTTTCCTACTTAAAAACGGCCAAAGTGAGTTCAAGTTAAGCGTATTTCTGTCGGTAGTCTTTCGGAGTAACACCGGTAAAACGTTTAAATAGTTGCCGAAAACTGCTGACATCTTCATAACCAATATTCCAAATTATTTGGTTGATTGGTTCCGTGGTTTTTTCCAAGCGCATTTTGGCATGTTCAACCCTGATCCTTTGTAAATAGCTAATGGGCGTTTCGTCGGTGGCTTGTTTGAAGCGTCTTTTAAAGGTCCTAGCCCCTAAGCCGACTAGCATAGCTAAATCATCAATCAATATCTCTTGGCTAAAATGTGACTCTATCCACTCTTGCGCTTTTAATATCGGTTGGTCGTCATGAGATTTTTGCGCCTGAAACGTGACATAAGGGGATTGTTTTTGTCTCACGGGATCAAAAACTAATAACTTGGCACAATCAGACGCGATATCTTGACCAATATTTTTATCAATTAAATGTAACGCGAGATCAATATAAGACATTGAACCTCCAGAACAAACCACGTCACCATTATCAATGAGCATGCGGTCGCAATCGAGTCTAATTGACGGAAATAAACGCTTAAATAAATCGGCACTGCGCCAGTGCGTGGTGGCAACTTTACCATTGAGTAAACCACACGAAGCCAATAAAAATGCACCGGTACAGTAACTGGCAATAGTGCTGCCTTGCTCATGGCATTTATTAAGCCACTGCTTAACTGCCGGTAGGTTTTCCACCATCACGTCATCTGCACAGCATTCAATCACCGCACGCACTGACGAAGAAACAATAATAATATCAGGCTTATCTATTTCATTTATCAGCGCATTCGGTGTAATGCTTATACCGTTATAACCGGTCACGGCTTGGTTATCTATGGTCACTATTTTGCAAGAAATCGCGTCATAATCACGATTACAATAACGCTGTTCATGACAATAGTTTGCCGCATAAAATACGTCAATTAAGCCATAAACAGCCGAAACGACACATTGATTGCTTGCTAAAACATAGACATTCATTCTAATCACCTTAGATCAACTGGCACTATCACCAGTAATAATGTCAAATATGCCACCTCTTTTTGCTCACTACAAGCGTTACAATGTTATTTCAACAAATAAGAGCGTTAATTACCGAGATTAATATTATGATAACTTTGATCAAATCGATAAAAACATTACTTTTATGGCTATATTTTCTACTCATCTTTACTCTTGCGTTGCTACCGATATTAACAAGCGCTGAAATAACCAGCAGTTTTGTCTATTTAGCGTTAGCATACCTTGCGTTGGCCATCATAAGTTTCAATATCGAGAATAAACTAAATAAATACCTAAGCGGAATAGACAAAGACGAAGTAAAGGTCAAAGAAAAAAAATGTCTGATTTATCGAGGAATTTGCTGTTTACACTCTTAGCTTTACTATACTGGCCTGTTATAATGCACAGCGAATTTTCAAGCTAGTGGAATACTCATGTCAGATTATCAATTAAGGTTCGGTGGTATTGCTCGATTATATGGTAACAGCCAGAGCGAAGCGCTTCGACAAGCCAATTTCTGTGTGATTGGCATCGGTGGTGTTGGTTCTTGGGTTGCTGAAGCTATAGCACGTAACGGTGTTGGGCAAATAACCTTAATTGATCTCGATGATTTATGTGTTACCAATATTAATCGTCAAATTCACGCGTTAACCGACACCGTTGGTTTAAGTAAAGTCGATGTCATGCGTGATAGAATAATGCAAATTAATCCTGACTGCTTAGTTAGCACGGTCGAAGACTTTGTTACACTCGAAAATGTTAGAGAATTACTGTCAAATTCGTTTGATTATGTTATCGACGCAATTGATTCCGTTAACGTTAAAAGTGCCATAATTGCCCATTGTAAGCGTAATAAATTGCCTATTATTACCATTGGCGGTGCCGGTGGTCAGGTTGACCCTAGTAAAATTGCCACAGCTGATTTAAGTCAAACATATCAAGATCCACTGCTCGCCAAAGTACGTAACCAATTGCGTCGAGAATACAATTTTTCACGTAATGTAAAACGCAAATTCTCGATTGATGCGGTATTTTCCAGTGAGCAGTTACGCTACCCTGACGCCGAAGGTAATGTTTGTCATGCAAAGCAATCGAACGATGGCGCCATGCGCTTAGACTGCAGCGGCGGCTTTGGCGCTGCAACACATGTTACCGCATGTTTTGCCTTCTTTGCCGTTGCTAAAGCGATGGATAAATACTTGAAAAAAGCACTGAGCTAACGCAGAACGTTAGCTCATCATACGTGTATAGCTACACAGTGATCAATTGATAAATTCTCTGCACAATAGCCCGTAATCCGTTACCTCGAGAAGGACTTAAGTGTTGTAATAAACCCAACTTAGAAAAATAATCGTCCATATCGAAAGCGGCTATTTCCAATGCACTTTTGTTATTAACCGCCGTCAAAACAATAGCTAACAAACCTCTGATCACTTTAGCGTCACTATCGCCCTGAAAGTAAAATAGCCCATCACTTTCTTCAGAGCACACTAACCAAGCATCGCTTTCACAACCAGAAACTAACCAGTGATCGGTTTTTATTTCGGTAGGTAAACGCTGTTGTTGCTTACCTAGCATCATAATTTCTCGATGCTTACTGTCCCAACTTTTCGCTTTAGCAAACCTTGAAAGTAGCTCATCAATCGTTAAGCTGCTATTCGTTGAGCGTATATTAGCCACATCTTTGCTTGTTAATGGGTTTAATACTTGGGCCGGTTCTATTCCAGCATTAAGCAATTTCTTCAATTCTTCTATCGCAAAATCTATCTCCCCTACACTATTGTATGCAGATAAAGATAAGCGTATGCAGCCAGCTATATTAAGGTACTGCATAAGTGGCATTGCACAATGATGACCGGCACGAACGGCAATGCCGACACTATCGAGCGCGGCAGCAACATCATGATTATGATGCCCCATAAGTGTAAATGAAAATAGTGGAATATCAGGGACTTCATTAACTATAAATTTGAGTTCATTGACTGTTGATAACTGCTGATAACAATGCTGCTTCAAGTGGTCTTCATAGGCTAATAAACCAACATGATCTTGTTTTTCAAGAAAAGCTATTGTCGAACCAAACGCTACAATACCTGCAACATTGGGCGTGCCTGCTTCAAACTTATGTGGTAACTGGTTAAATGTTGTTTGTGTAAAGCTCACGGATTTGATCATTTCGCCACCCGCTTGGTACGGAGGCATATTTTCTAATAACTCTCGTTTACCATAAAGCACACCAACCCCTGTTGGGCCGTACATTTTATGTGCAGAAAACACATAAAAATCACAATCTAACGCCCTAACATCAACATTAAGGTGCGCAATAGCTTGCGCGCCATCAATTAAGGTTAATGCTTGGTATTTTTTGGCAACTCGAATGATCGCTTCAATAGGATTAATTCGCCCCACGACGTTAGATATATGACCAAAGCAAATAATGCGGGTACGTTCACCGATAATATCTTCTAAGTCATTAAGGGCTATTTGGCCCGTTTTAGTTAATGGCAACACTTTAATTTCAGCGCCTGTTTGCTCTGCAACAATTTGCCAAGGGACAATATTAGCATGGTGTTCACTGTAGCTTAGGACGATTTCATCACCTGACTTTAATGTTGAACGCCCCCAACTTTGCGCCACCAAATTAATACTTTCAGTGCAGCCTTTGGTCCAAATAATTTCTTCATCAGCATTAGCGTTAATGAATTTAGCCACTTTTTTTCGAGCGCTTTCATAGCATGATGTGGCTTTCGCACTTAAGGCATGGGAAGCGCGGTGCACGTTCGCATTGCTTTGTTTATAGTAATCATTATGGCTGTCGATCACGCAAATAGGCTTTTGAGTTGTCGCGGCGTTGTCGAAATAAACTAACGGCTTATCATTAACTAAACTTTCCAGAATAGGAAATTGTTCACGAAAATGCGTAAAAGAAAATTTTTCCATAAAAATATAATATTGCTTTCATTAAGTTGCCGTAATTATATCGTAACTTAGCGCTGATAGACTCAGTGAATATAGAAATATCAGGAAAAATATTACTCTATATTCGGCAAAAACAGCTAATTTACGCTATAACTTAAGATAGATAATTCGAGGAGCCTGCAGTATGTCACTATTCTCATGGTTTATTAATACAACAAAAGTTAGCTCGCCTAAAAATAGTAAAGCAGCGTTAGAGCAAGAGCTATCAACCTTTAACAACAACACTATGTGGCCAATCGCAAAAGTAAGAAGTAACATTGTTATACAACAGCAAAAATACGTAAATGCAACATCAAACTTAAAGCATGAAGCTAAAGTAACGCTATTGAAAGAGCACACTAATTAAGTTTTATAAATATTGCGTCAAAATTTAGCCAATGAGTAATAATTACATAATAGGTAATAAATTCAATTGGCTAAATTTTAATTAGTCAAATAACGTAACCTCTAACACCTCCCGCGCTTTAGAATAATCACCTTTTTCGACTAAATCTCTACTGACATTAAAATGATAACTGGGCATCAAGTAACGACGAGGGGCTAACAGCATAATATCTATATATGTGTCTGGGAACACTAGTTCAAAATATTGCAGTTTTGTTCTTTGTGCTAACGGTTTAAATGCTTGAATTGCATTTTGCTTGTCGCATGAAGCTGAGGTAAAAACTCCTATCTCGTCATGATATTTTTTCGGTGTTGACAAGCGCCAGCCCTTTTGATGTTTAGACAGTATGGGGGTCGAATCTTTAATAAAACTACGCCACGGTATCTGCGACAATATCTTTGCTCTTAAAATGTTGCGTTCACCCTGATAATATTCAGATAAAACCACTAGATTATGAGCAAAAGGTGCCTGCTGAAATTGCTGACACTTTTGGTGTTTGCTAGGTAGTGGATACTCATCAACAAAACCTACTAAATGGCTCAGTTCATGCACTAACACATCAACATTGTCTGCCTGATCTATATACATAATGCCGTTGTCAACATTAGCACCGCCTACTTCAACAATTAAGCCAAGGTAACGTGTGTTAATGCTTTTTTGTCTAACCCACGCTGTCGCATTACAGGTGATTTTTTCATTAGGCTGATGTTGGCAATTAACATCATCAGCGGCAATATATTTCGGTTTTCGCAGGCAAATAGTCTGAGCTAGTGTGTGCTGCTCAAATGCAGAAATTAACTGTGTGCCGTGCCTTAGACCAGTTAAATTTGTTGCGAAAAGCTGAACATCAATAACGCATGACAAATTAGGGGCAATATTTTGTTCACTTATCACTTTTACCGAGTTAGCGCTAAATACTGAAAACTGTTCTAATTCACGATAAAATTTATGATTAGCTCCACTCGCTAATTTGTCTTTATAAGTTTTGATAAACAACATATCGCCTTTGTGCAACGCAAGTTTATATAGTATTTTTAGTGCTTGTGTATTATCAATAATAGGCAGTAACAAGGGTTTAATATCAGCATATTTTTTCTGGTCAAAATAGCGACTAGCTAATGCAATTCGAGCCGGAATATGTTGTTGACGTATCGCGACTTGATACCATAACTGTGCAGAATTTATTGCGTTGTGCTGACGGTAATATTCAGCTAATTGGTATGCAGTGTCGGCACTATTATTTGCATGCAGCTTTGCTAGATGCAACCATGCACGATGACTTTTAGTTGCTAACAATTCTGTTAATCGTGCTTTTGTATCGGTAATTAGGTCGAAACTTTCGAGTAGGGACAATTGTTGGCGAGTGATTGTTGCATTAGCTATCTTGCCACGAAAATCAGTAATGAAAAGTAATAAGCTAAATAAGATTATAAAAGCTAAACTTACCAAGCTTATTATTGTTACTTTAATTTTTTTATTGGCACTCATGTGCTAAAAAATGATTATGGAGCACTGCTTTGTTGCATATTTTGGCGCATCAAGTCTAGCTCAAGTTTAGCGTATCTGTGTTCAACAAATTCATAAACGTTAGTGCTCAACGCCAGTTTAAAAAAGTTAATAGCTGCACTTGCATCACCTTTCATCTGACTGTATTTCCCTAAATAAAAATAGGCTTCACACAAACGCTCTGTTAACGCTTCATTAGTATTAACATTATCAGTCAGATGCGCAATAAAGTCACTTTGAGTCATTTTACCTAAGTAAAGCTTAATAACCTTTTTTGCCCAGACGTTTTCAGCAATTAATTGTGCAGCAACCGTTAAATCTTGATCAGCCTTTTGTTGATCTAACTCGATATCAGCTAAATATTGCCACAATACGCGGTATGGGTCGTTTTGTTGGTATTTTCTAAACGCTTTAAAGTCATCTGCTGCGAGGCTAGGACGACCACCGTAGTATAAAGCGATACCGCGATTAAAATAAGCGAATTCATAACTGGGATCTAATTCAATTACCGAATCAAAAGCATCGTAAGATTGGTTAAACTCTTGTAGTTGAGTGAAATGAATACCTAAAAAGTTATAGGCATCAACCATGTCAGGCTTTAGGCCAATAGCTTGATTAAAATCGTTATGTGCCAAGGCACGTAAACCAAATTTATCGTATTTAATACCACGTTGATAATACAACTCAGCTCGTTGTTCATCGTTAATTTTAGCACGCTGTAGCACTTGAGTGATACGCTCTAATGCTATTTCGTCTTTAACATTAATGGCAATAGGTTCAGCAATGATTAACTCCCCAATAGCAGACTGCTGATTGTTAGTTGAAGTACAGCCCTGAGCGAACAATAAGCTTGAAACCAGTAATACTTGGGATAATAAAGCGTTGGGAAATTTATTTTTAAGAAGTAAGCGCACGAAAAACACAATCCTAGTAGGTATTTTGCCCATGAGTATATAAAAAAGGGAGCAATTAAGCTCCCTTTTTATCGACAAGAAATTAGCTATATTTTTGTCATACAGCTAATCAACTGACTTTATAGCAGACGAATTACTCTGCGTTGTCAGTGTCAGATGCTGGCGTAGCTGGCTTTTCAGCAGCTTCTTTCATACTTAAACGTACACGACCTTGACGGTCAACTTCAAGTACTTTAACAGTCACATCTTGACCTTCTGTCAATACGTCGCTAACAGCGTTAACACGTTCTTCAGAGATTTGAGAAATGTGTACTAAACCATCTTTACCTGGTAATACGTTAACAAAGGCACCGAAATCTACGATACGTACAACTTTACCAGTATAAATGGTACCTACTTCAATTTCTGCTGTAAGTGCTGTAATACGTGCAATAGCATCTTTAGCTTGTTCGCCATCAGTTGCAGCGATTCTAACGGTACCGTCATCTTCAATTTCAATGGTAGTGCCAGTTTCTTCAGTCAATTGACGAATAGTTGCGCCACCTTTACCGATAATGTCTCGGATTTTATCTTGTGGAACTTTCATGGTATGAATACGTGGAGCAAATTGCGAGATATCATCACGATGTCCGCCAATAGCTTCATCCATAACAGCTAAGATGTGATTACGCGCTGCTTTTGCTTGGTTTAAAGCAAGTTGCATGATTTCTTGCGTAATACCTTCAATTTTAATATCCATTTGAAGTGCAGTAATACCACCGGTAGTACCTGCTACTTTAAAGTCCATATCGCCTAAGTGATCTTCATCACCTAAGATGTCAGAAAGAACAACAAAGTCATCGCCTTCTTTAACTAGACCCATAGCAATACCAGCAACAGAGGCTTTAATTGGTACACCTGCATCCATCAATGCTAATGAAGTACCACATACAGAAGCCATTGAAGATGAACCGTTCGATTCAGTGATTTCAGACACAACACGAACTGAATATGGGAATTCTTCAGCTGAAGGCATAACAGCTAACATGCCGCGTTTTGCCAAACGACCATGACCAATTTCACGACGCTTAGGAGAGCCAACAAAACCGGTTTCACCAACACAGTATGGAGGGAAGTTATAATGAAGCATGAAATTATCAGTTTTTTCACCCATGATAGTATCAAGGCGTTGTGCATCACGTTGAGTACCTAGAGTCGCAACAACTAAAGCTTGCGTTTCACCACGAGTAAACACAGCAGAGCCATGAGTACGTGGTAATACACCCGTCATAACATCTAAAGCACGGATCATTTCTGGGTCACGACCATCAATACGTGGTGAACCTTGAGTGATACGACCACGAACAACTGTTTTTTCTAGGTCATGGAATAAATCTTTTGCTTCTTGTACGTCAAGTTCAGCATCTTCAGCTAATAAAGATGCAACAACACCATCACGAATTTCTTTAATCTTTTCGTAACGTACGGCTTTTTCAGTAATTTGGTAAGCTTCGTTTACTTGGCCTTCAGAAAGCTCAGCAATTTTAGCAATTAAATCAGCATTTTTAACTGGAGCAGTCCATTCCCATTTAGGATTGTTAACTTCAGCAGCCATTTCTTTGATTGCTGTAATAGCTGTTTGCATTTGTTCATGACCAAACATAACAGCGCCAAGCATTACTTCTTCAGAAAGAACGTCAGCTTCTGATTCAACCATTAATACTGCTGAATCTGTACCTGAAACAACTAAGTCTAGTTGCGAGGTAGCTAACTCAGATTGTAATGGGTTAAGAATATATTTGCC
The DNA here is from genome assembly GCA_913061475.1 of uncultured Colwellia sp. Lineage (GTDB taxonomy): Bacteria > Pseudomonadota > Gammaproteobacteria > Enterobacterales > Alteromonadaceae > Cognaticolwellia. Next base: position 39,411 of record CAJXUN010000013.1, on the reverse strand, counting down.
GTCAGTATAACCAACACGCGCTGCACCGACAGGACCGCTAAAAGGCATACCTGAAATAGCTAATGCTGCTGAAGTACCTAATAAAGCAATGATATCAGGGGCAATTTCTGGGTTCGCAGAAACAACAGTGATAACAACTTGAACTTCGTTAGTAAACCCTTCAGGGAATAAAGGACGAATTGGACGGTCAATTAGACGACAGATTAATGTTTCTTCTTCTGAAGGACGACCTTCACGCTTAAAGAAACCACCTGGTATTTTACCAGCAGCGTAAGTACGCTCTTGGTAGTTAACCGTTAATGGAAAAAAATCTTGACCTGGTTTTGCTTCTTTTTTACCAACAACAGAGACTAATACTGACGTATCGTCCATGCTAGCCATAACGGCACAAGTGGCTTGACGAGCAATAACGCCCGTTTCTAAAGTTACGGTATGTTGACCGAATTCAAAAGTTTTAGTAACTGGTTTGAACATAGAGGAGTTCCTTAAATATTTTTAGATTTTAATCAATCTGTACAATTATTTATTCACTTAGTTAATGATCTAAATATTCATTAAAATATTAAGCGGCTAACCGGTAAGTTAAACCCTAAGTTGAACAAAAAATTATACAGTTTGATTGATTAGTTTTTTGCAAATACAAAATTTGCACGCACATTATACTTAACAGTTATGTTTTTACTAGCGCGAAAGCACAAATGTTGAATTTAAACACTAAAAACCTCAATTTATAGCGCATATTTCGTACTTACAGTAGTTCTTTGCACAAATATCCATCAGTAAAACTTAGCAGTAAAATTCGCTGTTCATACCGCCATGTTTTTTATTTTCATTAAGCAGCGTCGATATAAATTTAGACTACGAATAATAAGAAAAAGCAGCCAGCTAAACTCCACTAACATAGCGCAGGAAAACCCCCAATAAAACCTTGGCACGGCTATCGTCAATATCAACAAAACGCATGATAAAATATGGAATTTAAATAACAGTCGACTATGTTTTTTCAGCAATAGATCATGCATATAAGGTAAATGGCTCATCGCATTAAAGTCAGCTAAGCATAGATTTTGCAAATGTGTGTAGCTTAGAAAAGGTACTATCTTTAACAGCATTGCTTCAATAATACTGATCAGGTAGAAATAGATAAACACCGCACTAAGCAGCAAGGCCTTATTACCAGAAAACACTTGCTGATAAAAATCATCAGCTAAGAAATATAAACAGGTCAACGCCAAAAAACTGCTACCGGCAAATTGCCAAAAGTGAATACTGGTATCAACAACCTTACGCTTTCGCTGCTTAAACAACCTTAGAAAGGCTAAATTAAAAACAGCATAGGTAACTAATACAAAAGCAATAATTACTTGTCCGCCCACGCTATTGGCTTTAAAAAAAAACAACAAGAGTAATAAGCTGATTAAAGTGGCTAGCATATACTTCGCCAACCATTTAGGAAAGCTAGGCGTAACATGAAACATAGGAATTATTTGTAAGCTAACCGCTAAAATCAGCCCCCCTGCCCAACCAAAACCTCCCAGCAAAGCATGAATGTCGGTATAGCTTTTATCCGCAAAAAAGCTGATATTCACATAGGGCATTAAGCTATTTTGCCCAATAAAAAGTCCCCCCAACACGACAACAAAAGTTAACGATAGTATTGCAAGCCTGAGACCGATAATAGCAGGCCCTTGGCTCAGCTTTTTAATTAATACCCGAGCCACAGAAAAAATATAGTAACCAAAGCCAATACCTAAAGTTAATATAGCGAGAACACGAGCAAACGTACTTGGAGTAATAAAACTCCATGAAAGCGTTAAAGTCCCTAGGGTATGGAGGCAGTGAGACACAGTGGCAACGTTGCGGACGTTAGTAATACCAACGCCACCAATAACTGGGAGAAATTGGTAGATAGCTCCCATCATCACCATTGAGATAAAACCTAAAGTAAATAGATGGGTAATCGCTAACAAAATTGGCTGCCATCGACTCAGCCAAATTTTTTCACCCGAAATTAGTATCAGAAGTGCTGTTAGCAGCAAAAAAATAACCGCACTAATAAAATGTCGAAATGGCACGTTGATTGGTGGTAAAGCACTAAATGATAAATTAGCAATATTCATAAGCATGCTGCAAAAGTTAAGTTTTCAATAATGACGAAATTAATTTGAGTAAATAGATTAAGGTTGAACACTTGAGTCGATATAAGCGCCAAATTGCGCTTTGTCTTGCTCATGAGCAATATAAATAACAAAGCTTTCATCTGAGACGTGCTCGCAATAATACAGCCAACCATTTGCGAGCAGCCGCTCATATAACGGAAACGGCTCTCGCCGGTGGCTTACTTTTAGCACAGCGCCGTTGGGTAACTCGACCAACGAAGACAAAATTACCTGCATCGGCTCAGGTGGAGCCAATGCACTGACATTGACAGCTATGGTTTTCATCCCTGCTAATTAACCATTTTCAGTTATTTGACAGTGCTCAATAACTTGAGTTAGTAGGGCATCCGGTGCAGGAACTCGCTGCTGACTCATAGGATACAACATCATTTCTTCTTTCATATTATGCTGTTGCATTAACACCATAAGAGTTTCAGAGACGCTAATATAGGCATCTTTATCCTCAGCACTAAGCGCCACCAACAAATCAGCAACCAAGGTACGCATTTGTTGGTGCTCGCCACGCATAACCTGTGTAGGTCCTTGCGTAATGCGGGTGGCTTGCTCAAATTCAGGAAATAAAATATCTTCTTCGGCTTGAAAGTGTATGGTTAATTCTGCCGAAAACTGACTAAATGCTTGCTTGGCTAACAACCAGTTATTATCGGCAATAGCGTTCTCGGCTTGGATAAAAAACTCATCGCATTCACGATGTTTAGCGGTCATAAACTCAGGGATAGATGTCATAGAGAAGTCCTCATCAAAAGTTAATGAGATTTTAGTCTAGCCAGTAAATTATTCTTTGACTTGGCGTAATATTAGCGTCGACAACGGTATAATATTTAGCCTCTAAGTAGGTTTGCTAGAGCAGTTTGAGCTTTGATAAGTATATGTTCCACGAGTACAATTTTATTGCTCAGGTATAGCATATTGCCAATCTGACCACCTCGCGTGTTTTTAGAGCAAAGAAGTTAGCATTCAGTAAGTGTTCACTAAACGTCTGTGAATAGGCAAAGTGATCATGTTTTTGCTTGTTGAATTTTATGATTAAACTTATCATTTACCAGTAGCGCTAATAAGATAATTCCGCCACCTATGGTAAGTCGAACAATATCCGCTTCGCGGTTCCAAAATATGACATTGACCAGAATACCTGCAGGAATTAATAAATTATTGGCAACCGCTAATGTACCAATACTAACTTGTGTGGCCCCTTTATTCCAAGCGAAATAGCCAATACCAGAAGCGACAAGTCCTAAGTAAGTTAAAATAGACCACTGCAGTGCCGTGGTTGGCAACTTATCAGGATTACCAAGCAGCAAGTAACAGGGAATAACCACAACCAATGCACCGATAAAAAACCAAGCAAACACCGTGCGCTGCGCTAAATCTATGCGCTGTTTTGCCATGGTGCGTTTGTAAGTAACCTGCCCTGCGGCAAAACACATATTTGCCCCTTGAACAATTAATAAGCCCTTTAAAAATCCCTCATCAATTCCTTGATAGCGAATAGTGATGGCACCAAAAACAGCCAATAATGCGCTGATAATAAAGCCGACATTGAGTCTACGATCAAGCAGGTCATTGAGCAACGTGATATAAATTGGTGTCATAACCGTAAACAGTAAAACTTCAGGCACCGAAAGATATAAAAATGACTGATAGTAAAAACCATACATGATGCCCAGTTGCACGGCCCCACAGATCATAAGTTGCAAAGCAACTTTCGCCTTGATTTGAGACAACTTCAAAAACGGTAAAAAAATCAGCGTAGCAAGGGCTACGCGCATCAATACCGAAAACCAAGCATCAACTTGTCCAGCAAGATATACCCCAATCAAACTAAAAGAAAACGCCCACATTAAGGTGACGAAAATAAGCATTGGCATGAAAGCAAGTACCTGAAGAATAAAGTGTCGAGAAGTTTACCTACTTCTGTAATTTGGGTATATCTGTTTAGAAAAATAATGCCAATAATGTCCGTATTATGAATCTGATTGAAACACTATTGTTAAAGTTGAATAAAGATGGAAACCGTTAAATTAAATCGGAAACGGGAATTGTTACGTTTAAGCGCCGAAAATACATTTCAAAAAACTTAATTAAACTTTGAAATAGCTAACTTCTAAAATATAACTCTAAGGGCTGTAGCCACAAACCTGAGCTAATTCACTGGTCAAAACAACCCTGTTTTATGTTCACTTTGATACGACATACATTAAAAGCAATAGATTTTTGAGCTGTATTTTGTATTCATAAGACGTTGAGCTACCTTCATCTTGATAGTCAACAAAGCCACCATTGCCTACATTGCATGATTGTTTCTATATGATTTGAACGCTCCGTGAAACGGTCTCTGAGTAGTCCATTTAAGATGTACTTATGGTGAACTACTCAGTTTACTAGATGCTACACACTACTCAGCGGGCAATGTTAGATTAGCCAGTCTTGCTCCGCTGGCTGAGTTTGTATTATGGTTTTCTATTTGGGCCTTAGCGTTTCAATAATTTGTGCATCCACCCAGTAGATATTTACCTCTTCGTTTCCGCGTTTTGTCCGCTTATCAAAGAATAGAAATTGTCCATCGGGTGATAAACTTGGATTTTTTTCAGAATGAGCGGTATTTATCTTGTCGCCCATATTAATGGCAGGGCCCCATGAGCCATCAGCCGCGCGATAACTGATATAAATGTCAGATCTGCCCTGTCCATCTTCTCTGACGCTGTCAAAAATAATAAAGCTTTCATCCGGCGCAATATAAGGGTGGGCATTATATCTGCCGATGCCAAACTGCGGGCCCAGTGACTTCGGTTGTTCATATTTACCGTTTATCAAACGTGAATAGCGAATAGGGGTATCAAACTTTGGGGTAAAGGTATCGAAATAATAAGTGCCGTTCGCAGACGCTGAAAGCCTCATAATGTCGATATCTTCGAAAGGTGCGCCGTGATTTCTTAGCTCCGACCAACCGTCGCTGGTGCGCTCAATATAATTATTGGCAAAATAGATGGTCTTGCCATCGGGAGAAATGGATGGCTCGCTCACTCCCTGTTTGACAACAGTCTTCTGCCATTGATTATTTATATATTCAATGACATTCAAGGAATAAACTTCTTTTTCATCAGCCCTGACGAAATAAAATGTATTCATATCCGCTCCGAACATGCCCTCAATTTCAATAAATTCCTCCGTATTAACAATACCGGGCGCAAACATCTCAGGTGTTGAGCCGGGTGGCGTTTGTCCGAGATAGGAACCATCTGGGATGGGATTTTCATCTCGGCCATAACTAGTTCCGCTCATCATTAGAATAGAAAGCAGTAGAACAGTTGCAGTGCTAATACGCTTCATAATTTTTCCTTATTTTGAAATCAACGAATTATTTAACTTCGCTTTAATGTGATTGAAGAGTCAATTTAAGCTAGCTGACCTTAAAATACCTGACGTCCTTATGACTTTTAGATGATTTTGTTCTGACGGCGATAAGTACGTTTTTGATTGCACTTATATCGCCTGCTTTAATTCGTCCGACTGCGTTAGATGACCATCCCATTTTACTCAGGGGCTTTCTGAAATTGCATGAGCTAAAGCTTCTTGCTCTATATCATTTAACCTATACCCGTTACCATTCAAAGTGCTCGATTTCAGTGGGAATTAAAATGCCTTTAGGCAAGGAGAATAATTCAAACATAGTGACTCTATGTATTGATTATTTACTGTAGCGTAAAGGCATTTAAAACCCATCGAAGAAGGGTTTGAGCAACATCACTTCATCGTGACTGTGATTTACAAGGGAATAACCATTCCTTCATCACAGTGCCTTGAATTGAAATTACTCAAGCCCTCTGAAACATGCATCTTGAATGGTAACGGGTATATTAGTGACAATGGATATCCCTTCAGTATCAGTAGCAAATGAATACCAATTTGATTAAATTTATTCCCAACTCAGAGCTACATTAGCGAGCTTAGAACAAACAAAATGAGTTAAATATAGTCATTCTATATTTCATTCATTTTGTGATGTTATCAGTTTGCTAATGAGCTCCCAAGGGCGAGTTTAAAAGGCTTATACGCTGTGTTATTGATTTTAACAAGGGAGTGCCATTCTCTAAAATAAATGTCTTACCTATAAGCCTTTTAATTCTCGCTGAGTGGGAAACAACTTAATCAAAATGGTATAAGGCTTAGCAAAAATTAAACTTCATGCTAAGGTGAGCCTCTTGTTTTAACTGACTATTATACCCAAACCACCTCAAGATGGAGGATTCAGTAGCCCTGAAACGAGCATATTGAGATGGCTTGAGTATAAACGTCAATATTCATCATGGAAAACACATACATGGACACACAGTATTGGGTCGGTGATTTTTTTATTGATTTAACTCGCAATCAAATCACCCAGAAAAAGCAGTCACAGACGATTCCACCTAAAGCATTGGCTGTGTTAACTTACCTAGCCAAAAACGCCAATAAAGTCGTTAGCCATGATGAATTATTATCAGCAGTGTGGCCTAATACTGTGGTAACACCAAATACATTGCAGAGAAGCATCGCTCAATTAAGAAAAGCACTGGGTGAGGACAACCAATCCTTTATTAAAACCCATCCTAAACAAGGTTATAGCCTGGAGGTTGAGGTTCGATGGCAGAACAATGTCAATTCGACAAGCACTGATGTTACAAGCGATGTCTTTACAAGCAACCACAACTCCCAAGAAGATACCGTCGACGAACCCCTGATTAAAGACAGCACTGACCCAGATTTAGCTCATCATTCTGCGCCATCGCGAGTGGCTTTAAAACTGATTTCTATGGTCGCAGGGGTTATTATTCTAGCTATTATTGGCTATCAAAATCTAACTCCCAAACAAACGCCACAACTAACTTTTGATAAGTTGCGCTCGCTTACCGCCACTGACGACAAAGAATTTGATGCCACCTATACACCTGATGGAAACTACATTGTTTTCCATCGTTATTTAGATAAGCAATGTGTAAATAAAATATGGGCCAAAAACATCAACACGCAAAAAGAAATCCAACTGACCAAAGAATGGGGGGCTTATGGTCGCCATAGTTTTTCTAAAGACGGCAAGAAACTGGTATTTTTAGCAACCGAACCTTGTAACCAGCCTGTTACCCAAAAAGATTGCTACGATTTGGTAAGTTTAGATTTTGATAAGGCGCTTGAAAGTACTCAGCAGCCTAGTGTAATTCTGCAGTGTAAAAATTCAATATTAAAGAAACCTACCTGGTTAAATGACGGCAATATTACCCTGATGCAAAGAGATTCAAACCGCTGGAAGTTAATTAATTATTCTCCAAGTTTGAATAAAAGCACTGACTTATACGCTACCAATGATGGCAATATAATCGACTATGCTTATTCCGTCGCAGATGATCTGATCGCTGTGGCGCGTATTCATAAAGATGGTCAGCAATATGTCGAACTGCTCAGTCCTGACGGGCAACTTTTATCCAGTCACCCTATTGAGCGCCCACAGGAAATAGCAAAATTCCGCCTTCTCTACCCTAATTTTGATCCTTTAAACAAGCAGCTTTTCTTTAGCACGGGCAGACAACTCTTTACGCTTTCTTATGAAGGAAAGGTCACCAAAATCAACTTACCCTTTGGTGATAGAATGGACCAGCCTGAATTTCATCCAAACGGTAAAAGACTACTCATGCTCAAAGGGCCCTATGATAGTGATGTCGTGTTAATACCGCTTAATGAAATCGCAGAGACAAGTCCGCAAACACAAAATTCTGAAACACAAACAAAACAGTCTCAATCAGAACAGAACCACACAAAATTATCCTCATCGAATCAGCATCACAACTCTGCAAGCTTTGAGCGTACAAACCTTGGAGAGGACAATGCAGTTTTTCAACCCAGGGGGAAGCTAATTGCTTTCTGGTCGGAACGATCAGGCGAAGAGCAGCTTTGGATAAGCGATGGAAAAGGTCCTCAAAAGCTCACAGATTTTCCGATGGATACTTATATCAATGGGATTGCTTGGGCAGCAGACGGTAAAAGTCTTTTAGTCAATGCCAACAACGAACTTACACAGGTATTTCTAGATTCAACTCAAAAAACCATTCCAATTGAACACCCAGCGATCCGACTTTACCAATGGGATAGTAAAAACAATAGTGCATTAATAGCATTAAGGATCGAAGGGATAATAAAAATTGTGGAGTTCGACTTAAACAAGTCAGGCTTCAGAGAAGTAAGCGATAAGTTTGTACTCTGGACACTTAAAAGTGAGGATGGTCGATTGATACTTTACGATCACATGGGGCAATTTTGGCAGCCCGGCGCTGTTGAACCTCAGCAAATTAAAGCATTAAACAAACAGGGCGGTAAATCCAAATCCTTCGTGATTAAAAACAATATAATTTATGATATCAACGATGATAATCAATTGTGGTCCTACGATCTAAATAACGACGATTTTAAAATTCTAGGAGAGATAAGTGACGATGTCGATTACCTAACTGATATTAATCAGACGCAGCTTTTGATGACTATTCAGGTTTCTGCAAAAAAAGAAGTAGTTGAGCTCTCTTTAAGTGAATAGAGCGTTTCTTCAACTTCAGCGTAGCCAGCAGGAGTGCGAGCAACTGCTGACTGACATTGTTATGCTTTTTCAATGATTAACCTAAAGTAGAAAGTGTCCAACTTGTCTGAAGATCTATCAGCAATCATCAGCTTTTGTTCCGCTTTACTCTTTTTCTGAAGCAGTTTGTCGACTTGGTTTAATGCTTGACCCGGAAAATACATTTGTGTAGTTAGCTCAACATACCCCCTTTTTGTCACCTTAAAATGAATATGTGGTGGTCGCGACCACCCACCCCCAACGGGATAAGCACCTGGCATCACTGTCTTAAATCGGAACCCTCCATCCTTCGCACTCGGAACTATCGCCCAACCTTGAAAATTATCGTCAACGGGTGCCGGATTATGATCATGTGGGTGCGAATACCGGCCTGCTGCATTAGCTTACCACAAATCGACTGTGGCCCCCTCTACAGGGTTACCTGCAGTATCGAAAACGCCTCCACGGATAAAGATACGCTCTCCCAAGGACTCTACTTCATTCCCAGTAATTTTAGTCAGGTCAAAGTCCTTATCTTTTTGAGCAACCACAGGGTAAAACGGTCCCTCACCTTCGGTAGGTGTTGCTTTGCTCATTATCAAACGTTCACTGTGTCCCATTACCTGACCTGTTACACCCAAAGCTCCTAGAGCCCCAGCTTTAATAAAATTACGCCGATTCATTTGTACCTCCTTTGAACTTGCTATTGATATCATTTATAAATGTGCTTGAACAAGCCTTCAGTGTAAGCAAGCCGGCTATAAAATACCTGACGTCCTTATGACTTTAAGATGATTTTTTTCTGACAACAATACCGGTATTTCGATCAAAGTTGGGACTTGTTTTCTAAGGAGTAAGTGCGCTTTTGCATTTGAAGTAGCAACTAAATCAAGCACTACTACTCCATTCTCGCGATTTAGCCTGTCGATGTACCAGCTTTATTGCCTTTCTCTAAAACCATGAGTTGTAGAAGTTATCACGCAAAAATCCCCATTTAAATGTAGAGTGATGCCAAGTTTGAGTATAGGTTTGTTGCACAAGCACTCATTCACTATTTACCTGTAGCCCCCTAAAATGAAACGAGTAGTCTATTTAGGGTGTGGATCAAGTAGCCCGTTCGAACTAAAGCCTTGTCATAGTCCAATAAATATAAATCACTATACGAAAATGGACTAGGGGGCTGTTTGTGCAGTGCAAACTGCGGGACTTAGGTATATTTAAGAGCATAGAAAACGCATAATATATAAGACGTATTAATAAATATATGACCTAATAAAGCATCATAAATCCTGATAATAAATAATAACCGACCGCTGGTGGTGAAGAAGTTAGACTCAAATTAATTAGTACTGAGCGGCTGCCATCCTATAATAATTGCTATTCGGTTGTGCTACGCCAACGAGAGCAATGCGCAGAAGACGTTAACACAGTTATTTCATAATGTGTTTCGAATAATTATTAAGGTTCACTTATGCCAGTTTAAATCAGGTTCCAACTTTATTTGGAGTATTTTTTAATAAATAAAACTTACTGCCACATTTGTTTCTATCTTTATTTAGTTTCTACGACTATAGATAAAAAACAACACGACAATAATAAACAATACTTAGTCGTCAACAATATTATTAAACTTTTGATAATAATTGCTAAAGAAAAAAACCAACACCCCATACCAATAGCGCCATGACAGTAATAATAATCATTGCTTTACTTTTATGTTTACGGACCATGCGCTCAGCTTTGTCACCCGCATAATAGACGATAACCGCTAAACCAAAATAACGAATAGCGCGCGCAATAGTAGCGGCAATTAAAAACAGGGTTAGTGAATATTTAGTCGCGCCAGCAGCAAGCATCGCGATTTGAAAGGGTATAGGCACAATACCTAACGTGATGACAAACCAGAAGCCTTGGTCGTGAATTTTCTGTTTAATAGCGTCAAATTGCTCTGGGTTTGAAAATGTACCAATAATCCAATCACCAACGGCATCAAATAAATAGTAACCGAGCGCATAACCAAATAAAGCACCGATGATACAACCTAAGGTCGCCATTAGCGCAATAAGCCATAGCTTTTCACGACGAGCTTGCATTAATGGAATTAATACTGCTTCTAATGGAATTGGCACGACAGTGGATTCTAGAAAAGAGGCAGTCGTAATACCCGTTAGCATATGCTTAGAGTCAATGAATTTTTTGGTCTTTTTTTTAATTTTATTCTGAATAATCAAGAAGCTTCCTTTAGACGAATTTTAACGAGGAAAATAAATATCGTTTTGATAAGGAAATTACCATTTTCTTCAATCAACACTTATTTAAAAGCCTTGCTAATCACTGCATGAAGCAGCATTTCGCGATAGTATTGATGTATTATTACATTACCAGTTTTTAACACAGAAGACCCATAATCAACTTTTAGCATTCAGATCACTCAAAATTGAGCTCAAGTAGCAATAGCATTAATGTCCGTGAGTTAAAATCATCTAGAAAAAAAGGAGCCGATGGGCTCCTTTTGAAAATCTTTGCTTTTATTTAATAAAGCTTGTCTTAACGACGTAGACCTAATTTACCGATCAAAGCAGTATAACGTGTAACGTTTTTGCCTTTTAAGTAATCAAGTAATTTACGACGTTGGCTTACCATGCGTAATAAACCACGACGTGAATGGTGATCATGGATGTGCTCTTTGAAGTGACCTTGTAAATGGTTGATTTGTGTAGTTAACAAAGCAACTTGTACTTCTGGAGAACCAGTATCACCTTCAGCTTGTGCATATTCTGCAACGATAGCAGCTTTTTCAGCAGCGTTTAAAGACATAATATTTACCTTAATTTTAGTGTTTTAATAATCGCGTCGAGCCGAACACTAAATCAGCAAGACGTTCTAAAGAGCGCGTATTCTATCAGCACAATAAAAAATAGCAATAATTTACCGATAAAATATCAACGCCCTAAATCAATATGTTTCATATAGTAGAACAGGAATAGCTCATTCCCACACCCTTTTGGCTTAATATCGCCGCATGATTTAAGTACATCTTTTTTTCATCATACGGCTAAACATTTCTTGATTTTACAATAAGCAATTAGGATGTTCAGACCCTGGGAAACAAAACAGTTCAGCTAGCCTTGCTATTTTTACCGTGATCCCATATTGATTTTCTATCTCTATTTTCAAAAAACCGGTCTTGCCGAACAGCTGACCATTTTTAAAAGATCCTTCCTCCATATTTTCAATGTAGAAGACAAAAGCAGGTTCAATATTATTTGCATCTTCACCTAAATAAGAAATACTGGCCTTATCCGCACCTTTTACTTGCCAAAAGTATTTCAAACTAAAATCAGTAGTAGGTTGAACGTAAAAGTATTCAAGTAATGGTGAATGAGAGCTGACATATTCAGCAACGTCAACTCTTTGAGTTCTGTCAATGCTATTTGACAGCGTAGCGGTAACAGTTGTTGGATTTTCATCTTCGGGCGTAAAACTAGCTGTAAAATATTGTTGCTGAGGTAAGGTTAAAATCTCGGCACCGATAAGGTTCGATTGTACTTCAACAGCATCGTCACCGTAGAAAGTTCCACCGATAAGCAGCTCATTTTCTGTGATCTCATAAAGAGAGTCTGGTGATTCTCTTGAAAAAACAGGGACTACTCTGACAGCCCAGTCTCCAAATTCAGGAGCAATCTCTGGCATAGTCATCGTGAATGACATTTCAGAAGCAAAACATGCGACATTCCTACTAACCCTTTGATCACCTCTAATTAGCGATACAGTTATTAATGCCCCTCCAGGCACCCTAGCATTTATCGGATCATTATTAAAAGTCATAGAGGATGATAAGCTAGAAATAGGTCCGCTAAGAAAGCCATTTGTAAGTTTAAATTCGAAATTCTCTCCAAAAGTAAGCCCTTCAATATTAACCGACATTGTACAAGGCTCTATTGCTGCATTTCCATTACCTGAACCGCTGAGAGAATTTGCCCATGAATCAGTATTAAACCATGTAAAATGTGAAGTGGTGGCTTTTAATGAAAAACCAGATTCCGCGATTGGATTGGCGATAATAGTACCCTCACCTTGTTGCTCCCATATACCCGTAGTTTCATTTAAGATCCAAAGAGGTATAATTCCACCTATTACCAAATCTTCCTCATAAATATTTTTAGTGGTGTATAACGGCAGTTGCAATTCTGCTTGCATGCCTTCTCTTAGCTGTAGCTCTTCTCCGTCAGCGAAAAAAGCATATTCCACGACACCATATGAAAACAGTTGTTGTTGTGGATCTTCTCCTACAGGTATTTGATCTGCATCTGGCAAGCCATAAAAACTGCCTGGAAATGCTTTTGATTTGATGGGGTCACTGGTATCAACAGGCGTCATATATAACTCAACCGTACCGGTAACAACTGAGCCATCAGGCTTAACAAGTGACTCTGGCAAAATAGTTACCGATGCACCATCAATTCCTATGATTTCCCCTCCGAAAAAGCCATTAAACTCTATAGCGGGTGTGCGCTTAAGCAAAGTCGCTGACACCACTTTAGAAAAATTGGTGTGTTCGGTATAAACTAAGTTATCGGTATAACCTGCTTTGGATAACCGAAATACCCCCTGTGACTCTGAGCGAGGAACGGTAATCGATAACTGCTTTAACTCATTATATGATTGAGATTCAATGGTGAATGTTTCTGATGTTGCGGTAACTCCCTCAAGAGCAACGCCTCTAGAATCAACGACTGTGACAATAATTTCAGTATCTGCTGGCGCTACGGCTATGGCTGCTAACATCGTTGTACTATCGCTGCCATCAGCAGAATTTACCATTAAACTGATATCGTAAGTACCAGCCATTTCATATATATGATCCGGATTTTGGATTGAGCTTGTACCTCCGTCGCCAAAATCCCACTGCCATGCAGTAATATTGGCCGAGCCATTTAGTGAATTGTCGGTAAAAGTAACAGTTAAAGGCGCTTGTCCCGACACTGCTGAAATTGAAAAAACGGCCGATGGTGCCGTAATGATGACTTGAGTTTGCTCAACCTCTTCGTCATCACCCTTGTTACTCTTACCATCAAACCAAGGGCAACCTGTAAGTAACAAAGTTAACATTATTGTGATAGACCATGTGGATAATTTTAACGACTTTATCCCTGTGTTTTCTTTACTAAATATACGCATTTTTTCTTCCTTAAAAACGATTTAAATTTCGTTATTACCTTTCGTTATTACCGAAAGACAAAACCGCTAACAGTTCATAAAACCTACTGAATCGCAACAATTATCCGAAGATAAAATATATCGCATCTCATTGATAATATTATTAAATTAATATGATTTTTATATAAGGAAAATATAAGACTACACTTTAAGTGGTTGGCCATTAAAAACAAGCAGTTAAGCTCTCGCTCAGTAAAGCAAATGAAGTCAGAAGACAATTGGATATTTGATAAAATATGGTCATAAATGATAATTTCATCATTGATGGGTGGGAAGTTTCTCCTACTGAAGGTGTGATCTCTGATAAAAACGGTAAACAACATCACCTTGAACCAAAGGCGATGGCTTTGTTATATGTGCTTGCTAAAGCCAATGGTAATTTAGTCAGTAGAGAACAATTATTCAATCAAGTTTGGCCTGGCGTTGTCGTAACGGAATACGCGTTAAATACCTTAATCTCAACACTCAGACATAAACTACAAGACAAACGAGGTAAACGAGCGATTATAGAAACTCGTTCTAAACTTGGTTATCGTTTGGTTCCTGAAGTTATTTGGCAAGCGTCTTCACAATTTAGTATTGAAATAAATAACTCGACATCGCAAACCTCTCAAACAATTACTTCCTATAAAGTTTCTCCTGATGACGCTTTAATAGCAACGCCAGTAGTCAAATCACGCGTAAATACAAAAAAACGTTTACCCCGCTTTGCAATTTTAATGGTTAGCTCTAGCATTGTATTGATTTTGATTTACCTATCTTTTAAATATTTTTCATTTCAGGAACCAAAACGGCTAGCGCCTTCAATTGCTGTTCTGCCTTTTGAAGTGTTTGATAACAATATTAATAGCTTTCATTTTGCCAATGGCTTGGCTGAAGAAATAATTCATCGCTTAACTGATGTGCCTAAGTTAAAAGTAATTGCCCGCACTTCTTCTTTCCAATTTAGAGGTAAAGCGATAGACATAAAAGCTATCGGCGAAAAGTTAGGAGTTACTTATGTGTTAGAGGGTTCTGTTCGCACAGACAATAGTGTGAAACGAGTAACAGTACAACTTATACAAAGCAATAATAACACTCAGTTATGGTCTAAAACCTTTGATGTTGGCGAAAATTCATTATTTGAAATACAAAAAAATATTAGCCTAGCCATTACTCATTCATTAACCATGGGATTATCTGGAGGTTTACCTGAAAATGGACGTATACATCCCAATAATGAACAAGCTTTAAGCTTATTCCTAACCGCACAATCTTACGCGGCACTAGGCACCGATGAAGGCTATAGTCGCGCATTAACCTTATATCAAGAAGCTATCGACATTTCACCAAACTACGCCCTTGCTTATGCTGCAGTCGGTATGAATTACTTACTACTGCACCAATATCAAAACATTCCATTAGCAAGCGTAAATCAAAAAGCGCTCATTGCTATTAACCGATCTTTAGCATTAAGCCCGGACTTACCTGAAGGACATACGGCAAAAGCCTTATATTATACCTACAACGGAGATATCAATGCTGCAGAGAATGAATATAGAAAAGCGATATCTATTAACCAAAACTTACGTATAGCAAGACACAATTATGGTTTTATGTTGTGGTTATCATCTCGATACTCCGAAGCCTACGAACAATTTTCTTATGCGTTATCGATAAATCCGTTGTCCAATATCACGCATTTTGCGCTCGCTGATACATTAGTAAATTTGAGTAAAATCGACGATGCCGAAAAGCAATATCAGCATTGTTTGCGCCTATTTCCTAACTACCTTACCTGCCAATTAGGTTTCGTTGATATTTATCTTATTAAAGAAAATTTTGTCGCCAGCAAAAACTTATTAACATTAGCAACAAATAACCCGGTTAACAGCGACAACAACTATTTAAATAGTTATTGGGCAAAATATTACCTAGCGCAAGGCGAGTTCGGTAATGCACTAATTTTTTGGGGAAAATTAAGTAATTCAAGTAAAGCAGAGTATGTAAATTTACGCACTCAATTTCTGCTAATGTGGGGCAGGCAACAAGGGCAAAAATTACATCAGCAACTTGAATTAAAATATCAACAAAAGCAAAATAACCATGATTTGATAAAAATATTGGCATTGAGTCACTATTACATGGGTGACTGCAATCAATCAATTGGGTTATATGAGTTACTTGAGCGTGACAATGTTCATTTTCATAGCACCATAGCTGATTTTTCAGTAGGTTTATCACATGCCGCTAATATGGCCTATTGCTACCAAGAACAAGGTAATGAGATAAAAAAACTGCAAGCATTGAAAAAACTAAATGACGCATTAGCTCAACTGCCATTAAACACCGGCGACATACCCAGTATTCAATATATTAAAGCAAAGCATTTACTCTTGAATAATCAACGAAAAGCGGCCAACGAACAAATTGAAGATATATCGATCAAAGCATGGCCAATGCTTTGGTTAAATCAATACGATGATATGTTTAAGACGATTTAAAGCTTGTTACTAAATCACTTCTTTTGATAGGAAGTTTGCCGAACCAAGCCAAACCCAACATGACATATTTGGATAGCGAGGATAGCGAGAGAAAAAACGGCCTTAAAGCCATTAGTGTTAAAGCTTAAAGACCGTTTATGCCCAAGTACCTTGGGTATATAAAGTATAACTAATTATTTTCTGTTGCTATGACGGTAATTCTTTTCGGGGCAACTAAACCATCGTCATCAATGTGTCCAACACCAATAAACTCACCGGTATCAACATCATCACCAACAAACACTTGCACTAAGCCTTCACTCGGTGCGCCCGAGCATTGTACTGGGTTACCATGGCGTAAAAAGTTGGCTGACATATCATCAACAAAAACCACGGGGATGCCGTCACATGCAGTTGTCATAGGTAACAGTAACGGATCTAAATAAACTGATGGTGCAAGCTCTTCGCTTTCTGCTTGTGCAAGTAAAGCTTCTAATTGCGCCATGCTGACCATGCGTTCAGTTGGGTAATTACCTACCGCACTGCGATGCAATTGAGCAACATGGGCACCGCAGCCAAGTAACTCACCTAAATCATCGATAATAGTGCGAATATAAGTACCTTTAGATACATGAATATCTAAATCAACTTCATCACCTTCAAAACGCAGTAAATCGAGGCGAAAAACCGTAATATCACGAGACTCTCTCGGCACTTCAATACCTTCACGCGCATACTTGTAAAGCGGCTGTCCTTGATACTTTAACGCTGAGTACATTGATGGAACTTGTTTTGTCACACCGCGAAATGAATCTAATGCAATTGCCAATTGCTCAGCACTAACATCAACAGGCCTTTCACTAACAACCTCGCCATCAATATCACTAGTCGTAGTACGTACACCTAGCTTAGCTGTTACTTGGTAAGTTTTATCAGTGTCGAGTAAAAACTGCGAAAACTTAGTACCTTCGCCTAAGCATATCGGTAACATACCGGTAGCTAATGGATCTAAAGCACCGGTGTGACCCGCTTTTTGCGCAAAGTAAATACGCTTAACTTTCTGTAAAGCACTGTTTGACGACATATCGTATGGTTTATCAAGCAGTAAAACGCCGTTAATAGCACGACCTTTTCTTTTCTTAGCCATCGTTATTCACTCTCTGGTTTTTCTTCAGCGTCAGCTTCAGTTTCGCTTATTTCGCCTTCATGGTTCTTAACGTCTTGGGCAACCGCTTTATCGACTAAATTGCCCATACGAACACCCTCTACCATCGAGCTATCGTAGATAAATCTAAGCTCTGGCATAATGCGCGCTTTAATACGTTTGGCTAATAATGTACGAATATAACTCGCCGCTTCATTTAAAACCTCGATTGAAACATCAACATTTTGACCTTCTAAGGTAAAGAAAGTCACAAATATTTTTGCATACGCTAAGTCACGAGTAATTTCTACGGCATTAACCGTTACCATGCCTAAGCGCGGGTCTTTAACTTCGCGTTGAATAATCATCGCGATTTCTTTTTGAATTTCTTGTGCAACTCGATCGGTACGAGCAAATTCTCTTGCCATGATGGCTACTCCTAATAACGCTATAAAACTATTAATAAGTGAGATAAATTTTATAGCAAAAAATGGAGGCCAAGCCCCCATTTTATAATTTTCTGTAATAACTGTTACTTTAGATTGAAGCTAATTACCATTAAAGCGAGGCGGAAGCACGGAGTTGACGAACGTCAATGAGTACTTCCAACAAAGCTATAATTGAAATTAGCAATAATATAAAGTTACAGGGTACGTTGAATTTCTACGGTTTCAAACACTTCGATTTGATCACCAACACGTACATCGTTGTAGTTCTTAACACCAATACCACATTCAGTACCGTTACGAACTTCTTGTACGTCATCTTTAAAGCGACGTAAAGATTCCAACTCACCTTCGTAAATAACCACGTTTTCACGTAATACACGAATAGGTGCAGAACGTTTAATAATACCTTCAGTCACCATACAACCAGCGATTGCGCCAATTTTTGGTGATTTGAAGACATCACGTACTTGTGCCAAGCCAATGATTTCTTGTTTAAATTCAGGAGCAAGCATACCGCTCATTGCTGATTTAACTTCGTCAATCAAGGCATAGATAACGCTGTAGTAACGTAAATCAATTTTTTCTGCTTCAATCACTTTACGTGCAGTTGCATCAGCACGAACGTTAAAGCCAACTACGATTGCGTTTGACGCTGCCGCTAATGTTGCATCAGTTTCAGTAATAGCACCTACGCCGCTACCTATGATACGAACTTTAACTTCATCAGTAGAAAGCTTAAGTAGAGAGTCAGATATTGCTTCAAGTGAACCTTGTACATCAGATTTAAGTACTACATTCACTTCTGAAACTTCACCTGTTGCCATGTTAGCAAACATGTTTTCAAGTTTAGACTTTTGCTGACGAGCAAGTTTCACATCACGGAATTTACCTTGACGGAATAACGCAACTTCACGCGCTTTTTTCTCATCTTTAACAACAGTCGCTTCATCACCTGATTGAGGTACGCCACTTAAACCAATGATTTCAACTGGGATAGATGGGCCTGCAGATTGAATCGCATTGCCGTTTTCATCACGCATGGCACGAACGCGGCCGTATTCTAAACCACAAAGTACGATATCACCTTGGTTCAATGTACCTTCTTGAACAAGTATGGTCGCTACTGGACCACGACCTTTATCCAATTTAGATTCAACAACAACACCGTTAGCCATTTTATCAACAACAGCGGTAAGCTCTAATACTTCAGATTGAAGTAATATTGCGTCAAGCAATTCGTCGATACCTAAGCCAGTTTTAGCTGATACGTGACAGAATTGAACGTCGCCGCCCCACTCTTCAGATAATACATCGTGTTGTGATAATTCACTCTTAACACGATCAGGGTCTGCACCCTCTTTATCCATTTTGTTAACTGCGATGATAATTGGCGCTTCAGATGCTTTAGCATGCTGAATAGCTTCAATTGTTTGTGGCATTACACCATCATCTGCAGCAACAACAATGATAACAATATCAGTTGCTTTAGCACCACGTGAACGCATAGCTGTAAACGCTGCATGGCCTGGAGTATCAAGGAAAGTGATCATACCATGACCCGTTTCAACGTGATAAGCACCAATATGCTGAGTAATACCACCGGCTTCACCAGCTGCAACTTTCGCTTCACGGATGTGATCAAGTAATGATGTTTTACCGTGATCAACATGGCCCATGATAGTAACAACAGGCGCACGAGTTATCTCAACACCTGAGTGACCACGATCAGATAATACCGCTTCTTCAAGGGCATTTTCTTTCACAAGTACCACTTCACGACCCATTTCTTCTGCAACCAGTGCGGCAGTTTCTTGGTCAATAACTTGGTTAATGGTTGCCATAGCACCCATTTTAAACATAGCTTTGACAACTTCAGCGCCTTTAACAGACATTTTATTGGCTAGCTCTGCCACTGAAATTGTTTCACCGATACGCACTTCATTAAGCTTAATTTCGACAGGTTTTGTAAAACCATGCTTCAAGCTTTGAGGTGAAGATAAGCTTAACTTGCCTTTGCCTCTTGCGTTACGTCCACGGTTATTTCTGTCTTGACCGGCTGGCTTTTTCTTCTTACGACGACGGCCACTTTCATCCGCTGAATCACTTTTATCTTCAGCTTCTTGTGCGTATTTCGAAGAAGTTAAATGTACCACTTCTTTTTCTTTCGCTTTACGTTCTGCTTCTTGCTCTTTCCAACGGGCTTCGTTTTCTTCAGCAAGTTTACGAGCCGCTTCAGCTGATAATTTAGCTTCTTCTTCTGCTTTAGCCGTTAACTCAGCTTCTTGTTGCAAGCGTAGTTTTTTAGCATCCTCAGTTTCAGCAGCAGGTGCTGGCTTAGCTGCTGATTCTTCAAGACTTTTCGCTTTAGCTATTGCCGCTTGTTTCGCTTTAGCTTCTGCTTCTGCTTTTGCCTCGGCTTTAGCTTCTGCATGTACTTCAGCTTTTGCTGCTGCAGCTGCACGTGCGTTTTCAGCTTCTTTAGCATCGGCTTCAGCTTTAGCTTTAGCGTCAATTTCAGCTTGAATGCGCGCTTCTTCAGCAGCCTTAGCTTCAATTTCTGCTTGCTGCTGCTCTTCCAATTCACTACGTTTTACATAAGTACGCTTTTTACGTACTTCTACTTGCACTGATTTAGCTTTGCTACCATGACCTAATACTAATGTAGATTTTTTCTTACGGCTTAGCGTCATTTTACTTGGGCTAGCTGTTGAGTCATCACCATGTTGCTTTTTTAAGTGGTCAAGTAGTACTTCTTTTTCTTCTTGCGAAACAGAATCGGTTGCCGATTTATTCACGCCTGAGTCAGCCAATTGGCTAACTAGACGATCCACCGGTGTACCGATCTCTTTGGCAAGTTGTTCTACTGTTACGTTTGCCATCTATATAATTCTCCCGGTGAGTTATTCTTCGTTAAACCAACAAATATTACGTGCAGCCATGATTAGCTCGCCCGCTTTGGTTTCATCTAATTCTTCAATGTCTGATATTTCATCAACGCCTTGCTCTGCAAGGTGTTCTAAGGTTGTAATACCACGACTCGCTAATACGAACGCTAAATGGCGTTCTAAGCCAGCAAGATTTAATAAATCTTCTGCAGGCTCTGCACCTTCAAGTGTTTCTTCACTTGCTAATGCTTGGGTAGTAATTGCTGCTTTTGCACGTTCACGCAATTCTTCAACGGTGTCTTCGTCCATACCGTCGATATCAAGCATTTCAGCTACTGGCACGTAAGCAATTTCTTCTAACGAAGTAAAGCCTTCTTCAACTAACATTAAGGCAAAATCTTCGTCAAGATCTAACTTATCAATAAATAGCGTTAACACTTTATCGTTTTCAGCTTGATGCTTTTCATTCATATCCGCAACGGTCATCACGTTCAATTCCCAGCCAGTTAACTGGCTTGCTAAACGTATGTTCTGACCGCTACGACCAATGGCCATCGCTAAGTTGCCTTCTTCGACAGCGATATCCATGGTGTTTTTGTCTTCATCAACGATGATAGAAGCAACTTCTGCTGGTGCCATCGCATTGATAACGTATTGTGCAGGGTTGTCATCATATAAAACGATATCAACACGTTCGCCGCCAAGCTCACTTGAAACTGCTTGCACACGTGAACCACGCATACCAACACAAGCACCGACTGGGTCAATACGTTTATCGTTACTTTTAACTGAGATTTTCGCACGAGAACCAGGATCACGAGCAGCGCCCTTAATCTCAAGCATTTCTTCACCAATTTCTGGCACTTCAACGCGGAATAACTCAATTAACATCTCAGGTTTAGTGCGGCTGACAAACAATTGCGCGCCACGTGCTTCGGGTTTAATTTCATAAAGTAAACCACGAATACGATCGCCTGGACGGAAACTTTCGCGCGGTAACATATCATCACGGTAAATAATCGCTTCTGCATTATTACCTAAATCCAAAATCACACTGTCGCGGCTTGCTTTTTTCACAACACCGGTGATGATTTCACCAATTTGTTCTTGGTAAGCATCAACAATGAGGCCACGTTCTGCTTCACGAATTTTTTGGACAATAACTTGCTTAGCAGTTTGTGTTGTTACACGGTCAAACTTAACTGATTCAATTTGTTCTTCAACATAATCACCAACATTGAGTTCTGGTTCATCATATTGCGCCGCTGCCAAACTAATTTCAGCATACGGATTTTCCATTGGTGTATCACTTTCGTCAACGATTAACCAACGACGGAAAGTCTCAAATTCACCACTTGCACGGTCAATGCTGACACGAACAACGATATCGCCTTCATATTTCTTTTTTGTCGCAGTTTCCAAAGCCGTTTCCATAGCTTCAAAAATGCTTTCTCGTGGTAATGCCTTTTCATTAGAAACAGCATCTACAACCAGTAATATTTCCTTACTCATGCTAGTTAGCCTTTCTCATTATATTAAATTTATTTTTTATGATTATAAACAAGGTGAGACTTGTCTATGTTACTGATAACGAGTTCGTATTCTTCGTTATCCACCATGACAATTAAACTATCGTTTTCAACGGCAACTAATTTGCCTTTAAATTTTCGACGACCATTTAATGGCATTGAAATTTTGACTTCTACCGTTTCATCAACAACCGCTTCAAAGTGCGCTTTGTCAAATAATGGACGGTCTAGCCCAGGTGATGAAACCTCTAAGCTATATTCACTACTAATCGGGTCTTCTACATCTAGAATAGCCCCTACTTGACGACTGACTTCTGCGCAGTCATCAACATCGATGCCATTTTCATGGTCGATAAATAATCGTAAAACCGAATGGTTACCGGCACTAATAAATTCAACGCCTAATAACTCCTTACCCGTTTCTTCAACGGCAGGACGTAACATTGCGGTTAATTTGTGTTCAAATTTAGCCAATCACTTTTCTCCAATTTGGAAGAGTTCAGAAACAAAAAAAGGGCATATAGCCCAGCGATACACTTGCTGCTATTGCACCTTTTTCACATGCTTAAGATACAAAAAAGCCCCAATACGCGGGGCTTATTCACTGAACCCACGATGTAAACCAAGCAGTAACTCTCTCGATTTTTTATAACAATATCTTAGAAAATCTATCAAATTTAGATAAAAATCTATTCAGTGAGATATTACTATATTAAAGCTGCGCAAATTATATAGAGTTGATGCTTTTATAGCAAGTTAATTTTCGCAAACAATAAGTCCGTACATAGTAAATTCCGCGCAGGCTAGAGAAAAGAATAGCGGTAAAATTTTATAACATTACTATAATAATTATTGCGGCATAATCAGATAGTTAGTAAATTAACCTGATTCATGTTACAAAATCATTAGCATTGACTAACTTATTGCCAATATAAAATCACGTATCAGCATTTTGGAATTATATGTATACCTATTCTCAACTACTTTTAAGAAATTTTCTTTTTGCCTTCGGCTTTAGCGTCTGTGTAGCCTTGGTTGGTGCAGTTATTTTAGCATTACAAACCTCAGAAAAACAAAGTCAACATCAACAGTTTTTACTTACACTAGACCAACAAATAGATCTTGAGAGCAGTGAGGCTTTTGCCAAGCAACTCGCTAAATTTAACCACTATCATTTTATCAGCATCACTAACAATGGGGGTAAAGCGATAGTAAATGAACAACAAAGCCCGATACTATTTGCTGACTTGATACTGGCCTCTATTAGCGAAACAAAATTACCTAAATCAGCGCTCACTTTACGTTATCAATTAGCTGTTAGTGATGGGTTAGCTATGCTGCGTAATTTAACAATAGCTGTGTTTGTCTTAAGTATTATATTCATTGTTGTTGCTGCATCATTTAGTATTGGTCGATACCGCCGTTTAGCGGGAAAAATTAATCAGCAAATAAAGCGTGATCTTGCTGCTATTATTTCAGGTAAGGAAAATACTGAAGAAGAAAATAATGATGATGAAATTGATTTACCTGAAATTCAGCAACATTTAGCCGAGCTGAAAACACTTATCGCCAGCCGAATTACCGCCACAACCCTGCTAGAAAAAAACGCCTATATTGAACCTGTCACTAAACTAGAAAATCGTAATCGCTTTATCCAGTTTTTTGAAAATGCCGACTCCCGGTCTGATTTTGGCGTTTTAGCCATTACCCGGTGTTCTGAATTGCAAACCATAAACCAGATCCACGGCTACCATGAAGGTGATGCCTATATCTGCAAAGTTGCAGACATTATGAAACATGCCATAAGCCGATATAAAGGTGCGCAAGTATTTCGCTTAAACAGTTCCGATTTTGCAACATTGATCCCCAATATCACGTTAAAAAGTGCAGAAAATTTTGCAACCGACTTAACCGGTCGCTTTAACGAATATCAACAAGCATCAGATTTAGATTCAGTAGCATACACTGGTATGGTTTATTTCGATAATGATAAGCCCTTAGGTGAACTTTTAGCGTTAGCCGATACGGGTATTAGTGTTGCGCAAACACAAAAAGTAAATTCGTGGTTTTCCCAAACTGATAGCAGTATTTTAGAAAATAGCAGCGCTAGTTACGGTAATCAAAACTGGCGCCAAGAAATTGATAGCGTGATTGAAAACCAACGGGTTAATCTACTAGTTCAACCCATTAAACCTAGCAGCCCTAATAACCGTGTCTATGGAGAAGTTTTAGCACGTTTTTTAAATAGCAGTGATGACGTACTGCCCACGGCTTCATTTTTCGCAATGGCTGAAAAACTTGATAAAATAGTCGCCGTTGATCGGATGATTATTGAAGCAGTGATTAAAGAAATCACTGAAAAGAATATGCAAACGCATTTTTTCGGTATAAATGTTAGCGCTCGTTCTATTAATGATGGCCACTTTTTGATCTGGCTAGAACGACGACTGTTACGCGATGCTACTATTGCTTCGAAATTGGTTTTTGAAATCACAGAACATGGCTTACAACAAAATATCAAAACCAGTAAAAACTTTATTGATATGGTACACCGAGTTGGCGCTCGAATTACCGTTGAACGTTTTGGTGTCGGGCTAACGTCATTTAAATTTTTTAGGGATTTAAAACCCGATTTTATTAAAATGGATAGTACCTATACACGTGATATCGACGAAGATAAAAACAATCAGTATTTCTTGCGTTTAATGGTCGACTTGGCACATAGGCTAAGTATTAGCGTACTCGCAGAAAGCGTTGAAAGCCAAGAAGAAAAGTTTATGCTTGAAAAGCTATTTATTGATGGCTGTCAGGGTTTTTATATTGGTAAGCCTAAAAATTTATCATCAATGTAATATTTGTTTAAGCTCCTTTAACTAAAGCCATTCAATTACAATGGCTTTTTTTTCGCCTATTAAAAATTTACCACGCACTTTCACCACCATACCTCCGTACATTTTTTTATCGCAAATAAACATCTGCGCATTAAAATGAATAACCCTACGCTTCATATGTTGTTTATTGCCAGATAAACACGGATAATAGTGTGAATTTTCACGATAAAATATTGATCGAATGACTGATTACCTTCTGCTACTCGTTGGCACAGTATTAGTAAACAACTTTGTCTTGGTTAATTTTCTCGGCTTATGTCCCTTTATGGGCGTATCATCGCGAACTGAAACCGCGATAGGTATGTCGTTTGCCACGACTTTTGTTATGACTTTAGCTTCCTTACTAAGCTATGTCGTGAGTACATATATACTCTCCCCCTTAGGTTTAGAGTATCTAACAACCATGACCTTTATTTTAGTGATTGCGGTTGTGGTGCAATTCACCGAAATGGTGGTACATAAAACCAGCGCAAACCTCTATCGTTTATTAGGTATTTTTCTGCCATTGATCACGACCAATTGCGCGGTACTCGGTGTTGCACTACTAAATCTTCAAGAGCAACATAATTTTTTCGAGTCTATAGTTTATGGCTTTGGTGCTGCCTTGGGTTTCTCTTTAGTATTAATTATGTTTTCCGCCATGCGTGAAAAATTGGCTAATGCTGATGTGCCAACGCCATTTAAAGGCTCAGCTATTGCCATGATTACCGCTGGCTTAATGTCGTTAGCCTTTATGGGTTTTACAGGGTTGGTTAAGTTTTAATGAGCACGCTTATCGCAATATTAGTACTCGGTGTTATTGCCGCTTTATTTGGTGCCTTATTAGGCTTCGCATCGGTAAGATTTAAAGTTGAAGGTGATCCACTTGCCGAGCAATTAGACGCACTCTTGCCACAAACACAATGTGGCCAATGTGGTTATCCAGGCTGCAAACCCTATGCTGAAGCTGTTGCTAACGGCGAAGCAATAAATAAATGTGCACCCGGTGGTGAAGACACCATCAAAAAAATTGCTGAGTTAATGGGGGTAGAAGTACAACCGTTAGATGCAAATCACGAAGCAGACAATACACCGAAAGTCGCTTTTATTATTGAAGAAGACTGCATTGGTTGTACCAAGTGCATTCAAGCATGCCCCGTTGACGCCATTATAGGTACAACAAAGCAAATGCACACCATAATCGCTGACGAATGCACGGGTTGCGACTTATGTGTCGCTCCTTGTCCAGTAGATTGTATAGAAATGATCCCCGTTGCTACAACAACACAAAATTGGCAATGGGATTTACAAAGTATTCCTGTAGTACAAATAGATTAGATGAGGTTTGTGTGGAATCGGTAATTGAACGTATACAAAAAGGAAATTTTTGGCAGTTTCATGGCGGCATACATCCGCCTGAGCAAAAGTTTCTCACCTGCACCAAACCTATTGCTAGCGCGCAAATTCCAGAACAGTTAATTATCCCTATTCGTCAGCATATTGGCCAAGCAGGAGATTTAATTGTTAGCGTTGGTGATAAAGTGCTTAAAGGCCAGATATTAAGTGTCGGTGACAATCCGATGTCTTTGCCGATTCACGCACCAACAAGTGGCACAGTCACCGCCATTAAATTAATGGCAATCCCACATCCTTCCGGTTTAAGAGAAACTTGCTTAATTTTAACACCCGATGGAGAAGACACTTGGCAACAACGTCATATTTGTCCTGATTTCCAATTATTGAGTAAAGGAAAAATTTTAGAAAAAATCGTTAACGCTGGTATTGCCGGCATGGGTGGCGCCGGTTTCCCTACACAAGTAAAAGTCAGTACCTTAGCTAAAATAGAATATCTTATTATCAACGCCGCAGAGTGCGAACCTTACATCACCGCGGATGACTTATTAATTCAAGAGCATAGCCCGACGATTCTAGATGGCATTAAAATTTTAGACCATTTATTAGCGCCCCAAAATATTCTTATTGGTATCGAAGACAATAAAGCTAAAGCGATTGAAACATTACAAAAAGCCACGGCAGATATTGACCATATTCAAGTTTGTGTTATTCCAACCAAATACCCCAGTGGTGGCGAAAAACAATTAATAAAAATATTAACCGGTCAAGAAGTACCTAGTGGTGTTTTACCGAGTTCATTAGGCATGGTAATGCAAAACGTTGCCACCTGTTTTGCCATTGCTGACGCGGTTATCAATGACACACCACTGATCAAACGTGTCGTTACAGTGAGTGGGCAAGCACTTGATAAGCCACAAAACGTTTGGGCGCTTATTGGTACTCCCGTGGGATATTTAACCGAGCAATGTGGCTACAGCAATAGTCACGATAAACATTTGATCATGGGTGGCCCTATGATGGGCTTTAGCTTGGCTAACGATCAAATTCCGGTAATAAAAACCACTAACTGTATCTTAGCACCCAGTGAAATTGAAATAGCATCGCCTTTCTCATCGACCAGTAGCAAAGAAGTAGAATGTATTCGCTGCGGTCAATGTGCTGACGTATGCCCAGCCCAGTTGCTACCTCAAGAGCTACAGTGGAGTGCAAAAGCAAAAGATCAACCACAACTTGAAAAACTTAATTTATTTGACTGTATTGAATGTGGCGCCTGTGCCTACGTTTGTCCGAGCCAAATTCCGTTAGTGCACTATTATCGTGTCGCAAAAGCCGAAATACGGCAACAAAAATTACTGGATATTAAAGCTGAAAAAGCAAAAGTAAGATTTGAAGCGCGTAAATTAAGACTTGAACGCGAAAAAATTGCCCGTGAAGAAAAGCATAAAAAAGCCGCAGAAGCGCGTAAAGCTAGAATGAATGCTGGAACACCGGCAGCGAAATCAGAAAAATCGGCCGTAGCAGCAGCATTAGCACGAGTAAAAGCAAAAAAGGCGCAAGCTGGTAGCAATCAAGATATAGTCTCGCAAGCTGATTCATCGGTTGAGCAAATTGATGATAATAAAAGCCAAGTGGCTAATGCTATCGCAAGGGCTAAGGCAAAAAAATTGGCACAAAAAAGCCAAACACCAATCAGCACAGCCGATGCTGAGCAAGACACCGACAATGCCGCCATAGCGCCAAAAGCACAGCCTGTCGTTACCGATAAAAAAGCGAAAGTTGCCGCTGCTATTGCCAAAGCTAAAAAACGTCAAGCAACAGAACAAGCAAGCAACAGCGATACACAGGTCCTGAGCACTGAAGAAACAACGCCAGTATCAGCAACGTCTGGCGCAGTTCAAGAGCCAATTACCGACGAGAAATCGCAACTCCCTATTAATAAAAAAGCTAAGGTAGCCGCTGCTATCGCAAAAGCAAAGGCGAGAGCTAAAGCAAAGAAAGAGACCGATGGCAATATCAACGCGCAACCATCGTCTACAAGTACTGACAAACCGACAGTTGTTCCGGCGCAGGAGCAATACACTTTAGCAGCAGTTGCAAGCAACAAAGCTACAGTAACTTTACACACAGAAACACCAGTAGCAATAAGCCCGGTGAATAAAACTGCTACGGCAAGCGATGAACGAAAAAAGAAAGTTGCTGCAGCGATAGCAAAGGCGAAAGCCAAGAAGTTGGTAGAAAAAACACAGCAAGCATCGCCCTCAACATCCGAGGTTAAAATAAGCGAGTCAGATAGCAAACCTACAACAGAAGCTGCTATTGCTGCAAATAAAAAAGCACGAGTTGCCGCTGCAATCGCGAAAGCGAAGGCTAAAAAGCTGGCGGCTTCATCCGATAAATCACAACCTTCAGAGTAATTGAACACCATGGCATTTTGGATAGCAAGTTCACCTCATAACCATCAACAAAGTGAAACATCAGCGCTGATGAGAATGGTTATTTACGCCACTATTCCCGGTATTTTCGCACAATGGTATTTTTTTGGCTGGGGTAATTTAATTCATATTGCATTGGCCGTTGCCACAGCATTTGTTGCCGAATTTACCGTGTTATCGTTACGAAAGAAAAAAATAACAACTCAGCTGTTTGATGGTAGCGCGATATTAACCGCGGTTTTATTGGGGATAAGTTTACCCGCATTAGCACCTTGGTGGATCACCATTATTGGTAGTTTGTTCGCTATAGTTGTTGTCAAACAACTCTATGGTGGTTTAGGGCATAACCCTTTTAACCCAGCAATGGCGGCTTATGTCATGCTGTTAATTTCATTTCCAGTGCAAATGACCTTATGGCAACCACCATTGTCACTATTGGCAATGGATATTCAACTTGCTGACACCCTGTCGGTGATTTTTACTGGCTATACACCACAAGGTTATTCGGTTGAACAAATTCGCACTCACATTGACGGATTTACCATGGCTACGCCTCTCGACACGGTCAAAACTAATCTGACTCAAGGTTTCACCGTACTTGAAAGTATGAAAGCGCCAACGATAGGTAAATACTTTGGTCTTGGTTGGGAATGGATAAATGCTGGCTTTCTGCTCGGTGGTTTATTTCTGCTAAGTAAAAAATCCATTCATTGGACTACGCCCGTCAGCTTCTTATCAAGTTTATTCATTTGTAGCTTTATTGCTTTTATTATTAGTCCTGACAGCAGTGCTTCAACCATGTTTCACTGGTTTACGGGTGCCACCATGCTAGGGGCGTTTTTCATTCTAACCGACCCTGTATCCGGTGCCACAAGTGTTAAGGGCCGTCTTATTTTTGGTGCGCTTGCCGGCTTATTAGTTTACCTTATCCGAAAATTTGGTGGTTACCCTGACGCTATCGCTTTCGCCGTTTTACTGTGTAATATGGCTGCACCGTTAATTGACCAATATACTCGCCCGCGCACTTATGGTCACAAGCTAGGAGCGAAAAAATAATGTCGACGTTAACTCCAGCAGTGAGTAAAAATTCAAAAATACTCGCCTTATTCGCTATCAGCTGCACAGCCGCTGTTGGTTTAGTGCACCTGTTAACTAAAGATCGCATTGAAATACAGGCACAACAGAAATTAATAAAACAATTAAATCAAATTATTCAAATCGATAGTCATGATAATGAAATGTTTCGTGATTGCATTTCAGCCCCCGTTGATAACAAGAGTGATTTACTGATTGATGTTATTTATCGTGCTCGGCTTAATAATGCCCCCACCGCTGCCGCAATAAAAACCGTCGCTCCCGATGGCTATAACGGCAATATTGAATTATTAATAGCCGTTAATATCGATGGCAGTGTCAGCGGCGTTAGAACCCTACTACACAAAGAAACACCGGGTTTAGGTGATAAAATCGAGTTAAGAAAAGGTCCTTGGATTAAAACATTTTCAGGAAAAAAAGTACTAGACAACAATGATAATCGCTGGGCTGTGGTTAAAGATGGCGGTATGTTTGATCAATTTACCGGTGCTACCATCACGCCCAGAGCAGTAGTAAAAACGGTTAAAAAAACCATTGACTACTTTCAAGCCAACCAAGCAAGTATTTTTGCTATCGACAGTAATTGTGGAATCAAAAAATGAAAATAAATCCAGAATATAAAGAGCTGGCTTGGCAAGGTTTATGGAAAAACAACCCTGGTTTAGTGCAGTTACTAGGGCTCTGTCCGTTACTTGCCGTAACATCAACCGTTGTTAATGCGCTAGGTTTAGGCATTGCGACTCTGTTCGTACTTATTTGTTCTAACGCGACAGTGTCAGCCATTAGGCAATGGGTGCCAAAAGAAATTCGTATTCCGATTTTTGTGCTTATTATTGCCGCCTTTGTTACCTGTGTTCAGTTGTTAATGAATGCCTTCACCTACGACTTATATCAGTCGTTAGGTATATTTCTGCCACTGATCGTTACCAATTGCGCCATCATAGGCCGTGCAGAAGCTTATGCTTCTAAAAATCCTGTCAAACAAGCGAGCTTTGACGGTTTAATGATGGGGCTTGGCTTTTTAGCGGTATTAGTCATTTTAGGGGCTATACGTGAAGTATTAGGCCAAGGCACTTTATTTGATGGTGCAAACCTGCTTTTCGGCCAATGGGCAACTGAATTAAAAGTAGAGATTTATCATCTCGATAGTAAATTTTTATTAGCGATACTGCCACCAGGTGCGTTTATTGCAATGGGTTTTTTGATCGCTGGTAAAAATGCCATTGATGAAAAAATAGCACAAGCAAAACCTAAAAAGTTAGAACAAGCGATAGAGCGTGTTCGTGTCAACTTTGAAAACTAACTCAACACTATGATGATTTAAGTCTGATGAATAAAGCAAAACGACTAGAGATGTTAACCCGCCTAAGGGATAACAACCCAACCCCCACAACCGAGCTGAATTTTTCAAGCCCGTTTGAGTTATTAATTGCAGTCCTATTATCAGCACAAGCAACCGATGTTAGCGTCAATAAAGCAACTGACAAGCTTTACCCTGTTGCAAATACTCCACAAGCCATACTGGAGCTTGGCCTTGACGGGTTAAAATCATACATCAAAACCATAGGCTTGTTTAATACCAAAGCAGTAAACACCTTAAAAACCTGTCAAATGCTAGTTGACTTACATGGCGGTGAGGTCCCTGAAAATCGCGCTGCGCTCGAAGCTCTGCCTGGTGTTGGTAGAAAAACGGCCAATGTTGTACTTAATACCGCTTTTGGTTGGCTAAAAGACAATGAAGGTAACTACTTTTTAGCCGTAGACACTCATATTCAAAGGCTTGCCAATCGCACGGGCTACGCCAAAGGTAAAACAGTCGAACAAACTGAACAAGCCATCATTAAAAATACCCCTAAAAAAACCGAATTTATGTTCAACTTGCACCACTGGTTTATCTTACATGGTCGCTATACCTGTATCGCACGCAAGCCTAAATGTGGTTCTTGCATCATTGAAGACTTATGTGACTTTAAAGATAAGACAGAGTAACCAAAAGTTATCGTATTGGTTCACTAGGGTTTGTTGCTGGACCAATTTATCTAAGGTTAGAATCAATACGCAACAATAAATCGCTTATAATTGCATCAACTCCCAATAAATACTAATCTAACTAGAAAATAATTATAACGAGCAGGACGCATGGGCATTTTCAAAGAACTCAAGCGCCGCAATGTATTTAAGGTTGCGAGTGTTTATATAGTCACCAGTTGGCTCATCCTACAAATTGTTGCGGTTATTTCTCCCTACCTCCACCTACCCACCATGTTTGGCACGATAACTACCGTAATGCTAGGTATTGGCTTTCCTGTTGCCTGTATAATTGCTTGGGCATTTGAACTGACGCCCGACGGCTTAAAATTCACGGGAGACGTTGAAGAAGCTAAGTCCATTCGCGAGGCAACCGGCAGTAAAATTAACCGTTGGTTGGCCTGTGCTTTAACCCTAGCTATTACTTTTATAGCGTACGATAAATTATTAGCGCCTAGCGATGAAGCAACCAAAACGCTATCGATTGCTGTTTTACCCTTTGCCGATATGAGCCCAGATAACTCACAAGAGTATTTTGGCGATGGCATAGCAGAGGAGATACTTAACGCATTAGCCCGTATTAACGACCTTTTAGTGATTTCACGAACATCATCTTTTGAGTATAAAAATAAAAATTCAGATATTCGAAAAATAGGCGAAACTTTAGGTGTTAATTACGTACTTGAAGGCAGTATACGAAAAGACTCTGAAAAATTACGAGTAACCGCTCAATTAATAGAAGTTGAATCAGGTAGCCATATTTGGTCTGAAACTTACGACCGAACACTTGATGGCATTTTTGCCTTACAAGATGAATTGACCTTTGCCATTACCCAAGCATTAAAACTCAATTTATTGCCCGACGAGATCAATACCGAGGCTGGGTTGACTCGCAATGAGCAAGCATACGAGCTATTTGTAAAAGGCAGAAGCCTAGCCTACCAAAGAGAGCCTGAGTCGCTAGTGGAAGCTAGTAACTATTTACAACAAGCAATCGCTAAAGATGAGAAGTTTTATTTGGCCAAAGCGCAGCTTTATGCCGTGTATGAAATGGCAGAAAGTTATGGCGGTTTTACAGCAGCCGAGCGCGAAAAGCAAAGAGAAAAGCTATTTACTGAGTTATTGGTTGCGCCGCAATTCCCCTTGAAACACTATGTTGAAGCCATGCATCTGGCGAGGAAAAATCACATAGATTTAGCGTTCGAAAAACTACAGCTAGCCTTCAAACAAGCGCCTAATGATCCCTTTATTGAGAATTCCTATTTACTTGCGCTTTCTCACAGTAAAGGTTTTGAAGAAACCGTAGAAAAGCGCTTACAAGTATTGAAGCAGAATCCTGCTAATGTCGTCAATTTATTCAACCTTTTTTATAGTTCATATGTAATTGGTAACACCGAGTTGAGTTTATCGGCAATTAATAAACTAATAGTTAAAGACGTTTCTACTAATCTCACCATAGATACACTGTTATTTAAACATTATGTCATTGAACGCTCGCCGCAGGCTGCTTTAGATTCTTTAAAAAGTATTAATGGCAACAAAAACACTATACAAAAAGCACATGAGATTTCTTTAAACCTTTTACTGAATAACAACAACATTGCCCTAAATAAGTTGCAAGACGAGTTACTGGAAAACCCTGAAAACTTTAAAGCCTATGAGTGGCCACTAATCTTGTTGTATAGTAAACAGCAACAGCAAGCGCTAAGTTTTGCTGAAACTGAGTTGCTGACTCAGTTACAACTGCCAGAAAAGTTTCAACTAGAACAGCAAATTATTGCACACTTACAAACTGGAGATGCAACGCTATTTAGTAATACTTATGCTAAGAATGGATATATCACATTAGAGCAGTTCGAACAGGTTGCAAAAGATAATCCGATTATGGTGCTGCTCTATAGCGCAATATTAAAAAGCAAAGGCACTGAAGTTTTACCTGATCCTGTTGCACTTTTAGTCAAAGATTCGCTCCCATTTTGTCTGGTAAATAAGGGTCGAGGTGGCTATTCATTTTGCCCATTAGTACTTTATCTTGATAACAGTTTAACACTTGATGTGCAGTTCCAGTATTTTCAAAACTCACTCAAAATGCTCGACTCTTTCATTATCGGCATGGAGTCTTTTATACTGACTGACCCCTCCTATTATGGAGTGAAACAACATCCAGAGTTTGAAACAGTGGCCAACAAGTTTTTAGACAGCACTTTTAGAAAATGGCAGTTATCAAATTTGTAGCAAACGTAATAGTTTAGTATCTACTTTAGTTATCCTTTGACTGGCCAACCATAGCTGTAGATACGTGCGGGCTAGTGAAATAGCACCGTTAATCGAACATTTTAAAAGTATTCATTTCACAAGTCTCAATCCTTTGGTTATGCTATTGAGTATTATAAAATTTTATTGCGAATCCCCTATGTTACCTTCACTTCGTATCTTGTTAATTGAGCAAGACCCCGTCACCTTGGAAGAGCTTTCAACGAATCTGGCGAATACTATACCTAATTTTGAGCGAGTTGATATTCATATCGATATTATTGAATGTCTCAAGCTGAAACAAGCATTGGAATGTGTAGAGGAAGATGGTGATATTCAGGCCGTGGTTCTTAGTTGGGATGTGCACAACAAGGTTGGCGAGCGAACTTATAGTCGCTTTATCGAGCAGTTAAAGGCGATCCGTCTCGAATTGCCAGTTTATGTAATCGGCGACGACACTAAAGGATTGGAGATAGTCAACGAGTCGGAGGAGATCGAGTCTTTCTTCTTTAAAGATGAGGTAATTTCTGATCCGGAAGCGATCTTAGGATATATGATCAACGATTTCGATGACCGAGCAGAAACCCCATTCTGGACCGCATATCGCCGTTATGTCGGCGAAACGAACGATTCATGGCATACACCCGGCCATAGCGGCGGTTCTAGCTTTAGAAACTCCCCTTATATTAAAGATTTTTATCAGTTTTATGGCCGCAATGTCTTCGTTGGCGACCTATCGGTTTCGGTAGACTCATTAGGTTCATTATCAGACAGCACCAATACCATTGGCAGAGCTCAAGAATCAGCAGCGGCAACATTTGAGGTTAAGCATACTTATTTCGTCACGAATGGCTCGTCTACCTCAAATAAAATCATCTTGCAGACACTGCTTCGCAAAGGCGATAAAGTGATCATCGACCGAAATTGTCATAAATCTGTGCACTATGGCATCTTGCAATCAGCCAGTTTACCCATTTATTTGTCGAGTATTTTAAATCCTAAATATGGTATTTTCGCGCCACCGTCGTTGGCTGATATAAAACTTACAATTGAACAGAATACTGATGCGAAATTGCTAGTTCTCACTGGGTGCACCTACGATGGCCTGCTGAGCGATCTGAAACAAGTGGTCGATTTTGCCCATCACCATGGCATTAAAGTATTTATCGACGAAGCTTGGTTTGCCTACTCTCTTTTTCACCCTAGCTTACGTTATTATTCCGCCATCCATGCTGGGGCTGATTATATTACTCATTCAGCGCATAAAGTGGTATCAGCATTTTCTCAGGCGTCTTATATTCATGTTAACGATCCAGATTTCGATGCCGATTTCTTTCGAGAAATTTACAGTATCTACGCTAGCACATCGCCAAAATATCAGCTGATAGCGTCGCTTGACGTATGCCAAAAGCAATTGGAAATGGAAGGCTATAAGTTGCTAAATGCCTTGTTGAATCATGTAGAAGAATTTAAACAGCAGATGGCGTCGCTCAAGCAAATTAAAGTGCTAGGTAAGCAAGATTTTATGAGAATATTTCCACACTTTAGTGCAGACAATATGGGACACGATCCGTTGAAAATTCTCATCGATATTAGTGAACTACCGTATTCATTGAAGGATATTCATAAATATTTACTGGACGAAATTGGGCTAGAGATAGAGAAATACACCCACAGCACTATCTTGGTTTTACTTACGCTTGGAGGCACGCGTTCGAAAATCATTCGTTTGTACAATGCCTTAAAGAAACTCGACAGCGGTAAGGTGAAATTATCAAAATCGACGCGCAGAGCACGCTTACCGGAAAATTTACCAGCGATAGATCTGGCTTGTATTCCAAGTGATGCCTTTTATGGTGAACGCGAATCTGTGCCTATAGCTAAAAGTAACAACCGTATATGTGCCGGTTTAGTTACACCATATCCACCGGGCATTCCTCTTTTGGTGCCGGGCCAGCATATCACTGAAGATCATATCGAATATCTGAAAGAGTTGGCGGGACAAGGATTGACAATTCAGGGCAGTTTCGATGGCGAGATCTATGTGCTTAAGGGCAAGGTTGATAAATAAAGTTATCCGTTTGATACGATAGCGATTCCTATCACTTGGCAGCAGTGTCGTAAGACATTGCTGCCAAGTGATAGCCTAGTTGTCTGAGTTATATTACAGGTTACGCTTAGGGTGCTATGTTCGTGTCATCTTTAGCTACTGCAGTTGGTTCAGCCAAGCGCGTAATTAACAATTGTTCTACTTTGACACCATCAACGTCAATGGCTTCGAATTTATAACCGTCATGAATCACATAATCAGTGCGTTTTGGGATCCGCTTCAACGTATAGATCAGGAATCCGGCAAGGGTTTCATACTGGTTATCCCTAGGAAATACGTCAATGTCGAGCAATTTCATGAGTTCGACTATCGGCGTCACGCCATTAACTAACCAAGAATTTTCATCACGCTGGACTATTTGCTCTTCGCCGTGAGTGGTTACAAGGTTTCCCATAAAGCTACTCATCAAATTTTTTAACGTCACAAGACCGACGACCATAGCATATTCGTTTACCACGATAGCAAAAGGCTGCACAGCAGATTTAAACTCGTTAAGAGCTTCTGACAAGGTTAGGGTCTCTGGTAGGTAAAACTGCTCCTTTTGGATCACACTGTCGTCCAAATGGGCTGATTCTCCTTTAAGCAGTTGGCGCAATATCTGTTTCGACTCGACCGAGCCAATGACTCGTTCCAAGTGACCGTCACAAACTAAAAAGTGGTTATGGGGGTGCTCTAGGATCTTAGCGCTAATGGTTGCACTGTCGTCTTTTATGTCGAAGTAGACGATGGCGTCTCGTGTCGTCATGGCGGTGTTCAAGGTTCGACCTTCAAGTTCGAAAACGTTGCCCAGTAACTGATATTCCTGTTGCTGCAACGAACCGTGCTCTGCTCCTGCGTCCATCATGGCGACAATATCTTCAGTAGTAACCACGTCCTCACGCACTGTCGGCATCTTAAAAATTCGTAAGATGAGATTCGTTATGCTGTTAAAAAACATAACAAACGGCGTTAGCGCATAAGTGATACGGTTCATCAAGCCAACGATTTTTACTGCCACAGCTTCTGGCATGATCATGGCAATGCGTTTTGGTAATAAGTCAGCGAACAATATAAATAACGATGTAATGGCTAAGAAGGACAGTACAAAGCTAATTTTTTCTGCCATTGAACCGGAATACACCAGCGCGACTAATTTAGATGTATAAGGGGTCAGAGTTTGTTCGCCAATAATACCGCCTAAAATGGCGATAGCATTGAGGGCGATTTGGATCATGGCGAAGAAGCTGCCAGGCTGCTCTTGCAACCGTATAACGGCTTGGGCCTTATCATCGCCTTCATCGGCCATGACTCTTAATTTGATTTTCCGCGAAGCGGCGATGGAAATCTCCGACATAGCAAACAAGGCACCCAATAATATCAAGATGGCTATGCCTAATAAATCACTCATGTTTTTCTCCAATTCACGGGGTTGACCGGACGCCAACCATCATCTTGCTTCACTGAAAAAGCGAGCAATTATTATTGAATATTAGTTAGACAGCAACAAATTTGTTAATAATCTTATATAACAAAATTATTAAATAAAAATCAATACGTTAAATGGTTAGCGATATAGTGGTATTATGCAAGATGAGTAATACTAGAGAATAATGTTACGATCTTAATGGCATTAACTAACTTAGATACAGTTAACTAAACGGCATAATATCGCGAAAATAGTCAACTGTATTATCCGGTTAAAGCACTATTAGCGGGTGCTACAATAGTTGAATATTATCTATGCTTTCAATTATTAATTGAGTTTGAATATACATTTTTGGTCTATTCATACTGATAGCATCTGGACAACCTACAGTCACACAAAACTCTTTCGGCACCGCCGTACCTGTCACTCTAATTTTTTTCCCTTGGAGTTCTGTTACATTCTTAATACCGTATTTCTTTTTAAATTCAACTACAACTTGATTGGAAAGATGTACATTTAAACTTTCTCGAGAATTATAAAAGCGGCCAGAACTTAAAAACCATTTACCACTATTTATAAAGTCTCCGTTTCCTGTACTTGTCACCTCAAATTCAGTTATTGCCCATACGTGCATATTTTTGTTGGTTTTTACGATAATTTCTTCTACAGACATATTTTTAAAATTAACCGTAGAACAACCGACAATGGTCAAGGTAAGTAATATTATTAGAGTTTTAAGCATATAAATCATCCATATTTTGTAAGTTAAAGCGTAGTATCCATACGAAACTTGCTATCGTTCTGCAATAAAGCAAAAGTGAACAGCTAAATTATTAAGGAACAAACACGAACAAATGTTTTTATCCTTAAAAATTTACATATTATACTCTAGTAATCATATGATTAATGCAAGCACAATCACAAGTACTACTCAACATTAATCATAATACCTAAGCATTTTTCTAAGCATTAATCTCGAGCATCCTCCTGTTGACACTTAACCTTATAGCACATTGAATTTACGCGTTATTATTACAAAAACAGGCTGTAACATCGATGTTTTAACTTGGTACTTTAAGCTCTAAAGAACAAATAACAGTCAACTGTACTTGCCTTTCTAAATGGTTTACATGTAACGGAAAAACAAGGGCACTCAACACAAATGATTGAAAGTAATGGCCTGACTATGGCCAAAGGTCATTGGTATAAAAACGAAAAAATCACATAAAGCATTCAGTTTATTATATCGAAATATGCTACCCTTTTTGCTTTCTGATGACCCTAACTTGTTTGTTCCACATTTACTGTTAACTACCAAATATAGCGATTTTTTCATGACATTGAACTCGCCATGAAAAAAAATCTAGGGTCTGTTGATCTTTCGAGATTGTTTTTGCAGCAGTTTGTTGGGTA
>CAJXUN010000012.1 GCA_913061475.1 uncultured Colwellia sp. | reverse complement strand
ATTGGTTGCGGGAGCCAGATTTGAACTGACGACCTTCGGGTTATGAGCCCGACGAGCTACCAGGCTGCTCCATCCCGCGTCCGAATGACCTAGTAAAACTAGGAAGCCAAGATGTTTTAATTCAAACTTAAGAATACTTAAAGGATTGCCCTGTAGAGCTTCCCTGAAAGCGAGGCGTATAATAAGGATACATCAGGTGATTTGCAACCTGTTTTGATATTAATTTTAGCTTTTATTGAATCTATTTTTCGCTTGCTTGTTTTTTGTACTCGAATAACTCGTATTTCACGCAATTGGCGGTAATTAGGGCGAAATTGAATTAAATACAAGATAAATTTTTAGATAGTTTACGGTAATTTGTAAAATGCCTATAAGTAGTACGTGTCTTTGTTTATAATCGCGGCATAAATTAGATTGGAAAACCTATATGCAGCAATTTTTAGCATTAACCTCTCCAGGTATAGAAATATTACTGGCACAAGAACTTAAAGATTTGAACGCTGAGCAAGTTGTTCAAAAGCCTGAAGGTGTTTATTTTAACGCAACTATTGAGCACGCGTATCATATTTGTCTACACGTTCGTTTAGCTACTCGCGTATTGCTCAAGCTTGGTGAGGGCGATGCCAATAACAAAGATGAGCTTTATGCAGCAGCAAAATCGGTTGT
Organism: uncultured Colwellia sp.; assembly: GCA_913061475.1. GTDB lineage: Bacteria > Pseudomonadota > Gammaproteobacteria > Enterobacterales > Alteromonadaceae > Cognaticolwellia. The sequence goes on along the minus strand of CAJXUN010000012.1, from coordinate 91,346 downwards.
TTGGTCTGAACAATTTTCTGTTGATAGTACTTTTGCCATTGATTTTGTTGGTACCAGTGACGAAATCCGAAATAGTCAATTTGGCGCGCTAACGGTTAAAGATGCTGTTGTTGATCATTTTCGTGATTTAAACCAAGAACGTCCATCAGTAGATAAGTCTGCTCCGCAAGTCAGTTTTCAGGCGCGCTTGTTAAAGCAAAAAGTGGTTATTTACCTAGATTTTTCTGGTCGTAGCTTATTTAAACGTGGTTATCGCGAAAATACTGGTGCTGCACCACTGAAAGAACATTTAGCGGCCGCTATTATTACCCGTTCTGGTTGGTTAGATGATACCTCTAAACCGCTAGTTGATCCTATGTGTGGTTCTGGAACCATTGTTATAGAAGCCGTATTAATGGCGGCAGGCTATGCACCAGGCATTGATAGAGGGATTTGGGGCTTTGATTATTGGTTAGGCCATCAGGCAGATGCATGGAAAGCTGCTAAATCTGCAGCTATTGAACATTCACACGTTGGTTTAACGCAACTAAAAACAAAAGTGTTTGGTGTTGATTTAGACAGCAGAGTACTAAAAACGGCACAGCAAAATGCTAAAAATGCTGGTATACAAAGGTTTATTGAGTTTTCTTGTAAAAATGCCAACGATATAAAAAATGCCTTTGGACCGAAAGGAACTATCTTATTTAACCCTCCTTATGGCGAGCGAATTGGTGAGTTACCTGAGCTAGTTGAAAGTTTTGCTTTGTTAGGACAAAAATTCAAGTCTCATTTTGTTAATTGGCGAGTAGCGGTGTTAACAGCCAATGTTGAGCTATTAGCAATGATGAAAATGGTGACTTTTAAACGTTATAAGTTTAAAAACGGGCCGTTAGATTGTCAGTTTGCACTTTATAATTTAGATGACAAACAAGTCTCTAGCAGTAATGTTAATGCTGAATTTGAACAAAAAGACTCGGCATTTGCTAATCGCTTGTTGAAAAATAAGAAAAATTTAAAAGGCTGGCTTAAACAAGAACAAATCGAATGCTACCGTTTATATGACGCTGATATTCCAGAGTACAATGTTGCTGTTGATGTTTATGGCGATCATCTTGTTATTCATGAATACAGTGCGCCATCGATTATTGAGCCAGAGAAAGTTGCAAAACGACTACAAGAAGTGGTTTATTTTGCGCCTAAAGTGCTAGATGTCCCTACTGATAAAGTCATTATTAAAACCCGAGCAAAACAAAAAGGTAAAGAACAGTACCAACGTGTTGAGCAAACCAAAAAATCAATGGTTGTTGATGAATATGGTGCAAAGCTAAAAGTAAACCTTTGGGATTACTTAGATACGGGATTGTTTCTTGATCATCGTAAAACTCGTCAAATAGTCGCTAAAAAGTCGAAAGGAAAATCACTATTAAATTTATTTGCCTATACCGGCTCAGTGTCGTTGCAAGCAGCATTGCATGGTGCCAGTACGGTAACTACGGTAGATATGTCGAATACCTATTTAAGTTGGGCCCAAGACAATTTTTTACTGAATAATCTTAGTGGCCATAAATATCAATTCATCCAAGCAGATTGTTTGCAATGGCTACAGAAGAATGAAGAAAAATTTGACGTGGTATTTATTGACCCACCCACTTTTTCTAATTCTAAGCGTATGGGCGAAAGTTTTGACGTACAGCGTGATCACGTTAGCTTAATAACTGATGGTATGAAATCGGTCGCAGATGGAGGTGAATTAATTTTTACCAATAACAAACGTAATTTCAAAATGGATTTTGAAGCCATTGCTGCGTTAGGCCTAAATGTGCAAGAGATGAGCGAGAAAACTCGCGACAAAGACTTTCAACGTAATAAGCATATTCACAACAGCTGGTTGTTCACCCGTAAGGTAAATTAATATGTCGGTTAAGTTTAATTTATATGGCACTTTGGGCTGTCATTTATGTGATGACGCATTGGCGCTATGTACAGCCGATATCTCTGTTGAAGAAATAAGCGTTGTCGATATTATTGATGATGAAAAACTGCTCGAACTGTATCGTATTAGCATTCCAGTGTTAGAGCGTTTATCAGATCATAAAAAACTATTTTGGCCATTTGACCAAGCACAAATTTTGGAGTTGTTGTAATTTATGGAATTAATTCGTATTTCACAAGGTGAATTAGCCTTTGGTGAAGACAAGGTCTTAGATAAAGCAGACCTAAGTGTACAAACAGGCGAACGAATTTGTTTAGTCGGTAGAAATGGTGCGGGTAAGTCAACCTTAATGAAGGTATTAATGGGCTTACAGACCTTAGATGATGGCCAAGTGCTAAAATCTAGTACCATGCAAGTGGCCATGTTAGAGCAAGACCCACCGGAATCATCAGATATCAGTGTTTTTGACTATATTGCCCAAGGCGTGAAGGAAAATGCGGATTTAATTAAGCGTTACCACGTTATTATTCATGATGTAACTGAAGACCCATCTGAAAAAAATCTCACTAAATTGGCGAATGTTCAAGAACAACTTGAGCTGGCAAACGCTTGGCAAGATGAACAACGTATTGAAACCGTGATGACGACATTGGCGCTAAATGCCGATGATAAAATTTGCGATCTTTCTGGTGGTTGGTTACGTAAGTTGGCGTTAGCAAAAGCATTAGTGACAGCACCAGATATATTGTTACTTGATGAGCCAACTAACCATTTAGATATTAAAAGCGTTTTATGGTTAGAGTCATTTTTAAAAGATTTTGCCGGCACTATTTTATTTATCAGCCATGATAGGGCATTCATTCGTGGTGTATCTACCCGTATTATTGACCTTGACCGTGGTATTTTGAAAAGCTATCCAGGTAATTACGATCTCTACATCGAACAAAAAGCTCATGATCTACAAGTTGAATCACAACAAAATGCGCTATTTGATAAAAAACTAGCTGAAGAAGAAGTTTGGATACGACAAGGTGTTAAAGCACGTCGTACGCGTAATGAAGGACGAGTAAGGGCGCTTGAAAAACTTCGAAATGAACGTCAAGCGCGTCGTGACGTGCGCAATCAAAGCACGATGAATATTACACACGGTGATCGTTCAGGTAAGTTGGTTTTTGAAGCTGAAGATCTAACGATCGCTTTTGATGACAAAGTTATCATTAAAAATTTAGATTTACTTATTACACGTAACGATCGCATTGCTTTTATTGGTGCCAACGGAACGGGTAAGTCGACCTTGATTAAAATGATCATGGGTAAACAGCAAGCCACCAGTGGTAAAATGCGTTCGGGCGTTAATTTAGATATCGCTTACTTTGACCAACATCGTGATGCGCTCGACCTGAGTAAAACCGTGCAAGAAATTGTCGGAGAAGGTAAGCAAGAGGTGATGGTAAACGGTAAACCTAGACATGTATTAGGTTACCTGCAAGACTTTCTATTTAGCCCTAAACGCGCTCGTACACCTGTTCGTGCCTTATCCGGTGGTGAGAAAAATCGCTTATTACTAGCGCGTCTATTTTTACGTCCAAGTAATCTGTTGATATTGGATGAACCAACCAACGATTTGGATATTGAAACATTAGAGTTATTGGAAGAAGTCGTTGCAAATTATGCAGGAACGGTTATTTTAGTCAGCCATGACCGTGATTTCGTGAATAATTGTGTTAGCAGTTGTCTATATTTTGATGGTAGTGGTCATATTACGCAAATTGTCGGTGGTTACGATGATGTTGATAGCTACCTTGAACATAAAGATAAACAACGACAAGCTATGGCACCTGCATCGGTTAAAACCAAGCAAGAAGAAAAGCAGCCTGTGGTTAGTGAAAAAATTGAACTTACCGCAAAGAAAAAACTCTCTTATAAAGAACAGCGAGAGTTAGAAGCGTTACCTAAGGTTATTGACGAGCTTGAAAACCTTATTGCAGACCTACAAGAACAAGTAAATAGCGCTGAGTTTTTTAATCAAAGCTCAGAGCAAACAAATACCATATTGAACCAGTTAGCCGAAAATGAGTCCAAACTCGAAGTTGCCTACGCTAGATGGCAAGAATTAGATGATTAATAACGAAAGTGAGCTTAGTAGTTACATGAACAAATTTGTAAAATCGATTTTAGCATTAGGAATTACTAGTGCATTAGGATTATCCGCCGTTAATGCCGCCACATATCAAGTTATCGATAAAGGTGATGTTTCTTCATTAAAATATACCTACTCACAACAAGAAAATAATAACGGTGAAGCTGCAATTTCAGGCACCGATATTTATAATTTTCCAGTTCAGTTTCAATATCTTGATGAGGATGACTACGACATTATTGTGGCATTAGCTGAAAACAGTCATGAAAGAGTTCATGACTTAGAAGATATAGAAGATGAAGCGGCTTTGCGTGCAGGCACACCAACAGCCAATGACCTTTCTTGGGTGATTCTATTTCTTGAAGGTAGAGCCGGTAATTCGTTATACCAACAAGTTGGTGACGTATTCGCAATGACGAATTTCAATGGTCAAACTGAATTGTTTAATGTTTTTGATCAGAAATTGGCTGGTACTGATGTGCTTTCTCGTTCTACTAAAGAATATATTAGCGGCATCACTAATGAGGGTTGGGTCTACGGTAATGCATCAGCACCTTACTTACCGCTTGATTTTACCGAAAGTGATGGTGACGAAGTAACGCATTGGGTTAGAGAGTTTACCACCAGAGGTTTTTTCTCGCCGGACGGTGGCGCAAGTATCATTGAAATTACTCCGCCAAGTGAACTTACTTTACCTGAAGAACAACGTTTCGGCGGCCAATCAGCTATATTAGATATTAGTGAATCTCACATTGCCGTAGGTTATGCCAGTACAAGTATCGATCAAGAGGCTCTTGACTTTATTGCCGATGATACTGGTGGCTGCGCAGATCCAAATGTATTAGATGATTTACCTTATGAGGTTTGTGTACAGCGAATTGTTGATAATATCTACAACACAGAAGCAATGATGTGGACAATTGACGCACAAGGTATTGTTAGCGCTGAAACTTTAGGTCATTTAGTTACGCCACATGAAGATGATGTTCGTGAATATATTAACTATGCACAAGCGGTTAATAATAACGGGGTTGCTGTTGGTTTTGCTTATGGTTGGCAAGACGAAAATGAAACTAATCCAAGTGCTAATGAACGACGCGAGCTTTATGCCGTAGTTTATAAAAATGGCGAAGTTAAAGATTTTACCGACGATCATAGTAAATATTTCCGCTCGAAAGCTTATGATATTAATGATGCGGGTATTGCTGTAGGGCATGTGACTACCTATATCAATGGTAACTTACGTACTAAGTTTTACCATGTTGACACTAATGCTGAAACGATGGAAATGATTTTACCTACTGATTATTTTACTGGTAGTTCAAGTACTGCTCGTGCGATTAATGAAGCAGGTAAAGTTGTCGGCGAAGGTGAAGTTGAAACCCATAACGACAATAATGGCAGTACCCCGAGAAGAACCCACGGTTTCTTATATGATATCACCAGTAAAACTTTTACTAACCTAAATGATTTTTTAGCCTGTGATAGTGCTTATACTATCATCGAAGCGCGTGATATTAATGACGCCAATGAAATATCAGCAACTGCTTTAGTCAGAGTGCCTCGCCATGATTCAAAAGGTGCGTTAATGGTTGATGATAAAGGTGAGCAGCTGTTTGAAGATGTAGTACGTGCTGTTTCATTGAAGCCAATAAATGGTGAAGTTGAAGACTGTAGCAAAGTAGAAGAAAAAGTAGAACGACAAGGAGCAGGTTTTGGCTTAAGCAGCCTTGCCTTGTTAGTGTTTGTTGGTTTACGTCGTAGGTTTGTCAAAATATAAACTGAACGATGAAAGTCCCTTATAAAAAGCCAGCAATTTGCTGGCTTTTTATTATGTAGTTAAGCAATTGCGTTGCTTATTACTTCACTCTTAATGCTTTTTCACCACGGGCAATACCCACACAACCTGATCTAACTGACTCAATGATCTCAGTTTCGTTAGCCAGCGTTGAGATAAAGGCATTAATTTTTTCTGCGTCACCGGTTAATTCAATAGTGTAAGTTTGTTTACCTATGTCGATTATCGCGCCCCTGAATATATCCGTTATTCGCTTTACCTCGGTGCGTGATTTATCGTTCATCGCCAGTACTTTAATAAGTAATAACTCACGTTCCACATGACTGCGTTCCGTTAAATCAGTAACTTTAATCACATCGATGAGTTTGTTTACCTGCTTAACAATTTGTTCGAGTATTTTGTCATTGCCTTTAGTTGCGATGGTGATGCGAGATAAGCTTGGATCTTCCGTAGGCGCGACGGTTAAGCTCTCAATATTAAATGCCCGTTGTGAAAATAGACCAACAATACGTGAAAGTGATCCAGCTTCGTTCTCTAATAATATCGCTAAAACTCTGCGCATTATGCTTTTACTCCCTTTTTAATCCACATTTCATCAATCGCCCCGGTGCGTATTTGCATAGGATATACATGTTCATTTTCGTCAACCAGCACATCAACAAAAACAAGACGATTTTTAATGGCAAATGCCTGTTGTATTTTTTCTTCTAATTCATCAAGGGCATTAATTTGAATGCCAACATGGCCATAAGACTCGGCCAATTTGACAAAATCAGGTAAAGATTCCATATAAGAAGATGAGTGGCGACCGCCATAAACCATGTCTTGCCATTGGCGTACCATACCTAATGAACGGTTATTTAATGAAATGATAACCACAGATAAATTATATTGCAGACACGTCGACAACTCTTGTATGTTCATTTGGATTGAACCGTCACCGGTGATACAAATAACGTGGCTTTCAGGAAACGCTAGTTTTACGCCCATCGCTGCAGGTAACCCAAAGCCCATGGTGCCCAAGCCACCTGAGTTTATCCATTGTCTTGGTTTGGCAAAGGGATAATATTGTGCTGCAAACATTTGGTGTTGACCAACATCCGAGCATACGTAAGCATCTCCATTGGTTGCTTTATACATCGCCTCAATAACCCGTTGCGGTTTTATTGTGTCGTTAGTTTGTTGGTAGCTAATGCTCTTAACTGCTCGCCATTGTGCTATTTGTTGCCACCATGTTTGATTTTCTTGCTCGTTAATAGAAAACTGCTTTTCGTTAAGTTCAGCAATTAACTGCTTGATCACGATGTCAACTAAGCCAACAACGGGAATGTGAGCATTAATTGTTTTTGAAATTGAGGTGGGATCAATATCAACATGCACAATAGTGGCATTAGGGCAGAACTTTTTAACATTGTTCGTTACTCTGTCATCAAATCGTGCTCCTAAGGCAAGAATAACATCAGCATGTGCCATGGCTTTATTCGCTTCTAAGCTACCATGCATGCCTAACATACCAATAAAGTTTTCATGCAGGCCTGACACGCCACCTAAGCCCATTAATGTATTCGTAACGGGGGCATTTAACTTTTCCACCAGTTGGGTAAGTAACTCAGCGGCATTTGCTATGATCACACCGCCACCTGAGTAGATAACAAGGCGTTTAGCATCTGATATTGCTTGCACTGCTTTCTTGATTTGACGATGATGCCCTTTCACTGTTGGGTTATAAGAGCGCATATTAATTGCTGAATTTAGCGTAAATTCAGCGGTGTATTGCGGCATTAAAATATCTTTGGGTAATTCGATAACAACTGGCCCAGGTCTGCCAGTACTGGCGATATAAAATGCTTTCGCAATGGTGTTTGGAATATCAGCAACATTACGACAGTTAAAACTGTGTTTCACTATCGGGCGAGAACAACCAACAATGTCAGTTTCTTGAAAGGCGTCATCACCAATTAATCCGGTTGGAACTTGACCAGATAGCACGACCATCGGAATCGAATCCATGTAGGCCGTTGCTATACCGGTGATACAGTTAGTCGCGCCAGGGCCTGAAGTAGCTAAAACCACACCCACTTCGCCAGTGGCTCGCGCAAAGCCGTCCGCCATATGGGTTGCTGCTTGCTCATGGCGCACCAGAATGTGTTCGACATCATCTTGGCGAAATAGTGCATCATAAATATCTAATACGGTTCCTCCCGGATAACCGAATAAGTATTTTACCTTAAGTGCTGATAGGGTTTTTACTACCAGTTCTGCACCTGAGAATTGCGCTGTTGTCATATGTAATCCCTTGAGTAAATAAAATTAGTGACTAATAAATAGTGATAAAAAAACCCCCGGTCTTTGCAGAGCGAGGGTTTATTGTTGATAATTTTTACTTTATTTTTTACACACAATATCGTCCACGCATTGGTTTTAGGACCACGACGAGAATGAGGATAGATAAAAGTGTGTTAGCTAAATTCATGTTAAAAAATAAATATAGAGAAAAGTAATGTATATAGTTTTAAGGGGTTTGCTTACATGTGTCAATGAAAAAGTGTTCATTATTTATAAGTTTTTATTTTTTGTTATAGCAAATAAAAATTTTGAGACATAATTTATGTAAAGTTTGGTCATTTAAGTGGGTATTGAATTTTTAAAGCCAGAACGATAATAGCGTTTTTGCACTTAATTCAATTTTAAATAATTGATGTTATCAATAGGTGTGCTGGTATTAGCTGAGATTTGTTAGTATTGCAGTAGTAACGCAATTACATTTTTCAACAGCTTATCTAGGTATTTATGATAGTCTGTTATCTCAGTTTGAAATATATCAAAGTTATTGGAGGGATTTATGTTAAAAAATAAACTAATTGTACTGTTAGCACTTGTTAGTGTACTCACTGGGTGTGTGTCAACGCAGCAAGCTAGAGTAGACTTCGATCGCAATAACAAGATTACTACATCACATTATAAAACTTTCGCATGGCTAAATGAGAATAAAGTATTAGCAGAGCCTGTGGACGTTAACCCCGTAATGAAAGTGAGAATTGATAATGCCATTGAGCAAGCCTTTATTGCCAAAGGTTATCAATTGATCAGTGATGCCGAAGCCGCGGACTTTACGATTTCATATACCATGGGTAGTCGAGATAAAGTTAAAGTCGATTCATTGCCAACAACCTATCGTTCTGCTTTTGTTTGGGGCCACGGTTATTACGGTGGCATAGGGATCAGTAACAATAACCATGTCCGAAACTATACCGAAGGTAAATTAGCGATAGACGTTTATGACGTAAAGACTCATCAACCGGTATGGCATGGTTGGGCTGTAAAACGCATTAAATCTTCTGAACAAGACAACCCAAGTAAAGCCATTAAAGTGGTTGTTGAACAAGTGGTTGCTCAATTCTAAATACATTACACAGGTAGCTGAGTGAAATAAAAAAACGCAGTTTACCTGCGTTTTTTGTTTAAACAGCATAGCGCAAACTTTTATCCGCTAGTTATCACTTCTTGAGTTAATGCTTCGTTTGTAGCTGTCGCGGAACTCGTTATTAGATTACATCGCATTAGGGATATTAAAAGTAATCGAATCTGCATATTTTAACTCGCTAGGTTCATTGTCCAGAAAGTATATTAACATTGACCTGAAATTAGGTATTTGCTATTCAGATTAATTTATATATTTTCAGCTAACAGTGCTGGAAATAGCTGGTGCTGTCGTTTCAACGTAGTTACAGGAAAGTTAGTTTATGAAATAAGCGTTTGTTGCTACTTTTTACTATTTTAACTGCTACTCAGCAGTTCTCGATTTACGAGTGTTTAAATAAATATTTCATTAAGTATATAATTAAGCATTTTGACTAAATGAGGCTAAACTTATTTTAACTCTAACAACATATTAGCTGTAGGTGGGTATATGAAATTATTTTGCTTTGTTTGTATTATTTCTGTTGCGTGTTTGTATGTTCCGAAAAGTTATGGTTTTAATATCGCACAAAACATTTGTGAATACGTCGCCGTAGATGATAAAGGCCGATTACGCAAGTTACTCAAGGCAAACCGGTTAAAGTTACGGACAGTGTTTAGTGATGTTCTCTGTGACAATAATAATATTTTGATTTTTGCAGCAAAAAAAAATGCCATGGAAATCGGTCAGTTGTTAATAAAAAAACTCCCTAAAAGTGTTATTGAAGGTGAGTTAGATAACCTATCTAGTTTATCACCTCAGCTAGCTGATGTTGCTAGAACACGAATAAATTAATGGCCACGTTGGCTTGAGTTATATCTAAGCTTCAAATGGGTGTTCAATTAAGTTAAATGTGGAATTTTTTTCACCAAAGATAAAGATATGACACTGTTGCCAAGCTTCAGGTATTGCCCAAGTATTGTTGCTTTCTATTGAATACAAATGGCGTTTATTAGCACAACGAATATCCATTTTAGTTAATGCTCCAGAAATGTTAGTAATAGTGAATTTATTACGTACTAGCGCATGATGGAAATAGTCATTATCAAGTATATCAGCGTTAATCACTAGCTCATTGGTTGAATTAACAAATTCATCAACATGCTTAATTATTTTCTTATAACGTGTTAAATCTGGTGCGGCAACAGCCATGCGCTCAATACGTTTATAGGTTTTGTATGCTGATTGGAGTTGATTTAATTGTATTTCCAAGACAAAACGCTGATCTAATATGGCTAATTTTTGCTTAGTGTCTTTATTATCTGAGCCAAACTTTACTCTTTTTAAATGGCTAAGTTGCATCGCGTCGTCGCCTATATCTCGAGCATATCTTGCACTTAATAGTTGTAAAAAATTATATTCTGATAGATGCATATTAGTTAGCGTTGCAAATTTACTTAATAGCTCTTTTACCTTGGTATAATCTCTTGCATCTAATGCCTCTTTAGTTTTGTTATATAAACTTTTAAACCGACGCGTGACTCCTTGAGCACCATCTTTGTGCATTCTAAAATTTAGCTGTACGCTATTAACACATTGCTGTACCGGCTCTCCATTTTCCATCGCTGGTTCATATTGCCATTTCATCACTGCTTTTTTAGCTGCTAGCGTGATGTCTTTGCTACCAGAGGTTTCCTGCGTGATAACATTAGATACACTGCCGTCTTTTTCGATGATAAAACTAAAATTGGCCCAACCTTCACGACGTTGTCGGGCAGCAGATGCGGGATACTTGGGTTCAATTCTTATTTTAGGCGTTGGTTCGCTAGAAGTACTTAAATGCCTTGATAGTTCCATCGAAAGTGCATTATTAGCAATGAGAAGTGTCGATAATAAACTAATTATATTGAATTTTTTCATTTTTACATCCTTGTATATATAGTGTCGACAAGGCATCAGTTAAAGTTAACCTTTTCAAATCATCCTCATTGTCAGACTTTAATTCATATTATTTAAATAAAGCAATATTAATAAAATAGCCAAATTTGAGTGGTATGGTAATTTCGATTAAAACCTTCATATCAGTTTTTAGCCAAGATCATTGATGTTATCTTTTTAGCAGTTTCTACCGGCTCTTCCATTGGGAAACAATGACCTTGACCAAACTTTTGCCATTGAATTTTACTGTTGATTTTTGCTGCTTTTTTGACGGCCTTAGGAATAAAGAAATAACTTTTATGAGCTAATAAAATATTGACCGGTATAGCAACGTTATGAACAGCTTGCCATAATCCCTTGGGGTACGAGCCAAACATAGATGCTTCCCAGCTTGGATCACAACTGAGTTTTATCGAGTTTTCATTCGTTTCACATGTCGAGAATTGGCAATAGTCTTTGATTGCTTGCGGATGCCAGGTTTGATAGAAAGCTTTGCTGGCAATATCTTTATTCATTGCCATTAAGTTTGGCCATGTTGCTGTGCGATTAGCCACTGACTTAACCAAGGCTCTGTGCCGCCATGTTCCCGTTGCTCGCATAAGTTGCTGGGCTATGATCATTTCAGTTTGAAATAGCACTGGGTCTAACAAAATTATTTCACTGAATAAATCGGGGTATTTCGTGGCGGCAAACAAGGTCAAAACGCCGCCCATCGAATGGCCAATACCGATTAAAGGCCCATCTTCTTTGACATTCGCTTGTTGATAAAGTGCATCAGCGACGGTGTTGGCCATTTTTTGCCAATTAGGCATTTTTGTTGTTGGTTGTGTTGAATCACCATGCCCAGGGACATCCGTTAACCAAAGTGACCAGTCACTTGGGAGTTGCGAAGCCATTGCTGCGAGTGTCATTGCGGAAAAACCCGTGCCGTGCAATAAATGAATACGTTTAGCATTTTTAGCACCGGCTCGAAAATAGCCATTAACGGTCATTTCGCTTTTTGATTTACGTTGCCATTTTTGCGTGTTTTCAAGCACCAGAGAGTTCGGAGAATTAGCGCTGAGTTGAGTTGAATAATCAGACATAGAGGTATATTTAACCATCAAAAAAGTAGTCTCGGAAGCAATAACATAGCAATTTACTGGTCGGATGTGAATGGGTTTGTCGATTACTACAGGCTTAACCTAGCTTTCGCTGAATAGTTATATTTATTAAATAAGCTTTAAAAAGCAGGTTTAATGCTAGCGCTATTTTTAGTTAACTTACTAGGCACTGAGCATTACCCAGTGATATTTCACTATATATTGCCATTTCACGACAGATTTTCCATTCTTTAGGTGCGCTTAGGTTAATTCTATTGATATAATATCCGCCATTATATTTTTAAATTTTAATCATTTTTAGGGGTTTTGTGGATGTCGGAAGTAGAAAACCGTCCAACCAATTTTATTCGTCAAATCATTGATGCTGACCTTGCTAGCGGTAAACATAGCAAAGTACAAACGCGTTTTCCGCCTGAGCCTAATGGTTTTTTACATATAGGTCATGCTAAATCTATTTGTTTAAATTTTGGTATTGCTCAAGATTACAATGGTTTATGTAACTTACGTTTTGATGATACTAACCCTGAAAAAGAAGATATTGATTACGTAAACTCTATTCAAGCAGATGTTAAGTGGCTTGGTTTTGAATGGGCGGGGGATATTCATTATTCTTCAGACTATTTTGATCGTTTGTATGGCTACGCTGTTGAGCTTATCGAAAAAGGTTTGGCTTATGTTTGTTTTTTAAACGCTGAAGAAACGCGAGAGTATCGCGGTACATTAAAACAGCCGGGCAAAAACAGTCCTTATCGAGACACGTCTGTTGCAGAGAACCTGGCTTTATTTGAAAAAATGAAAGACGGAGGCTTTAAAGAGGGCGAATGCGCGCTGCGAGCTAAAATTGACATGGCATCGAGCTTCATGTGTATGCGTGATCCTATTATTTATCGTGTTAAATTTGCTCATCATCATCAAACAGCTGACAAGTGGTGCATTTACCCAATGTACGACTTTACCCATTGTATTTCAGATGCTATTGAAGGTATTACTCATTCAATTTGTACCTTAGAGTTTCAAGATAACCGTCGTTTATATGATTGGGTGATTGAAAATATTTCTATTGAAACTACGCCGCGTCAGTATGAATTCTCACGTTTGAATCTAGAATACACCGTGATGAGTAAACGCAAGCTAAACAATCTTGTTGAAGAAAAGCTAGTCAGTGGTTGGGACGATCCGCGTATGCCTACCATTGCTGCATTTCGTCGCAGAGGTTTCACACCGGGTTCATTACGTGAATTTTCTAAGCGCATTGGCGTAACGAAAATGGACAATACGGTTGAAATGAGTGTCTTAGATGCTTGTATCCGTGAAGACTTAAACGACAATGCACCACGAGCTATGGCGGTACTTGATCCGATTAAACTAGTGATTGAGAATTACCCTGAAGATAGCGTTGAAAGTCTTGAGGTGAAAAACCATCCAAGTGATGAAAGCCAAGGCTCACGTATTGTGCCATTTGCTAAAACGCTTTACATTGAAGCAGAAGATTTTCGTGAAGAAGCGAACAAAAAATATAAGCGCTTAGTACTAGATAAAGCCGTACGCTTGCGCGGTGCCTATGTCGTTACGGCGACACGTTGTGACAAAGATGAAGACGGCAAAGTGACTACGGTTTACTGTCAATACGACCCTGAAACTTTAGGTAAAAACCCAACTGACGGTACTAAACCTAAAGGCGTTATTCATTGGGTTGCTGCTGAGCAAAGTCTTGATGCTGAAATTCGTTTGTATGAACGTTTGTTTACTGTGCCTAACCCAGGTGCAGCAGAAGATTTTTATAGTGTGATGAACCCTGATTCATTAGTCATTATCAACAATGCCAAGGTTGAGCCATCATTAGCTACGGCAAAACCGGAGCAAGCATTTCAATTTGAGCGCCAAGGCTATTTCTGTTTAGATAATAAAATATCAGCAGAAGATAGCGCCGCTGGAAAACTAGTATTTAACCGTACGGTAGGCTTACGTGATACGTGGGCAAAAATCGGCGATTAGTGATCAGCTAATGACGAGTTAGTCGTGCCTTGCTTCAAAAGTTAAGTGCTAAAAAAGCTCATAAGTTAAAACTTATGAGCTTTTTATGTTCAGGATGAACGGTCAGTTTTTTGTTCCAGACAAAACTAAGTAACAGTGCCTAATAATGAAATCCATGTAGGCAATGTCATGATCACATGGTCGTTCTTAGCTATCCTTAGCTTCACGACATTAATACGTCCTGTATGTCGATGTGAAGGAATGACGATGTTCAAATTTATAAGTTTTAATCAAGCCAGACAGTAGAAAACTCACCATAGCAGTCGTTCATTATAAAGCTACTAATGTAAACTTTGCGCGCTAAAACGACATTAGTAGTTAGCCTTATCTAACTACATTTGAACTGATAAAAATCAGCCCTGCGTTAGATAATAGAATTGTTCTAAATTTCATTAGAAATCTATAAAGTCAAAAATTATAATGTGAATTAACAATGAAGAAATAGTAAGCTAGCTGATTAGCTTACTATTTCTGACAGATAATTAGCCGACATAAATTTATACTTTAAATGAATTTAGGCGCTTTAGGTTGGTCATGGCGTCTAGTAATATAAAGAACGCAATCTTGATTACCTTTTTGAGCGAAACTTCGTATAGATTCAATAGGAGTTGTGAAAGTGTCGCCCTTTTCTAGCAACAACGTTTCATCATCGACCGTTATTTCAACTTCGCCTTGATGGACAAAGAGCACTTCTTCTTCGTATCTGATATGTTCGTTAATTTTTGCACCGGCACTTAATTTTAATGCGCGAACCACAAAGTTATGTGACCAATTTAATTTACTACTTAGCAAAGCTTCCTGTGGGCATGCTGCTCCAACAAGCGCGGCTTCTTCAACGCCGTCAAACTGTGATAAACATGTGTTTTTTGACCAGTCAAAGTCAGCGGTACGTTGCACAATTGCATTCATATCGTCACTGTTTACAATTCGATGTTGAGCAATTTCTTTGGCAGAGGTTACTGGCATTGGCTTTTTATCATTAGGGACCACTTCACCTAACGTTGTATCAACTAAACTGCCGTCTTCGAGCAAGACTAGCCCATACTCTTTAGCAAGGTCGAACACTTTAGGCGCCCATGTAACACGGCCAGGATCATCACCACCAAGTACTGCATGTAAATAACCAATATCGTCACCAACATTTTCAAACCCTCGAAAAATATCCATTGGAATTGAAATAATGTCACCTTCATTGAGGATAACTTTACCGTCATCGGCATTAACACCACTAATAAAAGACCATGTACCTTTGTGAATAACAAATACCTCTTCAGTAAGGTGACTATGTTGTGAGTTTAAGCAACCACTGGGTTGTCTTGCTCCACCAATATTGAATCCATGAGGAATTGAAATATGTATGTGTTGATCTGGGTTTTCTGCAACACCAGGACCAATAAGTGTGAAGTTTTCTTTTTTGTCACTACCTGGACTACGCGTATCAATGAATGCGTTTGTACATGGTTTTAAGTCGGCGTATTTAATGAGTCTGTTTTTAACGGTCATGTTTGTTACCTTATGTTTAGGCTAAAATGGGGGGGGTACGATGTAGGCTTATCGAGCTGTCCAGCCACCGTCTACTTTAATGCTTGTACCGGTGATCATTGCAGCAAGTTCACTTAACAAAAATGTACAGCTGTTTGCTACATCTTCTACTTTGCCTAAACGACCAAGCGGGATCATATCGAATACAAATGTTTTGAATGTTTCATCTTCAAACATAGGGGCCGTCATCGGTGTCATAACAAATGTTGGTGCTACGGTATTTACGCGAATATTGTCAGCAGCTAATTCTACGGCCATTGCCTTTGTGACGCCTTCAACAGCATGTTTACTCATACAATAAAGGGTTCTGTTGGGTGAGCCTACAAACCCCATTTGTGAAGACATGTTAACAATGGAGGCGTTTCCTGCTCGTCTCATAGGAGCAATGGCTGCACGAGAAATTTTATATAGGGTTCTAATGTTTAAGTCGATAACAGCATCAATGTTGTCATTCGTTTGTTTATCCATTGGACCTACGCGGTTAATGCCCGCGTTATTAACCAGCCCATGTAAATAAGGCAGTGTATTCATAAGATCAAAAAATTCATTACTAGATACATCCATTGCCCAACCCGTTATATTTTTAGGGTGCTGTGCAATTAAGGCATCTAAGTCACTTTGTGTTCTTGCTACCGCGACTACATTTGCACCACATTCTGCCGCCATGAGTGCGCATGCCAAGCCAATACCTTTACCAGCACCTGCTACAAGGATTGTTTTATCAAGAAGTAAATTGTTATTAAAGCCGTTCATAAATATCTCAAAATCATTATTGCATTCGAAGTCATTATTGCGTAAGGTTTGTTCATATTCAAGAACATTATGAAAATAATGTTTAGTTTAGCTAAAATATATCGGAGACTATAAAATGATAAAATATGTTAAAAAAGGTAAGGAAGAAGAAGAAAAAAAAGAATTTTTACAGCAGGTTAAGTCAACAGTTGAAACCATTATTGAAGATGTTGAAAATGACGGAGATAGCGCGATTGCAAAATACTCTGAAACCTTTGATAAGTGGAATCCGAAGTCATTTAGGTTGAGTAAGGAAGAAATTTCAGCCTGCTACGAAGAACTTGATGACAGTGTGATTGAAGATATTAAATGGGCACAAACTCAAGTACGAAATTTTGCTCAAATTCAACGTGATTCAATGAAAGACGTTGAAGTTGAGACACTTCCAGGCGTTACGTTAGGTCACAAACACATTCCAATGGAAAGTGTTGGTTGTTATGTACCGGGTGGTAAGTATCCGTTAGTAGCCTCTGCACATATGAGTGTGGTAACGGCTAAAGTTGCGGGCGTAAAGCGTGTAATCGCGGCCGCTCCTCCTTTTAATGGCAGACCTTCTCCTGCGATTGTTGTGGCGATGGATCTTGCCGGCGCAGATGAAATCTACTGTTTTGGTGGTGTTCAAGCGATAGCCGCAATGGCTATTGGTACAGAAACCATTGCACCTGTTGATATGATTGTTGGCCCTGGTAACGCATTTGTTGCTGAAGCTAAGCGCCAATTGTTTGGACGAGTAGGTATTGATTTATTTGCGGGGCCAACAGAAACACTTGTTATTGCAGATGAAAGTGTTGATGGTGAATTGTGTGCAGCTGACTTATTAGGTCAAGCAGAACATGGGCCAACATCTCCAGCAATATTACTAACGAATAGCCATAAATTGGCAAAAGATACGTTGGCAGAAATTGAACGACAGTTGACGATTTTACCTACCGCAGATGTTGCAGGTGCTGCATGGCGTGACTATGGCGAAGTTATCGTTTGTGATACTTACGAAGAAATGGTTGAAGTTGCCAACGACTTAGCCTTTGAACATGTGCAAGTCATGACTCAAAACGTACCATATTTTAAAGAAAATATGCGTAATTTTGGTGCTCTATTTTTAGGTCCAGAAACGAATGTATCGTACGGCGACAAATGTATCGGTACAAATCATACACTTCCAACTCGTAAGGCAGCACGTTATACTGGCGGCTTATGGGTAGGTAAGTTTATTAAAACGTGTACGTTCCAAAGCGCAACAGAAGAAGCTTCTGTTATTGTGGGTGAATATTGCTCTAGATTATGTGCAGTTGAAGGTTTTGCCGGGCATAAGGAGCAAGCTGATATCCGCTTGAGAAGATATAAAGGGTAAACATTGACTAGAAATAAAAAAGTAACTTCTTATGACGTTGCGCGTGAAGCGGGTGTATCTCAATCTGCCGTTTCACGTGTATTTAGACCTGGCTTAAGTGTTTCTCAAAAAACACGCGATAAGGTAATGACAGCAGCAAACGCAATGGGTTATCGGCCTAATGCGATTGCCAGAATGTTAATTACTAAACAGTCGGGTATGGTGGCAGTTATTGTGTCATCACGAGCTAACGTTAATTATCCTGAAGTGCTTTCACAAGTAAGTAAGCAGCTGGCTGCGCGAAATAAGCGTGTATTGTTGTTTACTTTAGATGACGCTGAAGGGCTCGATGACTTATTTGAGCAAATATGGACATTCCAAGTTGATGGCGTTATTGCACTTGCTGCACATTTTGAAAGTGAAAAACTCGCACAATTTGAACAGCATAAAATACCGGTCGTTTTGTACAATCGAAACGTACCAGGTGCTATGGCAAATACCGTTTGTTGTAATCACGAACAAGGTATTAAACAGCTTATTCTTGAGCTTGAGCAGAGTAATCCTAAAAATTATTTAGTCTTGTCTGGCCCTAAAGATTCAGATGTTGCTAACGAGCGACGAGAAATAGCGTTAAGTTTATTAAAACAGTTCGGTGCCAAAGATGTATCTGTATTGTTTGGGGATTACTCTTATCAATCAGGTCGAGATTGCTTAGCTCAATGGCTTGAGAAAAATCCAACGCCTGATGCTGTTATTTGTAGTAACGATACGATGGCTATTGGTGTTATTGATGAAGCACGTGATAACCATAATATTCATATTCCAAATGACATGTCGGTTGTTGGTTTTGATGGCATTACGTCTTCAGCTTGGAAAAGCTATCAAATAACAACGATTAAGCAGCCGCTTGAGCAACTAGTAAAAGCTGCTATCGAAATGTTATTAGAGCATATTGAAAATCCTGATTCACCGCCAGAATCACGTGTTTTAACAGGCGCGTTGATAAAAGGTAATTCAGTTAAACGCATATAGCTATTTGCCTACTCAACAAATTGAGATAGGTATATCGCTAAGCCTTATAAAGTGAAAATACATGTCTCAATTACCGATATTAATTTTACCCGGCACTTTGTGTACGGGGGCAATGTTTACTCATCAGGTAAACCATCTTGCAGCACTTTGCGATAACATTAAAGTTGTGCAATTTACTACCGAAAAAACACTGGTAGAAATGGCTGAGAAAGTCATTGTCGCAGCTAATAACAAACCTTGCGCCTTGATAGGCTTTTCTATGGGCGGCATTGTGGCAATAGCATTAGCAAAAACACGACCGGATCTTATTGCAAAATTGGCACTAGTAAATAGTAATTGTCATGGTGATCTTCCTGAACGAAAAGCGCCTCGCGCTGCACAAATTAAACAAGCCCGTTCAGGTGCTTTTACCGACTTAATTACGAAAACGTTTCTTCCCAATTATCTATATACCACTAACAGCCAACATGAGAAAACGATTGTTGATATGGCTGAAACATTAGGTGCTCATTGTTTTGAAGCGCAAGCATTAGCATTAGAAGGTCGTGATGATTCATTATCGACACTAGAAAAACTTGACGTTGAGGTGCTTATTATTGGAGGAATGCAAGACAAAATATGCCCAGCACAACACCAAAAAATGATGCATGAGGCGTTGAAGCATAGTGAAATAGCTTTACTTGAGGAGTGTGGGCACTTCTCACCTTTAGAGCAAGCAGAGCAGGTTTCAGCATTATTGGCTAAATGGTATTCGTCACACTCATTGTAACTTCATCATCTAAATCATAGGTTAACTGTCATGTCTTTAAAAAATAAATTAGCTAAAAAACAGCCTATTATTGGCACTTTTATTAAAACACCACATTTTCATAATACGGAAGTGTTAGCGCACACAAGCCTTGATGTTTTATGTTTAGATGCGGAACACGCTCCTTTTGATAGAGCTGACCTTGATAAATGCGTATTAGCGGCAAAGTCTCAACAAAAACCGGTGATTATTCGTGTACCTAATACAGAAAACTCGTCAATATTAAATGCTTTAGATATCGGCGCTGATGGTGTGGTACTACCACATATACTTAATGCTGAACATGCACGCGCAGTGGTTAAAAAATGCTTTTATGGCCCAGAAGGGCGAGGGTATGCTGGCTCTACAAGGTTTGCCAGCTATACAACCCAAAAACTACCTGAAAACTTAAAAAATAATGCTAATCAAACTTGTGTTATTGCCCAAATTGAAGATATGGAAGCGGTAAATAATATTGATGAAATATGCCAAGTAGAAGGTATCGACTGCATTTTTATTGGCCGCATGGATCTTACTGTTGCTTTAGAGCACACGAATGCAAGCCACCCAGATGTAATGGCAGCTGTTGAAAAAGTCGTTGATGCAGCAAATAAGCATGGAAAAAATTGTGGGATGTTTGTGGGTGATTTGAACGAACTACCGCGTTGGATTGCTATGGGGGTTAGTTTGTTTTTATTAGGTTCTGATCATAATTTTATGCTGAGCGGGGCCGCGCAATTAAAGCAAACATTTACTGATGCAATAGCAAAGAGTAAAAATTAGGTCATTTTCTGATGTAATGATGAACAAAGCATAAAGCGCCAAACAGGCGCTTTTTTAATCGCTTATGTTTTAACATCATTAATATCGTGCTTTATTAAAGTCCTTCATTCTGCCAAGCACATCAACGTTGAGTTGATGATATACATGCAGTAAATCAATTAGTACCCAGTTTTCTCTAAGTAGCCCATTTTCACAACGCCAAAAATCTAAACTACGCATGGTTATTTGCTGATTTGCAGGTGCAATACCTAACCAACCATCGTTGCTAATGGTCATTTTCATACCAGGCCATGCGGTAAAACCAACATAATTACCTTCACCAAATAAGTAACCTTTTTCTACATCGCCCACCCGATTAGGCATACCATTTAGAAAGGGAATTTGATGCCAATTGCGAAAGCCTTTTATTCCTCTACCTGTACCAATGCCAGATGGGCCATACCAACTACATTTTGGATGCCAGTATTTATCAAGCGCCATTGCTTCCACACCACCTGTGGCATATTCGCTTAACGAGTTACACATGTCTTCAACTAGCTTTACACTCTTCGCTGCTAAGTGAGCATCTTGAATATTAACGCCATCTTGTGTTGCTGGTGCGGGCACATGCCATTCTCTACCTAAACTTGGTACCATGGGCCAAGCATTCGCTTGCATCATCACTTCAGGAATATCCCAAAGTGCTTGTATTTCGACAACAAGGTTATTTTCAATACGATAAAATTCATGAAATCGCATTGATATTTGGTGGCCTGTAGGCGGGATATCTAGCCAGCTGCTTTCAAAGCTACCGGTGTAATAGCCACAAAAGCCAACCCAGTGACTTTTGTCTTCACTATGACCAGCCACCACTATGGTTTCTCTACGCTCTAAATCAGGAATAGCCTTATGTAGTGGGGCATAAGCAGTTTCAAAAAAAGACCGTGCACCTTGCATTGTTTCAAGTGGGAATGACAACTGTACGAGTACATTAGGTGCTAATACTTTATTTAGTTCAGTTAATACGGTTGTATTTTCAAAGTTATATAAAGCATCCCTTAAAGGTTCGAGTAATGTTTTGTGTTTGTCTTGTAATGTTGTCATGTCGCTCTCGTTGAAAAATTTTGACGATAATCTTTAATCTATTAATGAAGGTTAAACAAGCTGTGACTTCGAAGTCATTTAATGGTACTCTGCCAAAAATATAATGCAAGTATTAATACATGCATAACGTAAAAAGTAACTTTTTAGATGGAGAAATTAAATGACGACACTTTTAGATAAATTTTATCAGCAACTTAAATCTTCTACTGACAGTATTGATGACTATATTACAGAAGATGTGCAATGGCATGCTAGTTCGCCGATTAATAATCTTCATAATAAAGCACAAATGTTAAGTCAGTTTTGGCAGCCATTAATTACCGCGTTACCTGATCTTGAAAGAAAGCCATTTATTCATTTAGAAAGCCAATACGAAGGAGAGCAATGGGCAGCAGGCACGGGCTATTTTATTGGCACATTTACACAGGATTTATTGGGTATTCCTGCCACTAATAGAACCTTATATTTACGTTATACCGAACTTGTTAAATTTAAAAATGAAAAAATTAAAACGTGTTATATCATTGTTGATTTTTTAGATGCAATGAATCAAGCGGGCGTTAACCCATTAAGAAATAGTCTAGGTCACGATGGCTTAGTTATGCCGCCAACAACGATGGATGGCTTGTGTTACGGTGCATCAGACGATATTGAAGCAAAAAAATCTCAACAACTTATTATTGACATGCTTGATGAACTAGGTCGCTTTGATGGTAAATCATTGCAAAGCATGCAGTTACAAAATTTTTGGCATGATGATTTTATGTGGTACGGACCAGCAGGTATTGGTACCACACGTGGCATAGAAGGGTTCAGAAATAATCATCAAGGGCCATTTGTATTTAGCTTCCCTGATCGAAGTGTTGATCATAAAGCGACGTTGGTTGCACATAATAACTATGTTGCAACAGGTGGTTGGCCACATATGCATGGCACCCATTCTGTAGGGGGATGGCTAGGTTTACCACCATGTAATAAAGAGCTATCTTTACGTGTTATGGACATTTGGCGTAGAGACGGGGAACTGTTGAAAGAGAATTGGGTGGCTATTGATATTATTGATATGTGTATGCAAATGGGCTTAGATGTTTTCGCCATGATGAAACAGCAATTTGCTGGGAAATTAGATTAATCATTAAGGTCAACCAGCAAAGGTGATCAATAAATAGGTTACTAATCGCGCTAATCAATTGGCTCCATTTAACTTAGCCTAAATAATTATCAGACGGTATTAATAAAAAGGGAAAACGTTAATCGCTACCCTTTTTATACCTTAATACAAGTGTGAACAGTAATTTTATTTGATGCTCTAACTTGGATTGTTTATTTTTCTACTGCGCTCAAGAATATCTAAGCCTTGTTGTTTTAACCAATAAGGAATATCGATTAGTACCCAGTTTTCAATAAGTTTATCGCCTTCTCTGCGATAAACATCAACTACACGCATGTCTGCAGGCAAATTACCACCGGGTAATCCTAAAAAACCGCCAGAAGGTGTGCTGGTTAAATTAGGCCATCCAAAGAAACAAGCATAATTACCTTCAGCGTAACGGCAAATATGACCATTAAATTTTTTATCTTTTAAACCTTGCCTAAAAGGATAGGAGTGCTGTTCTTGAAATTTTGGGATGGTGTATGTAGCTCCAATACCCGCAGGGCCATACCAAACCATATCTTTTGACCATGTTCTTTCCAATATTTCAGGTGGGTAATTGTCATTAGCGGTTTGGTTAAGTTGTGAAAAGTCTTCAATCATTTGATTGAGTATAGCTATTGTTTTTTGGCCTTCTTCAGGAGCAAAGTCTGTCAACTGAATACCATCATGTGTCCTTGGGCCAGGATAAATAAAGGAGTGTCCAGTGGCTTGAGGTAGCGGGTTGATACCCACTTGATGCATAACACTGATAATGTCACAGAAAAAACCAGCGCGAACAATTTTACCGTTTTCTATGCAGTTGAAATCAGCGTAGCGAATCATTGCCACTTGACCCGATCTTGGAATACCCAACCAGTCTTGATCAAATTGCACCATAAAATGGCCCATACTGGTGACCCAATGAGCCCCATCGTTGCCACTGACACCGGCCATAAATATGTCTTGTCGGCGTTGAATATTTTTAAACGACTTTAGAAAAGGTTGCCAAAAAGTATGGTTGATCGCTTCAGGGCCAATCTGTTCGTTAAAAGGGTACACACCATGCCAATGGCAATCGTTACTCATGTAGTGTGATAATACATCGCCAATGGTTTCGGAGTTAGCTTGCTCTATTGCTTGGTAATATGCCAAAACGAGTTCTTTATTTTGTGACTCAATGCTTTTCACGAATATTTTCCTCAATGTCTATGATGTGTTATTTAGCTGAATTTAATACACTTCATTTGTTAAAGTTTATTATAAAATGGGCAGCATGCTAAAAATAAATAATATATTTAAACAACAATGTCCATCAATTATTACAAGTTCTGCTTTTAAAATATTTTAAACAATGCTATGTTTAATTGACTTCGAAGTCAAATTGATTGAAGTAGCAAAAAATCATAATTATAATTATAAACAACAAGAGATATATGCATGACAGAATTTGGAACCCTTAATTGGACAATTTTAATTGTTTACGTCTTAGCTAACCTTTTACTCGGTTTTGTGATCAGTAAAAAAGTTAACACAGCAAACGATTTCTATTTAGGTCAAAAACAAACGCCTTGGTGGGCCATTGGTATTTCAGTTATTGCGACGTATGTTAGTGCTTTAACGTTTTTAGGTGCGCCAGCATGGGCATATAAAGACGGCTTATCAGTGATTGCTATTCACCTTAATTATCCTCTGGTTATTATTGCGGTTATCACCTTTTTCTTTCCATTCTTTTATAATGCGGGTGTCGCATCTATTTATGAATATCAAGAAAAGCGTTTTGGTAAGAAAGCAAGAGCACTGGTTTCGGGTATTTGGTTAGTTTCGCAAACCATGAGCTCTGCAGCTGTGTTGTACGCTACCTCTATTGTGTTGAGCTTTATTACGGGAATACCTGAGATAACAGCGATATTTATTGTCACGATAATTGCGCTTATCTATACCGTGATGGGTGGGATAACAGCCGTTATTTGGACCGATGTTATTCAGTCAGGCATATTATTTTTGGGTGCAGGCATTATTATGTATGCTCTTATCGAAAGTAGCACAACGCCTGTTATGGAAAGCTTAGCGCAACTTAAGGCGCAAGGAAAAACTAATCCACTCAACTTTGACTTTGATTTTGCAAATACTACCACTGTTTGGTCCGGCATATTAGCCATGACCCTCTACCATATTACCGTTTACGGCACGAACCAAATGATGGTTCAGCGCACGTTAGCTGCAAAAAATATTGGTGATGCGAAAAAATCATATTTATTAATGGGTTTTTTAGCATTTTTTGTCTATTTCTTTTTTATCATTTTAGGCATCTTATTTTACAATTATTACCAAGGTAAACCGTTTGAAAATGAGAATACTATTATTTTAGAGTTTGCCGCAGAATACGGCATGCCTGGCTTGATGGGGATTATTGCTGCAGCAGTAATGGCTGCTTCTATGTCAAGTCTAGACTCAGCGTTTAATTCTTTATCTACTGTATCAACACTCGATTTTTATAAAAAATACTTTAAACCTAATGAAAGTGAAGATCATTATCTGAATGTATCAAGAGCGTTCACGGTGTTCTGGGCGGCCATCATTATTTTCCCTGCAATTATGTATCACTTGCACAGTACAGGCTCTATTTTAGAGGTATTAAGTAAAGTGGGGTCCTACTTTGTTGGCGCACAACTAGGTATGTTTGGTTTAGGATTTTTCTCTAAACACGCCACAGAACGTGGTTTACTGGTGGGCACTTTTGTTGGTGTGTTAGCTGTTACCTACACAGCCATTTATACTGATGTAGCGTGGCCTTGGTATGCTGCAATAGGGGCATTTGTAAATGTTGTTTTCACCATTATTGCTAGTATTGCCATTGATGGTAAACAAGCTGAGTATTCACCTTATTCTATTAAGGGGCAAATGAAAGTATTTGCTGACAGTGGCGCCCCAGAAAAAGAAAAAGGTTGGTATCTCGTTCCAGGCAAAGTTGACAAAGTATGCTATGCGCTATTTGGCTTCTTCATTTTTACATTAGTATTTCTCTTTTCATTTGAATACTTTATTTAGAGCAACGGATAATAGCTATGAGTTTTAAACTTAATAATAAAATCACCAAAGTGCATTGGCAGCCGCTTACTAAGTTATTAGAGCCTTCAGGAGACAAAACGCAAATACTGCCAGGATTCGATGGCGAGTTTATTGATATTGTTGATTACATTATTCGTATAACCCACCGCATTTGGGAGCAAAAAAACGTTGGACTTTGTTATCAATACTATAGCGATATTTGCCCTGTATATATGTTGGGCGGCTATTCAGAGTGTGTTGAGCAAGTAGTGCAAAATACCTTAAAAACCATTGCAGCATTTCCCGATCGTAGTTTAATTGGTGAAAACGTGATTTGGAAAGAGGAGGAAGACAAAACATATTACTCGTCTCACTTGATCACCAGCATTATGACGAATACGGGTAATTCAGACTTTGGTTTAGCCACAAATAAAACAGGCCGAGTAACGACCATCGCAGACTGTGTATGTTTCGAAAATAAAATCATTAAAGAGTGGCTAGTAAGAGATAATAGTTTTCTTATTGCGCAACTAGGTTTAGACCTCATTGATGCGGCGATACACTTTGCTAAGTTAGTGCCAAATGACACATTCACGACATGGTATGATGAAGAATTTGCACGTGTTCGGCAAAAAGAACATCGTCAGATATTTAATTTAACCGATGAAAACTGGACAGTAGAAACATTTGTTCAGTCATGGGCACAAACACTTTTTAATCAAAAGCAATTTTCAACTCTCACTGGTTTTTATCATGTGGCAGCCGCTCATCAGTGGCCAGGCGGGAGAAAATCAACAGGATTGGCACAAATCAGCGGCACTATTATTCAATGGTTAGCGCAATGTCCAGATGCGAAAATGACGGTTGATCATGTTGCCGTCGTTGGCTTTGATGAAGAAACAATTGATATTGCGCTACGTTGGTCTGTTGCGGGTACATATACACCGCATGACAATAGGTTGAATATGATAAAAGGACAGCGTTTCTTTGTGTTGGGTTGTACACATTTAAGAGTGAGAAATAAAAAGGTTATTAAAGAAGTAACTGTTTTTGATGAAATTTCACTTTATGCGAATATTATTCGAGAGTCAGGGCAAACGTTGCCGCTTTTAGAGCAGGGAGTTTAATTATGTTCAACAAACTCATAGAGCTTTATACCAAAGGTGATATTGCACAATTGTCACAAAGTATTTTGCATAGTACGTCATGGAAACAGCATGATTTTACGGCTTATGGCAATATGCAAATTGAAAAGCTTTGGTTAAAAAGTCTTGAGCAATTTGGTTTTTTAACATTATCAAAAAAACAGGTAGTTCAAGGAAAAGAATTTTCTGCTATTTATTTTGAACTAGCCACTGACAATGAAGAAAAGTCGATTTCCTTAACGTTATTTTTGGAGCACAACAATGCGCATTTTAAGCGTCTGCATTGTGTTATTGATACGACGAAACTTGCTCAACTATTAGCTTTAACGCCAGAGCAAGTTATTGCACAATTACCTGCGCCAGACCCCTTATTTTTGAGTCAATTTGATCATCAAATGCACCCGCAAAGCTATCATGCGGTACCTCAAGATGTTTGTGAAATGCCTGATGGAGTCAATCAAACGATTACGCAATGGTGGAATATTTGGCAAGAAAAACATTTAGCGAGCTTTGATAAAATTTATAGCAAAGATGCCGAGATTAATGTGGCTGGTATTGGTGTGAACCATGGGTTTTTTGCTTTGCGTAAGTTTCAGCTTAAATTACATAACCGTATGAATCGCAGCTATTGCCAGTTAGAAAATATTTGTTTTGATAGCGATAAAGCAAGTGTCGCTGTGCAATGGCATATTGACGGTGACTATCTTGATGGAGATACTATTAAGCGTATTCGGATCCCTGTCATCTCAATAATAGAACTGAATGATAATATGATTGTTGCTGAACAGTTTCAGGTTGATTGGTTAGCAATATGTAAAGGATATAACTTAACTTATCCGTTTGCGTGAGTGCATTATTTGGATCGATACTTATATTGTTTATAGGAGCTAAGTGCGGTACATCACTCTTTGACTGCAGTTAAGGGTGATGAACGCTTCTCAATTAACCAGCCGCTATTCGGAAAACCATTTACCTAGTACTTTTAAAAACGTTCACCAAGCGATTGTTTTTAAAAGTATATACCCACCCCACTTGAAGACGCAATTGCAGCGTTAAGCTAAGGTACCAAGCCAAGGCGCGATACGTACATATTGATTAGCCTTATCATTGCAAGGCAGGATTTATTTTTTAGCTTGGCTTCCTACTGGCAAACCGATAAAGGTGAGGAGGTCTAATTGATATCGACAATAGAATAAATATTGTCGATATCAATGTTTTGTAGCTACCTAACCTGAATTCTGGATAATGAGTGCTTGATACTCAAGTGAATCAAAAGCTTAGGTGGCAAAGTAAATGCTATAGCAAGGTGAACATCACTAATAGGCACCATCAATGCTTCATTTTATGCCATTTCCAAGGCAAAACGTTTATGAATAGCGAGCTATTTATCGACGTTTTAACACAGATAATGGGTTAAAAGGGAGGATTGAGCAAGTGCTGCTTATCCAGAGTTCAGGTTACCTATTTCTTAACTTGTTTAAACCTGCATTTTAAGTGGAACGGCATCGTTCTCTCCACATATGGGCACCGAGCTTCTGCGATGTGTAAGGAATATCATAGGTACAAGTTCTGTAGAAAATAAGTTTATTCCATTATTTTGCCTATATAATTCGCCCATGCTTGGTTAAATAATAGGCGATATCTAGCAGAGCACTCGTTGAGCTTTGACTGGCTGTTACTCAAAAGATATTTAGGCTCAATAAATACGTTAGCGTATGTATTTGCACTTACTGCATGATTAGTGATGTCATGTTTTTTGGAACTTTCATTATTTGAAGTTTATTTTCTTATTGGAAATGCACCATGGTTGTAAGACTTATTTTGATGATAAGCGCGAGTTGTTTTGAAGTGACTATTTCTATACCCAAGCCACTTGAAGATGCAGGGTTCAGCAAGTTGAGAAAGGATTAGCACCAAGGCATGGATTGAAGAGAATGGTTGTTCCATTGTCGAAATCAATAACGCCGGAGATGACCCTTTATCGCCTTGCCCTGATTTCCTAGCTTAGCTCTGAAACGGCATCTTCAAGTGGTTTGGGTATATCTCAAACTCAATTGCCTTTATTCTATTATTATCCATTCAAAAATGTGATCTGAACTTGGCTCATATATAAAGTCAATACAATATCATTTTCGCTGCTTGTTACTGTCGCTCTCTAAAACATATTGAAACGTTTTATATTGAGTGTGTTAGCTATTTCATATTTATGTTTAGGCTCAGCCACAATAGGAAGAAATAAGAGGACGTAATGTGGTGACATAAAAAAGTCGCAAATATTTATGCGACTTTTTTATTACAAGGTGGCTAGGTGTTAAAAAGTATATTTTAAACTTACGCCCCAAGTTCTAGGGTCATTCCAGTTAGCTTGTACTGAGTTCAGTGGCTTAGCATCACGAATTTGTGAGTGTACAACGGCACGAGTAAGTACTTCTTCATCGGTTAGGTTTTTAACAAAAAAGTCTACTTGCACATTTTCATCCACAATCCAACTTACACGTGCGTCAACCATTGCATGGGCATCAACTTTGGCTTCTGGAATGTTCGTATCAAAAGCATAATAATCATCACTGTAATTTACTTGAATGTGCGGAATAATGAATGCACCATTACCTAAATCCACTTCATAGGTTGCCGCTAATCCGATAGTATATTCTGGTGCCATCGCAGGTGACCAGCCAGCAAAACTAAATTGGCTGTTGTTATCATTGATGTCTTGGCGGTCTTCAATATTTCCTAAGCCAAGTAATGGGCGTAATAATTCATTACCCACAGCATAATCATCAGAAAATTTAGCATCAAGCCAAGTAAACGTACCAGAAAGCGATAAACTGTCTGTTGGGTACCATTGCATATCAACTTCTAAGCCTGTTGTTTCTATGCTGCCGCCATTCTCGTAATATTCAAAGCTTTGTGTTGTACCAGCGTTAACACAATCTAATACTGTATCCGTACTGGTACTATCACTACATGCAACGGCGAATAATTGTGCTTTTACATCGTCATAGTCATTTAAAAATAGTGAAACGTTTAAACGCATATCTCCGTCAAGTAAGGTGCTTTTCATACCAACTTCATAAGATATAACTTCTTCATTGTCATAAAGTGGGTCTGCGCCGCGAGAAACAACACGACCATCGTTAGCACCACCTGTACGAACACCTGTAGCAGCTGAAGCATAAAGCATTAGGTCTTCGCTTTGATCAAACTCAAGTGCAGCTTTCCATAGCACGGCTGAGTCATCCCAATCAGGAATGTCATCGCCAGTGAATGTTTTCTCATCTTTGTTATAACGTAAACCGCCCACAAGACGTACGTCATCAGATACTTCATAACGTAATTGGCCAAATACCGCGATTGAATCTGAAGTATGCGGATCGTGATCTGGGTTACCCCAGCTTGGTACCACTAACGAATCAGCGACACCATTACCTGTGGTATCTTCACGCCAAATCCATTCCCAATCGGCTTCTTGGTCAAAATAATACAAACCAGCTATCCATTGTAATGGACCGTCATGATTTGATGATATTTGTAATTCGGTTGAGATTGTTTTTTGATCATCTTGACGACCAAAGCCACCAACAAAGTCTAAGCCGCCATCACTGTAGTCATTATCGTAAAATTGCTTACCACTTAATTCAGAATAATTTGATGTCCATTTAAAGTCAGCAACATCGGTGTACCATTCTAAGGTCGCTGTTGCAGAAAACGCTTCTTGTTTATCAAGAGACATGGCATTTCGATAGACATCATAAGGGCCAAGATCATTACGCTCAGCATCGCCAGGCTGATAAATATGGCCTTTAGTTACCGTTGCATTAGGGTTGAAAACACCAGAGCCCGGTGCGGTTTCAGTTAATGAATACCCTGCAATTTGTTGATAGCCCCAAATTGCTTCAGAGTTTGCATCTTTCTTAGAGTAATCTAAGCGGAAGGTAGCATTAAAGTTATCGCTTGCTTCATAGCGTGTTACAGAGCGTGCGTAAAAAGAATTTTTTTCACGTAAATCATCTGATGGACCGGGTAAAAAATGATTTTTAATATAACCATCATGTCGGTCTGAAGCAACAACAATACGAGTCGCTAAATTGTCAGCTAAAGGCAGGTTTAATACACCTTCATAGGCGCTGCGATTATAAGCACCAGTAGTTATTTTTATATTACCTTCAACTTCATCCATATTCGGTCGATTGGTAATAACATTAATACTACCTGCGAAGGTATTACGACCATAAAGTGTACCTTGTGGACCACGTAACACTTCAATTCTTTCAATATCTACAAATGCACCCATGCCAGCTGTGGTGGTTGGAACATAAATACCATCTTGAAAAATACCTACAATTTGTTCAGCTATACCCGTACCAGCCACACCGACTTCGTTGGTACGTGCACCACGCATTGCGGGACGAACTTCGCCGCCAGAACTACCTACTTTTAATCCAGGTACAACTTGTTGTAAACCAGTGATATCGATAATACCCGCACGCTCAACATCGTCTGCACCTAATGCTGTAATAGAAGAAGAGACTTCCTGTAAATCTTGTGAGTGACGGTTAGCTGTCACTGTTATTTTTTCAATTCTATTAGAACTATCATCTTTTACTGTTTCTTCAGCGGATACAGACTGGTTTAAGCAAGCACTGATAACTGCTAATGCTAGTGCCGATTTTGTGATCTTTTTTGTTGTAGCTGGTTTCATGAGTAAATTTTTCCTTCTATCAATCAATAGAGTGCGTATTGTTTTATTATAATTTATAAGTACAACGAAGATTTTTATATAATCTTCATACTTATATTTGTACTTCGGAATCATTTTCATGTCAAGTGTGTTCGTGGTGCTTGCATTGGTAATCAATGCAAAAAATAAAGTTTAATTGATTCTTTTTGTATTAACTAGCTGTTAATTATTGAATTAATATAGTTTCATTTTTGTGGGTTTTTGTTTTTATTATTTTGACTTCGACGTCATTTTATTTTGTTTTGTGTCAATAAATCACATTTTATCTTACTATTTCGGCTGATTTATATTCTGATTTTTCACTTATTAGCGCTATTTGATAACAATTTTATAAGATGATCGATATCAAGTACTTCGGAGTCATTATGGGTTAATGTTGAGTTTTCAATCAATAGACTCTCCCATGAATACTCCTTTTAACGATAAACAAAATATTATTACTCTTTTTTCACTGCTATTAAGCTTATTTGCGCAAATGCAAGCTATTAGCTTACTTGGCTTGGCTATTCCTTTGAGTTTGTCAGATGTTGGCTCTTCAATAAACACTATTGGGCAAGTAATGGCATTATATTCAGTAGGCTTGATTATCGGTACTTATCAAGGAAAAAAAACAATAGCCCAGGTTGGCCATGTCAGAGCGTTTGCGGGCTTTGCTGCTATTGCGACAGTAACAGCTATTGTACATAGTTTAACGAACAGTATTGTATTTTATGGCGTTTTAAGAGTTCTTAGTGGTATTTCTGCTGCGGTAATGCTTATTGTTATTGAGAGCTGGTTTAACACATTAAGTATTAATTCGAATAGAAGTCGATTGTTAGCTTTACATCAAATTGTATTTTATGTAGCGATGGGGTCAGGTCAGTTACTGATTAATTTATCTCCTGAAAATTTATCGACTATTTTTTTAATCGCAGCTATTTTGTCGTGTTTTGCATTAATGCCCATTACCTTAATAAGGATTGAAAATCCGCCAGTGGTGGTAGCTAAGCCTATCTCTATCACCACTCTTATTAAGCTTGCTCCTTGTGGTATCTTAGGCGCTTTTTGTGCGGGGAATGCGATTGGTGCGGTGTTTAATTTATCACCAGTTTTCATTAAAAGTATAACGCCCTCAATGGTAGAACTCTCTATTTTTATGTCAGCAGTTATCTTTTCGGGAGCAATATTACAGCGTTCGGTAGGAAAAGTTGCCGATAAATATTCACGTGAATACACTTTAATATTTTTACTTGTCTTAATGGCTATGTCAGCGCTAGTTGTGATATTTTTTAGCACCGAGATACCACTGCCTTTGTTAGGTGTTTTTATAGGAGCTCCTATGGGGTGTTTATACCCTATTAGTGTTGCAATGACGTACGCTAAGCTTACTAATGATAAAGCGATCGCATCAAGCAGCTGGTTATTACTTGCGTACGCATCGGGCGGATTTTTAGGACCTATTTTGGCGTCATATCTGATGCTCGAATTTGGAGGTGATATGCTATTTATCTACATAGCTGTATTTAATTTGTTTTTAGCTGTTTGTTGTTATTTTATCTATAAATACGGCATGCATATTAGACTTTATAATATATTCAAGTCATTGTAAAAACTTAGCAGCTATGTAGATAAAAGTGCCCCTTTTAGGTGCCCTATATTAGTTTTTCTATCTTACTTCGGGGCGGAAGCGCCTTAGATTTATTACTCTGATTTTATGTGGACCTTAGTTGATTCAGTAGCTGGATTTTCTCACGAGGAATTCGATATTCAAATTGAAAAAGGCGCTCTAATGGTGCGTGGTGATAAAAACGCTAAAGAAAAGCATAAATTTTTATACCACGGTATAGCCAACCGTACTTTTGAGCGTAAATTCAACCTAGCTAATTATGTTGAAGTTACTAATGCAGATTAGCTAACGTTAACATATGAAATATCAACGACAGTAATAAACTTATCGTTACCGATAAAATTTAGTTATATTCTGATATTTAAAGGTGTTAGGCGAAGTTTGGATGATTAGATATAATAGTCAACGTCGATGGTTTACGACATGAATACCTTGTGTATGTCGATGTGCAGGAGTTACTTACGCTTATAATTTTGTGCAATAGAGGTTAGCCTAATCAAATTCTGTTAGATTAGGCTATCTCAGTGAGTTATAATTATAGCTTGGTTGCTTGTTTCATCGCTTGAACAAACTCAGTTAACGCTATTAACATGGCTTGATGATCAGTTAAATTATTTTCAATAATCTTTACCACTGCGGAGCCACTAATGGCGCCTTTTGCACCGGTTGCTAATGCCGCTTTAACTTGTTCAGGTTTTGATATACCAAAGCCTATAACTGCTGGTGCTGCTTGGTATTTATCTAACACATCAATCAGCTTATGACCGGTCATTTCTGCTTCAGTTTCTGTCCCTGTCACACCTACTCGACTTAATACATAAGTATAACCGGCGCTAAATTCAGCGACTTTTTGTAAGGTAGTATCGCTAGCGTTAGGTGGCGCAATAAAAATAGGCGCCACACCGTTGGCTATTGCTGCTTGCCTGAAGGGGGCACTCTCACGTATAGGTAAATCCGCAATCAGTACAGAGTCAACGCCAGCGTGCGCCACATCACGGTAGAAGTTATCAATGCCACGAGCAAAGACTAAGTTACCATAGAGTAATAAGCCAATTGGAATATCGGGGGCATAAGCGCGAATACGGGTTAAAATATCTAAACAGACATCGGTATTAATATTGGCATTTAATGCCCGCAGAGCTGCCATTTGGATAGTAAGCCCGTCCGCACTGGGATCAGAAAACGGTATACCCAGTTCTAAAGCATCTGCGCCGGCGTCAATCAAGGTTTTTATGATGGCAAACGACTGTTCTGCATTAGGGTCTCCAATGGTAACGAAAGGTATAAAAGCCCCTTCATTTTTGGCTGCGAGTTTTTCAAAGGTTAGGTCATAACGCTGACCAAGGTTAGTTGCTTGGTTCATTATGCTTCTCCTCTATGTTTTACTGCACTTTTTTCCGCAGTTTCTGGTGATATAATCGCATTAACATGGGCTAAATCTTTATCACCTCGGCCTGATAGATTTACTAAAATTATGGTTTCTTGACTGACTTTATCAGCTAATTTCAGCGCGTAAGCTAGGGCATGAGACGATTCCAGTGCCGGAATAATGCCTTCATTGCGAGCTAATAACTGAAACGCTTCGAGTGCTTCATCATCGTTTATTGGCACATATTGCGCACGCCCCGTATCTTTTAAATGCGCATGTTGTGGGCCAACGGCAGGGTAATCAAGGCCCGCTGATACTGAGTAAGATTCTTCTATCTGTCCGGCCTTATCTTGCATGATGTAAGTATAATTACCGTGTAACATACCTTTAGTGCCTGCAACGAGTGTAGCACCATGATGTGCAGTCTCTGTGCCTTTGCCACCAGCCTCAACACCAATAAGCTTAACGCCTTCATCAGCGATAAAGTCGTTAAACATGCCAATAGCATTC
This sequence comes from uncultured Colwellia sp., assembly GCA_913061475.1. Classification (GTDB taxonomy): domain Bacteria; phylum Pseudomonadota; class Gammaproteobacteria; order Enterobacterales; family Alteromonadaceae; genus Cognaticolwellia. The sequence continues at coordinate 56,118 of CAJXUN010000012.1, read as the reverse complement.
GAGCCACCACCGACACAGGCAATAACGTAATCTGGTAAGCGACCTTCTTCTGCCAATAATTGCTGCTTGGCTTCTTCACCGATCATTTTCTGAAATTCACGCACTATGGTTGGAAAAGGGTGCGGACCTGCCGCTGTGCCTAATAGGTAATGGGCATTTTCGTAATTTGCTGACCAATCGCGTAATGCTTCATTAACCGCATCTTTTAGCGTGCCACTGCCAGCGGTTACAGGGATAACCTCAGCGCCCATAAGTTGCATACGAAAAACATTGGGTTGTTGACGCTGACAATCGACCGCGCCCATGTAAACTTTACATTTCAAACCTAATAGCGAACACGCAATGGCGGTGGCAACACCATGTTGACCCGCGCCTGTTTCGGCAATTATTTCCGTTTTACCCATACGTTTAGCCAGTAATGCTTGGCCTAATACTTGATTGGTTTTATGTGCGCCGCCATGCAGTAAATCTTCACGCTTTAAATAAATTTTTGCTAATGGGTTTTTAACAATATTACGACATAAAGTCAGCGGTGTTGGTCGGCCCGCATAACTGGTCAGCAGTTTATTAAACTCATGTAAAAACGCTTCATCGGTTTGCGACTCGATAAATGCTTGTTCAAGCTGCTCTAACGCAGGTACCAATAATTCACCTACAAACATGCCACCAAATTCACCAAAGTAGGCCGGTAGTGTTTTCTTTTCTTTGTGTTCAGTAGTCGATTCTAACATCTTAATAATTCCGTATTTGGGCGAAAACTTGTTGCAGTTTATCGCGACATTTAATGCCAGGACTTGATTCAACACCTGAGTTGATATCTAAGCCAAATAATTCTTGATTGCACAGTTGCTGACAAGCTTGGGTGATATTTTCTGCCTTTAAACCACCAGCTAAAAAACAGCGGGATAAGTCTTGCTCGCTATCGGCTAACGCTTGCCAGTTAAAACTTGCGCCACTACCGGCATGTTTACCGTCAAGTACTATGTGCTCAACATGGTTGGTAAGGCTAGGCACTATGCTCTCTACGGGTAGCGCTTTAAATATTTGACAGTCTTGGCTTAGCTTTTCACGCAAGCTAGCAATATATTCATCGCTTTCTTGGCCATGAAGCTGCACAGCACAAAGCGCTAATTCATTGGCTAATGCAATCACTTCGTCTTGAGCATGATTAACAAACACGCCAACATATTTTAGGCTTGGATTTTCGCTCACAATGGCTTTTGCTTGTGCTTTACTAATGCACCTTGGCGATTTCTCGGCAAAAATAAGCCCGCCAAATTCAGCACCTGCCTCAATGGCAAAACCGGCATGCTCAGGGCTAGTTAAGCCGCACACTTTATGGTGGCCAAAAATAAGCTGACGACAGGCGAGGTCAATATCCGCTTCAGCCATCACTGAACTACCGACTAAAAAGCCATCAACAGCGGGGGCAAGTTCTCTGACTTGAGCATTATTATAAATACCAGACTCGGAAATAATGATACGGTCATCTGGGATTGTAGGGGCTAGGTCAAAGGTACGCGATATATCAGTAGAAAGATCACGTAAGTTACGATTATTAATGCCAATGAGTTTAGCATTTAAGGCAATGGCACGATCACGTTCTTCTTCATTTGATACTTCGGTTAGAATGGCTAAATTTAACGATTGAGCAACCGCGGCTAAGGCAGTATATTCATCGTCGTTTAGCACGCTTAACATCAGCAATATCGCATCAGCGCCATAGTATCTTGCCAAATAGACTTGATAGCTATCGAAAAAGAAGTCTTTATTCAATACCGGACAATTGACGAGGTCACTCACCGTTTTGAGGTAATTAAAGTCACCTTGAAAATATTTATGCTCAGTTAATACTGAAATAGCCGCGGCATAATTGTCGTAAATACTGGCGATTTCAGCAACATCAAAGTCTGCTCTAATTAAGCCTTTTGATGGTGAGGCTTTTTTGCATTCTAGGATAAAACCGGCATAAGGTTTTTCTTTCGTGCGTGTTAACGCTTGATACAGGTCTTTTGTTGATGGCACTAAGTCATCAATAAAGCTTGCTAGTGGCAACTCTTGCTTAAGTTTTGCTATTTCAATGCGTCGATTATCGACGATTTGTTCAAGGATATTACTCACGATGCTGATGCTCCTGAATTCGATAGGCGCACTAAGTCTGCTAAGGTTTTCGCTGCCACGCCAGAGCTAAGTACTAATGCTGCATGTTGCGCTGCTAATAATAGCGTATCGGCTTTACCGTTTAGTTGTTCGCGATGCAGATAAAGTAAGGCAGCACAATTAATGATCACAGCACTGTTATGCGCTTCTTGGCCTTTGCCAGCCAAAATTGCTTGTACTATTTCAGCATTTTCTTTTGGCGTGCCACCTTTAATATCAGCCAATGTATAGCTTTTCAGACCAAAGTCAGCAGGCGATATAGCTTTTTTAATCAACTCACCATGGCGAATTTCTGTTACTTGAGTTTTACCATGCAAGGCTATTTCATCTAAGCCACTACCATGAACTACCCAAGCTTGCTTAACGCCAGTGAGTAATAATACTTGCGCCATCGGTGTGATCAATTCAGGGATATAAACCCCTAATAACATAGTTTCTGGTTTTGCTGGGTTAACTAATGGCCCTAAAATATTAAATAGCGTTCTAATCGCCATGGCTTTGCGCACCGGCGCTGCATGTTTAAAACCCGTGTGGTAAGCAGGGGCATATAAAAAGCAAATATTCGCTTGTGCTAAACATTTGCTAGCCACTTCAGGTGTCATGGTTAAGTTAACACCAAAGGCTTCAAGTAAATCAGCAGAGCCAGACATACTCGAAACACTTCTATTCCCATGTTTTGCCATTTTTAAACCACAAGCCGCGGCTAAAATGGCGGCCGTGGTAGAAATATTAATGGTATTTGCACCATCGCCACCGGTTCCTACACAATCGGCAACGGCATTAATTTGGCTTGGAAACGCCTGTGCATTAGCGCGAATGGCCATAGCAGCGCCGGCAATTTCAGCCGGTGTTTCACCTTTCATTTTCAAGGCAGTTAATATTGCGGCTAATCGCTCAGGGGCAACATGGCCATTAATCACTTGTTGAAAAACTTCAAAGCTCTGCTGTTGGGTTAATGAATCACCGCTAACTAAGCTATTAAGCGCACTATGCGTAATATCATCATTACTGGCTTTTTGGCTGTTCTGTGAACACGTAAGGTTAAGATCAGTGGTTGTCATGAGCATGGCCTTGTACTTTGTAGATGGTTTGATCAGCTAAGTTTGATAAATGACTGAGGCTTTGCGCTAATAAATGTGTACCAAAGGTGGTCAGTATTGACTCAGGGTGAAATTGAAAACCAATCGCGGCGTCTTTACTATGTTCAACCGCCATAGGTAAGACAATATCTTCATTGTTAATTGTCAAACTAACTTGTGCTGTCATGGTTAATTGCTCTGGCATTTCACTGGCAACAAGTGAGTGATAACGTGCCACAGGTAGTGGATTAGCAATATTTTTGAACGCGCCTAAATTGTTATGGCTGATATCTGATGACTTACCATGTACCACTTCAGGTGCACGGGCAATAACACCGCCATAATGTTGTATTAATGCTTGATGCCCTAAACAAATGCCCAGTATGGGGAATTGCCCAGCACAACGTTTAAGCAATGGCATTAAACAACCCGCGTGGCTTGGGTCACCGGGGCCAGGGGAAAGCACTAAAATAACGCCAGCATTATTGCTTTGCTGTTTCTCTTGTAACTTGGCAAAAATAAAGTCAGCACTTAAGGTATTGCGGTAAATCGTTAATTGGTAGCCTAAGCAACGAAACTCATCAACCAAGTTATAGGTAAATGAATCGAGATTATCTAGCATAACAATCTCAGGTAACGAGCTGAGTGTAGAGTTGCTTGTCGAACTCAAAGCGTTTGTTGATAAATCAGCAGCAGTCATGAGTTAGTCTCCTTTGCCAGTAAAGTATTACGGCTTATTTCAGTGCTGTCTTGTTGTGAAATCAGTAATTGCTTAGTTTCCGCTTCATAAATAGCATTAATCACCGCTTGGGCTTTTTGTCTGGTTTCGTTAGCTTCTGATTGTGGATCAGAGTCAAAAACCACACCGGCACCGGCTTGAATTTGCGCTTGATTATTTTTAACGAATGCAGAACGAATAACAATACAGGTGTCCATATCACCGTCGCCCGTTAAGTAGCCAACAGCGCCACCATAACTGCCACGACGTTTACCTTCAACTTCACGTATCAGGGAGGTTGCTTTAACTTTTGGCGCACCCGATAACGTACCCATATTCATACAAGCTTGGTAAGCATGCAGCGCGTCTAATTCATGCTCCAAGGTGCCACAAACTCGAGAGACTAAATGCATAACGTGCGAATATCGGTCAACTTTCAATAAATCAGCAACGTGACGGGTACCGGGTTGACTAACGCGAGCGATGTCATTGCGAGCTAAATCTACCAGCATAATGTGCTCTGCTAGTTCTTTTTTATCTAATCGCAAGTCCAGTTCGATACGGCTGTCTAAATCCGGTGATAAGCTGCCATCGGTGTTAAAACCGCGAGGACGCGTACCAGCAATGGGATAAATTTCTACTTGTCGGTTACTTTGTTGGTATTTAAGTGCTGACTCTGGTGAAGCGCCGAAGATACAAAATTCACTGTCTTGCAGATAAAACATGTAAGGACTGGGATTACGATGTTTTAAGGCTTTATAAGCGTTTAATGTATTAGAGCAAGTTAAGCTAAAGGTGCGAGAGGGCACGACTTGAAAAATATCACCGGCTAAAATATTTTCTTTTAAGTCATTCACTATCTTGCAAAACGCCGTATCGTCAATATCGCAAGCAGGTGTTGCATGTGCGTTGGCACTTGAGCCACTTGTTGGTGATTTTTGCGCAAAGCTTGCTGTTATATCGGTTAATAAGCTTGATTTTATCGCGGCAATTTTTGCTAACGCTAAGCTTTGTGCTTCTTGATAATCATCACCCGTAAATACATTGGCGATAACTTCACTGGTTTGCTGTTCATGATCAATAACAATTAAGGTTTCCGCTAGATAATAAACAAAGTCAGGACAGGTGTTTTCACCATCACTAACCTCGGGTAAGGCTTCACTCATTGCCATCATGTCAAACGCAAAGGCACCGCCCAGAAATACCGCGAAAGGGTGATGGTTGCTATTTTTAAGCTCAGTAAATAAACGCAAGCTTTGAAAAGGGTTAATAGCAAGCAAACGTGAACGTTCATCTAATTGCTCAGCAACATCAGCAAAAGTTGCGCTAAAGCCTTTGCCGAGACCATTGATATCATCGAAAATTTCAGCATCTTTAGCTAATGCTTGTTTAGCAAAGGCCAAGGCATTTTCGCCATTTTTACTTATTGCTGTAAAGGTGACAACATTCGCGTTACAAACAATTTTAACCGCAGTATCGGTCAGTAATAAGCTTTTTAGTTGATGCTTTTTATCAACTTCTGCAGATTCGAGTAACAGTGTGTTTTCTTTATCAGCACACAAGGTATGAAAAACAGCGAGCGGATCGCTTTGATAGCGTAAACTATCAGTGATGGTTGTCACAGCACCTGGCTGTAAGGTATCGAGTGCAGTATCAAGCTGCATTTTATTGGTGTTACTTTCTTGGATATTGCTCATGGGTATTCCTACAAATAGTCTATTTAAAAACGGTCATCCAGCGTAAATAGGCAGCAGCCACCATAAAAACCAACGTTTAACTTTAATGCGTAACATAATTACTCTCTCGTTATTTTAACTAATTAATTAATTGAATATTTAAAAACAAAAAACCCGCAATAGTTTGCGGGTTTCCGAAGTTTATACTTACAAGTAAACATCACAACCCACTTATGTAGAGTTATGCCACCACCAAATCAAAGAAATAGTTTGTTTTACTTGTATCATTATCTGTTTTATCTCAGTAAAATTGTTTTATTCACTTGCCTAATGAGTGACTTGTACTTTTTGTACAGGTGATATTGAGGTTAGGCAGCTTTAAGTCCCTATAGAAGAACCGATTCGGCTAATGATGTCAACCACTGATTTTACAAATAATAAAGATCTAGCAAACTTACGCGTTGATCTGCATAGCCATACTAATTGCTCTGATGGTGCACTGACGCCACAAGAGCTGATAGAGCGGGCGGTTAACTTTCAAATTGATGTTTTAGCGATCACCGATCACGACACGGTGGCGGGTCTCGATAGTGCAAAACAAACTATTTTAGATAAAAATGTTCCATTAACGCTAATTGATGGCATTGAAATATCGACACAATGGCAAGGTTTTGAAATTCATATTGTCGGTTTAAATATCGACACTGAAAGTAGCGCATTACAAGCGCTGATTGCACAGCAACAACAACGTCGTGAAGATCGTGCTACTGCCATGGGGGAAAAGTTGGCAAAGTGTGGCTTTGATGATGTTTACAGCCAAGCTAAAGCCATGGCCGGCGAAGGCTCTATTACCCGAGCACATTTTGCTAAAGTATTGTTACAGCGTGGTGTGGTCAGTAAAATGCAATCGGCCTTTGATAAGTACATTGGCAAAGGCAAACGCGCTTATGTCAATCCTAATTGGTGTAGTATCGATGAAGCCGTAGCAACCATTCATGCCGCCGGTGGTGTCGCTGTCATGGCACACCCGATCCGATATGACTTATCAACGAAATGGCTACGACGCTTAATTGTTGATTTTAAAGCCGCACAAGGCGACGGTTTAGAAGTGGTATTACCGCAGATGAACAATGAACAACGTAAATTAATGCTAAGCTTTTGTTTAGAATATGATTTACATGCATCGATGGGCTCTGATTTTCATCAGCCGAGTCGTTGGAGTGATTTAGGTCGTAATTTAGTTATGCCAGAGCAGGCAAGTCCAATTTGGCAACTTTGGCAAAGAAAATAAAATGGTTAAAACGTAACATTGGATTCGTACAGTAGCGATGTTAACAACGTTTATATGATAAATCTGTGATAAGTTGGAGCTCATTATGAGTCAGTTTTTTTATGTTCACCCCGATAACCCGCAAGGGCGTTTAATGAAGCAAGCAGCGGCCATTATTAAGGATGGAGGTGTTATTGTTTATCCAACCGACTCTGGCTATGCTTTAGGTTGCCATATAGGGGATAAAAAAGCCTTGGAGCGAATTTGTAACATCCGCTCGATTGATAAAGCGCATAACTTTACCTTGATGTGTAGCGACCTATCTGAATTATCAGAATATACCCGCGTTGATAACAGTTACTTCCGATTATTAAAAAACAATACTCCGGGGCCTTATACCTTCATTTTTAAAGGCTCAAAAGAAGTGCCTAAACGTTTACTGAATCCGAAGCGTAAAACCATAGGTATCCGTGTGCCTGATAATAATATTGCACAAGCCTTATTAGCCGAATTAGGTGAACCGATCATGTCGACAACCTTGATCATGCCCGGCGCTGAAATGGCAGAGTTTGATCCCGAACACATTCGCGATATTTTAGAGCACCAAGTTGATTTGATCATCAATGGTGGTCATTTGGGTGAGCACCCAACAACCGTGATCGATTTTTCCAATGATAGCGTAGAAATTATTCGTGTTGGCGAAGGCGATCCTACGCCATTTCAATAACACTCGCTCACGCGCTTTATTGAACACCATGCTAGATAACGTAATCATACTGCTTTAAGGCTAAAAGCTCACTATGTCTGATCCCAAGGCTAAATTATCGACTACCAGTACGCAAAGTAAAAGCCCTACGTCGGGCGTTATGCTGCAACAAGTACTGCCATTCGCGTTATTACGCGGTGAAGCTATGGTGGAGAAGCCGCAAGATTTATTTATTCCGCCCGATGCTTTAGAAGTTATTTTAGAGATGTTTGAAGGGCCGCTCGACTTACTACTATATTTAATTCGCAAACAAAAGTTTGATATTTTAGATTTACCTATTTCCCCTATCACCACGCAGTACATGACGTACGTCGATTTAATGAAAGACATTAAATTGGAATTGGCGGCCGAATACTTAGTGATGGCGGCTATTTTAGCGGAAATAAAATCACGCTTACTATTACCCAAGCAAGCGGTTGATGAAGAAGAGGGCGATCCCCGAGCCGAATTAGTGAGAAAACTGCAAGAATATGAGGTCATTAAAAAAGCGGCTGAGAATCTTGATGAATTACCCAGAATCGACCGTGATAGTTTTATCGCTAACGTTGATCTAGCGGATAATTTTGTTGCGCCAGTGATTAATAGTCAGGTTGATTTAGCTGAGCTGGTTACGGCGCTGCAGGGCATAATAAAGCGGACACAGGCTTTTGAACATCACCATATTCAAAAAGAGTCGTTATCGACACGAGAGCGCATGGCAAAAATTTTAGCTACACTCAAAGACGCTCAAAGTACCAATTCTTATTGTGATTTTAGCGATCTGTTTAGCATAAAAGAAGGTCGACAAGGGGTGGTCGTGACTTTTTTGGCCATACTTGAACTGATAAAAGAGTCGTTAATCGAATGTGTACAAGCGAAAGTTTACGGCGAAATTCACGTGTGCCTTCCTAAGCAGTAATAGAAAAATAACGGATTAGATAGCAAATGATAGCTGAGAAAATACGCCATAAAGATATTGACGATGAGAAGTTACAGCGCTTAGTAGAAGCGGCATTATTTATCGCCGACAAGCCGTTATCGGTGCAATTACTTAAACGTGATTTTTTAATTGAATATCGTGTTAGCAATCTTCGAATTCGTGATATAATTATCGCTATTCAGGCTCATTATAAAGGTCGTGGTGTTGAACTTAATAAAGTAGCCACAGGCTATCGTTTTCAAACACCAAAAGAGCTTAGTGACGATTTAGCGCATTTATACCAAGAAAAGGCACCAAAATATTCACGTGCCATTTTAGAGACCTTAGCGCTAATCGCCTATAAACAACCGATAACCCGCGGTGAAATTGAAGATATCCGCGGTGTTGCCGTTAGTAGTCAGATTATTAAAACACTAACGGAAAGAAATTGGATCAAAACGGTTGGCCATAAAGAAGTACCGGGTCGGCCTGTGTTATACGCGAGTACACAAGAATTTCTTGACTACTTTTCGTTAACCTCACTTGACCAATTGCCGGCATTAATGCCGATGGCAGAATTGACTGACTAAAGCTCGGTAAAAATATTACAAATAAATCGCAGGGTTTTATAAACCCTAAACTTAAAGAGACAGAGACGTAATAGTCGCGCGGTTTACACCGTGACGCACTGTGAAGTTACTGACGTAAGAGAGTTAAGACCTATGTCTGAAAAATTGCAAAAAGTACTCGCACGAGCCGGAGCAGGTTCACGCCGAGAAATGGAAACCTATATCAGCGCTGGCCGCGTTAGTGTTGAAGGTAAAACCGCTTATTTGGGCGACCGTGTCGAAGGCAACGAACTTATTCGTGTCGATGGCCACCAAATTAAGCTTAAACCATTAGAAGACGATTTGTGCCGGGTATTAATGTACAACAAGCCAGAAGGCGAAATGTGTACGCGCAAAGATCCAGAAGGGCGTCCAACCGTATTTGACCGCTTACCGAAATTAGAGGGCAGTCGTTGGATTGCGGTTGGTCGTTTAGATATTAATACCTCGGGTATGTTGCTTTTCACTACCGATGGTGAGCTAGCAAACCGTTTAATGCACCCGTCTAAGCAGGTTGAACGTGAATATGCGGTACGTGTTTTTGGCGAAGTTAACGAAGCTATGCTGCAAACATTACGTCATGGCGTTAAGTTAGAAGACGGTCCTGCTAAGTTTCAAAAAATAACCTATCGAGGCGGTGAAGGTCGTAATCATTGGTTCCACGTGGTATTGTCAGAAGGGCGTAACCGCGAAGTTCGTCGCTTATGGGAAAGCCAAGATGTACAAGTTAGCCGCTTGATCCGTGTTCGCTACGGCGATTTAGAAATGAAGCGTCAATTGCCATTAGGTGGTTGGACTGAGCTGAATTTACAAGATGTTAACTACTACAGAAAACTGGTTGATTTAGCGCCTGAAACACAAAGTAAAGTGAAAGTAGATGAAAAAGCGATGGATAATGCGAAAAGTAGAAGAATTCGTCGTTCAGTGAAAAAACATCAACACCGCAGCCAACAAGCAACAAGGCGCAGACGTTAATAGCTGTGTGGTCAAGTTCAGTTGGCTAAGGTTTGTTTTAATAAGCAGGCTTTAATCAGTACTTTCTAATAAGTAAAAAATGACAAGCGCCCTAAAAGGTTGAGCTTGTCATTTTTATTTGCGCAGCACCATTAAATTTCATTTTGGCAAGCGCTAGAAAATAAGATATTGTAACGCTGAATATATTTTCGCTATTTCCATTGCCCATATTTATGATGTTAGCGTAGTGAAAACATTCAGCCCAGTATTTGATTTATATAGGATATTACGTGCAAGCAACTCTTGAAAGAATTTATGTCGAAAGCCCTGAACAATTACATCAAGTCTGTCAACGTTATGCGCAAGCGCCTGTGCTTGCTATTGATACCGAGTTTGTTCGCACCCGAACACTCTACCCTAAATTAGGGCTTATTCAGATAAATGACGGCAATACACTGGCGTTAATTGACCCCGTTGCTTTAGCTGATTTATCACCTTTTTGGCAGTTACTTGAAAATCCTCACATTCAAAAAGTACTACATGCTTGCTCGGAAGATCTCGAAGTTTTCCTCACTGCCGGTAATTGTCGACCGGTAAACTTAATTGATAGCCAAATTATTATGGCATTTTTAGGCCACGGCTTATCAATGGGTTATGCGGCTATGATTGCGCATTACACGGATATTGAACTCGACAAGTCTGAATCCCGAACTGATTGGATGAAGCGACCATTAACCACTAAACAGCTTAAGTATGCTGAGGCAGACGTTGAACATTTATTTAATGTTTTACCTTTGTTAATGGCCGATATTGAAAAGTCTGGCTGGCTAGCGGCAGCGCAAGAAGAAAGTGACTTAATGGTTGAGCGTAAATTTACCCCGATTGATGAAAGCCTGTTGTATCGTAATATTAAAATGGCTTGGCGCTTAAGCCCTCAGCAGTTATACATATTGCAGCAATTAACCATTTGGCGCTACCAACAGGCAAAACAAAAAGATCGTCCTATTGGCTTTATCGTGAAAGATCATACTTTATTAGCCATCGCGCAAGTTAATCCTGCTAATGTTGCTATTATGGCGAATATTGAAGGGGTTGAAACGCTTGATGTGAGGCACAAAGGTAATGCGATGCTATCGGTATTAAAACGAGTTAATGAAGAGAAAAACCCTGAATTGCCAGAGCCAATCGTACGCCTTGATGAATATCCAGGTTATAAACAAAACTTTAAAAAAGTTAAAAGTTATCTTGGTAAAATAAGTGAGCAAGCCAATTTACTGACAGAAAATTTGGCCTCAAAAAAACAAATAAACCAGTTCTTATCTTGGCACTTTAAACTTAATGACGCTGAGCATAATATTCACTTAGTTGATGTTATGCGTGGCTGGCGCAAGCCAGTATGCGGTGATAAATTGTTAGCATTTGTTGAGAATGATTTCAAATAGAGTGACGTGTTAATGGCTGTCATCAATGTTAGTCACTAATGTTAGCCACTAATGTCAGCAATCAATGCCAGTAACTGATGTGAGTAATACATTCCGTGAGTAAAGTATGACACACGGTATGTAAATAGTTTGTGGTGCTGCAGTGTTAGGTTATATGCACATTTAACAAAAATAGTGTTAAGAACGTAAATGAAAAAATTTCCAAATTCCATTCAATCATAGGTCTCCATTATGCTGTGTAGTGTTTATAAAAGTTCAAAAAAAGCGCAAACCTATCTCTTTATTAATAAACGGGATGATTTCTCCGATGTACCTGAAACGCTAATGAAAATGTTTGGTACACCCATTATGGTTACCGTGCTTAATCTTGCCACAAAGGTGAAGCTAGGTTTTGCTGATATTGACAAAGTAAAAGAAAACTTAGCTGAGCAAGGTTACTATTTGCAATTAACGCCGAAAGAAGATGATTTATTAAAAGCGCATAAAGCCAATATGACCCTAGCCAACCAGAAAAGCACAGAGGAATAATTATGCGTTATATTAAATCTGTCAAAAGCTTATCATTTTCACTTTTTTTAGCGCTGTGCTCTCAAGCTACATTGGCTGCTGAAACTAAAACAACCCCAACACTTACCCAAGCAGGGTTTGAGCAATACCTTGTAAAGCTTAAACAAGAAGCACTTGCTAAGGGTTTTGAACAAACCTTAATTGATGAGTCTTTTGCTCATGCAGTTTTTCATCAACGTGCGGTAAAAGCGGATCGTAGCCAACCAGAAAAAGTTGAAACACTCGATAGCTATTTACCTAAGCGTTTACCTGAATGGAAAATAAAACGCGCCAGAGCCATGTATAAAGAACACCAAGAATTATTGAGCAAAGTTGCTGCTGAATATGGTGTACAAGCCCGATTTATTGTTGCCCTTTGGGGGCTAGAGACTAACTTTGGCAAAATCATGGGCAACTATAATGTCGTCTCTGCACTTTCAACCTTAGCGTATGAAGGGCGTCGCGAAGCGTTCTTTAAAAAGCAATTATGGGCAGCGTTAACAATATTGAAAGAAGGCCATATTGATAGCGCTAGCATGAAAGGCTCTTGGGCCGGTGCTATGGGACAAAACCAGTTTATGCCAACCTCATTTGTTGCCTATGCGGTTGATGGTGATGGTGACGGTAAAAAAGACATTTGGGGCAATCAAGCTGATGTTTTTGCTTCAATGGCAAATTACTTAAAGAATGAAGGTTGGAACGACGCGCTAACGTGGGGACGACAAGTTAAGTTACCTAGTGATTTTGATACCTCACTGGCAATCCCTCAAAAAACCGGTGGACGTAAAAACTGGCTAAAAGCCTGGGCTAAAAGTGAAAAAACCTTAGCACAATGGCAGACATTAGGTGTTCGACGTACCGACGGCACTAACTTGCCTCAGGTAGATGTTAATGCAACATTAGTTTTTCCTGATGGCGTAAAAGGTCGTGCTTATCTGGCTTACAATAACTATAAAAGTTTGATGCATTGGAACTTGTCATACTATTTTGTTAGCTCGGTTGGGCATTTATCTGATCATATTAAATACCCAGCGATTAAATAAGCCTCTATAAACCATAACTAAGTGTAATAAGTAGCGCTATGAGTAAAAAAAGTAATCGCTCGTTGTCAAAAGACAAAGCAAAAAAAATGCCGATAGAGCGTTTTTGGGAAACCAAAACACTCAACGAAATGACCCGACCTGAGTGGGAGTCATTATGTGACGGCTGTGCTAAATGCTGTTTACACAAGTTTATTGATGATGAAAGTACCACAGATGAAACTGAATTAATGCCGACAACGCATATTGTGGAGGGTGAGCAAATGAACTACTCAAACATTGCTTGTCATTTACTTAACGATAAAAGTTGCCAGTGTTCCAAATATGAGCAACGTACTGTGTTAGTGCCAGATTGTGTTCAGCTTACGCAAGAAAACTTAGACGATGTGTTTTTTATGCCACCAAGCTGTACTTATCGACGCTTAAAAGAGGGCAGAGGCATGCCGTCTTGGCACCCGTTATTACATAACGGTAAAAAGTCAGCCATGCATCAAGCAGGCATGTCGGTACGTGGCAAAATCATTAAAGATAACGATGTTGAATTGGAAGACTTCGAAGATTATATCGTGTTGTGGCCTTTGCATGATGTGGATTAAAACCAAAAATTTAACCTGACGAGTAAATAATGAGAGCAGAATTAAGAGCTAAAATCATCAAGGTTTGTGATAAAAAGATTGCCAGTAAAGGTGATGATGTTGGCCTTTCATTTTATGCTTTTTTTGCCAATAAAAATGATACCCCTGAGCTGCTTATGGAAGCCGCTACTTGGTGGATTCAAACGCATAAATTAGATCACTTTGTTAAGGCCCATAAAATTAAAGCAATGATCCAAGCCGGTTTATAAGTGCTAGCCACTATCTAATATTACTCTGTGTTAGTGGCGATTTAATACTCTGTATTATTGTTAGGCGCTTACTATCTTTGCATTGATTGCTTGATTTGATTGTTTAGTGCTAAAAATTGCTGGATAAGCTCATCACACACCGCCTTTGATGCGCTACACTTTGCGCTCATGTCTATGTGTATAGCGCCGTTTCTCTCTACTATTTCTCTTTTCACTATCGATGGATAAGCTGGGTGGGATTTAGGAGTAAACGAATAGATTGCTTGTTCATCTGCAACGTCAACATTAATGATAATCCAACCACTTTGATTGCTAAACCGCGCATCAGGGTTACTTTTAAGGCTTTCTAGCGTTTGTAATGCGCCTAAATTATCAGGAGTTGATTGAGTTACTCCATTATAACCCAGCTTACTATTGTCAGTTGATGTGCATCCAACCATGAAAAATATAATCAATATAACTGTTAATTTACTCACTATGCTTCCTTGTCTACATGATGGTTAAAGTTTTTTGATGAAACTAAAAGCTATCTACCACAGTGGTGCCGAGAGCAGCTTTAATTGTCTGTTTTATTCATCTAGAACAGTCGATAATGTTTAAACTTACCTGATCAGTCGTAAAACTTCTTCACCATGAAAATCAACACTTAATTGGTTACAGCTTTTTGACGTTATTTCAACATCAACAAATGCATCTTCTGCTGCGCTGTACATTTTTGCATCCCACGCATATTTCGTTGTCCCAAGTTTAAGATTTTTCAAAACCACCAAACCAATTGATTTAGGGGTTACATCGTGAGAATGAACTGATATTTCACCTTTAGTTAGATCAATAAAAAGTTTTGCAGGTTTAGCGCTGTGATCCCAAATACCTGAAATATCACATTCACTACTTTTAACCTTTGCTGAAAAAATAGCGGTTATCAATATTGAGCTTAAAACTATGAGTTTGTACATGATTATCCTATACATTTAAGGCCTAATAAGGGACTACAATCAGCGAGACCGATAGTTTTATACCTACTTATTACTATTTACGCAATACAATAATAATTTAGCCGTTACAGGTATTGGGTTAATTTTTTTTGGCGGTGTAAATATATAGCGCCATGTATCGTTGCCTTCATCATGTCGATGAAAATACCCAAGGTATTCGCTGATATTTAAACCAAAAGTATCAGTATTTGGCGTTATTGATCTTGATTACATCGACAGTCATATCTATGTGACCGAAAATTACCGCATCACTGCTTGTGTGGCTTGAATACTGTTGCTATTGAGTGAACCACCTTGCAGTATTACTTAGCATTTTTTGTAAGCTACTCATCGGTTTTATAATGAAGTCATCTAATATAATTTCACGTGGTTTATTGTGGTGTTTTAGCTCTTTATTTAGAAGCTGCAAGCTTTCAACTGTTAAATCAAGGTTTGCCTCATTGGGTTGGTAGATTGAACCAATAGGAAAATAGGAATTTGGTGATTTTTGCTTTTCTATATGTGCCCCCATGATGGCTGTAACAGCATTATTTTTAGTAAAGTGTGTTAATCTATCAATACTATCTTTGTATGCTTGCCAGTTTTTTACATAAATATAACCAGGGTATAATGTATCTCCTGTCATTAGCCATTTTGTATGATGGTCATATATACTTATTGCTTCTTCTTGATGACCAGGCGTAGGTATAACAACTATTTTTCTGCCTCCAAGATCAATTGTTTTTTCTTCTTGAGGCCAATCGGAAAAACTAAAAAATGACCTGACGTCTGACGCTGATTTTTTAACGACTTCAACATTTTTCCGTCCATTAAAATAAACATCGCCTTGATAATGATCGCTGTGACTATGTGAGTGAACGACAAGTAATTTCTTAACGGCTAATTGACTTTTTCCAATGATTTTCTCTAACTCTGCATACAAAGAAAACTCAGGATTATCACTTAACGCACCCGTATCTAAGACCAAAATTTGTTGAGCTCCAACCAAAATATAGCTAAAAGGCGCTTCAAAGGTTAGGCATTTGTTTTGTCGAATAATAAAACTCTGCTCATCATGTTTATAAACATCAAACGTTGATTCTTGATTAGTTTTACAATTTTCAGAGCCATGAATCCAATCCGATTTAGCAATAGTGGATATCTGATGACTCGTTAACTCGGTGGAATTTGCTTTAACACTTATTGGTGTAGTGCATGAAGAAACAAATAAAATGGAAATTATGCAGATAAACGGTTTCATAGACTTTTCCTAGAAGTGATTGACGCCTTAATACCAGGCAAAAAATTTGTATAGCGAAGTCTAGCAAACTGTTAGTTATCGTAGTTGATTTGCTTTTTATCTACGTTTTTTAAACTTAACTCGTGACGCTGCCCTGTTAGCAATTATTAAACTCTTAAGTTGTTCTTTACGCAAAGCTTCTTCATCAGGATAAATATCTACAATCCTTTGACGAAAACCAAACCAACATAGTATAGCCCCAAATCCTGCAACAAAACCAAATATATAGGGAAAGCACTTTCTATATGGTTTTATAATACATAATTTTTTGACTTCAATTTCAATTCTTTCTTTTTTGACATTTTCTGTTGGTTCTTTTTGCGCTGAAATTTTTCACATCACCAAATACCCACAGCGATGTTCATGTCGATGATGTCAGCGATGCAATACAACCGGTTTTTAAAGCAACATATTAGCGACTAATCGCCGCTGGAAACCGAAAAAATAGCGATTATAGTGTGCGTGAGAAAGATGATAGTGGTCTTAAATTCGATGGTGAGGGATGGTGTTTATTGGGAACCAAAAATGAATAATAATTAAGAATTGACACCATAGTCACTTGTTAGCATTACGGCCACCGCTTCTTAAAGTTGTTTTCATGTGCCCACTGACTAAACTCACCTATTAGCATAGAAAATCCAGATTCTTCTATTTCTTGGAAAGATTCTGATGTTTCTCTAGTTATTCCATACTCCATAGCACGGCGATATATTTTACGAATTTTAACTAATAATGTCTTTAATTCTTCAAAGTCACTTAGAGTAATATTTTCTGCATTAATGCCAATTGATTTAGCAAATCTGGGGAAATAAATATTAACCTCTTGATTAGTGAAATTTGGCGCTGAAAATTTCATTTTTGACCAAAACTCTGTTTCTAATTTTTCGGAAAAGAAGTCAAATATTCCATCTGACAATTTTACGTTTGCATTATATGGTGTAGAGGAACTAAAAATAATGCCGTATATCTTAAAAGGATCTACTTCTACATCAAAATTTGCAGCTATTGGGGTTAGGTATTTTTGAAAATGATCTCGATGGTTTAAGTAATTAGCAAAGTTATTTTGATTTATACTTTGTTTAATTGTTATAGCTCGCTGCTCTGAGCTATGGAACCGACTAACTGTTACTCCGAGTATCAAGCTTCCAGACGCAATCCATAAAGGTAATTTAAATATTGAAATAAAATTAGAATACGCTTCAACAGTTCCTGACAATTTAAGTCCATGTGATAAAGGATATGCAAAACAAAAAGCTAAAATCAATGGGAATAAAGTCGCAAACCAAAACAAAAAGTTTTTATGTAAAGCCGTTTCACCATTAATATAAAAGTAACTACTCAGTTTAATAATTGCACCAATCTCCATTTAGTAATGCTAACGCCTCATTAAGAGGCAATAAAATAAGCGAGCCACGAGCAAAAACCAACTGTTTTTTGTCCCGCTTGAATAGCTTATAAGTTTTGTGTACCTTTTTTAACACTGAATGTGAAAATTAAAAAAGTAATGCCGTGTGCAATTAGAGCGGGTATGACTAGTAAAAGATCTATTCTAATATTCGTTTTTGGCGTCAAAGACAACTCCGCAAAGAACACCAAGGCGACAATAGCAACTAACGACAAATTAAGTTTTTTTTGAAGTCTATTTTTATAATCTAATCCCATACTTCTACTTTTAAATACAAAAACTACAGTTGAGATTGGTATTGATATTAGACCAATGAAACAAAATAAATAGATGTATTTCCATTGTTCACTTTCATGTGAAGCAAGTCCAATAGTTGCATTACTAGCTATAAGAAAATATAAAGAGAAACAATACAACAATAAAAAAGATAAATATTTCAAATTAAACTCCATCCTTGGGAAATTTATAACGCCCCCACTAAGACGCAAATAATAGTTGGTTAAAATGTGAAGCGTAACCTAACCAACTGTTATTTTTCCTGCTTGAGTGGCTTAGCTTTAATTTCATCACGGACATCTTTATGACTTAATGAACCCATACGATACTTTGCGGACTCCTCAAGATAATCATCAAGTGTATCGTCAATTGCAAAAGAGTTGATTCTCCACTCTTTATCCTGTTTATATAATATGAATTTAATAATGGCAGGCTCCACATCAAATTTAACAACATAATATTTTAAAACTAATACGTCTGGTATATCTGAGTGAAGATACTCAAAATAACCACTAGATTTACCTAGAGTCTGAAAGCTACCTTGAAACTTATTATCATATTGCTCAATTTCAGAGTCAGAAAAATATCTTCTGCTAGGACTATCTTTTGGAAAGGCCATCGAAAAGATATTACTAATTTTTCCTTTTTGGATTGATTCCATTATTGGTAATGTAAGTTTATCTATCTCTTCATTTGCATATGTACAAATTGAAAACATACATATGAACGTTATTAATATTACTGAAAATTTCACCATGACTTCCTTATTTAAAGCTAACGCCTCAATCAGAGGCAAAAAATAGTTGGTTAAAATAAGCGACGCAGGAGCAAAACCAGCTGTTTTTTGTCCTGCTGAATTGACTTGTTAGGGCTGTGAATTAGCCTATTCAAAATTTGGGTCTGTAACAGCTTTGACGAACTCTTCACCAAAGTACGTTAGCATCCATTTCCCATTTCCTTTTTGAATTAGATTAAGCCTTTCTAAGTGTTCTCTACTAAAGTCTGCTGGCTCTTCTAATAACTGACTAAAACTAATTCCCATAATACTTAAAGAAACAGTAAGAGCTTTTGCCGCTGACTGAACAGTTATTTTACTATTATTGGCAGCAATTTCAGATAAAACACTAGCATCGTTAGAGCTTAATCTAGATAAAACAAGAGGGAATTCAGGATGTACACTCCCGTCCAACATTTCATTTGCAATTAAATTAGACCAAATATCCCTTAAGCCATCATCAGATTCTAAAGAAGCATTTTCAATTGAAGGCAATAGAACTTTAGATTTTGGAATTCCTGTGATTGTTTTTCCCGACCTATCTACCTTGTCTTTCGCATTATACAAAGCATCCGCAGCAAAAACTTTTTGTGCATCAATCATTGTATCGAACTTAGCTTGAATTAATCCTCCTAAACCAGCAGTTGTTTTAGTTATAGGAGCAACTAAGTCAGAAAATGTTGTACAGGCGGTATCAATTAATTTTTTCCAACCTTCTTTGGGAATAGCATTAGCCAGTTTTCCCGCTCCAGTTAAATCCATACTGTTATCTCCTTCAGACATTTAATACTCCTTATGTTTTGTGCGGCAAAAGCCCTAACAACTTAATAGGAGGAAACTTTCCTCTTTTACATAAAAAATATTTCCACCTTATTTATTTTACCTATTTATAACAAATCATTACAGCCATTGCCATTTGTTACCTGCAGGTAAAGTGAATAATTTTATTTTCGATGAAATGAGGAAATGTTCCTCATTTCATGACTTGGGAGGAAATACTCGAGTGATGTGAATAAAACAGCCCCAAAAAGTGATTGATGTGAAATAAATCTATCAAATTGAAGCTGTATCGTGATCATTAATTAATGCCGTCGCTAAGTTAAAAGGGCGAAGTCATTTAAATGCTAAATGTTAGCGCTTTACCTCAGTTAATTCATTTAAATAGCGCTGACCATTGTCGACATAATGCATCGCAGACTTTGTAAACATTGCGCGTGTCGCATCATCAAGGGCTTTGACAACTTTTGCCGGTGAACCCATGACTAAATGGCCATCAGGCACTTGCATGTTTTCAGTCACCAAGCTGTTGGCGCCAATTAAACAATTTTTACCTATATTAGCGCCGTTAAGTACCACGGCATTCATGCCAACTAAGGTATTATCGCCAATGGTACAACCATGGAGCATCACTTTATGGCCAATGGTGACATCACGCCCAATGGTTATTGGAAAGCCTGTATCAACATGTAATATCGAACCATCTTGAATATTGCTATTTTCACCAATTTTGATGGTTTCCATGTCAGCACGAATAACAACATTAAACCAAACACTGGCATGTTCAGCCAACACTACGTCACCGATAAGTGTGGCATTGGGGGCGATAAAATTGCTGTCAGTTAAGCTTGGCGCTACGTTAGCGAGTTGATAAATCATCTTTCTATCCTTATTAGCATGTATTTCAATATATTAATCTATTATCGCCACAGAGCAAACTAGACCTTTGGGCTATAAGCGATAAAGTTATATCGGCTAGCTTATAGCGAAAATAAATAAGCTTGATGTATGAAAAGTAAACGAATAATGGTAAAACATTAGTCTAATTAATCGAGTTAATTATAATTTTAACATTCAGTTGCATGAAATACCTCGCAAGTAAAAACAAGAAAACAAACTATTTACTTCACTTGTGAAGCGCTATTTTTATGATGAAATTTTTGTGATGAATAAAGGTGATTTATGATTATTGGTATACCGAAAGAAACATTATCAGGTGAAAACCGAGTCGCTAGCGCGCCAACCGCGGTAGCTGCTTTGTTAAAGCTGGGCTTTGAAGTGCAAGTACAAAAAGGCTGTGGTACTAAAGCAAGTTTTACCGATCAAGAATTTATTGAGGCGGGTGCCAGTGTTGTTACCAAAAAAAATGTTTGGCAGTCCGATATTATTTTTAAAGTAAATCCTCCGAGCATTGAAGAAATCGAGTTAATGAAAGACGGTGCAAATCTGATCAGTTTTATTGCACCAGCACAAAATGACGATATTTTAGCGGCGTTAAAGGCGAAAAGTATTACCACGTTAGCGATGGAAATGGTGCCAAGAATGACCCGCAGTCAATCAATGGATGCGCTAAGTTCGATGGCGAACATTGCCGGTTATCGTGCCGTTATTGAAGCGACACATCACTTTGGCCGTTTTTTAACTGGCCAAATAACCGCTGCAGGTAAAATGCCGCCCGCTAAAGTGATGATTATTGGTGCCGGTGTTGCAGGGCTCGCTGCTATTGGCACAGCCAGTAGTTTAGGCGCTATTGTCCGTGCCTTTGATACCCGCCCTGAAGTGAAAGAACAAATAGAAAGTATGGGGGCTGAGTTTCTTGAGCTTGACTATGAAGAGCCTGAAGATACCGGCTCTGGCGATGGTTATGCAAAAGAAATGAGCAAAGCCTTTATCGACGCGGAAATGGCCTTGTTTGCAGAACAAGCAAAAGATGTTGATATTATTATTACCACCGCGATGATCCCAGGTAAGCCCGCACCTAAATTGATTACCACTGCCATGGTTGAGTCGATGAAAACTGGCAGCATCGTGGTTGATTTAGCCGCGGCTGGGGGCGGAAATTGTGAGTTAACTGAGGCAGGTAAGGTAGTTAATGCGAATGGCGTTAAAATTATTGGCTATACCGACTTAGTTTCTCGGCTACCGAATCAATCGTCACAGTTGTACGCCAATAACCTAGTCAGTTTGGCAAAGTTGTTGTGTAAAGAAAAAAATGGCACGTTCAATATTGATTTTGAAGATGTTGTTATTCGTAATATGACGGTTGTGAAAGGCAACGAAATTACCTTTCCGCCACCACCTATTCAAGTGAGTGCAGCACCAGTTAAACCGAAGGCTGAACCAGTAAAAGCGGTAGAGGTGAAAAAAGAAGAATCCATGAGCCAAGGGAAAAAGCATATTTTCATGGCCGCAGGTGCTTTGCTTTTTGCCTGGGTTGCTAGTGTTGCACCGGCTGACTTTCTCTCACACTTTACGGTGTTTGTTTTAGCCTGTGTTATTGGTTACAACGTGGTTTGGAATGTCAGTCACTCACTGCATACGCCATTGATGAGTGTTACTAATGCTATATCTGGCATTATCGTTGTTGGTGCAGTTTTGCAGGTGGGTAATAGTAACCCGTTAATTCAAGTGCTCGCCGGTGTCGCCATACTTATCGCGACGATCAATATTGTTGGTGGCTTTGTGGTCACTAAACGTATGTTAAAAATGTTTAGAAAATAAGGGCGATGTAATGGAATTTTCTCAAGGTTTAATCAGTGCTGCTTATATTTTAGCTGCGTTATTGTTTATTTTTAGTTTGTCGGGATTGAGTAAGCAGCAAACCGCAGAAACGGGTAATTGGTACGGTATTGTCGGTATGGCTATTGCGCTTATTGCCACCATTGCTGATCCCCGTGTCGACAATGTTTGGATAATTTTAGTAACTATGCTCATTGGTGCAACTATCGGTTTGCAGTTGGCGAAAAAAGTTGAAATGACGCAAATGCCAGAGTTAGTGGCTATTTTGCACAGTTTTGTTGGTTTAGCTGCGGTATTGGTGGGTTTCAATAGTTACTTTGAAATGGACCATTCTGTAATGGCCAACTTTACCGACAGTCAGCAAATGGCGACTAATATCCATTTAGTGGAAGTGTTTCTTGGTGTGTTTATTGGCGCGGTAACCTTTACCGGCTCGATTGTTGCCTTTGGTAAGTTACGTGGCATTATTAATTCAGCCGCGTTAATGCTGCCTCATCGTCATAAGTTAAATTTAGCCGCTGGTGTTTTATCCTTTGTCTTGATGGTGCTTTTTGTTCAGCAAGGTGGTGGTGATAATTTACTGTATTTAATGGCCTTAATTGCCTTTGTTTTTGGTTGGCATTTAGTTGCGTCAATTGGCGGCGCCGATATGCCGGTGGTTGTTTCTATGCTTAATTCTTATTCTGGTTGGGCTGCTGCGGCTGCAGGTTTTATGCTGAGTAATGATTTGTTAATTGTTACGGGGGCGTTAGTAGGGTCTTCAGGTGCAATTCTTTCCTACATTATGTGTAAGGCGATGAACCGTTCTTTTATCAGCGTGATTGCCGGTGGTTTTGGTACTAATGTGGTGATCGATACGGATACCGACTATGGCGATCACTTTGAAATAAACGCAGAAGCTGTGGCTGATATGTTAAATGGCGCGAAGTCGGTGATCATTGCCCCAGGTTACGGCATGGCGGTAGCACAAGCTCAATACCCAGTTTATAAATTGACTCAAACCTTAAAAGATAAAGGCGTAGATGTACGTTTTGCTATTCATCCGGTAGCTGGTCGATTACCAGGTCACATGAACGTGTTATTAGCTGAAGCAAAAGTGCCTTATGATATTGTTTTAGGTATGGAAGAAATCAATGATGACTTCCCTGAAACTGATGTGGTGCTAGTTATTGGCGCTAACGATACGGTTAACCCCGCGGCGGCTGAAGATCCTACTAGCCCGATTGCGGGTATGCCGGTATTAGAAGTGTGGAAAGCAAAAAATGTTGTGGTGTTTAAACGCTCAATGGCAACAGGCTATGCTGGTGTGCAAAATCCCTTGTTTTTCAAAGACAACACACAAATGTTGTTTGGTGATGCTAAAGACTCTGTGGAAGCAATATTTAAAGCGCTCTAGTTTCTCACTTAAAACTTAAATAGTTAGACTTAAAATGCCGATAATCATTATCGGCATTTTTTTTATCATTAAATTAGTTTTAGCTAGCTAATACCAATACTGGCTTCTAAATTTCCACCTTGCTTTTTTGCACTTTTCCTTGCGGATTATTTATGACGGCTTACGTAGTTGCTGGTTTTATTTTATCTGGCGGTGATAAAGTTATTTATCTAGTAAGCAATTTTGTTAAGCTATTCAAAATAAAAATTAATTAGTTAACCTCAGCTTGGATCATAAAAGTATTTTTTAGCTTGAAAAGTTATATCTGCCGGCAAGGTTTATACGGCTTTATATAGCTTCTTTAACTTCTTAAATTACGCTCAACATTCAAACCGGTTATTTAATGCAGTCACTAGGGTGATTTTTGCCATGCGTAAATCTTGGTAGCAGGTTTAATCACCCTAAAAATATGCTGAGTTATAACTAACAACTAATCCTTCGGAGAATAACGTGGTAGAACCAAGTGTAATTGAACCCAGTTTCATTGAGTTGTGGGTAGGAACTATTAACGGTTATTTATGGGGCAGTATTTTAATTTATCTGCTCAGTGCTTGTGGTATATGGTTCACTATTCGTTTGAAGGGGCTGCAAATTAGGCGCTTCTTTCATATGTTTACGATTTTAAAGTCGAGCCGAAAAAGTTCGACTCATGGTATTTCTTCTTTTCAAGCTTTATGTACGTCGTTGGCAGCCCGTGTTGGTACAGGAAACTTGATGGGGGTGGCGGTTGCTATTTCGCTAGGCGGCGCGGGTGCTGTTTTTTGGATGTGGGCAATTGCCTTAATAGGCATGGCAACAGCATTTGCTGAAAGTGCCTTAGGCCAACTTTATAAAGAACGTGACAGCAACGGAAATTTCCGTGGTGGTCCCGCTTATTACATGAGTAAAGGCTTAAATAATAAAAAATTAGCGATAACATTCTCGCTATGTTTGTTTTTTGGTTATGGCTTTGTATTTAGTGCCGTTCAGGCAAACTCCATCACTAGCGCATTTAGTGGCTCATACGGTTTTGAACCATTCTATACCGGTATTGCAATTACGTTTGCTGCGGCTTTTATTGTTATGGGGGGGTTAAAAAATATAGCTCGTTTTGCTGAGTTAACCGTACCTTTTATGGGTTTGCTTTACATACTGGTTTGTTTAGGGGTTATTTGGCTAAATATTGAAAAAGTGCCAGCGGTTATTAATGATATATTTGCCTCGGCGTTTGGCATAAAAGAGGCCGGCAGTGGCTTGGTTGGTGCGGCTATTGTGCAAGGAGTTAAACGTGGTTTGTACTCTAATGAGGCGGGTATGGGTAGTTCACCTAATGCCGCCGCAGCTGCTGAACCGTTTCCTCCGCATCCTGTATCTCAAGGTTACATTCAAATGTTGGCGGTGTTTTTTGATACTATTGTTATCTGTTCTTGCACCGCTATTTTGATTTTACTTTTTAAAGAGACCGGTAGCCAAGCACAAGGTATTCAATTAACCCAACAAGCACTTGCTTATCAAGTCGGTGCTTGGGGCAGTGACTTTATTTCTATCGCTATATTATTATTTGCCTTTACCTCAATTGTGGCAAATTATGCCTATGCAGATAACAATTTAAAATACTTGAAAATGGATAACATGCAAGGGCGATGGTTTCTGCGTATTGGTTTTTTATTAATGTTGGTCTTTGGCTCAATAGCGACGTTACCTGAAGTGATAGCTTTAGCCGATTTATCGACAGGATTAATGACGATAGTTAATGTTAGCGCCTTATTTATGCTCTCTGGTGTGGTGGTGAAAATAACCAAGGATTACCATCAACAGCAAGACAAAGGTTTACTGCCCACTTATCAGCCGGATGAGCAAGAGCAAAAAGACTTTAATTTGACTAAAGATATTTGGCATAAAAAGTAAGGTTTTTGCTGTATCGTTATTATCACTAGCCTGTTGTTATTGTTGTGGAAAAATAACTTAACAGGCTTAGTAATTACTACGATGTTACGTTATTTATTAAATCGCTAATAGGTGCTAAGTCACAATTAATTGAACAGCATTAGTCTGAATATTTAATAGCAACAACTTGCAACAAAGCTGCTATAATGCGCGCCTTAATATTTTGGCGCATAGCGATTTAGCTAACTGCGTCGTTTACGATAATACAGAAATGGTGATGTGATGAGTGTGGATGCAATAGGTTTATCGGCTAATTTACTAAAAGCGGTAAAAGCATGCGGTTATAAAAATTTAACACCGATTCAGCAACAAGCTATTCCTGTTATTCGTACAGGCGTTGATGTTTTAGCAAGTGCGCAAACAGGCACGGGAAAAACGGCAGCATTTACCTTGCCAATTCTTGATGGTTTAGCGAAAAAAGTAAAAGCTAATGCAGATGGTTTTGATACCACAAGTACAGTTAAAGCGTTAATTTTAACGCCAACACGTGAATTAGCTGCGCAAGTTGAAAAAAACGTGAAAGCTTATAGTGAGTTTTTACCGTTGCGCTCGGGTGTTATTTTTGGTGGTGTAAATATGCCACCACAAACTAAAATGCTTAAAAGTGGTGTTGATGTACTCGTGGCAACACCGGGTCGTTTAATTGAACATCTTGAACAGCGTAATGTCGACCTATCACAAGTGCAATACCTGGTACTAGATGAAGCCGATCGCATGCTTGATATGGGCTTTTATAACGATATTGAACGCATTGTTGCTATGATTAAGGCGAAACACCAAACCTTAATGTTTTCTGCTACATTCTCAAATAAAGTTAAAACTTTAGCGAAGAAAATACTTAAAACGCCAAAAACAATTGAAGTAGCACGTCAAAACTCTACCTCAGGTAAAGTAAAGCAATCCGTTTACTGGGTGTCTGAAACGCGCAAAGCAGAGTTACTTTCTGAGCTTATTGGCGTGAATAATTGGCAACAAGTACTGGTGTTTGCCGGCACTAAAGAAAGCGCTAATATTTTAGCCAAAGAGTTAAAACTCGATGGTATAAAAACCGCTTTATGTCATGGCGATAAAACGCAAGGTGCTCGTAATAAAGCCCTTGAGCAATTTGTTGACGGTAGTGTTCGAGTTTTAGTGGCTACCGATGTTGCGGCCCGCGGACTTGATATTGCTAACTTACCTTATGTGGTTAACTTTCATTTGCCATTTCTTGCTGAAGACTATGTTCATCGTATTGGACGTACTGGCCGTGCTGGTAAGTCAGGAACAGCGATATCATTGGTAAGCCCAAAAGATGAGCAATTTCTTGATAACATTGAAGCGTTAATAGAGCGCAAATTTGAGCGTATTATTGTCCCTGGTTATGAGTTGGATCGAGCGTTGCCTGGCCAATATGACGCGAAAGAAGATGCACCACTGAAGAAAAGCCGTTATAAAGCGACGCAAGAAAAAAATCAAATGCTAGCACGTAAAAAAGAAAGTGAGACACCGGCAGCAAAACGTCGAGCCAAATCACAAAAACAAAAAACTAAAACTGCTGGAAAGAGACGCTAATTAGCGCCTATTTCTTTTGAGTAAAGATTAATAAAATAATGCACAATGTCTGAACATGATAGTTTTGTAGAAATACCGTTTGAAAATAGGCATCAGTGCTGGTTTTGTGCAGAGCCAGCCGCTAGCTATTTTTCCTTTCCGCATCAGCAGCACCTAATTTTAGACTGCCAACATCCTACATTAACAGTACCCAGCTGCAGTGAGTGTGCAAATGCCGCACTTAAAGCCAAAGTTAGAAATATTTGGCAAGTAGAGCAGCAGGTCAAAAAGTTTCTGATGCAAAAATACAAAAAAGATTTAGCCATTGGACTAAATTGGACACGTGAAGAACTCGCTAACTCGGGTTTTGAGGGCGGCAGTTTTTCAGGTTTTCAACGCAGTGCATGGTTTATGTATGAAGTGGCAAAAGATCGGGTGAATTTTTCTGGTTGGCCGCTTGTGCTTGACGGTGTTGAAATTGAAAAAGACAATATCAGTGATAGTTTTACCTTTGACGGTGTTTGTTACCCGAGCATTGAAGAGGCTATTGAGTCTTACAGTGAAAACTTTCGTCTAGACGCAATGTTTTTACGTCAAATTTTGGCAAAAATTGGTCCAGAAAAATTTGCCCAAGCGGTAAGGTATTGCCGCTTATACATTGGTGCCACGCCGTTAGAGAAATCACGCGCATTGCGTGATCTCTAAAACACACGCTTTAGCTGGTTTGCTGTGTCACTACGCTTAATTTGCAAGGAATGTTCATTTTTTGTGAATATAGCGCAGCATCCGCTCGTTGGAAAAAACTGATCGGATTGTCAGCTTTATTCATAAATGCCAAGCCTAAGCTACTGGTAACATTATATTTTGCTAATAATGCATCTTGGGCTATTGCTTGGTAAATTCTTTGTTCTATCACCGCTAATGATTGTTCAGACGCATCAGCGACAATAATAGCGAATTCGTCGCCACCAAAACGAAAAATGCATTCTGTATCTCTAACACTCTGGCGCAGGGCTTGAGCAAAGTTCACTAGGACGTTGTCACCTATAGTGTGACCAAAAGAATCATTAATTGCCTTAAACTTGTTTAAATCACAAAGAATTAAACCGACTCTAGCGTGCCTACGTGTTGCTTGTGCCATGGTGCGTTTTATTTGTTCGTCAAAACTTCGACGGTTGCCCAACTGCGTTAAGCCATCTTGCATCGCCAATTGCATGGCTTGATGATAGCGAACTGCGTTGTTTAGTGGGTTGATCAGTAAGCAATGCAACTCACTTAGTATCTTATAATTACCTAGACTTATTGGTGAGTTGACTGCATAGGTGATTATGCCAAAAAACTCGCCATTCAGTTTCAATTCAAATTGACGTTCAGCTTTTGCCTGTCGGCTACCACGAGCGGTGGCACTGATTTCTGCATGTTTAAAGTAAATCCCTGTAAAATCAAGATACTTTGCCACTTCAATTGCGAAAATATTGATCAGCTGTTTTACATCCAATGTCGTTTGTAGTTGTTCGAGCAATGCTAAATTTCGTTGGCTTTGCTGCTCATTATGTTGAAATAATGTAAAGGCATTAAATTTGGAATTAGGATGGTTAACAACGTTGACTGTTCGCATATTTTCTCCTAGCTAATTTTGACGTTTAAGCTTTGTTAAAATAACTAAAGCAAAAATCATACCCAGTCTTTAGTCTGTGTGGAATTTGATCGAAAATTTAAGAAGAATAAGGCAGCTGTGTTATTGTTAACTATATATGGTTATGAACACCGCTAATTAATAGCGCATTGAAGCTACAAGTTAAGTGTCAGTTTTTATAGATATTTTTTATTAATTCAAGAAAATAATTTAGACAAATTTAACTGTACAAGGCATAGTTATAATAGTTACCTCTGTTGGTATTTAGCGCTTTGATTAGTTAAATTTTGTAATTTTCCCTTTTATCATCTTGTAAGGAATGCATGTGACAAGCCACCTTGAATTACTCGCAATATTATCCAGTGCCGTTTTAATCGTTTGGCTTTTTCGCCGCTTGCAGTTACCGGCTATTCTGGCTTATTTAGTGGCGGGCGTTTTAGTGGGTGAGCATGGCTTAGCTTTAGCTCAAGAACATGTCGACTATGAACACTTTGCTGAACTTGGTATTGTGTTTTTGCTTTTCACCCTAGGGCTGGAGTTTTCATTACCTAAGCTCATGGCAATGCGACACTTAGTGGTTACCGTTGGCAGTTTACAAGTGGTAATTTCACTGCTGCTATTTATGTTGGTTGCGATGTTCTTTGGGCAAAGTTTTGCCGCAGCGATAACCATTGGTGGCATATTAGCACTTTCTTCTACCGCAATTGTTATTCGGCAATTAAGTGAAAGTGGTGGCATGAAGAAAAAGTCAGGGCAGCTTTCTGTTGCGGTGTTGCTTTTTCAAGATGTTGCTGTAGTACCCTTATTGATTGTTATTCCGCTCTTAGCACAAGGTGGAGACTCTTCTTTTCTATTGGCGCTATTATTTGCACTGGTAAAAGGTGTTTTTGTTGTTTCACTTTTACTACTGGCCGGTAAATGGTTATTGCCAAGACTATTTAATTTGGTGGCGCAAGTTCGAACTGATGAACTGTTTGTTTTAACAACGTTGTTGGTCACTTTAGTTGCATCGGCATTGACTCAATGGTTTGGTCTTTCGATGGCGTTAGGCGCATTTTTAGCGGGGATGATGTTAGGGGAAAGCCAATATAAACACCAGCTTGAAGCAGACATACGGCCTTATCGCGATATTCTGTTAGGGCTATTTTTTGTTACTGTTGGTATGAAGCTAAATATTAATGTTGTGTTTTCATCGCCTGGGATTATTATTTCTCTGTTGATCTGTTTTATGGTAATTAAAGTATTGGTGGTTCGCTTGTTAGCCAAGCGTGCTGGTGAGTCATCTAAAGACGCTTGGGCTGCGGGCATTATGTTAGCGCAAATGGGTGAATTTGGTTTTGTGCTTATAGCATTAGCAAGTCAGGTAGAAGTTTTACCGCCGACAACAGCCTCTATTTTATTGGGTACAGGTGTGCTGAGTATGGCAATAACACCTTATATGATTAGCCATGCTCGCACCTGGGGATTGTGGCTTAGCCAAGAAGAAAGCATAGACACCCAAGGACTAGATCAGTTACCCAATAGTGAATCGTTAAGTGAACACGTGATTATTTGCGGCTTTGGCAGGATTGGCCAAACCGTGAGTCGATTCTTAAAACAAGAGTCAATAGACTTTGTTGCTATTGATATCGACCCATTACGCACCACCAAAGCGCGCGAAGCGGGGGAGAATGTGCTGTTTGGCTCGTCTCGTCAGGCTGAATTACTGCACGCAGCCCAATTGTCAAAAGCAAAGCTAGTAGTTATTGCTTTTGGTGACGACAAACAATCACTTGATGTTATTCAAAAGGTTCGCTCGTTAGCCCCTGATGTACCCATTTTAGTGCGTACACGTAATGATGATCAGTTAGATGAATTACATGCTGCGGGCGCCAATGAGGTGGTGCCAGAAAGCTTAGAGGGCAGTTTGATGTTGGTTTCACAAGTTTTGTCGTTGACAGGTGTGCCCTTTTCTAGAATTGTTCGCCGTGTGCAAAAAGAACGTAAGAATCATTACAATCACTTACACGGTTTCTTTCAAGGTGAACATACAGATATGAGCCCCGATGCCATTGATCGTATTGAATTTGCGCACGCGATTATATTATCAGATGATTCTTATGCTAATGGTCTTACTATTGGTTCACTAAAACTCGATGAACGTAGAGTAATTGTGGTGGCATTAAGACGCGATGATATAGAAACGGAAGAACCTAACGTAGACACAGTGCTACAGCCACAAGATACTTTAATTGTCCGCGGCAAGCCTAGGCGTGTAGAGCGTGCAGAACGCTTTGTACAAGAGGGGCATTAACATCTAGATGCTCACAAGCATATTTTTTATATCAAAGATTGAGAGCATAGCAGTGTGTTAATTGATTTTTTTACTGAAATCAGTTAGATATTAAGGAATTGTCGGATTTTATTTTCTTGCTCAAGAGCGTCATTAAAACCGAGTGTTATTAACTCTTTACAATAATTTTTTTCAAACAATAAATAGCTAAGTAAACTCGATTCTGCATCATTGTTAATACCTATACTACGCAGTAATAATCGAATTGGTAGTGGTAAGTTATCATAATATTTCACCGCAATACTATTAAAGTTATGACTTGGGTTTAACAGGTAGGATTCGATATTTTTTAAACCTGTGGTGCCCTTTTTATTTTCATCAGGAATTAACGACAAGGTGTGGTTAACTCGTTCCATGCGCTCAATATCACTTTGTAAGGTATCAGAGAATACCGAATCCAGTAAATGGCCAGCAATAGACGCTGTTGTTGGCGGATGAGGGTTGTTTTCTTCTGCATGAATAGGATCTTTAGGTTGCTCAACACCGACAATAAATATTTTCTCTGCTCCTAAATGAATGGCCGGACTTAGCGGTGATAACTGATGAACTGAGCCATCACCTAAATGGTTATGTCGTATTTTTACCGATGGAAATACTAGCGGGATAGCCGCTGATGCCATTAAATGCTGACTATTTAGTTGTGTTGGCTCACCACGGCGCTTAGCTCTAAACCAAGGAGAGATAGAGTCTTCGGACTGGAAGAAACTAATAGAGTTGCCGCTAGTGTAGCTTGATGCGGTTACGGATACTGCAGATAGATAACCGCGACGAATATTGGTATCAATACGACTAAAATCGACAACGGTCTCTAATAGTTGCTTGAGTGGCGCATTGTTTAATAAGCTTCTTGGATTTTTGTTAGCGTAATCTGCTTGAAAACCACCGAGCAAGCCTGCAATAAGGTGACTCGAAACACGCATAGCATCACTATGATAAATGCGCCCAGGATCTAGGTTTTTCCACACCCACTCTAATTTTTTCACCGCTAATTGAAAACACGAGGCATAACACGCTAATGCGGTTGAATTAATAGCGCCAGCTGAAGTACCACAAATAATAGGAAAGGGCACACCATGGTTACGCGGCATAAATTTAGCTATCGCAGATAAAACCCCGACTTGGTAAGCCGCACGCGCGCCGCCTCCGGTTAATACTAGGGCATTATTACTGTCGATGTAGCTACGTTTATTTGTCATTAATTGAACCAAGTTGCATAAAGTATCGTCTTTGGGCGTGATTTTAATCAGTTTTCGATAGGGTAGCTAGCGCAAATGAAAAGTTTTTTAGCGCGAGAGGAAGTTGAAATAAAAAAAGGCCAGCTAATGCTGGCCTTTTTAATGACATAAGAATTATTGACTAGTAAAACATTGAACATACATTACGTATTAACGCCTACTGGAAAATAATTTTCTAGCTGCTAACGCGAGCGTTTGCAGCGTCGATTAATGGTTGCGATCCATTCTGAATCAGCGCCAAGTTAGCTGAAACGGTTTTCTTTGGTAATTTACTAATCATCAAAGAGCCTGTTTTAACTGAACCTTTAGTGGCGGCAAACTCCAACAAGTTTTGACCATTACACATGATACCTGAGAAGATATTACGAATTTTTAATTTATTCGACTTTAAGAATGAACGCATACGTTTCTTGTCGTCAGCAGCAACATACTCACACACACTTTGTGCTATGTCAGAAGCTTGCGCTTTCGGCGCGGTTACAATAGACGTCATCGTTAAAGCTGTAATGGTAGTAACTAGTAATAATTTTTTCATTTTAATAACCTTTTATAATGCAATTAGAGTTAGTAAAAGAAAAAACCACAGGATGTACCTAATAACACGGTAACTCCGCTGTCATAGATAAATAGTATATTTATCCTTAGACCGGTGGTTTTGCGTAACACGTTTTCGCGTGTCTTGCCTTTTCTTTGTCAATTTTAGTATTACCAAAACCGTAGATAATTGCAACCCATTTGTTACAAATTGTAAGGGAGCAGAAGAGGAGGGAGTTCTAAAGATAAATAAATACAATTACTTACTGTGGTTTTTATTAGCTGGTTTCTCCTGTAAAAAGAAGAGTATTTGGCACAATTGTAGAATGTTAATAATAAAAAAAGGGCCGAGGCCCCTTAGTTTAAAAGTTAGTTTGTCAATGACATGTTAATAACTTTAGAATTTCATTTCTGGGATGGCACCTTCAATAACTAATTCACCGTCGGTTAATTTTACTATTTCTTCAACCGATACCCCTGGAGCACGCTCAAGTAGATGAAATTTACCGTTTTTTATTTCAATAAAGGCAAGATCAGTTAATACTTTTTTAATACAGCCTTTGCCGGTCAAAGGTAAAGTACAGTTGCTCAGTAACTTTGATACGCCGTGCTTAGATGCATGGGTCATGGTCACGATAATGTTATCAGCACCGGCCACTAAATCCATTGCACCACCCATGCCTTTAATAAGTTTACCTGGGATCATATATGAAGCGATATTACCGTTTACATCGACTTCGAATGCACCTAATACGGTTAAATCGACATGGCCACCGCGGATCATGGCAAAAGATTCGGCAGAGTCGAAAATTGACGCGCCTGTTGCCATGGTGACAGTTTGTTTGCCGGCATTGATTAAGTCAGCGTCAATTTCTGCTTCGGTAGGGAACTGTCCCATGCCGAGCAGGCCATTTTCTGATTGCAACATAACTTCCATACCTTCAGGCACATAGTTCGCTACCAACGTTGGAATACCTATACCCAAATTAACGTAGTAACCGTCTTGAAGTTCTTGTGCAACGCGCTGTGCTAATTGTTCTCTTGATAAAGCCATAAATTACTCCTTTTGCCTATGCGTCGCTGCGAACAGTGCGTTGTTCAATGCGTTTTTCAAATGTGCCTAAAATTAAACGGTTTACATAAATACCTGGTGTATGAATGTGATCAGGGTCTAATTCACCTGGCTCAACAATTTCTTCTACTTCTACCACGGTAATTTTACCGGCCGTTGCAGCTAAAGGATTAAAGTTACGCGCGGTTTTTCTAAACACTAAATTACCGTAACGATCGGCTTTCCATGCTTTTACTATGGCAAAGTCACCTTTAATTGCGGGCTCTAGGATGTAATGTCTGCCGTCAAACTCACGCTCTTCTTTACCTTCAGCAACTGGAGTACCGTAGCCGGTGGCAGTATAAAAGGCAGGAATACCAGCCCCACCAGCACGCATTTTTTCAGCTAATGTCCCTTGCGGAGTTAATTCAACTTCAAGTTCACCACTCATCATTTGACGTTCAAATTCAGCATTTTCACCGACGTATGAGGCAATGATTTTTTTGATTTGACGATCAGGAAGTAAAATACCTAGGCCAAAATCATCAACGCCACAGTTATTCGAAACTAGGGTTAAACCTTTAGTGCCTTTGCGCTTAATTTCACTGATTAAGTTTTCTGGAATGCCACATAATCCGAAACCACCAGCAATTACGGTCATACCGTCTTCAAGACCTGCCATAGCTTCTTCATAGCTTGACACTACCTTGTCAAATCCTGCCATTGTTTATTCCTCATTGATAAATTTTTATTTTTGCTTATTTTTTTATATTGAGGTTTAGCGTTATAGCTAAACTCAGTTTTTAATTTAATCTATTTAGCACGGCATGCTGTCGATACTTTTGATATCGGTGCTTTACCTAATTTGTCACTAATAAACCAACCGGCGGCCAAAAGCTTTTCAAAATCAATACCGGTTTTTATACCTAAGCCATTGAGCATATATAAAACGTCCTCGGTGGCGACATTACCCGATGCGCCATTAGCATATGGACATCCGCCCAAGCCTGCAATAGCACTATCGACCACCATAACGCCAGCTTGCAATGCGCTGTAAATGTTAGTTAACGCTTGGCCATAGGTATCGTGAAAGTGCACGGCTAGTTTTTCCATAGGTACACGGGCACTGACAGCCTGTATCATTTTAGTTACGGTGGCAGGCGTGCCGACGCCAATGGTGTCACCCAGTGATATTTCGTAACAGCCCATCTTGTATAGTTTCTCTGCCACCATCGCCACTTGTTCAGGTTCAATAAAACCGTCATATGGACAACCTACAACGCATGAAACATAACCACGCACAGGAATGTTTACTGCTTTTGCTGCCTGCATTATCGATTCAAATCGCTGTAAGCTTTCTTCGATTGAGCAATTGATGTTTTTCTGGCTGAAAGCTTCGGATGCGGCGCCAAATATAGCCACTTCATTGGCATTAACCGCCATCGCCGCTTCAAAGCCTTTCATATTGGGTGTTAGCGCCGCATAAGTTACGCCACTTTTACGCTTAATACCGTTAAACACATCGCTAGATGTTGCCATTTGTGGCACCCATTTAGGTGATACAAAGCTGCCACTTTCGATATAATTGACCCCAGCATCGGCTAATTGTTCAATTAAGGCTATTTTATCTTCAGCGCTAATTTGCAGTTTTTCATTTTGCAAACCGTCTCGTGGTCCTACTTCAACAATTTTTACATTAGCAGGTAACGCAGATGTAGCTGTATTCGCCATTATGCTTCCTCGGCTGTAAAGGCAATAAGTTCGGCGCCGCCGTCAACCATATCCCCTTCGTTATAGTAAATAGTGTCAACAACACCATTACTTGGCGCGCGAATAGTGTGTTCCATTTTCATCGCTTCCATGATCATTATCGGTTGATCTGCAATCACGGTATCACCCGCGCTCACTAATACTGCTACCATGGTGCCGTTCATTGGCGCTACTAAACCGCCATGATTAGCATCGCTACTGTTGTCACCACAATCAGGTAAAATATGCGTGAAGTTAAAGACACCGTTTTGATGATAAAGGCTAATTTGTGTGCCATTTTTTGCGATGGTTGCATGACTGCGGTAACCGTCAATGCTGACATATAAAGTATCTTTTTCGATGCGACCTTGGCAATCTACCGTTTGACCGTCAACCGTGATTAAATAGTAACTACCACTCCCTTGACGCTTTTGCTCGACGATAATTGGATATTCGGTGCCATTATGCGCCAATACCATATGATGAATGTTGGCTTCATTTAAGCGCCAAGCATTAGTCATATTCCAAGGTGAAAATGGGTCGTTAGTTTTGGCAGCGGTAAGCTGTGCTTCACGCGCTTGCGACAATACGAGGTAGAGTGCTGCCATAGGCAACTCGCCAGCAAGCGCTTGTTCACTTTCATGAAAAATAACTGCCTGGTTTTTCTCTATAAATCCGGTATCGATATCGGCGTTAACAAACGGCGCTGATGTCGCTAAGTTATAAAGAAAATCGATATTAGTGGTCACGCCACTGATGCGATATTCAGACAAGGCTTTTGCCATACGTTGTAGGGCTTTTTCACGGTTTTCATCCCAAACAATTAGCTTGGCAATCATGGGATCGTAAAACACGCTAACTTCATCACCTTGACGAACACCGGTATCAACGCGAACAAATTCACTTTCTAACGGTGGTTGTAAAAAGTCTAGGGTGCCGGTTGCAGGTAAAAAGTCATTGTTAGGATCTTCAGCATAAATACGCGCTTCAAAAGCGTGACCGTTGATTTTTAATTCGTCTTGAGCTTTTGGTAACACTTCACCCGCAGCAACACGTAATTGCCATTCAACCAAATCTTGACCGGTAATTAACTCGGTAACAGGGTGCTCTACTTGTAAACGGGTATTCATTTCCATAAAGTAAAATGAACCGTCAATATCGAGCAAGAATTCAACCGTACCAGCACCTTGATAACCAATAGCTTGCGCTGATTTTATTGCTGATTCACCCATTTTCGCACGTAGCTCTTCACTCATGCTAAAGGCTGGCGCCTCTTCAATTACTTTTTGGTGGCGACGTTGCACTGAACAGTCGCGTTCGAAAAGGTAAACCGCATTGTGGTGATTATCGCAAAATACTTGAATTTCAACATGGCGTGGTTGTGTTAAGTATTTTTCAACCAACATAGTATCGTCGCCAAATGAAGACTTAGCTTCGCGCTTTGCTGCCGCGAAACCTTCAGAGAATTCGTCTTCGCTCCATACTTGACGCATACCTTTACCACCGCCACCAGCGGTAGCTTTTAGTAAAACCGGATAGCCCATATCGTCAGCGGCTTGTTTAATCACCGCTTCAGACTGGTCGTCGCCATGATAACCTGGCACTAATGGAACCTTGGCCGCTTCCATAATGTTTTTAGCAGCAGATTTTGAGCCCATGGCTTCAATTGCAGCAACTGGAGGACCAATAAAGGTAATGCCTTCAGCCGCACACATACGACAGAAATCAGCATTTTCAGAAAGAAAGCCGTAACCTGGGTGAATAGCTTGTGCGCCAGTGCGTTTAGCCGCTTCTATCACTTTTTCAGATAACAAGTAACTTTCGCGCGACGGTGAACCGCCAATATGAATAGCCTCATCAGCCATATTGACATGTAATGAATCGGCATCGGCATCAGAATAAACCGCGACAGTGAGGATACCCATTTTTCGTGCTGTTTTTATTACACGACAGGCGATTTCGCCACGGTTGGCAATTAGTATTTTAGTAAACATGGGTATTATCCTTCGCCTTTGGTTGTTGAATCTTTTGGCTGTTTTTTTTCTGATTGAATAGACGCTTGCCAAGTTGGCTGACGTTTTTCAAAAAAGGCGCTTAAACCTTCTTGACCTTCTGTCGATACTCGAATTGCAGCAATACGTTCACTGGTCATTTCAATCAACGCTTCGTCAATATCTTGATAAGCAACATCAAGTGCTAACTGCTTAGCTTGACGCACCGCTAATGGACCGTTGGCTAGTAATGTTTGCGTCATTTTATCAACTGCAGCGTCTAATTTGTCTAATGGTAGTATTTCATCAACTAAACCAAGCAGTTGTGCTTTGTCTGCAAAAAATCGTTCAGCTGTTTGAAAGTAACGTCGACTGGCTTTTTGGCCAATGGCATTAACTACATACGGGCTAATGGTGGCAGGAATTAAGCCTAACTTGACTTCACTTAAACAAAAACTGGCTTTTTCACTGGCCAGAACAATGTCACAACAACTGGCTAAACCGACAGCACCACCAAAGGCAGCACCTTGTACTTTAGCGATAGTAGGTTGTGGCAAAAAGTTAAGTTTTTTTAACATTTGGGCTAGAGCATTAGCATCAGCTAAATTCTCTTGATAAGAATATGACGCCATACGTTTCATCCAGCCTAAATCAGCACCTGCAGAGAAACTTTTTCCCGTTGACGCAAGGATCATAACCTTGATGTCATCGCATTGAGCAATATCATGAAATAGCTGACTTAAGGCCGCAATAATACTGTCATCAAAGGCATTGTGTTTGTCAGGGTTGTTCATGGTAACGGTGGCTACGCCGCAACTGTCAACGTCAAATAAAACTTGTTCACTCGGGCTTCTAATATCGGTATGTGTAATCATCTTCAACTCACCTCTACATTCTAAACAGACCAAACTTGGTCTCTTTAATCGGTTTGTTTAATGACGCCGAAATAGCTAAGCCAAGTACTTGGCGAGTATCTGCCGGATCAATGACACCATCATCCCATAAACGGGCTGAAGCATAGTAAGGGTGACCTTGATGTTCGTAGTCATCAATAATCGGTTGTTTGAAGTCTGCTTCTTCTTTCGCGCTCCATTGCTCACCACGTTTTTCTTTTTGATCACGTTTTACTTGCGCTAATACGCCAGCCGCTTGTTCGCCGCCCATTACTGAAATACGTGAGTTTGGCCACATAAATAAGAAGCGAGGGTCGTAAGCTCGGCCACACATGCCGTAGTTACCGGCACCAAAACTACCACCAATTAAAATAGTGAATTTAGGCACTTGTGCGGTAGCAACGGCCGTTACCATTTTTGCGCCATGTTTTGCGATACCGCCAGCTTCATATTGCTGCCCCACCATAAAGCCGGTAATGTTTTGTAAAAACACTAACGGTATTTTACGTTGTGCACAAAGCTCGATAAAGTGAGCGCCTTTTTGCGCCGATTCACCAAATAAGATGCCGTTGTTGGCCACAATACCAACAGGATAACCATAAATATGCGCGAAGCCACAGACTAAAGTTGTGCCGTATAAGGCTTTAAATTCGTCGAATTCACTACCGTCAACCACACGGGCGATAATTTCACGAACATCGAAAGGCTGACGAGAGTCTTTTGGTACAATACCGTAAACTTCTTCGGTCGCATATGCAGGTTCAGCTACTTGTTTAATCGCCATTTGCACAGGTTTAACACGGTTTAAGTTACCGATAGCGCTGCGAGCAATTTCTAAAGCGTGATGGTCGTTCTGTGCCATGTGGTCAGCAACACCAGAGGTACGACAATGGACGTCTGCGCCACCTAAATCTTCAGCACTTACCACTTCACCGGTGGCCGCTTTTACTAATGGCGGACCTGCTAAGAAAATCGTGCCTTGTTCTTTGACAATAATTGACTCATCAGCCATGGCCGGTACGTAAGCACCACCAGCAGTACATGAGCCCATTACCACCGCAATTTGTGGAATGCTTTGTGCTGACATATTGGCTTGGTTGAAGAAAATACGACCAAAATGTTCTTTATCAGGAAAAACATCATCTTGATTAGGTAAGTTTGCACCACCTGAGTCAACCAAGTAAATACAAGGTAAGTTGTTTTCTTGTGCGATAGTTTGCGCTCGTAAATGCTTTTTAACGGTGAGTGGAAAATAAGTACCACCTTTTACTGTCGCGTCGTTGGCAACAATAATACATTCTTGTCCGCCAACACGGCCGATGCCAGTAATGATACCAGCAGCAGGGACATTGTCGTCATACACTTGATAAGCGGCTAATTGTGATAGTTCAAGAAATGCAGAGCCTGGGTCAAGTAGTGCATAAACACGATCTCTGGGTAATAATTTACCACGAGATAGATGACGTTCACGACTACGCTCACCGCCACCCAATTTTATTTCTTCGAGTTTAACTTTTAAGTCATCAACTTGCAGTTGCATATGCGCTGCGTTTTCGATGAACTCAGGGCTGCGGGGATTAATTTTCGATAGTATCTTAGCCACGGTATAACCTTCTGTTTGTTGTACTTTTACTTGGTTAGCGTTTTCGAGTTAACAATGCACATTGATATTGTTTGATTCACTAACTGGCGTATTGGTAATCGTTTTCAATAGCAATAGTCACTGGAGTTAATCTTTATGATCGTTACCTTTCTACAATTTGCTTTTCTCGAAGCCAATGGAGTGAGTTCAAGGAAAAAATACTAAGCATAGTTGCCTATGTGTGTATTTTTGACGAAGAAATCGCGCTCATTGGCAATGAGAGAAAGTTAAATTAAACTGATTCGTTGAATAGCTCACGACCTATCAGCATACGGCGAATTTCTGAGGTACCGGCACCAATTTCATATAACTTGGCATCACGTAATAAACGCCCAGCTGGAAATTCATTGATATAACCGTTACCGCCAAGCAACTGAATCGCATCTAAGGCCATTTTGGTGGCCAATTCAGCAGAGTATAAAATAACACCTGCCGCATCTTTACGCGTTGTTTCACCGCGATCTGCTGCCATTGCGCATAAATAAGCATAAGATTTTGCTGCATTCATTTGCGTGTACATATCAGCAATTTTACCTTGAATTAACTGAAATTCACCAATTGCTTGGCCAAACTGTTTTCTGTCGTGAATGTAAGGAACAACCAGATCCATACAGGCATCCATAATGCCTAGAGGACCGCCAGTTAATACTAAACGTTCATAATCTAAACCTGACATCAATACGCGAACACCTTTACCTTCTTCGCCTAAAATATTTTCCGCCGGCACTTCACAATCTTGGAAGACTAATTCACACGTATTCGAGCCACGCATGCCTAGTTTGTCGAGTTTTTGATGGCGAGAAAAACCTGGGTAATCACGTTCAACGATAAAGGCAGTAATACCTTTAGAACCCGCACTGGTATCGGTTTTTGCATAGATAATAAACACGTTAGCGTCAGGACCATTGGTGATCCACATTTTGTTGCCATTAAGAATGTATTTGTCGCCTTGCTTTTTCGCGCTAAGCTTCATGCTAACAACATCAGAACCTGCGTTTGGCTCAGACATCGCTAAAGCTCCAATATGTTCGCCAGTACAAAGTTTAGGTAAATATTTAGCTTTTTGTTCATGGCTACCATTTTTGTTTAATTGGTTTAAACATAGGTTAGACATAGCACCGTAACTTAAGCCGACAGAGGCAGAAGCGCGTGAAATTTCTTGCATAGCAACCATGTGCTCTAAGTAACCTAAACCAGAACCACCATATTGCTCATCTACCGTCATACCTAATAAACCCAAGTCGCCAAACTTGCGCCATAAGTCGTTAGGGAATTCATTATCAATATCTATTTGTGCTGCACGCGGCGCAATTTCGTCACGAGCAAAAGCGTTTACCGTATCGCGTATCATGTCAACGGTTTCACCCAAGTTGAAATTCATTGATGAGAAAGTAGAAATCATAGTAGTACCTTTAATAATTATTGGTCGTGTTAACGCGTTTTTTTTAGCGTTAGCCGTTAGTTTTTGTCATATCTTTTTGCGTTTAGGTATCAATAGACGCTAGCGCGTTTTGACAGTTTTTTTCTAAGCCGGTCAATTCAATTAATACCGCTTGTATATCTTCTAATTGCTGATTTAAATCGTTCTTCTTATTAGCAATCAAGTCCATTATGGTTTTCAATTGTGTCGCACTTGAATTATCAGCATCGTAAAGTTCAAACAAACGAC
Source organism: uncultured Colwellia sp. (assembly GCA_913061475.1). Taxonomy (GTDB): domain Bacteria; phylum Pseudomonadota; class Gammaproteobacteria; order Enterobacterales; family Alteromonadaceae; genus Cognaticolwellia. The sequence goes on along the minus strand of CAJXUN010000012.1, from coordinate 14,248 downwards.
CGGTTTCAGCTAATGAAAAGCCTAAGCGTTTTCCGCGTAGAATTAACTTTAGTCGAACTCTGTCTCTTTGATTATATATTCTTGTTTGACCTTTGCGAGTTGGCAGTATCAGGCCTTGATCTTCGTAAAAACGTATACTGCGGGTAGTGATGTCAAATTCTCGGGCTAATTCGCCAATAGAGTAGGTGACAGGGGTCTTATCGCTCATTGTTATTACTCACAGTTAACTCGCTTTTTTATCTGTGGGATACCATACAATAAGTTTACGTTAACGTAAAGTGCATGTGTTGAGTTAAGTTATTGCCTTATGCTTGGACAGCCAGCGTTATTTTGCTGTAAAGAATGGTGATCAAATTAGCAAAAAATCTAGTTTGTAAGACTAAAGGTCCATAAAGTTTACGTTGGCGTAAAGCAAAATATGGGGTAATCTGTTGCGCAATTCTTATCGATGTTTGTCATCATTTAGTTAATAGATATCGAGTTATGTCGAACAACACATTACCGGAGAGCCTTATGTCTACTCAAGATCCTATCGTTATTGTTGCTGCTAAACGTACCCCTATGGGTGGTTTTATGGGCGGTTTATCAGCAGTTAGTGCCACCACTTTAGGTGCGACTGCTATTCGTGGTGCTATGCAGGCCGCAAATTTGTCAAATGATCAGGTAGATGAAGTGATCATGGGTTGTGTATTGCCTGCGGGCTTAAAGCAAGCACCAGCGCGCCAAGCAGCATTAGAAGCAGACTTAGATCTTTCAACGGCTTGTACCACAATTAATAAAGTTTGTGGTTCAGGTATGAAAGCGGCAATGCAAGCACATGATGCATTATTAGCGGGTTCAATTGATATCGCTATTGCTGGCGGCATGGAAAGCATGACCAATGCGCCACATTTATTACCTAAAGGACGCTCAGGAATTAAAATGGGCCACGGTCAAGTACTTGATCACATGATGACTGATGGTTTAGAGAATGCTTATGACGGTATTGCTATGGGCTGTTTCGCGCAGGAAACTGCCGACGAATCAGGCTTTACCCGAGAAGATATGGATGCATACGCGATTCGTTCTTTAGAGCGTGCGAACGCTGCGATTGCCGATGGTGCCTTTGTTAATGAAATATCACCGGTAACGATTAAATCTCGCCGCGGCGATTCAGTATTTGATATTGATGAACAGCCGGGTAATGCGCGCCCAGATAAAATTCCTAGTTTACGTGCGGCATTTAAAAAAGACGGCACGATTACAGCAGCTAACTCTAGCTCTATTTCTGATGGTGCAGCTGCGTTGGTGATGATGAAATTATCAGAAGCGCAAAAGCGTGGTTTAACACCGTTATGTAAAATTGTTGCTCATGCCATGCATGCGCAAAAGCCAGCAGAGTTTACGGTTGCGCCGGTTGGCGCTATGCAAAAAGTACTAGCAAAAGCCAACTGGACTGCGGCGGATGTAGATTTATTTGAAATTAATGAAGCTTTTGCCATGGTGACTATGTTGGGTATTAAAGCGTTAGATTTAGACGTAACTAAAGTTAACGTTAATGGCGGTGCTTGTGCGTTAGGTCATCCATTGGGTGCCAGTGGTGCACGTATTATGGTGACGTTAATCCATGCTTTGAAAAATAGAGGCTTAAGTAAAGGCCTTGCTTCGTTATGTATTGGTGGCGGAGAAGCTACTGCGATTGCCGTTGAAATGATGTAAGCAGCATTTAGCTCCGCTTAGTGCAGTAAAGCCCACTTAATGTGGGCTTTTTTGATCTCTGAATAATTTTCTTGAAGAAGCAATTAACTTACCAAATAAAAAGAAATACTTAGTAACATTAATATTATCAGTAGGTATTGAAACACTGTCCAACTATTAGGTATAAGTACTGCTAACACCGTAAACCTATAAATAAAATAAAAAACAGGTAACTTATGACATCAAAGAATATTCATCCTATTGCGTTTGGGCTTCTAGCATTTGCATTCACGCAGAACGCTTGGGCTGATGGTTTAACTGATTTGCAACAAGCATTAGCTAAGTTAAATGGTAGTGAACCCGTATCAGGGCTACTAAACGTTTCTTTTTCTGAAACTAGGGGCGAAGGAAAAGATAAAAAGCTTAAAACGGGTGCAATTCAATCAACGCTTTCTGAAAGTATGAATGGCTTAGATATTCGTTATTCCAAGGATGTATTGGTAAAAATAGCGCAAGAAAACCGTCTTAAATTGATTGATGAAGAAGCTGATACTCCTGCATTAAATGGCGCAGAAATATTATCTGCATCATCATTAATTCCAATTCTTTCGTCCGCACGAACGATTTTAGATTACATAGAGCAAGGAGAGTTTACTAGTGAAGAACGCATTGAGTATCTAAACAAAGAAGTTCGAGTTCTAGACTTCACACTACCTCTAGAAAGCTTTATTGATGATAAAAAAATTCGCGGCTATGTCAGTAAATTTAAAGGTAGTTATAAAGTTTTGATCAATGAGGAGGGAATTCCTATTGAAACGAGAATGAGCTATTCAGGTAAAGGTAGTGCTTATATATTCTTTTCTATGACGGCAGAAAGTGAAATTACTTCACAGTTTCAAACAGATGGCGCTCGTCTAGTTAGAGTAAACAGAACGGTTGAGTCTAACTCTTCTTCTACGTTTAACGATCGTACCTATAGCGGCACTTGGCAATTAGCATTACAGTAATAATCCTAAGGTTATTACTATCAACTTATCTTTTAAAAACCACGCTAGTGGCTTTTTATTAAACAACTCTAATGGTTGAAAAAAATTGGTATTGTTCGATTAAATTTAACATACTAATTTATCACTACTTTATGATAAAACTTTGTTCAGGGAAGAATCTATAATGGCTAATAATCTTTTTATTCAACTCAGCAGGCTATTAAAAGCCGTAGCATTTATGTTGTTTGTGCAACAGGCTCAAGCCATTGAGTTGGCAGAGTCAGATTTTATTAAAGTATTATCGGTACAAGATGCTGATAGTAAACAGCCGATTGATTTTAATATTACCCTCCCACCAAGTTACTACAAAAAACCAAATAAACGCTATTGCGTTATTTTTGATTTCCATCCAAGAAGTCAACCGTATTTAAGTGGTTTACATGATTGGATGAGCCATAATGGTGACTGGCCTTGGCTTGAAACTATTGTCGTTACGCCACGTGGTTATAGCAAAGCATTAGGGACGCTAAAAACACTAGGTACGGCAGATGAAATTAGTATTGCTGGTGAAAAGCTACTTAACTTTCTCGATAGTGGCCTATTGAAAGCTGTCGATGAAAAATATCGTACTAATCATTTTCGTATTTTTAATGGTTTTACGGGTAATGCTAGTTTAGGGGTTTATTCCTTATTAAACCGCCCCGAATTATTTAATGCTTATATTATTGCCAGCCCAATATTGTCAGAAAACTACGCTAATATTTTGCTAGACGCGAAAACAAAACTCAAAAAATTATCAGGTAATACGCGTACGGTATTTTTATCAACGAGTGATAGTAATTACGAGCAAGCACAGCTGGCAGGGTTTCAGCAGTTAAGTGATATTATTAACGCAGAACAGTTACCGCAACTTGATATAACAACAAAACGTTTTGACGGTAGTTACTATATGTCGCAACCTGCGTTAGCCGCGGTTTACGGCATAGAAGCTATTTTCAATGATTATCATCAAGCGTTAAAACCTGATTCTGCCATATCAAAACATGGTGCTAATGCCATACTGAAACATTACCAATATTTAACCGAGAAAAAGTATGGCTTTGAAGTTTCCGCTGAAGGGTCTTTAAAAGCGTTGGCTTTTGACAAACTTGCAACAGCGCCAGAAGAAGCCATTGATATTTTAAAAATAGCAGTTCAACAATATCCTGAATCTGCCTATGCACATCAAGGACTTGCTAAAGCATACTTTGAATTGGAACAAATAGATAAAGCGGTTGAAAGGCAAAAAGTAGCGCTTGAAAAATCAAAAACTATGATCCCTTGGCATCAGCGTAATCATCAGAAAATTTTAGATCAGTATCAGGCGGCTCTAAACTAACGTTTATCGTTATAAACTATGACGAGAATCTCGATATTGCTTTGGCGACATACCGACAGTTTTTTTAAATATTCGTGAAAAATAATAAGGATCACTATAACCGAGCTCTTCACCAATTTGTTTAATTGGCGCTGAGCTACTGTCTAAACGAATACAGGCTTGCTGAATTTTCATGTTAATGAAATGCTGAATAGGTGAGGTATCTGTTAACTCTTTGAATTTTTTTGCAAAATGAAATTTAGATAACTGACTGTAATGAGCCAAGGTATCTAAATTTAACTCTTGATGTAGGTTATTTCGCATCAAGGTTTCAACGGCGTCTAAATCAAAACTTGAATTACTTTTAAAAGTACTTAAGCGTAATTGCAGCGCTAAGAAACTTAACGATTGTTGTAATACGTGCACGGCATGAATAACATTGGTGGCGGTATAGCCACGTTGCCCAAGCTCTAGTAATAGGTCAAAGTCGGCAATAATATTGTTCAGTATGCCGACATTCGCGATGCCATCATCCATTTTCATTAATAAGCGTTCAGCAAAGTCTTTCGCTAAATCACCGGTGAAGTTAATCCAATAGGCTTGATGGTCGCTGGTCTTTTTAGCTTGATAATGAAAGTCTTTTTTTGGCGCTATAATAACAATATCGCCACGGTTAATGATCTTTTCTTTATTATTTACCGTTAAAGTGGCCTGACCAGATTGGCAATAAAATAGTACATGTTGTTCACTGCCCACTTGCGTTACTTTAAAACTACTCTCTTGTTTTGAATGCCCTAAAGACAAAGCATATAGGCCTTTAGTTAATGGATGCTTTTGTAATTTTTTCACCAAAAATATTGGCATAATCAATCGAATGGTATTGGCATTGTTAGCGAAAGTAGTAAGCATTGCTGTGATAGTGGCTTATGTTTTTGTATATAACAATATAGTCCATTAATTTAACAATAAAATCAATGTTCATTAGATTTTTACTGTGGTCTAATTTTATCATTAAGTTTCCATTATCGACTTTTACAACTAAAACTAGGGCATGAGTACTAGTTAGTGTGTGACTGCTGAGATAATTATTGCTTTATTTAGCGGCTGCTTTTTCGATTAATGATTGAAGCAGACTGATGAATAAGCGATTTTGATAAATAAGAGAGTTTAAGATGAATAACGAAAGATATCAGTTAAAAAATAAAATTCGTATTGTAACCGCGGCATCATTATTTGATGGTCATGATGCGGCGATTAATATTATGCGTCGTATTTTACAATCAAGTGGCGCCGAAGTTATTCATCTTGGTCATGACCGTAGTGTAGAGGAAGTGGTTAACACCGCGATTCAAGAAGATGCCAACGCCATTGCCATGACTTCTTATCAAGGGGGGCACAATGAATACTTTAAGTATATGTATGACTTACTAAAAGAACGTGGTTGTGAGCATATTCGTATTGTCGGTGGCGGTGGCGGTGTCATACTACCAGAAGAAATAAAAATGCTACAAGATTACGGTATTACACGTATCTATTCGCCTGATGACGGTCGTGCTTTAGGCTTATTAGGCATGATTGATGACATGCTTGAGCGTTGTGATTTTAAAACTGGCGTTAATGTTAAAAAAGATGATGTTGCTAGCTTAAAGAAAAATGACAAACAAGCGATTGCCCGCTTAATTTCTGCAGCAGAAAACGCGCCAGAAGAAAACAAAGCCGCCTTAGATAAAATTCGTAAAATAGCGGCTACCGCAACAACGCCGGTTTTAGGTATTACTGGTACCGGTGGTGCAGGTAAGTCGTCATTAGTCGATGAATTGATCCGTCGTTTTTTAATGGCCTCGCAAGACAGTAAAATTGCCATCGTTTCTGTTGATCCGTCAAAACGTAAAACCGGTGGTGCATTACTCGGTGACCGTATTCGTATGAACGCGGTAAATAATGACCGTGTTTATATGCGCTCATTAGCCACGCGTCAATCAAATTTAGCGCTATCTGTTTATGTTAACGACACCTTAGATATTCTTAAAGCGACAGATTTTGATCTGATTATTTTAGAAACATCAGGTATTGGCCAATCAGACACGGAAATTGAAGAGCACTCAGACGTTTCTTTATATGTGATGACGCCAGAGTACGGTGCTGCCACTCAGTTAGAAAAAATCGACATGCTTGATTTTGCTGACATCATCGCGTTGAATAAATTTGATAAACGTGGCGCCCTTGACGCGCTGCGTGATGTGAAAAAACAATACAAACGTAACCGCGGTATGTTTGAAGCTGGCGATGATGAAGTACCCGTATACGGCACTATCGCGTCACAGTTTAATGACCGTGGTATGACTGAACTATATAACGCCGTTATTACCGAATTAAATACGAAAGCAGGCTTAATTGTTGGTGACGTATTATCTATTGAAGGTACGTTGGCGAATAAGAGCAGTGTTATTCCTGGTAGTCGTATTCGTTATTTATCTGAAATTTCAGAAAACAACCGCGGTTATGATGCTTGGGTCGAAAAACAAGCACAAGTTGCGCAAAAACTTTATGGTATTCACAAATCTATTGAAACCGTAAAAGAAACTGACTCAGACACGTCAGAGCAATTAGTTGCACAACTGCAAGCATTATATACTCAAGTTGAATTAGATTTAGATCCAAAAAACAAACTCTTACTTGAAGAGTGGCACACGAAAGTTCAGCGCTATAAAGACCCTGAATTTAAATTTAAAGTCCGTGATAAAGAATTATCAATCCAAACCCACTCAGAATCGCTATCAGGCTCAGCTATTCCAAAAATCAGTATGCCGAAATATCAAGGTTGGGGCGACATCCTTAAGTGGAATTTACAAGAAAATGTTCCGGGAGAATTTCCTTATACCGCGGGGTTATTTCCATTTAAACGTGAAGGTGAAGACCCAACGCGTATGTTTGCCGGTGAAGGTGGCCCAGAACGTACTAACCGTCGTTTTCATTATGTTTCTAAAGGTATGCCGGCCAAACGTTTATCAACTGCGTTTGATTCGGTAACCTTATATGGTAATGATCCGGCTATTCGTCCTGATATTTACGGTAAAATTGGCAACGCAGGCGTTTCGATTTGTTGTTTAGATGATGCGAAAAAACTCTACTCAGGTTTTGACTTAGCCCATGCGATGACGTCAGTATCAATGACCATTAATGGTCCAGCACCTATGTTGTTGGGTTTCTTCCTAAATGCTGCTATTGATCAACAATGTGAGCGTTATATAACCGAGCAAGGTTTAGAAAAAGAAACTCAGGCCTTAATAAAGAAAATCTATAGCAAAAAAGGTTGTGAGCGCCCAAGTTATCAAGGTGAATTACCAGAAGGTAATGACGGTTTAGGTTTGATGTTACTAGGTGTTACGGGCGACCAAGTACTACCAGCTGCAATTTATCAAGAAATTAAAGCGAAAACCTTAACCTTAGTGCGTGGTACGGTGCAAGCGGATATTCTTAAAGAAGATCAAGCGCAAAATACCTGTATTTTCTCCACTGAATTTGCCTTACGTTTAATGGGTGATGTTCAAGAATATTTCATCGAAAAAGGCGTGCGTAACTTCTACTCAGTGTCTATTTCTGGTTACCATATTGCTGAAGCGGGCGCTAACCCAATCACTCAGTTAGCGTTAACGCTAGCAAACGGTTTTACCTTTGTTGAATACTACTTAAGCCGTGGTATGGACATTAATGAATTTGGCCCTAACTTATCATTTTTCTTCTCAAACGGTATTGACCCTGAATATGCGGTGATTGGCCGTGTTGCTCGTCGTATTTGGTCAAAAGCCATGAAGAATAAATACGGTGCTAATGCCCGTGCACAAATGCTGAAGTACCATATTCAAACCTCAGGTCGTTCTTTACATGCGCAAGAAATTGATTTCAACGATATTCGTACCACATTACAAGCGCTTTATGCGATAAACGACAACTGTAACTCTTTGCACACTAATGCTTATGATGAAGCGATCACCACACCAACGGAAGACAGTGTGCGTCGCGCGATGGCGATTCAATTAATTATTAACCGTGAACTAGGTTTGTCGAAAAATGAAAACCCAATTCAAGGTGCCTTTATTATTGAAGAATTGACTGATTTAGTTGAAGAAGCGGTATTAACAGAGTTTGACCGTATTAATGAACGTGGCGGCGTACTTGGTGCAATGGAAACTATGTACCAACGTGGAAAAATTCAAGAAGAAAGCATGCATTATGAACATTTAAAGCATTCGGGTGAATTTCCAATTATTGGTGTTAATACCTTCTTAAGCTCAACAGGCTCACCAACAATTGTTCCTGATGAAGTTATTCGTGCGACAGAAGAAGAGAAAACTTATCAAATAGATATGTTAGCTAGCCTAAATAAAGCCAATGAAGCCGAAGTTAAGGTTTTATTGAAAAACCTTCAAACCGCGGCGATTAATCACGAAAATATTTTCGAATTAATGATGGATGCTTGTAAAGTTTGTTCATTAGGACAAATCGTCAATTCATTATTTGATGCTGGCGGCCAATACCGTCGTAACATGTAGGTGAAAGCAGATGAGCAATTACCAAGCACCTATGCGTGATATGCAGTTTTTGCTGCACGAAGTTTTTGAAGCTGAGCAACTATGGCAAACCATGCCAAAAGTTGCTGAGTTAATTGATAAAGACACCGCCGATGCCATTTTGTCAGAAGGGGCTAAGTTAACCTCTGAAGTTATTGCACCTCTAAATCGTAATAGTGATGAACAAGGTGCTACATGGTCTAACGGCGATGTAACAGCACCTGATGGCTTTGTTAAAGCATATCAACTTTATTGTGAAGGTGGTTGGGGCTCTTTAAGTGGCGACCCTGAGCATGGCGGCATGGGTATGCCAAAAATGTTGCAATCGTTTGTCGAAGAAATGACGCAATCAGCATCTATTTCATTTGCGCTATATCCGATGTTAACTGCTGGCGCTAGTTTAGCGCTGTCGGCACATGCTTCAACCGAAATGAAGCAAACTTATCTGGAGAATATGTATTCAGGTCAATGGGCTGGCACCATGTGTTTAACTGAACCACATGCCGGTAGCGATTTAGGTATCATGACCACCAAAGCTGAGGCGCTAGACGATGGTAGTTTTTCAGTTTCTGGGACAAAAATATTTATTACTGGCGGTGAGCAAAATTTAACCGAAAATATTATTCATTTAGTACTCGCTAAAATACCGGGCGCGCCAGAAGGTCCTCGTGGTATTTCTATGTTTGTCGTACCTAAGTTTTTGGTAAATGCTGATGGCAGCTTAGGCGCTCGAAATACTGTTACTTGTGGTTCAATCGAACATAAAATGGGTATTAAAGGCTCAGCAACTTGTGTGATGAACTTTGATAGCGCGAAAGGCTTTCTTGTAGGTGAAGAAAACAAAGGCTTAAACTACATGTTCACTATGATGAACTATGAGCGTTTAGGTATGGGCATTCAAGGGGTTGGTGCGGCTGAAACGTCTTATCAACAAGCGGCAGAATATGCCATTGAGCGTATTCAAGGCCGCAGTGCTACCGGTGTAAAATCAGCAGATAAAAAAGCCGATTCACTGATTGTGCATCCAGATGTCCGTAAAATGTTGCTCACTATGCGTGCCTTTAACGAAGGTGGTCGTTGTTTTTCAACTTATGTCGCTAAACAACTCGATATTGTTAAATTCAGTGACGATGACAATGAAAAACAACAAGCCGAGCAATTAGTGGCATTGCTAACGCCGGTAGCTAAAGCATTTATGACCGATATGGCTTATGAAAGCTGTAACCTAGGGCAAATGGTGTTTGGCGGCCATGGCTATGTGCGTGAATGGGGGCAAGAGCAATTGGTGCGTGATGTGCGTATTGCGCAAATTTATGAAGGCACCAATGGTATTCAAGCACTTGATTTACTGGGACGAAAAGTGGTTGCTAACAAGGGGCAATTTCTTGAAACCTATTTTACTGAGATCCGTGCTTTTATCGAAAAAAATAACAAGCAGCAAGCATTGGCCGGTTTTATTAAACCACTGGCTGGCGCGTTAGAAAAATTAAAAGCAGTTACCGACCTAATTATTACGTTGCAAAAAACTGATAAAGATATGGTGGGCGCATCTGCAAGCGATTACTTAGCCGCCTTTGGTTTGTTAAGTTATGCACATATGTGGGCATTAATGGCAGAAAAAGCGTCTAAACAAACATCAGATGACTTTTATCAAGCGAAGCTCTATGTTGGCAAATTTTTTATTTCACGCATTTTGCCAAGAATTGATAGTCATATTAATGCTCTTGAAGCGGGCAGTGGAAGCTTAATGTTGATGCCAGAAAGTCTGTTCAATTATAATTACTAAGATAAATTACTCGAGAGATTAATGTGAATATTAGTCTCTTCTTACTTAATTATTATGTTAATTCTAGTAAAATTTTGCTGATAAATAAGGTCATAACATGTCGACAAGTCCTGAAACGTTTACTGCTTTTCGTATTCATCGAAATGATAAAATGATCACCAGTGGTTTTGAGTCCATTAGCCTAGGTGATTTAACGCCAGGTGAAGTGGTGATTAAAGTGGCCTATTCAGACATTAACTATAAAGATGCACTGGCAGCAACCGGTAAAGGTCGAATTTTAAGAACTTATCCACTCGTTGGTGGTATTGATTTGTCTGGAGTTGTGGTCAGTTCAGAAGACGCGCGTTTTCAAGCTGGCGCTAAAGTGCTGGTTTGTGGTGCGCAGTTATCTGAAATTTATGATGGCGGTTACAGCGAATATGCGCGGGTTAAAGCCGACTCAATCGTTAATTTACCTGAAGGCATGAGTTTACGTGATGTGATGGCATTAGGTACTGCAGGTTATACAGCGGCCCTTGCTATACAAAGAATGGAAGACAATGGCCAAATTCCAGAGCGTGGAGCTATTATCGTAACTGGCGCAACAGGTGGTGTCGGCAGTTTTGCTATTAACATGCTATCTAATATCGGTTATGAAGTTGTCGCCTTTACTGGCAAAACAGAACAGGAGCCTTATTTAAAGGCACTAGGGGCCAGCAGGCTAATTAATCGTCATGATATCGATATGGGCTTAAAGCCACTAGAAACTGCACAATGGGGCGGGGCCATTGACAATGTTGGAGGTGACACCTTAGCTTGGTTAACCCGCACTACTAATGTCTGGGGTAATATTGCGTCAATAGGCCTAGCAGGTGGATTTAAGCTTGAATCGACAGTGATGCCATTTATTTTACGCGGCGTTAGCTTATTAGGTATTAACTCAGTTGAAATGCCATTGTCGGTGAGAGCTCAAGGCTGGAAGCGTTTAGCTAGCGACTTAAAACCTAGTAAACTCGATCTTATTTCACCAACGACCATTAAGTTTGCTGATTTACCCAATGCATTCGACGCTTATGTGGACGGTACTGTTACCGGTCGAACGGTGGTAGAAATTGATGCAAGTTTAGATGGGTAAATTTATATCAGTAGATATTAAAAAGTTAAGCACATTACTTGATAGAGCATGAACTATGTCAGTGGTATTATTTAAAGAATTATTAGCCCAAAATAATAAAAAAATAGCGATAGCTGAATTAAATTCGCCAATGTCTCTAAATGCATTAAGTTTAGAAATGATGACGTTATTAATCAGGCAATTAACACGTTGGCAAGATGATGACGATGTCGTTATAGTGATATTGCAAGGTGCTGGTGATAAAGCATTTTGTGCTGGTGGCGATGTGGTGAGTTTATATCATGCGTTAACAGAGCAACGTAAAGCAGTGCGGCCAAATGAAGAGTTTGTTGTACTTGATGAACAAACTATTCGTGATAATTTAGCTTACGAGTTTTTTACCAAAGAATACTATTTAGACCAATTTATTCATGAATACACTAAACCCGTTATGGTATGGGGTGATGGTTATGTTATTGGTGGCGGTATTGGCTTATTCTCTGGTGCAAGTCATCGAGTAGTTACTGAAAAAACCTTATTAGCTATGCCAGAAATTACGATTGGGTTATATCCAGATGTAGGCGCTAGTTGGTTTCTTAATAAAGCGCCGTCTAATATTGGCTTATTCTTGGGCTTAACTGGTGCTATTTTTAATGCTGCTGATGCTAAGTACATCGGGTTAGCTGATGTGATGATTAATAGCAGCGAGAAAAAAGCGCTTTTAGACGCTTTAATGGCCGTACCTTGGCAGGGTAATGAAAAAAACGCAGCGTTACTATCGCAGTTATTATGTAAAGTTGAACAAAGTAGTATTGTCGAAGTTTTATCAAATGTGAAACCACATGAGGCACTTATTTCGTCATTAACTACAGACAATAATTGTTTTGATGTTTGTCAGGCTATTATCAATGAAAAATCTGATGATAAGTGGTTGCAAGGCGCACAAGCTAAGCTAAAAAATGGTAGTCCATTATCAGCGCTACTTATATATAAGCAGCTAGCATTAACTAAAAACTACAGCCTAGCGCAATGTTTTTCCAGTGAGTTAAATTTGAGTTTACGTTGTTGTCAGTACCCTGAGTTTTCTGAAGGGGTACGTGCATTGTTAGTCGATAAAGATAAAAAGCCAAAATGGCGTTATGAAACAGTAAACGATATCCCAGAAGCATTAGTGGATTGGTTCTTTACACCACTGACATCATCATAAACATATTAACCCATCTTCTGTTAAGTAAGATGTAACATAGACATTGAAAATTAAAGGAAAGAAAATGAATTTGAATAATAAAACGATTGTTGTTACCGGTGGCGGCCAAGGTTTAGGTCGCGCAATGGCGTTGAATCTAGCTAAATCTGGCGCTAAATTAGCACTAATTGATGTAAACGAAGAACAATTACAAGTAACGGTAGCTTTAATTGAAGAAGCAGGGTCACAAGCAAGATACTATTTAGCTAACGTCACTAATGAAAACGAAGTAGAAGCAACATTTGCAAAAATAAACGATGACTTCTCTGGTATCGATGGCTTAATTAACAATGCAGGAATTTTACGTGACGGTATGTTTGTAAAAGCAAAAGATGGTGTGGTGAGTAAAAAAATGTCGCTAGATCAATTTCAATCAGTCATTGATGTTAATTTAACGGGTGTATTTCTCTGCGGCCGTGAAGCCGCCGTTCATATGATTGAAGGTAAGCGTAAAGGGGTGATAATAAATATGTCATCAATTGCCCGTGGCGGTAATATGGGCCAAACTAACTATGCTGCATCAAAAGCTGGTGTTGTCGCTATGACAGTTACTTGGGCAAGAGAGCTAGGTCGGCATGGTATTCGTGTTGGCGCGATCGCTCCAGGTGTTATTCGCACGGCGATGACCGATGCTATGAAACCTGAAATGCGTCAGCGGTTAGAGAGTATGAAACCTGTAGGGCGTTTAGGTGAGGCAGATGAAATTGCCCATACCGTTAACTATATTCTAGAAAATGAATTTTTCACCGGTCGTGTGGTGGAAATCGATGGTGGCCTTTGTATGTAAATGCGGTAATTTTATCGTATTTACTGTTAAACCATTTTAAAGACGAGATTATCTCGTCTTTTTCGTTTATATATACCAACGAAATAAGTAAAAAATAAGCAGAGTGAAATGAGTAAAGCATTATTCCTAGATAGAGATGGCATCATTAATGTTGATCACGGCTATGTCTATAAAATTGAAGATTTTGAATTTGTTGAGGGCATTTTTGATTTATGCCGATTAGCGATAGATAAAGGTTATCAAATTTTCGTTATCACTAATCAAGCTGGTATTGCACGAGGTTATTATGACAAGACAGCCTTTGAAGTATTATCAAAATGGATGGTTGATGCCTTTGCTGAGCGAGGAATAACTATTACCAAAGTTTATTATTGCCCACACCATCCTTCGAAAGGAGTGAATAAATATGTTATGTCATGTGATTGCCGTAAACCTGAACCTGGTATGATCAAGCAAGCACAACAAGAGTATGCTATCGATCTAGTGGAAAGCATTTTTGTCGGCGATAAGGTCTCAGATATGCAAGCGGCGAGTAAAGCTGGCATCAAAACTAGAATATTAGTCGATAGCCGCTATACTAATGAACCACTTTTAGAACAAATTGCAGATGTAATTAGACTAGACGAGCTCAATAAAGCTGATAAATTTATCAAGTAAGCATGATTTTTCAGCACACTGGTTAAATAAAAGGCAAACAAACACATTTATGCAATTTAATTGCAATTAGCGGTTGACGCGGGGCGAG
>CAJXUN010000011.1 GCA_913061475.1 uncultured Colwellia sp. | reverse complement strand
AGGGATTATACTGAAGCGAAAAATCATTTGTTATTGGCTCAGCAAGCACCGAAAAAACCTCTACGGGCAGTACCTGTTGGAAACCGATTTTTTTCATCCCTGAAGATACGTTCATTCAATTCGCAAATATGTTAATAGTATTCATTAAGACTTTATTCTGAGGAAAATGGTTACTTTTAATTGTCATTTATTTATAAGTATATAGTTTCTATGCATGAATTATTTTCGTTAAGTTATTGTGTTAGTAATTTTACACACAGATAAACCCCTTGATTATATGCCAAGTTGACAATCTAGCATTAGAAGTAATGTACCGTGAGCCTTAAGTGTTATATGTTTGCTTTATTGGTAATTTATGATGACAAAACATATGACGTTAACAGCAGATTTGAGGGATTTTCTTGATGAAGAAGGCAATGTGCTGGAGCTTACGGAGCAAGCCGAAAAAATTTTTAAATTTCTGAGCACGATAGTGTTATCAGTTTCTAAAGATATTAATCAGCCGATAATTAATGTCGATTTAACCTGCAATTCACGCGCAGATTCATTATCTTGTGAGGGTAGCATTGAAGCAAAGTATGTCGGCATTATTGAATGGCATTGTGATACCTGTGCAGCAGAGGGCTCAATTTCTCACTGGCAAGGAAGTATGTGGGATAAGCAAAAACGCACTATTCATTAATTTATTGTTTACAGTGGAAAAAGCAACAAAGGGCACAGAGAAGCATTTAAGCATAATTCAAAATGATGCTACAAAGAAAAGTAATGAGTGATGAATAAAATAAGCCTCTAAATTGTACAAATGTAATAAGGAGGTGCCATTCTGTTTACTTACTTTTAAATTTACCCTAGGCTAGTAATAATCTGAATTAGTCATGTCTGTGAGAAAGCCAATTGTTAACAAGATACACGTTAGCCTTATACATTATATCGTTAACAGCACAAGGAAGTGTTATCAATGAGAAAGCAGCTCAGCCGCTTACCATGTGCGTGTCTCATTATCCGCCACATCAGGTCGTGTTACCAAACCAAGCGCCAATGGGTGAAAACATTGCCGTAGCAAGTTATTTTTTTAATAAGTTGGGATATACCCTTCGCTTTACACCCAATAATTCTTTTTGGCGCTGTTTAGCTATGCTAAAAGCAGGCAAGGTTGATGTTATGTCTGGCTTATTAGATGCGCCGGAACGACGCGATTTTGCTCACTTATTTGCTTATAGTGAATTTAAAGAAAAGTCATTTTACGTCAATGAAAATAGGCGCAATATAGGTAAGTTTTCAGATTTGAAAGGCTTGAAAGTCGCGGTAATAAGAGGAGTTAAGCAGTTCGCAGAGTTTGACAATGCCCCTGAAGGATATGTTCAAAAGGTTCATGTTAGTGATTTGGATGCCGCTTTTAGAGTATTGGTTGCTGGTAAGGTGGATGTAGTGATTACTACAGATTTTTTTGACTTTGAAAAATTAAAAACAGACACTAAATCACTAGAAAAAATTACTGAAGTAAAAGTAAAGTTAAACGATGGTTCTTTACTGTTTACCGCGTTGTCAAAGAAATCTAAGGCTGCTTACCTCGCATCTGAATTTAGCGAGCTATCGACAACCTTATATGAAAATGGTGAATTTAAGCAGGTTATTGACGAATTTAGACTCAAGCACCCTGAATATTATCACTGACCTTTAATACAACTGCCTTTAAAGGTGTGTGAGTAACATCTACTTTATGAATTTAACAATATTTATAACGTATCTAGCGCTTGATAGTTTTTACGGATTTGCTTAATTTCATCATCTAAACCTGTCATTTGCCAGCGACCCAAGGCAATAGGAATACCGCCAATAGCATTTAGCTGATCGAAAAAGTCTTTAATATGAAAGGCTTTACCTTGAGACTCGAGCAATATTGCGTAGTCGGCCATAGTACGTTCCAATAAGTATTTTCCAGTAATATAACTGCTGCCATAGCCCGGTTGACGCATGTAAAGGTGTTGTTCGAAAATGAGCAATTCAGGTTCAACTTTCATCCAACCGCGCGGTGTATTGTCGGCATGAATTTTCCCTGCTTGTTCCATGGTCATTTCATTAGCATGGGCGTAAAGCGAACCTAAACCTCGGGCCGCCCGTTGCGCTATCATGATCCAAACTATTTCACGTGATCTTGGGTTGTTGTCGTATAAACCCGCCTGCATAAACATTTCTTCAACAGCGGTTGCAGTACCTTCATTGCGACTATCAAATATATTGTAAAGCAAGGCGTTGCGACGTAATGGGCTGGCATTGGGTTCGTGTTGCATACGTGCCAATTCAAACCAGTGATAAAAGTGGCTGTACAGTGGTGTTGGATCTAAATGCGAGCCAATTAAAAAGAAATTTCGTTTATTAGCTGGTACAAAATCACCAAGATGCCCAGTAAGTGCCGGTTTGAAATAGTCAGCAACGGTGACGATATCTTGTTGGTCTAAAAAGTTAATAAAATTTTCTTCAGCACGTTTTTTTAATTCGTCGTACTCTGCTTGATTAGTCACCGCCACTAATGGCGGCAATTTTCGGTTGCGATGCTCTTCTAATTTTAATGAAGACCATGATCTGTCGAGTTCTCTTTTGAGCAACCTTACCTCATCTTGCCAGCTCAACGGTACTAAGTGCACATTGTTGATATACCACGTATATTCTTTTCGGCCGATACCCGACGGTCCATTTTTCTGTTTAGCTTGTTTTTCAAGCCAGTCAGCGAAGTCACTGGTTGACGTTATCGCAAGCTTAATCACTTGCTGTAATTCATCGCTAGCGTTATCTTTTACTTTTGCCTGTAAATCGAGTAATGCTTTAGTTTGTTGATGAATATCTCGAATACCGGCCTGCCAAAGTTCAGCAGCATTGCCGGTGAGATTTTGTTTCGCTTGTTGATTAAGAGGCTCTATTTTAATTAAATCAGCAATTAATCTTTGCTGTGCTGTCGCGTTAAGTGGAAATTGATAGTTCCATAATTCAGTGACTCCATGATGAGTTGGCCCCTCATGAGCAGGTACATCACTGCGATGACTCCACACTGATTTGTAAAAAGCCGGATCTCGTTGCCAAGGTTTGAGTACTTTATAGTTAAACTCATAGCCATTTAATTCTGCCCATAAAATATGCCAGTCAACTTGCTGCGCAATCGGCCAATCTTTACTGTCAATTTTTAACAGTTGCTGGCGGATAGCTTGAAAATTTTGTTGACGACTATCAAAGGTTTTAGTGCGGTAATCGGGTGCGCCATTAAATAAAGGTGGGTGTTCAAATTCTCGCCATTGTGTGAAAAGTTGTGTAAGCGACTGGTAATCACTGGCGCTCGCTATATTGCCGGCTAAAGTAAACAACAGAACGTAAACACTGATAACAATTGTGCTTAATTTTTTGCATTTAATCCACAGAGTTTCCATCGTCATTTCCTTGATTTTTGTTTTAATTAGCCGCGGCGTAATTTATACGATGTCTTATGTTATAGAGTAACTTGTTTGCAAGGTAAATATATTAGTTTAATTTGTCAGTAATACGCAGTGGCGTTTTTTGTAAGGGGGAAGTTAACTTACCTTGGCTTTATTGCGGTTAATTAGTGAAACTATTTCAGCATCAGCAATAATTGAGCGCCCTGCGCAGACATAAGCCAGATTAGCGCAGTACAATTAATTATTACGGTAAACCAAAACATTATTCTAAAATCTCGCTTTTTTGATTTATGACGCAGTATTTGCTGGGCAATAGCTGCGCCAGGCCAACCGCCAACTAACGCTAATAAATGTAAGGCACTTTCTGCTGTGCGCCAAGCGCCACGTTGGGCTTTGGATTTGTCCAAGGCGTAAACAATAAAAGTAACGCTACTCAATACAAGATATGCAATCAGCAAGTTTCCGGGCATATGGTTAGTTATTACTGCCAGTATTAATAAACCCAAAAAACTCACTGACAGATAAACTGAAAATTTACTCACACCTTTTGCCTGTCGTTTTATGAGCTTTTCACCTGAGTAAGTTGCCTTATCAGCACAATATCGGCCTTGATTATCTTTTGTTATCGAGAAAGTGATGACATCATTTATTTTAGGAATACGCTGGCGATTTGAGAATGCAGTTTTATGAATAAAAACATCCTCACCACCACTGTTAGGTTTAATAAAGCCGAACGCTTTATCATCGTGCCACTGAAGTAGCTTTCCTTTGAAGCGCATAAATTAATCCTTTAATTATTTGTAAAAGTCACTACAAGCGATAATGCCTCGCTTGAGTTACTAATACCATTAATAAAGTGCAGACTCAAAAAAGCACCATGTTGTTATATATGGTGCTTTTTAGGGTGACCCGGGTTTATTTTATATAAACTTGTTGGCCTTTTAGTAAGGTCATTAGCACTTGCGTATTTTTTATTTGCTCGCTACTCACAGCAAACAAATCCCGATCTAAAACGATTAAATCAGCCTGCTTACCCACTTCAATTGAACCGACAATACTGTCTTGTTGCATCGCATAAGCAGCATTAATGGTATATGCCTGAATAGCCTGTGCTAAGGAAATATTTTCTGGCGCGCGCGAAACAGCATGACTGATACCGACAAACGGGTTAAAGGTGCTGACATTCCAGTCGCTGCTTAAGGTCAAGGTGGCATCATGCGCCTGTAAACTACCGATAGGAACTAAGTTTTTTGAGCGTTCTGTACCTATGAATGCGATATTTTCTGGCCAATGTGCAGGTTGAGTAAAGTCTCCTGCTACCTGCGCATCGGCGATAACGTTCAGTGCCTTGAAGCGCGGCAAGTCATCTGGGGCTACCACTTCAACATGGGTAATTCTGTGGCGAGACTTACCGCCTGAAGCGTTTTCAATGGCGTTTAATGCTTCAGTAATGCCTCTATCGCCAATGGCATGAATGTTAAAATCAAAACCCATGGGCTCTAACACTTTGATATATTTTTCTAAACGGGTTTGGCTAAAGTAGTTTAAGCCCTTGTTTTGATATAAGTCTAACCAATTTGTTTCATAAGGGGCGTGCATTGCCGCCGTGGTATTGATGACAATACCGTCCATATAAAACTTCACCTGATTTATTTTTAAATTACTGTCAGGGTTTGCTTGGTATAAGGCGGCAAGTTCGCGTAACTGACTATCGTCATTTGCTTCTGGATATGCCCACAAGCCTAAATTTACTCGTAACGTTAGAAAACCAGCTTGTTCGACCCGTTGCCAAGTGGCCAAATGACCCCGTTGCCAATAGGTTCTCGCATCGCTAATTGAGGTAATGCCATGTTTGTTTAATGCAGGAATGGTATATTCCACTAGTCCAAGGTAGTCACTTTCAGCTGCACTTGGTTGCGCTCGCATGGCAATATCCATGACAACATTGCCGGCATTATCGTATAAAATTCCATCGGGAACGCCGTTGCTATCACGACTGACGACACCGCCAATGGCGTCTGAGCTATTTTGGGAGATGTTGGCCAATTCAAGCGCTTTAGAATTTACCCACATAGAATGAGATGTTTGTTCCATAATGATCACTGGGCGGTTTGGCACAGCATCATCTAAAATTTCTCTTGGTGAACGTTTCGCGTCGAGTAAGGCGCCTATCGTGTGGCCATAACCAATTAACCAAGCCGCCTCGGGGTTAGCGTTAGCTGCATAGGCAATTTCATCGATATAGTTTTCAATATTGTATTCATTTTCATCTAAGCTGAATTGTGTAGCGTCTGAGCCAGACTCAAGTGGATGAATATGCACGTCATGGATGCCCGGCATCATCATTTTTCCCTGTAAGTTTATTACTTGAGTTTGTTGACCAATATATTGCTTTATCGCGGTGTTATCCCCAACGTAAATAATATTACCATCTTTAATTGCCACGGACTCGGCCCAAGGTTGCTGCGGGTTAACGGTGTAAATATTACCGTGAGTAAATACGGTGGTGGCGCTGGTAATTAATGGTATTTCTTGGTTTTCTTGTGGCTCTGAATTACCACAGCCTGATAAAGCTAGGGCGGTGAGTAGGGTGCAAGTGGCTAACATATTAAGTTTCTCTGTCATAGTTTACTCCTAGGTGTTGAGAAACTCTAACAAACCGTCAGTAACCAAATGGTCACCAAACTGATAGAATTGCTGTGTTTAACATATACAGGTGTTGTTTAATGATAGTTTTATTTGTTGAAGATGACCAAAAGTTAGCGCAGCAAACCATTGATTTTTTGGCACTAGAAGATATTGATGTTGACTATGTTTCATCAATTTCTGCGGCAAAACAAGTGAGTATGGCGCAGCGATATGATGCAATAATTCTTGACATGAAATTACCCGATGGTGACGGCACCTTACTCGCGCAATATTTTCAACGGGATAGGCCAGAAACCCCAATTATTTTCTTAACGGGGCAAGATAATATTAGTGATAAGTTATCGGCGTTTGACGCCGGCGCGCTAGATTACTTGACTAAACCCTTTGAGTTAGCGGAATTAACGATAAGATTAAAATTGTTGTTAACTAAAGGCAGAACGCGTCAGTCAAATTTTATACTTGCTGATTTGAGCGTTAACTTTGCGGAAAAAATATTGTCCCGGGGTAAGCGAGCCATTACCTTGTCACCTCAACAATGGATCTTATTGGCATTGCTGGCGCAACAAAGTCCGGCTTATGTCTCGAAACAACAAATTATCGCCACCGTGTGGCCAGATCAAGATGTCAGTAATGATATGTATAAATCTTTATTATCGAGATTGAGAACTAACCTGACCGGTGTAGGTGAAAATTGTCTACTATTTAGTGCTAAAAAGGTAGGAGTCGCGTTACGTGCTGCCATGGACTAAAAATTCCCGCTCAATGCCGCGCTTTATTGCTAGCCGGTTATATATAGCATTGTTTTTTATTACCCTCGCATGGGGGATTCTAGCAACGCAGAGTTATCATTTTGCCTTAGACGACACCGCGGAATTTTATTTAATCGAAGATGCTGAAAATGCCCTGTTTTTTATGTCTCAGGGCTTAGGGCACGATTTTGTTAACTCGGAATTTAGGCAAAGCTACTTAACTATTGAGCAGTTACCTGCTGATATTAAAGCGACAGTAAAAGCTAATATGCCGCCGGTAAATCAGGCAATACTTATTGCAAGTCCCTTGTATGATAGCTATGTCTTACCTTATTCATCATCAGGAGAAATCGCTGATATTTATATAGTGCATCGATTTGCTAAAGATGATTCCATCAATATAATACCTTATCAATTACTTATCGGGCTATTAGCGTTTTTTGCGCTCGCTTTGGTGGTCAAGTTTGTGGTCACGCGCATCGGTCGACAAACACAGTTGATGGCAAGTAAAATAAGCCGTTTAACAAGTGCTAGCAATGGGCCGGAAAGTCCGCTGGTTTTTGCCGATTATCAGTACGCCTTTAATGTTATTGAGCAGTATTATCAGGCACAACATCAAGCGCTAAGTAGAGAAAAAGACTTTGCTAGCTTTCTGAGTCATGAGCTTAGACAGCCACTAGCGCGTATGACGAATAATCTTTCCTTGCTCGACCAAATTGATCAGCTACCTTTGCGCTCGTTAGCGATTATTGCTGATATGAAATTAACCAATAAGGCGCTTAGTCAACTTACCACCATGGTGTTGCAATTATGGCAAAACAGCACTGAGCATAAAACGTCGGTAGAATTTACCGCCTTATTAACGGAACATATAAGATTATTTGATGAGACAAGGTTAACCATAGACACTCAAATAGTGGCTTCCCCAGTAACGATACTGGCAAATGTTAATATGGTGGCATTGTTACTAAAGCAATTACTGCAAAACAGTAAGCAATACGCCGCTACTAAGGTGTTGATTGAACTTTCAGCGCGACAATTAAAAATTAGTAATGACGTGCGTGCTGGTAGTATCGAAACATTAAGTGAAGATAGTCAAACGCATGGTTATGGTATTGGTTTGGTGATGGTCGATAAAGCATGCCAGCAGCTAGATTGGCAGTGGCAGCAAAGTGCTGAAAATAATCTATTTAGCGTTACGGTTAACTTTAGTCGCGCACGAGGATGACTATATTGCTGAGAAGTTGTTAGCGACCTATGAATATTTACTAACAGATTAACGTATGATTAGTGGGTGATTATGCGGCAATGCTGAAATAAGTCATTGTTGCATTTTCACATTTCAATAACCCATTAATTACCTTACACTCACACTATCTGACATAACTGATATTGTGTAATGGCTGCCGACCGATTTATTCCCTACCGAAAAAAAGACATTATTGAAATGTGTTTACTTGAGCTCAAATTTGAGCATGTTGTAGCATCATCATTTCGACAATTTTGTCATTTATTGTCAAACTCTTTACATGTTGAATATCATCAGATTGTTGAGTCGCTAAAAAATGATTATGCACCCTTTGATCCGAATGCTGATACTCAGCCGTTAGCGCCTTATACGTTAGAACAAAAAGCCCAATGCCAGGCTGATTTTGCTGAGAATTTCGCCAAGGTGTTAAATGCGGCTAATTTTGAAAAAATTACCGAGCAAGATTTACAAGACGCATTAACCGAAGAGTCGTTATTTAAAGTCAGGTTAGAAGTCGAGTTTGATGACTTTGAGCAAGTGGTTTTTTATCGTCGTGGCGAGTCGCAATTAACCGAAACCATTACCTCGTTATTTGGCCTACGTAAGCAAACGATTAATTTTACTAATTACGATCGGGTAGCGGTTTTTATTACCTTTAAAGATAAAGAGCACTTTGCCCGTAAAAATAAAGCTTTGATGGGGTTTGAACCCGGTTCAACGATAGTGAAATTGTTTCAAAACGTACCTAAAGCGGACTTAGAAATGCTATTTCCGAATAGTGAAGTACGCATGCGCCCCATTGATAAAGCTTTTATTGGTGCGTCGGCGGTGGTAGGTGGTGCAGTCGTATTAGTGACTAAACTGGGTGCCTCACTTGTGTTGTTAGCGGCATTACTGGCATTTTGGCTTGGCTGGCGAGCAGAATCAGTTGAAATGACGCAACAGCACGTTATTACTTTTGCGCTGGGTTTGGGGGTTTTTGCTGGTTTTATTTTTAAAGAGTGGAGTAAATTTAAAAATAGAAAAATTAAATTTATGAAAGCTTTATCCGATAATCTTTACTTTAAGAATCTGGACAATAATGCTGGAGTTTTTCATACCCTAGTTGATGCCGCCGAGGAAGAAGATTTTAAAGAGGTGGTATTAGCCTATAGTTTTTTACTCAATAATCCTGAGGGCTTAACTGCGCAGGCGTTAGATGAGCAAATAGAAGCATGGTTTCAAGAGCATTATCAATGTGTATTGGACTTTGAAATTTCGGATGCATTAGATAAACTCAAGCGTTTGCAATTAACCGAGGTAAAACAGGGTGTTTATCATGCGGTTGCGTTGGCACAGGCAAAGAAAATATTGGACGCACATTGGGATAATTTGGCTAATTATTAAATGCTTAGTCAGCGTGATAAATTCAACTTTGTCGTGACGTTAAGCTGTGTATATCACGGATTATTGCAAATGTCTGCCAGTGGAATTGACAGACATTTGGATAAGTCCCTACATCAACTCCCACACTTCCCAGCTTTCAAATTGAAATTGTGCTGCAAGTTTTAATGCGTGGGCTTGGTGCTTTGCCGCTAAATCTTGTCGTTCAATACCCGCATAGTAAGCGCTCATTTGCTTATGCCAACCTGGAAAGCTTTCGCCTTGCTCTTTCACTTGCGTTAGCAATTGTAAGGCTTTCGGAAAATTCTTCTTTTTGTTAAAACCATTGGCTAATTGAATACTAACCATGGTTAAGGATTCCGGAAATTCATCAGCAACGACAGATAAAACTTCATCAACTTGCTCAATTTGTTTAGACCAAAACATATATTTCGCAAACTGATAACTGTGTAACCATTCAAATTGAAAGCCAGCCCATTGCTGTTGTTGAGCTTTAAAATGGGCGAATACTTGTTTGTAATCACCGATCGCTAGCATGTCGGTACCATCAATCGCATAGTCAGGGGCTAAAAATTGTAAGCCGTCATAAAGCGCAGGTAATGAAGTGGTAAAATGGTTTTCATTTGGGTAGTGCTGATATTGCCACTTTAATGATGGTTTCGCGGATGCGGTAAATACCTCGATAACTTTATCAACCCCCATACCTTCTTCATTGGCCAAGGAAATAAAAACCGGTGCGGTTAGTTGGTTATTTTCCAGCAATGGTTTTAATTTACTCGGTAAGCTATTTTCATCAAACCAGGCACTGGGACTCATGGCGAGAAAAGCGTTAAAGGGCGTATCGACTTGCATCATACTATAAAGCGTAAACAAGCCACCCAGTGAATAACCTGAGAGGGCTTTTTGGCTATTGGTACGATATTGCTGATCAACTAATGGCAGTAGCTCTTGGCTTAAGTACGCCTGCAGTTTGCTTGCATGGCCAAATGCATCATCTTTTCCGTCTGCCCATGTCGTTGTTTTAAGGTAATCATCGCCGCCTTGGTTAGCGATGCCGATAACGATCATCGGCGGTATTTTTCCCATACGAGTGAGGTTTTTTACGACTGCAGATACATGTTGAAATTGAAAGTCAGCATCAATAACAAAAAGGCTAGGGTAGTGCCGTTTGTTCATGAAATAGCGCTCAGGTAACGAGACCATATAGCGTCTATTTTCAGCGAATACCTTTGATGAATGCTGACGTTCGTAACCGCTAACAATTGCCTTGCCAGCATTAGTTGAGTCTGCAGCGTAACAGGTAACACTAAAGGCAGTTAGCGACGCTAGTAGTAAGATTATATTTTTTATTTTCATAACAACACCGGTATATTTAATGAGCATTAAACACTATCAGAAAGCGTTAAAAAGACAGTATCAGTTTGGTGAAGAATTGGTGAAGAAGGTGTTTTTATATATAAAACAGCACCTTTATCAGTTAGTTTTGCATATTCGGTCATTTATGACGTCAATAATAAACTTATGAATAATCTGCCGAAACTTTGCGATTTATCAAAGTAAGATATTTCGATCTGGCTAAAATATCTCTCATCTTAGCGTAACTATATGGGTTATTTTTAACGGTGGATAAATAATGAAAAAATACGTACTTAACTTATCAATGCTGGCGCTGTTGCTAATAGGCTGCGGTAAATCAGTCGAGGTGCCGCTTGATCCTGAAGTGGTGGTTTTTTTAAGCGCAGGGAGTACTGCGACGGTACGCTTAACAGAGGACGATGCTGAATATGCCATCTTGAAAGCATGGCTTGAGCAACATCAAACAAGCTGGCTGTCTACATCAGGACGATATGCCGGTGGTATTTATCTAACATCTGGGCAATATGGCATCCAAGTGACCGACAGTAAAGTGGTGTTATATGCCAATATCACTGATAACCCGACGGCTATTTATGCTCAAGAAATTGAACGCAGTGATTTGAAAACCTTAAAACTGTTAGGTAAATAATCAACAGAACCTAATTCAGAGTGTTCAATAAGTGCGCTTTAGCTAAAGCGACTTTTGACTATTATTGCTGCGTTTGGTGGCTTACATGTTTTCGTAGTGCGCAAGTAATAATGCTCGCAACCTTAATAAACCTTTGCCTTTGTTAACCGTTTTCCAGGCCAGAAATAATGCTGATTTTTGCTCTTGGGTGTCAGCTTCTAATACCGCTAATTGAGCGTTATTGATATAGTGCTGAATTCTTGCTCGTGGTAAAAAACCAACACCAATACCAGCAACAATTGCTTGAATTTTCTGTTCAACACTCGTGACATAAAAATGTCGACTTTGGTCAATTAGATTTGACGACCACGGCACGGTACTTTTAGATGAATCATGGACTATTACGGTGCGATAGTCGGCAATGTCACTACGTGTGACTGGGCGATTAAGGTGGCTTAACTCATGCTGTTTAGGTGTGGCTAATACCGTATCTAGTTGGCATATTTTGATTGCCCGTATACCTGCCTGATTTGGTATCGGCGGTGGTGCACCAATCAGTAAATCTACTTTGTCGTCTATTAATGCTTCCCATGAGCCATTCATCACCTGTTCACAGATATCTATTTCAACATTGGGGTGCTCATCGAGAAATTTCTGCAAACATTGCATGATGGGTTCAACAGCAATAATTGAGTCGAAAGCAATGCTAATTTTAGGCTCCCAGCCATGTGCTAGTGTTTGTGTTTGTTCTGTTACTTTACTGGCAGCGGCTAATATTTTTCTGCCTTCACGTAATAAGTGCTGCCCGGCAGGTGTCAGTACAGAGCGTCGCCCTTGTCTGACAAATAAGGTTACTGATAGTTGCTCTTCGAGTTTCTGAACGATATATGACAGTGCGGAAGGCACTTTATTGAGTTGCTCAGCAGCGGAAGCAAAGCTACCTCGGTTATCGATAGCATCCAGTACCAGTAATGCTTCTAAAGTGAGTGGTGGACCATTCATTTTCTCGTCCCTATATAAATGTTCAAAAAATTTGAATGAATAAGACAGATTTTAGGGGTTATTCACTGATTACGCAACTCGTAGAATACTCACATCTTAAACACACAAAGAAACAGAGACTACTATGAACAATTCAATTACTAAGAACATATTCGATACTAACGACAATGCTGCTACTTTACCTTTACGTCTTGTCGCCGGCATTATTTTTGCGGCTCATGGCTCACAAAAGTTATTTGCTTGGTTTGGCGGCTATGGATTAGATGGTACAGGGCAATGGATGGATTCAATTGGCTTAGGGCCCGGTTATGTTATGGCTTTATTAGCTGGTAGTGCCGAGTTTTTTGGCGGTTTGCTGCTAATTTTAGGCTTGTTTACTCGGCCAACAAGTGTGGTATTAGCAATCACTATGTTGGTAGCCATTGTTAAAGTGCATTTAGTTAATGGCTTATTTATGGCAAATAATGGCTATGAATTTGGTTTAGCATTACTGGCTATTAGCGTCGCTCTCGCCATTCACGGGGGTGGCAAATATTCTCTCGACCAGATGATCAGTCGCAAGCTTTAGCAGTGAGATAGTCGATTAAAAGTCAGTATAGCCTTTATGTTACTGGCTTTTTAAAACCACAATCAGGGAGAAAGAAAAGTGATTAAACATTTTCCATTTCAGCAACTTGGTAAAGGTAGTCATGGCTGGTTGAAAGCTCATCATCATTTCAGTTTTGCACACTATTATAATCCTCGACGTATGGGCTTTGGCAGCTTACGAGTAATTAATGATGATTGGATAGCGCCGCATACTGGCTTTTCTGAGCACCCACACAAGAATATGGAAATTATTAGTTTTGTTCGCTCAGGGGCAATTTCACACCAAGATAGTAAAGGTAATCAAGGTGTGACAGCTGCCGGTGAAGTACAGGTGATGAGCGCAGGAAAGGGGATTTGGCACTCTGAATATAATCGCACTAACCAGCCAACAACTATGTTTCAAATTTGGCTAGAGCCGAATAAGTATAATGTAGCACCGCGTTGGGATAGTATGAAATTTCCACAGAAAATGCATGAATCAAGCTTACCTCTTATCGTTTCTGGCTATGCGGAAGATCGACAAAAGGCGCTATTTATTCAGCAACAAGCACGTATCTATGCCGGTAAAGTTACGCAAGGCTGTGAGATAGTTCATCAAATTAGTCATCAAGCGTATGTGATCGCTTCACAAGGTAGTTTTACGTTAGCGGCTGGAAAACAAACGGTTAACATGTCGAAAGGCGATGGTGCAGAGATCATTCAAACACAGCTAATAACAATTAACGCCTTGGAAAATAGTGAAATACTTATTATTGATGCGCCATAAAACCGATTGGCAGTGCGTAAAGTGTTTTGCGTGCGAAGTGGCACGCAAAACATTATGACGTTCATCATGTAAGTAAGTCTATTTTTTTGTGCCGGTAAAAATTTCAATAATTTCTTCAATTAAAGTAGGCTCTGGAGGCATTTTTTTTCCGCCTGTAGCGAAGGTTGTTGAACTAATTACCAATAAAGATACGATTAAAGTTAGTTTTAAAGTTTTCATAGATATTCCTTAATTAATGAGTTAGTGGATTTAAATCCACCTTCATTATCAAGGAAAATAGCGAGTAGTGATATCGTACTGATTTGAGTTATATCTGAAACTGGTTTTATTCAGTTCAAAATGAACGATAATTGAGCAAAACATTAATGTTTAAGCGTTAATTTTATACGTAGACTTTATAATAAACTGGACTATAAAAAATAGTGTAACAACTGATAATAAATGTACAACTTCAGAGTATAGGCTATAGAAAAATAAAGGATCCAATGATGTTAAGTGACGAACCAAGTATTCAGAGATCATAGTGACAATCACCAAAATATTCACCATAGCTAATGTATATAAAGGAAGATCGACAGCAGTTTGCTTTAATGGTTGAGAAATTATTTTTTGTATACGAGGTATTGCTTGAAATTTTCTGAATAATGGCACACGTAGAAATATTAAGTGTCGAGTGATAATGTTGAGAGACATCATTGCGATGTAATAATATATTTTTGGCGCGTTGTAGTCAGTTGTATACCAATATACCTCGCATATTACACAGATTATGATTGTGGGTAAAATTATCCGTCGAATGAGTGAGTCGTACCAAAAGAGCTTAATTAACCACAGCGACAGTAAATAGATTAAAGGCTTAATAAATAAATAGCTGCTAGAGAAAAAAACAACCTCTTCTAAAAATCGTTCGAGCAGAAAAATTATGGCAATGCTGATAATGTTAGCATTGTGGATGTTAAAGAGAATTAAGCCGAGCAGGAAGATAATAAAAAGCCGATCAAAATATTGTGCATATCCAAAAGTCAGCAAGGCAATCGTTAAAAAAACAATGGCGAGTATATTGGTTATGCCACTGCTGACGTATTGCCGGAAAATCATCTTTTACATGCCAAAAAACTTCATTACCTGTACTTTAAATGACAATTGACTTGATTCAGATACTGACTTTCTGCAGGCAAGCCACCAAGCATTAACGACTTCAAGGCTGAGTGAGTCGATGGTTTTCGGATGCTCATTTTCTATAGCAACCACCGTTTCGCGACTGATACCTATTTTACTGGCGAGTATTTTTTGCGTAAAGCCCGCTTCTTTTCTTAAGCTTTTTAATTCTATTCCGGAAAAATGTGCCATATGAATTTGTCTATAATTACTACAGTTAACTACATTTTAGGAATTTATAACCATCAGAGCAATAAATTAAATTATTTTTAGCCAATTTAATCTCAAAAAGCACTTTTTACGTATAAATGATTACAGCGCTTGCTGCCTTGAGGACGTTATTGCTGACATTGTGATATGCTCTTTATTTGGAAATAAATTATTCGTTGATATGGAATGACTGCGTGACCCTACTTTTTATTTATTTAGCCATTGCCATTGGTGTTTCATTTTTGTGTTCTGTGCTTGAAGCTGTTTTATTATCGATAACCCCAAGTTACGTTGAACAAATTAAAACTCATAAGCCTCTCTCGGGAGCGGTATTAATCAAAGTTAAAACCCGTATGGAGGAGTCACTTTCTAGTATTTTAATTCTCAATACCTTCGCTCATACTATGGGAGCGGCGGGTGTTGGCGCTCAGGCTATTGGTATATTTGGCGAAAAGTGGGAAACCGCGATTGCAGTATTACTGACCTTAATTATTTTGTATTTTTCAGAAATTATTCCTAAAACTTTAGGTGCCACATTTTGGCGCAGTTTGGCTATTCCTTCTGCCCATGTCATTGCTTGGTTGGTGCGGATAGTTTATCCACTAGTTTGGCTGGCAACTCGGCTAACACGTTTATTTAAAAAAGATAAAACCAGTGAAATTACTCGAGAAGAAATTATAGCTTTAGCGTCGTTGGGGCACAAATACGGCAGTTTGTTCTCACACGAAAACGAATATTTGTCTAACATGCTTAATTTACGAGAATTGCGCACTGGCGATGTGTTTACCCCTCGCACCGTTGTTCACATGTTACATCAAGATATCACAGTAACTGTAGCGTTAAATCATGAGCAAACTCGCCAATTTACCCGAATACCCGTTTATGGCAATACCATTGATGATATTATCGGTAAGGTCATTAAAGGTGACTTATATGAAGCTGAACGCAGTGGCCATGGTGATGAACCTATTAGCAAGTTTATTACGCCGTTAACCGCTGTCTCGGAAAAATTACCTGTTCAACAGTTGTTAGATATTTTTATAAAAAATCATATGCATATCTACGCAGTAGAAGATGAATACGGCCAAACATCTGGCGTTGTTACCTTAGAAGACGCCATTGAAACCTTATTAGGTCGCGAGATAGTTGATGAAAGTGATGCCGTGACGGACATGCAAGCGCTAGCCCGCGACAAATATCGAGATAGATTAAGAGGAATTAAGCAACAAGGTGATGACCAAGGCGACTAGCCATATACTAACCTCGAGAAGCACACCTTGAAGTGTGTAAATAATTTTGGGGCATATAAACTCTTTTGTTATCTAACTCCGCGGTGTTCAGCAAATATAGGTAATATCACCGAGTCGCAGCGAAAGTGAACCAAAATAAAAATCGTTACGTAATATTGATTAGACATTTATAATTTATTGAGAATATAAAAATGAAAATAATCATCTTGGCTTTCGCTTTATTGTTAATAACAGGCTGTAGTACGGTATATCCAAATAAAGATATTACCGGACAAACCTTTCCGAGTGTTGTTGGCCAGTCATTAGAAAAAAATACTGTCGCTATCCCTGCTGACTTCAATGGTGAAGTCACCTTATTGTTAATTGGTTATGTACAAAATTCGCAGTTTGACATCGATCGTTGGTTAATTGCTTTGGATATGACAGAAACCCAAGTCAATGCCTATGAAATACCGACAATTCAAGGCTTGTTTCCACAAATGTTCAGCACGTTTATTGATAATGGTATGCGCGCAGGTATTCCTAAAGACTTATGGAAAGGGGTGGTTACCGTTTACGATGACGGTGAAAAAATTCAAGCACTGACCGGTAATGAAAACGCCTCGAATACACGAGTAGTATTATTGGATGAGCAAGGTAAAATTTTGTATTTCTATGATCAAGGCTTTGCCGTTGCGGCATTAAATGAAGTAAGAGCAATTTTAGCCGCTCAGCAATAGGGTTAAAATTATTGTCATGTAAAATAAATAAAGCGAGTATTGAACATCAATACTCGCTTTATTTTTATCTACTTCGACTGGCAATTAGTAGACTATTTTACCGCTAACGCTAAAATTTCACGACTTTGCGTTAACGTTATCGCTTGGTGCTCACCCAGCTTTAACATCTTATGTACTTCAAGCTGTTTGATGATCTTATCAATAGCAGCGGCTTTGTCGTCACCATGTTCGGTTAATTGTGTTGCCACATTTAGACTATGATAAAACGCTTCAATCGCTGCAATAGTGCGTTCTGCTAAATCGTCACTCGCCGCTAAAGCAAAAACATTCTTACCGAGTTGCTCTAATTTATCTTTCTTAACCGCGAGTTGGTTACGCAATAGCGATGGCTGAATAATCGCTAACGAACGTGCATGATCAACGCCGTAAAGTGCAGTTAGTTCATGGCCAATCATATGAGTAGCCCAGTCATGTGGTACACCGGCACCAATTAAACCATTTAGCGCTTGGTTAGCCGTCCACATCAGGTTTTCACGCCAGTGTAGTGTTTCGCGTTGGTCGTATTGCTCAGCCAGCACAAGTAAGTTTTTCAGTAACGCTTCAGCGTAACCATCTTGTACCATAGCGCCAGTCGGCATAGTTAAATATTGCTCGCAAATATGCACCCAAGCATCAACTAAACCGTTGATTAATTGGCGTTCAGGTAGAGTTTTCATCGCATCAGCATCAAGCACCGCAAACTTTGGTTGTACGGCAGGTGCAAAGAATGGCAGTTTGTCTTTAGTGGCAGCACGTGTGATCACCGAAGCGGCATTGGACTCTGAGCCTGTCGCAGGTAGAGTTAGTACCGCGCCAATGGCGATAGCTTTAGTGACCGTATGTTTACCTAATAGAATATCCCAACCAGCACCGTCATAGCATGCTGCAGCAGCAACATATTTAGCACCATCAATGACTGAGCCACCGCCAACAGCAAGTATGTAATCTATATTTTCAGCTTTAGCGATAATCACGGCTTTATCTAACGTTTCCATAGTTGGATTGGGCTCAACACCTGAAAATTCTAACCACGTGTGGTTAGCAAGTGCACTTTGCACTTGTTGATAAACTCCGTTCTTTTTAATAGAGCCACCACCATAAATAACTAATACCTTACTCGTACTTGGAATTGCGTCACTAACACTGGCAATTTTACCTTGACCAAAGTGGATTTGAGTTGGGTTAACGTATGAAAATTCCATGGAACACCTTTTTTAATATTTATTTAATGAACAATACTATCTCTTTATGGGTTGCATATTAATGTAATTTATATTGCTTAAATAGCCGTTTTTATCGATAATCATTGCCTATTCGTATAAAAGTGAATTGGTCACTTAGTATTGGGAAAATTATGCAAGCGTTAGCGCCATTAATGCAATCTTTCACTCAGTTAAAGTCTTTGCAGGAGCTAAATGGTGCCTATCGTACTGTGATCCCAGGGGTTAAATTTTATCGTGCAGGTACCAGTAGTCGCCGCGAGCCTTTACTTTATCAATCAGGCATCATTGTTATGGGGCAGGGACGAAAAAATATCTATATTGCTGATAATTGTCTGCAATATGGCCCGGGTGATTATTTAGTACTCGGTGTGCCTATGCCTTTGGAGTGTGAAGCGTTTACTGAAAACGGACTACCGATTATGGGGCTAGCTATTGATGTAGATTCACATACTTTACATAAGCTTGTGGGCCAAATTAACCAGCAAGATAAGCAAGCGAATAGTGTCAGTGAAAATGATAAAAACTTGCTTGATTTTGGCGTTAAGTCAAATAGCGCATGTGAAGATTTTAATAGTACGATAATGCGTTTACTGAAGGTTTTACATAACGATGTTGAAGCAGCAATTTTGGGTCCTGCCATTGTAGAGGAAATTGTTTATCGTGCTCTAATAGGATCCAACGGCCATATTTTGTTCGATTTAGCGCGTCACGATGGTCACTATGCCAGAATAGCCCGCGTTTTGGATACTTTGCACAAAGAGTATGCAGAAGTGATATCGGTAGAGCATCTAGCTAATCAAGCACATATGAGTGTTTCAGGTTTTCATCGCGCATTTAGGCAAGTCACCAGTGAAACCCCGCTTCAATACTTAAAAAAAATCCGTTTAAATAAAGCTAAAGACTTGATTATTACTGATGGCAAGCAAGCAACTGAAGCGGCGTCTTTAGTCGGCTATACTAGCTCATCACAATTTAGTCGAGAGTTTAAACGTCATTTCAATGCAACGCCTAAATCTGTTGCTAGCCTATAATG
The DNA here is from genome assembly GCA_913061475.1 of uncultured Colwellia sp. GTDB lineage: Bacteria > Pseudomonadota > Gammaproteobacteria > Enterobacterales > Alteromonadaceae > Cognaticolwellia. The sequence goes on along the minus strand of CAJXUN010000011.1, from coordinate 75,093 downwards.
CTTTAGAGCATCATATGGACGAACTAGTGTTATTGTTATTTCGTTAGTCGATTGTTGAGAATTAAGCATTACTTTTATTATGATAATCTTTCACCCTAAGGTCTTTAAGCACACTTTTACTTACCGCCCGCTATATCTATAAAAGTACCGGTGACATAAGACGCTTGGTCTGATAGCAGCCACGCAATGCTGTTGGCTACTTCCTCTGGTGTTCCTCCGCGTTTTAAAGGAATTTGTGGCGCTAAACGCGCCACTCGATTGGTTTCACCGCCATCTGCATGCATTGCTGTATCAATAAAGCCGGGTCGAACGGCATTGACCCGAATATTGCGATCGGCTAACTCTAATGACAAGCCGCGGGTGAGTGAGTCCATGGCACCCTTTGAAGCCGCATAATCAATATATTCACCAGGAGCGCCAAGCCGTGATGCCGCAGAAGAGACATTAACAATCGCGCCGCCACTGGGCATTACTCGAATAGCTTCTCGACAACAAAGGAAACAACTGGTGGTATTGGTGATGAGTACTTTGTTAAAACGTTCGACTGATAAATTGGCTAATGTTGATTGCGCAAACAAAATACCCGCATTATTAACTAAGTGAGTTACTGTGCCGTATTTGCTTTGTACGGCAGAAAATAGCGCTAAGACATCAGCTTCAATGGAAACATCAGCAGCAAAAGCAAACGCTTGCCCACCATTCTTTTCAATTGTATCCACCACTTGTTTGGCATTCTCTGCTCGGCTTTGGTAGTTGACACAAACTGCATAGCCTTGTGACGCTAATAAAATAGCCGTGGCAGCACCAATACCGCGTCCAGCGCCTGTGATCACAACAACCTTTTTCATCAATATTCCTTTAGTGTTTAGTAATGCTCAGCGTACGTGAGACGCTATTTATTTGCTAGGTTTTTTACCTACGCCTGAGCTACCTAATAGCTTTATTGAGCTAGGTCAGGTTTTGTTGAAAAATAATGCTCATATCGTCAGGTTCGCTTGCTCGACTTAATATTGCAATGGTAAAACTATGGCTCTATTTTAACTAGCCATGTCATATCATACGCAAAGCATAGGGACATATTGATGAGAAAATTTCTTTTCTTGAGTAGTATTCTATTGGTAACGTTATCGCTTCAAACTCAGCTAAAAGCTCAGGAGCTTATTAGTGAAAAACCGAGCAGAAGCATTACCGTTCAGGTTGATATTAAGCAAGGTTTAATGCCAAACGACGCAGAGGATTGGGTGCTTTATGTTTACGCCTCAAAACCGGGCGAGCGTCTGCCTTTAGCAAACTTTAAGGGGAAATTGTCGCAACTGCCTAGTGAGATCATATTACATCAAAGTATGTATTTATTGCCGCATTTAACCTTACAGCAAGCAGAAAGTGTGGTTATTGTCGCCAAAGCAACTAAGAGTAAAAATCCGCATCAAAAAAGCAGTGAAGATATTATCGGTTACTCTTCACCCGTCAATTTTAACAGTGGGCCTCACCAAGCCATGAATATGAGCATTGATCAGCATGATAAAGCCGTGCTAAAAAAATAGTTTAAATGGGGTTATTTATAAGTAAAGGTCACTCGGTCCATCTCAGCCACAAAGCCGTGTTGAGAAGGGATAAAGGTTACTCTGTCTGTTTTAGCGAGCGCGTTGCTGAGGATGATTTCGACATCACCTTCCATCACGGTTTTACCTTTTTCAAATGAGGCGTGACTAGATTTAGTTGATAAGTTACCGTCAGCAAAAGCAATTCGAACATTGCCACTGTACGTATGGAGTTTACTGTCTTTAGATATAACTTGAGATTTTGCGGTGATTTCCATTTCGTTTGCTGACGTAAAGCTTGATAAAACACTTGATAACACTATGGTTGATAGCGCTAGTTGTTTAAATAATTTCATCTTGATTCCCCATCTAGATTCATTAAATACTGCTTAAGCTTACTAGGGCCTGTAGACCTCTCATTTTATAGCTCTGTTGTATTTGAAAAGACGATAATCAAGGTGCTTGCTTTAATGTTTGGTTGTTCCAAATATATACTAAGCAACAAGAATGACGCTTTTTCAAGTCAACCCTAAGGCCTATAGCTAATTTTCAACCTAACATCGTTGAAAATAGTTAAAGTAGAATGACTACATAGCACGACTTTCGCCTTGTTATCTTAAAAATTAGCTCATAGCAGAGACTAAAATGAAAGTTAAACAGGCCTTCACACTTTACTAAATATAGCACCGAATGCTAGCGTTAATTTGAATCATCACAATAACTTCATAATTGTTATCAGTTTATTTTTTTATTGTTATTTCATCTACGTATTTTAATGGGGATAGCTCAGTTGAGCGTAAAAATTAGGCAATTAATGGTTGAATTTCCCTTGCTCTAGATAGCAAATAACTTGAGCTATCACGGCATCATTTCGCATCATAAAGACATGGGTGGTGGGCATTTCAATGTGATCATTCATACCATCAATTTTGGTACTTTCGACTGAGACTTTACCGTCGTCAGTATCCGGTATAAGTGATGATAATAGTAAGTTAATGCTTTGTGTGCCAGCAATGATGCCAACATCAAAATTGGCTTTGCCAAGCTGGTTTGGCAAACTCAACTCACCGGTGCCCAATTGCATACCAGCTTCGCCATTAATAAAGCTAAAGCCAGGTAAATGACTGAGCTTATCAACAATTTCGGTGCCTTTATTGGGTGGCCCAAGCATCACGACTTTATTTAAGCTTTCTACCTTGTGATTACTGAGGAATTGCCTGACTAATATACCGCCCATTGAATGAGTAACAAAACTTACCGGCATGCCTTGGCATTGTTTTAGTGCATCACTAATAGTTTGTTCAGCAAGTTCTTCAATTGAGTAAGCTCGTGAAGGATAATCGATGTTTAATACTTGATAGCCATGTTCTGTTAATTTTTCTGCCATTTTGTCCATGGAGTGCGCTGAACGTGCTAATCCATGCAATAAAATTACACATTCAGTTTTCGCGCTATTGCTTGTAGTCATGGTGATTTCCAGCGTGTTTACAGGATGCTTTTCGGGACAATGCGACGTAATTTTACTTTTAGTCGCTTCATTAAATCAACTTCGCCGTCAGGGTTCCAATCTAGGCTAATAGGCCAAGCGTTTTCAGGCTGCATTTCTTCTAACATGCCGTGTTTTATTTCTTGGGCAATTTTTGTTGAAGGGATAATAACAAAATTCTCAGTATTGAGGTTAGCGCTGCGAGGGTCAACGTTATAGGTGCCGACGACCGCAGTATGATCATCTATCACCATCGATTTAGCATGTAAGCCGAAAATTGGCGCTTGTTTTAACTGCTTTTGCATCACTTCAGACATCACTTTTTGACGAATTTTAGCATCAGGTTTAAATTCAAAGATGCTCACCCCCGTTTTTAATAACGCATCACGATCGCGTTGATAGCCACTAAAGGCTTCTAAATTGTCGTTCGAAGCAAGGCTATTAGTTAATATACTGATCTCTACACCTTTATCTACCAGGCTTTTAAGTATTTTTCGTGTTGCCTTAGTCGTGATTAAATATGGGGTTTGAATCACCACAGAGTGCTCTGCGCTTTGTAATAACGTGACTAATTTTTCAGTCGATAAGCCGCCACCCGCTAAAAATTTATTGGCATTGTTCTTTCCTGGAATATCGGAAATATATTCTACATTGTCTAACCATTGTAACTGCTGCGTTTTTTGTATTGCGGTAATCGCTTTCGGTATATCACGAATCTTATCTCTTACTGAAGCGACAAAATTCAAAGGATCACAAGCGTATTGATGTAAAGGCTGAAAGTTAGGTTGGTAATCTTTGGCGGTTTTTTCTGCTATTAAGTCATTTACGTCGACGCTGAGTTCACTTTGCCAAAACTGTTCAAACGATGCTTGAACGTTTTCAGTGACGCCACCAACTAGCAAGACATCGCGGTCTCGAAAATTATACTGGTGATCATAGCCAAAATATTCATCCGCAACATTGCGACCACCGGTAATGGCGACTTTACCATCGACGGTAAATGTTTTGTTGTGCATACGTTGATTTAATTGATGGAAGTTGGTGGTTAACGTAATGATCTTATCGAATAAATTCTTGCCGATGTTAGCCACAGGATTATAAATTTTTATCGAAATGTTTTTGTGGGCAGCTAAGGTCTGTAGTTCACTACCGCTAGCTTCGATCATGATGTCGTCGACTAAAATACGCACGCGTACGCCACGCTCTGCTGCTCTAACTAAATAATCAATGGCAATTAAGCCGATGTTATCGGTGGAAAAAATGAAATATTGCACATCAAGCGTGTGCTCTGCATGTTCAGTTAACCAAGCACGAGATAACATGGCTTCTATGCCTTGTTCGAGAATATACACTCCGGTTTTTTCGCGCATATTTTGTGCCACGGGTGCAAGGTATTCAGACAGTAGCTTATTGTTGTTTTGTGGGATAGCAGCACAATGATCCGTTGTTGACGCGATAAGTCGGTCGCCTTTTACACTGCAAGAAAATAGTCCTAAACAGAGTGCTAGCGCAAGTAATATCTTGCTGGAAATCAATTCTTTCCAGTTAAAAAGCTGTAAATACGACAATGATAAATTCCTTATAAACATTATGATGATTTCAATTTCTTCTCAACTTTTGAAAATGTGGCAATTCCCATGGCCTCATCGCCAATAGTAACCCAATATGCTGACGATTTTCTAACGGTAATGCCGCATCTTCTTGATTTAATTGCGCGACCTCTTTTTTAAGTTGATTCAGTTTACGTTTAATAATATCGATTGAAGTTTGGCTGTAAGTACCTCGAATGTAAAAGCGAAAACTGTTGTCTTCGGTAAAGGGGGTTGAAATAAACGTCGCGATACCATCTTTGGTCATAAATTGCTCTAAAGGGCCATGAGGTATCCATTGAAAATCTTGCGCAATCAAAACTTTGTACTGGTTGTTGGGTAATAACTCGATCATTTTTAAGCGATCTAATTTAGCTAAAAGCTGAATACAAGCGAATTTATCTATTTCGTAATGGCTGATAATTTCGTCAAATGTCCAGCCATCTCGCACACAGGCAGCAACTAAAATAAGCTTAACGTCGCTGACCAGTTCGAGTTCTTGTTCAGCGGTCAGTTGACTAATTTTCTTTTTTTGCTTTTCAACTAATAGAAATAAATCGGATAACGAAATATTTAATACCGTACAAATTTGCTCCAGTCGTGCTAAAGCAAATTGATTCAACGAAAACATGCGCTTGATATTTGCTTCACTCATGGCTAAGTGCTCAGCTAGCGCTTTATAGGTGATATGTTGTTGTTTCAGTAAAGCCTTTAATGTCGCACATACATCTTCTAATTGACTCAAAGTATTAAATTCCTATACCTTTGGTATTGATAGATAATACATTAACTATTTTAGTTTATTTATACAATCCCTCGTTCATACTCGATGTTGTTTTAACACTCATTAAGGAAGCAAGATGAAAACACATAACATGGTTTTAACGCTGGCATTAGCCGTAACGAGTATGCAATCTTTCGCTAATAGTGGCGCATCAGAAAATGCTAGCGCAGCAAGTAAACATTCGGCACTAGCTGCCTCTCATGGCGCAACAGCCAGTGTTAAAGTTGGCAGTGCGGTGTTGGCAACACCGCTTATTGTTGCTGGGTCAGTGGGGCATGTATCTCAACAATTAGGCACTAAATTAATGGCAAGTGCGATTGCGGATGGGCCATTAGAAATTACCGAAAAAACGATTACAGTAGCACCTTCGCCAAAGCAAATGATGAAAACTGTTATTACTGAGGAGTTATAGCATGGTTAAAATTAACTCGATAATGCTAAGCGTTAGTTTACTGTTTACACAAGTAGCAAGTGCAGGCAGTGCTCAAACACAGGAAAGCTTATTACCGATTGAGCAGGTGGAAGTATTTGCCAAGCAGGTAGAGCATTATGCTGCAGCACAAGGAGCCCGAGCGTTTATTCTTGCGCGTGTTGGTCGCCCTGAAAGTGACTTGCCCAAAGGCATAAAGTTCACCCATACCGCCATTGCTATATATTCAGAAATCAGCTTAGATTCAGGCGAAAAAGTTAAAGGTTATGCCATTCATAATCTTTACCAAAAAGCAGGTCAACGTGATAAAAGCGAGCTAGTTATTGATTATCCCATCGACTTTTTTTGGGGTGTTAGTGCGCTTAAGGCCGGTATCATTATTCCAGCTGTCGAAATACAGCAACGTATAATTGATGTTATTGCTAGCGGTAAAGATAAGAAAATTCATAATGAAAACTATTCCGTTATTGCTAATCCTTTTAATAACGAATTTCAAAATTGTACCGAGCACACGTTAAATATTATAAATGCCGGCATTTATCAAACCACAGATTTAACGGTATTAAAAAGTAACGCCAAACAGCATTTTCAAGCGCAAAGAGTGAAAATAAACCCGTTAAAACTTATGTTAGGTAATTTTTTTATTGATGATGTTTCGACCAAAGATCATCGAGGAAAAGTAAGTACCACAACATTCACTACCATTAGTCAGTATCTGCAAAAAAATGATTTATTGGCAAGCGCTGTAGTATTGAATAGTACCGGTGAAGTTGTTAGCTTGTGATGCTTAAATAAAGATAAAAACAGCTTGAAAATTATAAGCCCAGATTTAGGTGATAAATACTGGGCTTATTTAATAACTGAAACTACAGCGTTAGCTCTACTGAAATAGGGCAGTGGTCACTTAATGTTTGGCTCAGCTCTTTTGTATATTTTGGTTCGAAGACTAGTTGAGCGAAAGAATTGACAACATAACGAGCTTTGGCGTTCGGATCAAAAATAATGTGGTCGATATAGTCTTTGTAATAGCCACCCCAGCATTTAGATTCAGCTTTAATCGTCGGCGCCCATAATGCTTCAGCACCTTCATCATCAATCGCTTGCCATAAACCTTGTATTTCCGTGTGATTTAATGAAATATCTCTAACAAATCGACGGTTAAAGTCACCTAATAAAAGAAATGGTACACCTTCTTTAGCCCGAGCATCAACCCAAGCTTCTAAAGGTATTGCTTGCTTAGCAAGTTCAGCACAGGCCGTTTTTGCATAGGCTTCTTTTTCATTAGTATTTGGCATATTAGCTATGCTGGCTTGATCAAGCGCTTTATCAAAACAACCTGACTTCATATGCACAGCTAACAAGCGCACGCTCTTACCATCTTTGGTTAAGGTAACGTCCATACCTCTGCGCGCCAGGCCTTGATCAAGCTCACGGTACTCAATAGCGTTGGCTTTATAGCCACTGCTTTTTCTGACCGCTACGCCAACACGTTGCACCCAGTCTTTTGTTGTGAAGAAATAATCATACTCATCACCGAAAACTTTTTTTGCCCATTTTTCACTTTCAACTTCTTGTAACGCGATAACGTCTGCGTCTAACTCTCTGGCATAGCGCGCTAATTTTTCATAGTCAGTGTCTTTGCGTTGATTATATTCGTGTGAACCAAGCCAAGCGATGTTCCAAGAAGCAACTTTTAATGTTTCCGCAAAGGTAGCGGAACTTAACAATGCCAGTGCTATGGTGAGTAAACTAATTAATTTTGTCATTAGGTAATTCTAGATTATACATTGGGTAGCTATAGTAACCTTTGGTAAAGTAAATTCAAGTAAAGAGATCAGGGAGCTTCTTGGGTCACTTATCTTGCTTGGGTGCAAAAAACTATAGTAATATCAATTTAATGAACTTGGTATTATCGCTTAGCTAACTGATATATAAATACTTATCAAAAACTTTTTATTGAAAGATGATAATACTTTGCTAAATCAATCAAATTTAACGGAATAATCATGCCTAACCTTTTGAAACTATTGCTAATTTGTTTAACCTTGAGCTTTGCAACACAAACGCTTGCTAATGACCCGAGTGATAAACTCGGCAACTGTATGATTGACGCGTTAAATGGTAAGGAGCGCAAAGGCCTAGCGAAATGGATATTTCTCGCTATTTCATCTCATCCTGAGATAACTATTTATTCTAAGGCAAGTTCAGAAGACATTGATAACAGTGATAAATATGTTGGAAAAATTATCACTCGACTACTAACGGTTGATTGCCCAGCAGAATTAACCTTGGCGAATCAGCGAGATCCGCTTGCGATTCGAAAAGCATTCGAGCTGGTGGGTCGAGTTGCAATGCAAGAGTTAATGTCCAACCAAGTTACGATGCAGGCGCTGACTAATTACGCAAAATATACCGATCAAGAAAAAATTAACGCTTTACTGACTAAATAAGCCCAGCCAATTTTAAAAAGGGTCACTAGCTGCACTGTGCAGTTAGTGACATAAATAATATGAGCACTGTATTGTCTGATATCAAATGGTCTTTACGTTGGGCACTGTCGGGTATCGTTATCGGTATCACCGCTTTTTGCTATAACTATTACTTTATTGCCAGTGTTTTTCCTGGTTATGGCTTAATCACCGCACCAGCTAGGTTTTCATTAAGCTTTTTTAGTGAAGAAACTGCATTTTGGCCAAAAATGGCGATATTTTTAAGTGGTCAATATTTTGGTTATTTGATTATTATTTTCACGATGAAAAGATTATTTTTATTATTGAAAAAATCTTAATCTTCAAGCGTACTTTATTTTTTTAATATTTTTTTAATATTTTTCTAATTTACTTTAACCCCTTTTCTTGCCGCCCATCGTTTTACTTATAGCCAATTGATTAATGAGTTATTCAACTGGCTATGAGTCAGAAATGGCCGCTGGCTTAGCGTGTGATCACACCTCTTTAACTTAGATAATCTCTAGTCGATAACTATTGAGGAATAAATATGAAAAAGATAATAACGATAACAACCCTTGCCAGTGCAACAACCTTTGGTTTATTTGCTTTTATGGCCTATTTAGTTAATAACGATCAGGTATTGCCCCCCGAGTTGTTGCCAAAAGTGATAGTAGAGGTTGCACAGTTGCCCGAAGAAAGGCCGCCGGAAACTAAGCCACCATTTAAAAATGATCCACCACCAACGCCTAAACCTATGCCAAGAACTTTTGAAGCACCCGTAGAAACCCTTGTTGAAGGTGGTTATCATTACAATAACGGGCCAATTAAATTGCCGGCTGGTAACGCTAAGTTAAGTTTTGGCGGTCAAACAGGTGATAATGATGCTCGCCCTGTGGTACGCATTAACCCTAAATACCCCGCTGACGCCGCCCGCGATGGTGTTGAAGGTTGGGTGAAACTGCGCTTTGATATTAATGCCGTAGGCGGTGTCAGTAATATTGAAGTGATTGATGCTGAGCCTAAACGCGTATTTGATAAAGCTGCTCGGCAAGCATTAAGAAAATGGAAATATCGCGCAAAGTCAGAAGATGGTAAAACGGTTAGCCAACAGGGTTTAACTGTTCAATTAGAGTTTAAAATGGACCAACAAAGTTAGGATGAAAATTTGCAGTTACCGTCAATGATTAAAGGTTGGTATAACCCCAAAACCAGTCCAGAAATGTTGCTGACAAATTATATTGCAACCGGTAAAAACAAGTATTTGTCTTTATTGGTTGCGCAATTTAACTTGTCGCTATATCACTATTTATTAAGCCAATCGAATAAAGAGGTGGCGGAAGATGTGGTACAAACTACTTGGTTAAAAGTGATGAAAACTACGCAAAATACTCCGCAACGTAATGTTAAAAGTTGGTTATTCACGATTGCTCGCAATACTTTAATTGACGAATTTCGACGCCAACAAAAATGGCAAAACCAGTTGTTAGATGAAAATAAAATGTTGACGCTAACGCTAGAGAAATCAGTGTTGACGGCGGATAGAATAACGCAATTTAATGCTGCACTTGAGCAGTTGCCGTTTTTACAAAGGGAAGCGTTTATCTTCCAGCAAGAAGGTTTTTCAGTGATGGAAATTTCAGTATTAACGAACGATAGTTTTGAAACCATAAAAAGTCGTTTGCGTTATGCCCGCAATAATTTAGGCCATTTGTTAGGATCATCATCATGAGTGACGATAAATTTGATAAGGAGCTATCGAGTCTTTATCAACAAAGAAAAAAACAACTGCAAGCGCCGATAGTCAACGTGGCATCTGAAACTCAGCCGATTAAATCCACGCGGTCAATCTGGCATATTATGGCTTTATTGATAACGGGCGGGGCGGCGTCTTTTGGTATAATGGCGGTGATCACACATTTTGCTAAGCCACCAGTACATGGCGTTTCTAATCAATATAAGCAGCATTCTGTGCGTGTATTAGAGGTAATCGAAGTTAAGTCAGAAGAAGCAACGCTGCCACCGATAAAGCAACCCTTGCCACCTAAGCCGGAAATTTTGCCGCCTAAGTACATCGAAAATAGTCGTGTACATCAAGACACTATTGCGCTCGCAACCACAGGTTTATCAGTGAATAAAACCTTAAGTGATATGGTTAACGTACCAAAAATTAATCAACCCGCCATTACAATTGTTCCGACTCATCGCGTGATGCCTGAATATCCGAAATCGGCACTATATTCACGTAAATCAGGCACGGTAAAGCTACAATACCGCATTTCAGATGAAGGTAAGGTAATAGATGTTATTGGATTGAATAAGCATGGCAATCGTTTATTAGAGCGTTCGGCAAAGCAAGCCTTACTGCAATGGCGTTATCCGCCGGCAAGTGGTGGCAGCAAACTATTGGAGATTGAATTCGAGTTTGATATTAACAATCCGTAATAGACATAAGCTAATACTTTAATACCAAGGGACCATATAGGCCTCGTCAGATTAAACACAAATGGCTGGTTTTATTCTGAATTAAAAACTCGTGATTTTGCTTAGCTAATAGTAATAGCCCGTTATTAGCTAGATAATTATTGCTTCGTCACTTGAAAAATTAAGCCTTAGGTGCGTTAACTTTGCCATAGAGCCATTTAACAATATCTCGCCACGTTAATATACCGACCGGCTTATTTTTACTGTTAATAACAGGGAGACAAGAAACGCCAGTGTCATGAAATAATTTTATTGCCGCGCTAAACGTACTAAGTTCTTGGATTGCAACTAGCTTTTTAGATACTATTTGGTGCACGCGCTTGTTTAGCATTGCCAAGTCTTTGTCATTTGCGCTTGGTAGCTCTTGATTGGAGTTTGTCGCTTTAAAGTAATCTCGTTCAGAAAGAACCGCAATAAGTTCACCATTATTATTAATCACCAATAAGTGATGAAACTTATGTTTAATAAATAATTCCCTTACCACAGTGAGTCTGTCATCCATATTAATACAGATGACATTATTCGCCATAACCTCTTCAACTTTCATCTCTAAATACCTACGGTTATTTTACTGTCTATTTATCTGCAACTGACGCTAATGTTATTGCTAATTTCGTCAGCGCTTTATACGGTATTGGCCGTTACGCAACACATGCACTGTCCAGATAAGTCTTGATAAGGTTAGCCACAAAGTGACAAAAGCAAATAACATCAGTTGAATATTATTAAAGCTAGCTTTATCACCATAATTCATAAAATAAACCATAAAGAAAAAATCGGCAAAACATTTATTGCTATTACTGTGGTCGAGTAACTGCCGATATATTTTGCCAACCAGAATCGTTTGTAATTTTCCCCGTACTATTCCACAGGCAAAAGCTTAGAAAATGAGCGGGGTTATTGATATAGTGACTTTAGCAGCTTGAGTAGGTTGAAAAACTGAAAGTTCTACTAGGGGCTGGTGAGCAATATAATTTTACTAAAAGGCGTTTAACTTCATGGATATTATGACTGAAAAGTTACCTATTTCTATTCAAGTCAGTGATGATTTAGTTGTTAAGATAGAAAATATTTCCTCAGTGAGCAATAAACTTGAAGCACAGTTAAACTTTCATACTATGACCGCTAATTGGTACGGTGAGGAAGAGCATGTTCTGCAGATTAACTTTTACCTTTGCGATATTAGTGAACTAGGTCATAGCGGCGAAGATGAAGAAAACAGTCTGAAAAAAGAATTTCTAGCTGACGATGTGCTGATGGTTTCGTCGGATGATCAGCTAGTCGATTGTTATGTGGCGATAACAGCGTCAGAGTTATTGCTATTGCAGCAAACACCTAAGTTACTATCAGGCTATTTGGGTAAAAAATTAACCAAAGTACTTAACTTTATTGCCAAACGCTGGGCGCTTGAAACAATTTAAATATTAACAAAAAAAACAGTTGGCTATTTTCTGTGAGGGGATTGCTACGAAAAATTTTAAATAAAATTGAACTAACAACGACTAAGATGCTCATACTTAGCAAGAGATTCCCCCTCGGTTTTGTTTTTATTAGTGTTTTTATCCGCTCCTCATTTGAGGGGCGTTTTTTTTGCCGATGATAAAATATCACTCATCAGCTCAATAACGAAAAATTGCGTATTATGGCTTTATTTTAAAAAAGTTTTGAACTAATTATGAATGTTAGGTTCTGACTTAATAAGAGATTCTCCCACTCGGTTTTATTTTTAAATTTATGTTTGTTATACGCTCCTCATATGAGGGGCGTTTTTTTTGCCTATTGATATTGAGAGGATATTATTTTTGCCATACCCTAACGTTATAGTCGACATATCATTCGGAATGAAATCTAGGTATTTAAAACGATATACTAAGACAAATTACTAAGCTTTGGATGCTCTATGTCTCGTATTTTTTTTTGTATTTTGATGATCATCGCCGTAAATCTAAATATCAGTGCATTTGCGGCAACACATTTCTCCTTAAGTGGCAGAATCATTGATGAAGAGAGTCATGCCCTAAAAGCTGTTGTTGTAGAAATAAATAACGTCAAGACCGTAACCAATGCAATAGGGGAGTTCAGTTTAAAAGCTGCCGTTAATGATATTTATCAGCTAAGGTTTAGTAAAGACGGGTATTTTGATTCAATTCAAACCTTTAGCCATTCTGAGTTACAACAATCTGCGAAAATCACCGATATTAGTTTAGTTAAAAAAGCGTCTAAACGCGTGATGCTTGCTTTTGGTGGTGATGTAATGATGGGGCGTAGATACTATCAACCTTACTTTGGTGATCCTGTACTTATTCATCAAGATAATAAGCTCGAAGATAGCAAAGCGATAGTTCAGCATATTAAGCCTTACATGAGTTTGGCTGACTATGCAGCAATCAATTTGGAAACTCAAATAGCTGATGAAAAACCCGCAGAGCGTGCGCCCAAATCAGTCACCTTTTACTCTGAGCCGGAAATACTTTCTGCGCTCACTTGGGCAGGTGTTGACTATGTTTCGTTAGGGAATAATCATACCTATGACTATATGGATTCTGGCCTTCACTCAACGTTAGCTTTTCTTGAAAAAAGCGAGTTAGGATATTCAGGTGCAGGTGTTGACGAAAAGTCAGCCTTAAAAGCACATACAGAAACTATTAAAAATACCGAGTTTGCCATGTTAGGTTATGTGGGATGGGAGGGTAGTGCTAACCCAACACAAACAGCAAATGACCAACACGGTGGTGCCGCTTATGGTTCAATGAACAATATAGTGAAGTCTGTTACTGAGCAGGTAGATAAAAATAAAGTCACGATAGTGCAATATCACGGTAGTCAAGAATACGCCAATAACCCCACCGGTGTTACTGAGCAACGTTTAAAGTCATCACTAGATGCAGGCGCTGCTCTGGCAATTGCACATCACCCTCATGTCACTCAAGGTCTAGAGTTATATAACAATAAGCTTATTGCTTATTCGATGGGAAATTTTATTTTTGACCAAAACTTTAGTGCAACTCAACATAGCTTTATTCTTTATGTTTGGCTGGACGATGGTAAGTTTCACCGTGCTGAAATTGTGCCGCTATATGTTAAAGGTTACAAACCAACGCCAGCCACAGGTATGCATCGCTATACCGTAATGAAGCGCTTAACTGAGCTTTCTAAACAAAGAAATACCCTGATCATACCATCAGGTGGTCATGGTGTTATCCGAGCAAATAATCAAACAACGAGTGAAAAATTGACATTAGCGGTATATCCGGTCAATGGTGAGAAAGTCATTCCACTCTACCAATTGCCGTGGCATAGAACGATAACTCATGTTGAATTGCCTGATGACAATGTTGGATACCGCCTGGGCACTAACTTAATTAACGGCAGCGATTTTGAGAGTTTTGCGACATTTGATAGCCCTGAACGGGGTTGGGTATTTCAACGCAGCGCCACAACACTGAATAATTTCGGTGCCAGTGGGCAGCGCAGTTTAAATATTAAATTAACGGTTGCTAACCCAAGTATTTTTGGCATGCAAAGTTTTAGACGGGTGTACAAAGCTAGCAGCGCAATGACAGTCAAAGCTAAATTTAATGTCCAAGCACCAATCAAAATTAACTTTTATTGGCAGGGGCGTAAAACTCGTCAGAAACTATTTGATGCCTTTGACAATAGCCCTAAACATTTAATTGGCACAACTGAATTGATGGCAAGCCAAGCTTGGCAAAATGTAGAGTTAGATTTCAATTCTCCGCGTATTGGTTATAAAAGTTATCGAGTGATTGCAGAAATAACCTCACAAGATGGAACTAGTTCCGCGATTAACATTGATGACTTTGCTTTAATTGAATGGCAGAGCGCCTTCAGCAAAAATATACAACCAAATTTTTATAATACATTGAGCTATCAATCGGCCTATCTTGGTGTTGATAAAGTGATATCGGCACCTATTATGATTAAATTTAACCACTAACAAGCATAGGAAATAAAATAGCATGAAAATTGCTGAGCCAGAGTTACTCGACACGTTTAAAACATTGCTGCAAGACCAGCGTTTTGGTTCTCAGTTGCAGCTTGCTCGGGCTTTATCTTTGCGAGGCTTTGAAAATGTCACACAAACACGCGTGTCTCGGTTGTTGCATAAAGTCGGCGCGATAAAAATTAGAAATCATAATAATGATGCCGTTTATCGGCTACCTGAAAAACAATATATTCCGTATGGTCAACAAGCGATAGATTCAGTGGTGTTGGATATTAAGCATAATCAGGTGCAAATTATTATTAAGACCGTTATTGGTGCGGCTACGTTGATCTCTAAAATGATTGAAAGTATGGGTGAACAGTCGGGGGTACTTGCTTGTATGGCAAGTGATAGTACAATTTTAGTTATTCCCACTGATGTAAATCATATCGAGGCAACTATGGCCAGTATTGTTGCGCATTTGGATGTAAAACGCTAATCACTACAGCTTTTGAAAATGTATTCATATGGAGTAACAAAAAATTATTTTGGTGGAACTTATCAGCTGCTCAATCGCTAAAATAAAAAAGCCCTGTGATCAGGGCTGACATTGAATCATGCATGTCAAAGGGAAACTAGAGGCACTCATTATCGCTACGCATTAGTATGATTACGATTTCCTCCCCAAAGTTTACCTGAAAGTGGCTGCATCAGCCCTTGGTTAAATTCAAAACCATCCTCTCTGTCGGCACTAATTAAAAGTGGCCCGTCTAAATCTACAAACTTTGCTTCGTTAACCAATAATGCTAATGGCGCCATCGCTAGTGAGCTGCCAACCATGCAGCCTAGCATTAACTCAAAACCTTGATTTTTCGCTTCTTGAGCCAATAATACTGCTTCGGTTAAGCCGCCAGTTTTATCGAGTTTTATATTCACCACTTGATAACGATTTTTTAAATATTTCAGTTCTGCACGTGTATGGCACGACTCATCGGCACATAGCGGAATGGGTGAAGAAAAATTAATGAGATCTTGATCTTCTCCTGCAGGTAAAGGCTGTTCAATCAATACCACATTAAGGTCTTTTAATTGCAGACAACAATGACGTAAATCATCAATAGTCCAGGCTTCATTAGCATCAACAATAAACTTGCTGTTTGGAGCGGCTTGAGCAATAGCAGTCATTTTTTCTACGATATCTTGATTATCGAGTTTTACTTTAACTAATGGTGGGTTATTTAATGCCAAAACTGCTTTAGCCATAGCTTCGGGACTATCTATACTTAAGGTTTGCGCTGTTACACAAGGCAGTGCTGGCGCTAACGCAAATAATGCTGCAACTGTTGTTTTGTTTTGCTTTGCTTGTAAATCCCACCAAGCACAATCTAAGGCGTTACGTGCTGCGCCAGAAGGTAATGAGGCAATAAGGCCAGTAATATTTTCGCTGTTAAGTGTTGATTGTGACAGAGTGTTTATTTGCTCTATTACGCTATCAAGCGATTCTTGGTAACGCGCATAAGGCACCGCTTCTGACCAGCCAGTATTATGATTATCGCTAATGGTTACCACAACGACATCTGCTTGGGTTTTTGCGCCACGGGCAATGCGAAAAACATGTTGCAATGAAAACTGCTCTTTTACCACTTTAATGACTAAATTACTTGGTTTAGTCGCATTTTTCACATTATAGGTTTGAGTACTTTGTTCAATAGCCATGTTGTGTCGCCACTTATGCCAAGGTTTTTATTATGTTATCAGTGCCGTCGCGTAAAGGGTCAACACAAGGTAATGAAAATTCTTCGCTTAATTGCTGACAAATACGTTTGCCCTCTTCAATGCTAACACTAGAGGTATTCACCGTAATACCAACCACTTTTACATCGGGATTGGTGAGCCTTGCGGCTTGCAAGTTTAAGCTGATGGTCGTGGCAATACTGGGGAATTGGCTGCTAGGTAGGCCACGCATATGTGTTCGGTTTAAATCGTGACATATAACCAAGGCATCGGGTTGTGAACCATGCAATAAGCCAAGGCTGACCCCAGCAAAAGCGGGATGAGATAATGAGCCTTGTCCTTCAATAATATCCCAATGCTCTGGATGATTGTTGGGTGAAAGTGATTCAGTAGCACCAGATAAAAAATCTGAGATAACACAATCAATCGCAACACCTTGGCCGGCGATTAAAATGCCACATTGGCCTGTGGCGCGAAAATCGACATCAAAGTTTAACTTTTTCATCGACTTCTCGAGACTAAGTGAGCTATACATTTTTCCTACTGAACAGTCAGTGCCGACGGTAAGTAAGCGTTTACCTGAACGTTTCACTCCGGTGCCGGTCACAAATTCTGCTTTTGGATGGCGAATATCAAGCAGTTGTTGTTGGCATTGTTGAGCTTTTTCAACCAACTCAGGAAAGTCAGTGAGTTTGTCGTGCAGGCCAGAAACAATATCCATGCCGTGCTCCATCGCGTTTAAAATATAAGGCAGCCACCTTTTTTCTAACACGCCCCCGCTATTAGCAAAACCAAGAATAAATGATTTAGCGCCTCTCACTGCTGCCTGTTCAATGGTCATTTTTTCAATGCCAGTAGTCACTGTACAGCCACTGACACTGAATTCACCAATACAAAGCTCTGGACGCCAATCAGCTGCACCACGTGCCATTTTTATTGAAAGTTGGTCGGTGGCGTCACCGATAAATAACAGATAAGGAGAAACGATATGCATGATGATGTTCCTAAAATTAAAAGCTGATTTAACTATGTTTGTTACATCGAGCTTATCTTAGTGGCTATGCATTGAAAGTGGGAAGGCTTTTATCGGTCATAACCTAGGGTTATGATGATGTTTAACTACTTGAAATTCCTTGTCTTAAATAAGGAATAAATTCATCGATAACTTTAGATTTAGTTCGGTTTTCTAAGTGCACAGCATTGATGCTAAAAGTTAAAGCGGGTTCGAAAGAAGCAATGGCAACATTATCAGATAAATTGCCTTCTGCAGTATAGCGGTCTACAACACAAACACCTAAACCACGCGCCACCAATCTAGCGGCAATAAAATAGGTCTGTACTTTAATCGATGATTTAAAGTCAATGGCTTCCTCCATCACACGCGCCCAAAGCATGTCAGCTAAGGGGCCACTGTCACTAATGTCGATAAACTCCAAATCGCAGACTTGTGTTAAGGTCAGTTTATCTGGGCAATGTGGAAATTTGTCTTTAGGGTAAACAATCACTAGTTCCGACATGGCCAATGGGATGGTGGTGATACCTGGCATGTTGGGTGGTGAAAATAAAATCGCTAAATCACACTTATGCTCGAGCAATGACTGCGTAACAGCATCATTATGGATAGTTTGAATATCAAAGGTAACATTGGGGTAGTCTTGATGGTAATTGGCAATAACATTTGGCAGGGCGTCAAACCCCAGTGCTGGTGTAACTCCTAAACTCATGCTGCCAAATTCTGATTTTTTAATGTTCTGTGCGGTATTTTTTATCGAGCGCATCTGTTGGTAAATTTTGTCAACTTCATCAAAGAGCATTTCCGCTTCATCTGTTGGGATGAGTCGACCTTTAACCCGCTCGAAAAGATTAAAGCCGAGCTGTAGTTCGGCATGTGATAGAACTTTGCTGACAGAGGGTTGTGAGACATGCAGTATTTTAGCCGCATTGGTAATCGAACCCGTGGTATAAATCGCGTGAAAAATTTCAATGTGTCGTAAGCGCATTCAAGGTCCTCGATAACGTTATTCGGCTAAGTGAAGTATTTAGCCAGTGACAAATGGCAAGCTTAAATATAACTGTATAATCAAAGCATTGGTGATATCAATAAAAAATGCACCGACTAATGGTACCACTAAAAAAGCTTGTGGCGACGGTCCATGGCGTGAGACTAATGATTCCATATTAGCGACAGCGGTTGGTGTGGCTCCAAGGCCAAAACCGCAATGGCCGCCAGCCATGATGGCCGCATTATAATTTTTACCCATGACTCTAAAGGTAATAAAGTAGGCGAAAAGCATCAGTAGTACTGCTTGTACCAAAATCATAAATATCATTGGCCCGGCTAAGCTGACCAATTCCCATATTTTTAACGACATTAATGCCATCGCAAGAAAGATGGATAGTGCCATCGTTCCCCAAAGATCGATACAAGCTCGACTAACCTTATATACTTTAGTAAATTCAGCTAGGTTTGTAATGACCACGCCAAACAATAATGGGATTAAAAATGCTGGTAAGATCACATCAATCGCGTTGAGTGCATCATAACCGATGCGGCCTAAATACATGCATAGTAAAATCACAAATAAGGTTTCCATCATTTTTCGAGGCGTGACTAAATCATGATCTTCGGGATCAAAGGTTATCGTATCGTCGAGATCTTCGTGATAGGAAGTATCAGCTGTTAAGTTGTATTTTTTAATTAAACGTTTACTGACTGGCCCACCAGCTAAACCGCCAAGAATAAGACCTAGTGTTGCAGCCGCCATCGCCAATTCAAAAACACTACTATGCATACCGTATTGATTAATAAATAGATCTGCGTATGTTGCGCCGTTGCCGTGACCTCCAGAAAGTGTCACCGATCCTCCAATTAAGCCCATTAACGGTTCCATGCCGCTAGCAACTGCAATCGACACACCAACAGCATTTTGTACCAGTAAATATAAGGTAGCAACACCTAGAAAAAGTGCCACTTTTGGACCGCCTTTGATTAATAAACTAAAGCTAGCACCTAGACCGACCGTAGTGAAAAATACTGTCATTAATGGGTTTTTAAATGCCATATTAAATTGAAAATTAATATCAAAATAAAGGTGAGCAATGGCGGCAATAATAGAGAAGGCAATACCACCTACCACTGGCTCAGGAATGTTGTTATTTTTTAGTACCGCAATTTTACTGTTGAGATAATAGCCCGTAAAAAGTATGAGCAAAGCTATTAATAGTGTTTCTGAAGTCGAAATTTCAATATTCATATCAGCATTTTACCTTTTTGATGTGGCATCTTTAGTCGTTATTTGCCCATGAAGCTATATTTGATTGTAAAGAGCTAATCAATAGAACAGCAGTTCAAAAACTTTTGCATGTCATAACCAAAGGCTGTAGCTAATAAGGAGTAAATCATCGACAAAAGTAGTCAAGCTATTTTAATGGAAAATTCAAACTATTAGCTGAATGTGTAACTTTGCTATAACTTTAGGTTATGGGGTGTAAACGAAGTGTCAATAGTATTGCTTTTCATAATTGGGCATGGTGAATCTAGAAACCAAGATCGAATAAAAATATATTCGGCAACACAACATAATAAATGCAACTTATGACGGTGAGAGTGATGAAAGAAATAACTAAAAACAGACATAAACTGAAGCATCTAAGTCTATGTGTAATAACAGCCTTAACAGCCCAAACAACTTTTATTCAACAAGCCAATGCTGAAGAAGCAGCCAAGGTAGCAGAAATTGAGCGTATAAGTATTATTGGCTCCAATATTAAGCGTGCTTCAGATATTGGTGCTTTACCTGTTACTGCTTTAACCGAAAAAGATATCGAGAATACCGCTGCGATGTCCGGTGACGAATTATTACGTTCAATTCCTCAAATTGGAGCGGTTAACTTTGGCGGGGCTACAGGTAATGGTGGGGTAAATGACGCTCGTGGTGACGTTGCATCTATTAACTTACGTGGTGTTGGCTCGGGTAATACCTTGACACTCTTAAATGGTCGTAGGCTAGTCACACACCCAGGTACGCAGTCAGAAAACTTCGTACCGGTATCGACCTCAAATTCCAATACCTTACCGGTTTCGGGTTTGCGTTCGTTACAAGTTTTACGTGATGGCGCGGCTGCTATTTATGGCTCTGATGCCGTAGCTGGTGTGGTAAATTACCAATTAAAAGATGATTACGAAGGCAACCAAGTTAGGTTATCTTATGGTGGTTCAGAAGGTACATCGCTTGATGAAACCACCTTTAGCTATTTAACTGGTTTTGATTTAAATGAAGGCCGCTCACATTTAACCGCTTCTTTTAGCTATTATGACCGTAACGGCATGATGGCAAGCGAACGACCATATTCAGCTAGTCATGATTTACGTGAATTTTCTGGCTTACCAGAAGAATTCATTGGCGATACCCAATTAGATAACCGTTCTACAGCAACACCTTGGGGTGATTTCCAATCAGATGCTTTAGGTCGATTCCATATCCAACCTGACAGCGACTCTGGTTGTGTGGTTGATTTAGCGGGAAGCGTTTGTGCCGACAGTGGTAGTTTTCCTCGCGATTTACGCTTCGACCGCGGTACTACTCGTTCACTGGTTTCTGATGTTAATCGCTTAAACTTATATACTTATTTTACCCATGAAATAAACAGTGATTTAGACTTCTTTTCAGAAGTAACATATTACAGTGCAAAAGCTGAACGTACTCGTGAACAAACCCATAACCTAACCGCACAACGTTTCCTTATTTCTGCTGACGCTGCCCATAATCCATTTGGCGAAGAAGTTTTATTACGAAGCTACCGAGCGATTGATACCGGACCTCGGAATGTTGAAGTTGACGATACTAGCTACCGAGTACTAGGTGGTTTGAAAGGTTCATATAACGATTGGGATTGGGAAACAGCGGCATTTTACACTGAAGCTGAAACCAATGATTCAGCCAACCGTATTCAAGCGAGCAAGTTTCAAGCATCCATTAATAGCACTGATCCAACGTTAGCGTATAACATCTTTACGGGTGGTGATGTTAATAATCCAAATAGTGGTGACACAACGTTAAATCCACAAAGTGTTATTGACCAATTTATGGTTAATGTTAATCGAGACTCAAAAACAAGTTTGGCCTCAGTTGATTTTAAGGTCAGCAATGGTGCGCTTTGGAGCGTGCCCGCGGGGGATGTTGGGCTTGCTATGGGTGTAGAGTTTAGAAGAGAAACCTTTGAAGATAACAGAGACCCGTTACTTGATGGCAGTATCCCCTTTGTTGATCAAATCACGGGTGTTGAATTATCTGGCAGCGATGTTTTAGGTAGTAGCCCAACACCTGATTCAAAGGCGTCGCGTAATGTGTCGTCAGCATATGCCGAGTTCTTGGTGCCCTTGGTCGACTCAGGCTCTCATTATGTTGAATTACAAGTTGCTGGTCGGTATGAAAACTTCTCTGATGTGGGTAGTGCATTAAAGCCTAAAGTTGCGTTATTTTGGCAAGCAGCAGAATGGATCAGTTTTAGAGCGTCATATGCTGGCGGCTTCCGTGCTCCTGGTTTACCACAAGTGTCCGCAGAAGGTGTGCCACGTTCTAATAGTTTGTATGATCCAGTACTTGATTCAACTTACGGTATTGTCGATATCAGAAGTGGTACCACAGACCTAAAACCAGAAGACGACGAAAACACCTCATTTGGTTTGATATTTGAGCCACTTGAAAACCTTACTTTTACGATAGATACGTGGAAGATTAAGCAAAAAGACTTAGTGGGCATTTTACCCGGTTCATCGCATTTGCTTTATGATTCACTGTTAAGGAGTCAAGGTACTAACAATAGTGCGGTAGTTCGTGACGCCAACACCAATGAAGTGATTCAAATAAACAATGACTATCTGAATTTAGATAAGCGTAATATTGAAGGCGTTGATTTTAGTTTGATTTATGATCTTGAAACAAGCTTTGGTGAATGGGAGTTCACGGTTAACGCTGCTAAATTAAGCAAATTTGAACAAGATGCTGATCCTATTTCTGCACAGCTTATCGCTGCACAAGCTGCTAATAATCCAGCGGTGCCAGCTGATAGAACTGTCGCAGGTGCGGGTGATTTAATTAAACAAAATGGTCGTCCAGAATGGCGAGCTAGAGCATCGATTGATTGGGATTATCAACAATGGGGTGCAGGCATTAATGCCAACTATGTTAGCGAAATTGTTGATACTAGCACTACGGCAACGGTTAACGATGACGTGATTATGTTGCCAGTAGATAGCTTTACTACTGTGAATGTCTATGCAGACTACCGTTTTGCCGATGACAGTGCATTAGACGGCACTAAAATTCGTTTTGGCGTACGCAATATTGGTGACGAAGAGCCACCAGTGGCTGATGAATTAGCACATGGTTATTTCGGTGCCTTGCATTCGAATCGTGGTCGTTACTTCTACATGAGTGTAAGAAAAGACTTCTAATTCATAGCACGTGGTTTCAATAATATAATATGGCTCGGTGCGTGATTAACGGCCGAGCTTTATTTTTACACTTAACTTATTCAAATTTAGAAGATTTAATATGAAAAAATTACTACCTATTTGCGTATGGTTATTTTCTCTATTGGTTTTGGCGTCGTGTGCTGAAACTTCTGTAGTTAACAAAAGTAATAATTCGCAAACATGTAATATCGGTGCAGTTAGACTAACGGCAGACTTTGAAGCGAGTCGCATGGATGAGTGCATTAATTTGGGCAACAATAATTTTGTTATTACTATTAAGCCAGAAAACACACCCATCAACCCTAGTCCTTGGTATGCATTTAAGGTTGTTGCAGATACACCAATAGACATTACGGTTAATATTAAAATTAGTGGGAAGCGAGATAATCGCTATTTACCTAAATTTAGCCAAGATATGAAAACTTGGTCGGTATATCCGCATCAATACCGTAATAAGAAGCTAATACTTAAAATTAAGGCTTCAACACAGCCATTATATATTGCTGGTCAGGAAATTATTAGTAATCAATATTACATCGACTGGGCAAAAAAATTACAAAAATCTAGCCAGATTTCACACCAACAATTAGGTATATCTCAACTAGGGCGACCAATTTATAAAATTGAAAGTCACAGCGACAGTAAAGAATGGTTAGTTATTTTAGGCCGCTTACACCCACCAGAAGTAACGGGTGCGCTGGCATTATTTCCTTTTGTTGAAACCTTATTAGCGAATAATCCATTTGCTGATAGTTTTCGACAAAAATATAATCTACTTATTATCCCTAATTTAAATCCAGATGGTGTTGCGATGGGCAATTGGCGTCATAATGCCAATGGCGTTGATTTGAATCGTGACTGGATCACTTTTAAACAGCCTGAGACTAAGCAAGTTCATCAATACCTACAAAGCTTGGTCGCTAGTGGGCAAAAGATAAAATTTGCTATTGATTTTCATTCTACCCAACATGATGTTTTTTATACTATGCCGGTTGATTACGGTGTTGAAAGTCGCTACTTTGTGAAGCATTGGCTGGGTGCGTTAGATAAAGCGATGCCAAATTTTGATGTCGTACAAAAGCCGGGTAACCGCCCTAATAATGGTGTTTCCAAACAGTATTTTGCCGATAATTATCAGGTTCATGCCATAACCTATGAAATGGGTGATGAAACAAATCGAGATAGCATTAAAATTATTGCCAATAATGCCGCGGTGTTATTAATGAAAACTTTGATGTCAGAAACCGATCACAATAAAGAGTAAGTTATTCATGCCTAGTAAAAGATTAAAGCGAATTTTCTCGATAGCCGTATTCGTCAGTGGTGTAATAATACTTTCAGCTTGCTCCGAAAATAAGCCCACCAATAATGAATCGGTAAGTGATACTAAGCTGGTAGTGGTTGACACCTTAATTATTAACGGCAACGTTTACGATGGTGTTGAAACTAAGCCACAAGCGTTAGACATTGCGATATGTGGTATTGAGATTTGTGGCCTATATCCAACAGGTAAGCATGCAGTTAAAGCGACAACGACCATTGATGTTGGTGGTAAAGTTGTTAGCCCAGGCTTTATCGACCCTCATACTCATACACTAGAAGAACTTTACAGCAAAGATAAAAACCATAACTTAAATTACCTTACACAAGGGGTTACGACTGTTGTTAATGGTAACGACGGTGAAGGCCCCGTTGATATTGCGAAAACGGCAGCTGAACTTGAAGCTAATGGAATCGGTACTAATGTGGCTTTATTGATTGGTCATGGCAGTGTACGAGAACAAGTTATGGGGCGGGCGCAACGCTTTGCCAATGCTGAAGAATTAGCTGATATGTCACAGTTGCTTGTTAAGGGTATGGAAGCTGGTGCGTTAGGTTTGTCAACTGGATTGTATTATGTGCCCGGGAGTTTTGCTAATACCGAAGAAGTGGTGACTTTGGCAAAAGTGGCGAGCCAATACCAGGGTATTTATGACACACACTTACGTGATGAAAGTACATTTAATATTGGCTTTATCGCCGCCTTAGAAGAAGCCATTAACATAGCCGACACAGCCAATATTCATTTACATCTGGCCCATATTAAAGCGTTAGGGGTTGACGTATGGGGACAAAGCAACCTTGCCATTGAAAAAATAGAGCAGGCAAAAGCAAAGGGCATTAGTATTTCAGCTGATCAATATCCTTGGCTTGCTTCAGGTACTAAGTTACATAGTGCTGTTATGCCCAAGTGGGTAATGGCTGATTCAACGCAGGCATTTCACCAACGCCTCAACGATGTCAGTTTGGCAGAAAAACTTATCGATGAAATTAAAGAGAACATTCGTCGTCGTGGCGGGCCAACCTCATTGCTGATCACTGCTTTTCAAGACCGTGAGTTGGTTGGTTTAACGTTAGCGCAAGTAGCAGAAAAAAGAGCAATAGATCCCGTCACTGCAGCAATACAGTTAGTACAAGAAGGAGAGGTCCGTGTAGCATCATTTAATATGTCTGATGCTGATGTAGAAAACTTTATGGTGCAACCTTGGGTGGTTACTTCATCTGATGGCACTAATGGCCACCCCCGTAAATATGCTAGCTTTCCGCAAAAATACCAGCAATATGTTCGTGAACGATCCTTACTTACCCTTGGTGAGTTTATTAAGCAAAGTTCCGGTAGAACCGCAGAAATTTTAGGTTTTGAAGATCGCGGTCAACTTAAGCTAGGCTACATAGCTGATATTATTGTCTTTGATGCCAAGGAGTTTTCCGCCAATGCTGACTTTTCTCACTGGAATAAATATTCATCTGGTGTTGAACAAGTATGGCTTAATGGCCAACAAGTTATCAAAAATGGTAACTTTGAGGAAAAGCTTGCTGGTAAGTTTGTACATTAATTTTTTTCGGCAAGCATCAAGGTACATAACTTATTCTAAATTCAGTTTCTATCCATTCAATTAGTTATAGCCCAATACATAATTGGGCGTACTGTCATCGAGCACTGCTAATACTTTTTCTAATAGTGGTTCGCTTATCTCGATCTTAGCTTTATTGTCTCTAGCCGCATATGCAGCTGCTATATAGCTATGTTCATCATCGCTTTGCTGCTCGTTGCTTTCTATATGTGAAATATTCATAACGTTCATCCCATTAATTCGTTTGGTATAACTTAAAATATAATATTTAGTGATGAAACTATCTTCTAATGAACATTATTTTTTGAACAGTATTAAAACTTTAGCAAGCTATAAAATAAAGTTATAGCACAGCGTAGTTCTAGCCATTATTTATTAACTAACATTAACATTGGTTTCTTAGTATTAACCAGTCTGCTTTTGTTAATAATAGTTTTTATCTATTGCAATGATAAATTCAAACGATTGTCCCTATTTTAAAGTTCGACGTATTATTATCCCAACTTAACAAGTACCCACATTTTTAAAAAACAATTGGAGATAAACATGTATAACTCAATTATCAATTCAACGATTCAACCTTTCAACGCAACAGCATTTAGCAACGGCGAATTCATTGAAGTATCAGAAGCAGATGTTGCAGGTAAATGGGCAGTATTTTTCTTCTACCCAGCTGACTTCACCTTTGTATGTCCGACTGAATTAGGCGACATGGCTGACCATTATGCGCAACTACAAGCAATGGGTGTTGAAGTTTACTCAGTATCAACTGACACACACTTTACCCATAAAGCATGGCACGGTAGTTCAGACACTATTGGTAAAATTACTTACCCAATGATTGGTGACCCAACAGGTAAAATTACCCGTAATTTTGGCGTCATGATTGAAGAAGATGGTTTAGCACTTCGTGGTACGTTTGTTGTTAACCCTGAAGGCGAAGTTAAAATTGCCGAAATACATGACCTAGGTATAGGCCGTTCAGCGAAAGAATTAGTGCGTAAAATTCAAGCCGCACAATATGTAGCTGACCATGACGGTGAAGTATGTCCAGCAGCATGGCAGCCAGGTGCAGAAACGTTAACACCATCATTAGACTTAGTTGGCAAAATCTAAACTGCAGCTAACATCACCGCGGTATGACTGAAAGTATCGCGGTATGTTCCAAAAAATAAATAAAAATCATATTCATCAGTATTCTCGAAGGAATAAACCATGTTAGATACGAACTTAAAGCAACAACTAAAGACCTATTTACAAAATTTAACCTCGGCTGTTGAATTGTCAGTATTTTTAGGCGAAGACTTAAAATCAAAAGAATTAGCGACCTTGGTGACAGAAATTGCTGAAATGTCAGCATTAGTAACGGTTGTTGCAGCAGATGCTAGCAATGAACGTGTGCCATCAATGTTAGTCAAATCGGTAAAAACCGGCGGCGAAATGCGCTTTGCTGGTGTACCGATGGGGCATGAATTTACCTCATTAGTGTTAGCCCTATTACATAGTGGCGGACACCCAATTAAGCTTGATAAAGCAGTTATCGAACAAGTAGCTGCACTTGAAGGTGAGTATAGCTTTGAAACTTATATTTCGTTAAGTTGCCAAAATTGTCCAGACGTTGTGCAAGCGCTTAATATGATGGCGGCGATTAACCCACAAATTAAACATGTGATGGTTGATGGTTCCCTATTTCAAGAAGAAGTCTATCAGCGCGATATTCTTTCTGTGCCTGCGGTGTACTTAAACGGCAAAGCTTTTGCGCAGGGCAGAATGACCGTCACTGAGATCTTAAATAAAGTAGATACAAATGCTGGCGCGAGACAAGCAAAAGCAATAGACAACAAAGAAGCTTTTGATTTATTAGTGATTGGTGGCGGCCCAGCGGGCGCGGCATCAGCAATATATAGTGCCCGTAAAGGCATACGCACCGGTATCGTTGCTGACCGCTTTGGTGGTCAAGTGCAAGATACGATGGCGATTGAAAACTTTATTTCCGTCAGTGCTACCGAAGGTCCCAAACTTGTAGCGAGTTTAGAAAACCATGTTAATGACTATGATGTTGATATTATGAATAATCAACGGGTCAAAAATATTATTGAAAGTGATGTTGAAGGTGGCTTAATTACCGTTGAATTAGAAAATGGTGCCACCTTGCAAACCCGTTCAACCGTTATTGCAACCGGTGCAAGATGGAGAGAAATGAACGTTACAGGTGAACAAGAATACCGCGGCAAAGGTGTTGCTTATTGCCCACATTGTGACGGTCCTTTATTTAAAGGAAAATCAGTTGCCGTTATTGGTGGTGGTAATTCCGGTATTGAAGCTGCCATTGACCTTGCAGGGTTAGTAGAGCATGTTACCGTCTTGGAATTTGATACCGTATTACGTGCTGATGCTGTATTACAAAATAAAGCGCGTTCGTTACCTAATGTCGAGATTATTGTTAATGCGCAAACCACAGAAGTATTAGGTAATGGCAAGCATGTTACTGGGCTTAATTACCTTAATCGTGCGACAAACACGCAAGAAACTATCGAACTTGCCGGCATATTTGTCCAAATTGGCTTAGTACCTAATTCACAATTTTTACAAGATACGATTGATTTGACCGAGCGCGGTGAGGTGATCGTTAATCAAAAAGGTGAAACTAATATCGCTGGTGTTTATGCGGCAGGCGATGTAACTAATACACCTTATAAGCAGATCATTATTGCGATGGGTAGTGGTGCAACGGCGGCTTTAGGGGCGTTTGATTATTTGATTAGAACTCCTAATCCAATGGAAAATATCAGCGGTAATAAGCAAGTAGCTGCATAGTCTAGAGAGTAAAAATTATTTGCAGCGTTACCGTACTGAACGGTAACGCTTTTTTCGTTATTAAAGATTGTATACCCAAACCACACGGAGCTGGTTTTCTAGCTTAGCTCCCTTCGGGCAAGGCGATAAATGGTCATCTGTGGCGTTATTGATTTCGAAAATGGAACAATCACTCTCTTCAATCAATGCCTTGGTGCTAGCACTTTCTCGACTCAATGAATTCTGCATCTTCAAGTGGCTTGGGTATATATTGAGATTAATCAAACAAACCTTTTACCGCTTGGCGCACTTCATTGACCACAGCCCTGACACTTTCCATTCGAGCGTAGCCCGTTCGACAAAGTAATACTATTTCACGCATTGGTTTTGGGTTTGCAAAGGGAATGTAGTGGATATGCTGTTGCGGGGCATAATTCAAGGTGGCTAATTGTGGTAACAACGTAATACCCATATTACTTGCCACCATATAGCGAAGCGTTTCAAGACTGGTAGCGCGGAAACTATGATCTTCCTCTGCACCGGCGCTAAAACAATAACCCATTGCCTGATCTCTTAAACAATGGCCATCTTCCAATGTGAGTATTTTTTGATTATGCAAATCATCAAAAGTTACTTGTGATTTATTAGCGAGTACATGTGAAGGGGATGTTGCCATAACAAGCGGCTCATTAAATAAATCATAACGCTCAAAACCAGTCATGTCTGGTAGCCAAGGTAAAATTAAAATATCGAGCTTGCCTGTTGTGAGTTGGTCCAATAAATCTTGGGTCTTATTTTCATGCAAATAGAAATTTATTTTTGCAAGCTTGCTGTTTAGTGACGGCATAATATGCGGCAGCGCATAAGGGGCTAATGTCGGTATTAAGCCAATATGCAAATCACCGGAAAGTGGGTCAAGTAATGACTTAGCAGCCTCTTCAAAGTTTCTCGCAGCGTTGAGTACTTGCCTTGCTTGCTGTACTAACTTTTCACCTGCTGGCGTTAACATGACATTACGCGGTTGTCGCTCAATTAAGGTTAACTTTAATCGTTGCTCTAACTTTTGGATTTGGCCACTTAGCGTTGGTTGACTTACAAAGCAAGCATCGGCGGCGCGGCCAAAATGTTTGTATTCGGCGATAGCCGTCAAATATTCCAAATCGCGAAGTTTTATCATAGTTAATATCTATTGATATTTAATATTTAATTGATATTAACTTGCTCTTTTATGTTTAGCTAGTGTGTAAATTAAGTTTAATATAAGTCGTTGTTAATAAAGATGTTGTTGTTTTGGTGTTAAAGAGGGCTAATCGAAATATAGCGGAGTGAGCAAATAGATTTTATACTGTTGTCAATTACTTCCATTCTTTTACGTTGTTGAGATGTTATATGAAATTTACTATTAAGCAAAAGCTTTACGTCATAGTGTCCTTGGTTATATTAGGTCTCTTTGGTTTGTATATGGAAAACACTGCAAATCAAGATAAAGTGACAAATTTAGTTGAAATCAAATCAGAATTGAAAGATTTACAAATTGCCATGTTGCAATTACGTCGTAATGAAAAAGATTTTTTACTGCGCAAAGATGTAAAATATCAAAAAACATTTAATGATACGTTTAAACAAGCATTACAGCTAATTAGTGGCTTGGAACAACGGTTAATTTCGACTGACATTACAGAAACTAAATTAACGACTATTAAAAATAGCTTACAAACATATCAGCAAACATTTGAGCAGTTAATCACTGCCTCAATAGCACAAGGCCTAGATAAAAGCTCAGGCTTTTATGGCAAGCTTAGAGATGCCACCCATGCATTAGAAACCAATATTGAAGCTGCGAATGACTTTGAGTCACATACCTATTTATTGACGCTAAGAAGGCATGAGAAAGACTTTATTTTACGTAGCGATGAAAAATATCTCGGACGCCTGCTTGAAACTTCAAATAAACTAAAAATGCGTTTGTCTGATGCGAATGCTGAACAACTGCTATCAACTTATGTAAGTGAATTTGAGCAATTTTTTGCCATGTCTAAGAAAATTGGTTTGGATGAAAAATCAGGAATTCGTGGCAATATGCGCAAAACTGTAAAAGGTGCAGAAAGCGAACTAAATAAAGAAATTGTTATTTTGAATCAATATATTAGCGAAGGCATTGAGCAAAGCCACACACAACATCTAATTGTGACGCTAATCGTATCATTGCTGATTGCTGTGGTGGTTATTATTGTTGCACAGCAAATTATCTCGCCATTGACTAATTTCTCAAAGCGCATTTCCGAAATAAGAAAAGGCAATGATCTGACTCAGCGCATTGAAGAACGCCATGACGAAATCGGTACTATTTCAAAAGAATTCAATATTTTCATGGCACATTTTCAAACCTTAATTAAAAGTATTAACAAAACGGTTGACGCATTAAGTGCTTCGTCATCCGTGGTTTCGAAAAGTGTCGCAAAAACTACGGAAGGGATTGTTAACCAATCACATGAAAGTGACATGGTGGCAACCGCAGTGACGGAAATGGGCATCGTGGCTGGCGAGATCGCTAACAATGCACGCCAAACCAAAGATAAAACGGATGGAGCATCAGTTAAGGCACTAGAAGGCAAAGAAAAACTTGACAGTACCGTGGTAAATATTAATGAATTATCTGCACAGCTGAATACTGCAGGTGAAGAAATTGTGCAGTTGCAAGCAAAAAGTAACGGCATTACATCAGTGCTGGAAGTCATTAAAGGCATAGCCGATCAAACTAATTTACTGGCACTTAATGCTGCAATCGAAGCGGCAAGAGCTGGAGAGCAAGGGCGAGGTTTTGCCGTGGTTGCTGATGAAGTAAGAACACTAGCTATTCGCACACAAGATTCTACCGCTGAAATCACGACAATTATCAACGAACTACAAGTAACCACGTCGGAAATTGTTACTACTGTGGGGATTTGTAAAGAGCAAGGGTTAAATAGTGTTAACCAAGCGCAAGAGACCGAAGAAGTGCTTAATGAGATTATCACCGACGTTAATGCTATTGCTGAAATGACCGTGCTTGTTGCAACAGCGGTCGAGCAGCAATCGATTGTTGTCAAAGAAGTTGATGAAAATATTATCCGAATAAGAGATATCGGCGAGCAAGTTGCTAATGACTCACAAGAGAACTCTCGTGCTAGTGATGATGTAGCGACTCTTGCTAGTAAGCTACACGAAGAGGCAAGTATTTTTAAAATATAATCATCAATTTGATGACCTAGCCCGTCAGCAAATTGTATTTGGATGGGCTCTCCTACCTTGTGAGCTACTCATGGTGATCACGGGGAATTAATCCCCGTTTCGCTTAACCCGCTTTGTCGCGGGACAATAAGTCCTTGCCTTTATTTACAGCCTGTATACAATGACAGTAATACTGTTTAAAAATACAGGCTTGCTTGTAAGTCGATTAAGGAATAACTATGCGCCCTTTAACACCAAGGCAACAACAGATTTTTGATCTGATCAGAGAAAAGATTTCTGATACGGGTATGCCGCCAACACGTGCAGAAATAGCTAATTTTTTCGGCTTTAAATCGGCTAATGCCGCTGAAGAGCATTTAAAAGCGTTAGCCAAAAAAGGCTATATCGAAATGCTGCCAGGCACATCTCGTGGCATTCGTCTTGCGGAAGAATTTATCGAAGAAGATGGTTTGCCGTTGATAGGTCGTGTTGCCGCTGGCGAACCTATTTTAGCCCAAGAGCATGTAGAGCAGCACTATAAAATAGACGGCAGTTTATTTCGTCCTGCCGCTGATTATTTGCTACGTGTTAATGGCGAAAGTATGAAAGATATCGGTATTTTAGATGGCGATTTGTTGGCTGTACATCAAACTACTGATGTGAAAAATGGCCAAGTAATTGTCGCCCGTGTTGAAGATGATGTTACCGTTAAGCGTTTTAAGCGTGAGGGCAATATAGTTTATTTGCATGCTGAAAATGAAGACTTTTCACCAATTAAGGTTGATTTAACGTCGCAAAATTTTAATGTTGAAGGTATAGCGGTTGGTGTTATTCGCGCTGCTGACTGGATGTAAATAAACGATTAATTTGTCTACTATAAAACGATATCGAGCTGCAGGTTAGTTAAAAAAACTTCAATCTGCAGTCATTTTCTTATTTCATTTTTCTCTCCCAAAAACGATCAAACACTATAGATTTTTTGTTTGATAATATATGCCAGCTAATTTACTTCATATAATTCTGCGAACTTGCCAAAAATAAAGCTCAAGATGCTTGCTGATTAAAATTTGCTATTTTCTTACTTTTGTTAGTTATTTTGTACCTAGCGTTTGTTTGTTTAGAATAATTCATATTCTCGCCAAGATATACACTCAATAGATTGTTTTTTATACGATAACTTTTTGTGATAATTATTTATTATTCAACATGAATTATCACCCTTGAACAAAAAGTAAACATTAAAGCAATCCTTTTAAAAATGGTGTTATAGCAGTATTTAGGGTTATTACTCTATTGTATTTATTAGCTTTTATTTATAGCTCTTTTGAAATTTTAAATTGACCCTGATCAAGTTTTAAGTAATTCTAGTCTAGAAAACGTACAAACATAACAATAGGGCGCAATTGACGGTTGTCTAAATATGCGTCACTTAAATAATAATAAATGTATGCGCTAAATAATCGTTTTTTTTGATAAATAAACTGTGTTATTTGGCCTTTAAAGGGTGAAGGAGATGTCGAGTGAAAAGACGTAACCTAGGTGTGCTGTTGCTAGGGGGCTTGTTGTCTAGTTCAGTTTGGGCAGATATGTCGCTGAACTTAACCAAGGGTGTAACAGAAGTAAGTAGAGACGTATACGATTTACATATGTTGGTGCTCTATATCTGTACTGCCATTGGGATTGTGGTATTTGGTGCTATGTTTTGGTCTATGGTGTTTCACCGTAAATCAAAAGGCGTTAAACCAGCAACCTTCCATGAAAGCACAAAAGTTGAAATTCTCTGGACGGCTATTCCTGTCGTTATTCTAATCGCTATGGCTGTTCCTGCCACTATTACGCTTATCGATATGGAAAATAACGATGATGCGGATTTGACGATTCAAGTGACTGGTTCCCAGTGGAAGTGGCATTATAAGTACTTTGATCAAGATCTTGAGTTTTATTCGGTGCTTTCTACTCCACGTGAACAATACGAAAACCAAGATGGTACGTCAGCAGAAAAAGGTGAACATTACCTACTAGAAGTTGATCGTCCTTTGGTAATACCAACCAACAAAAAAGTACGTTTTGTTATTACCTCTGATGATGTTATTCACGCTTGGTGGGTGCCAGCATTTGCAGTTAAACAAGATGCCAACCCAGGTTTTATTAACGAAGCTTGGACTAAGGTCGATGAACCCGGTGTTTATCGCGGCCAATGTGCTGAGTTGTGTGGTAAAGACCACGGCTTTATGCCGATAGTTGTCGAAGTTAAATCTGAAGCTGATTACGCCATCTGGCTTGATGAGCAGAAGCAACTAAAAGCTAACGCCGCCGCTGCAGAAGCCGCATCGTTAAATGCTTCTGTGCCGATGGAAGAATTAATGCAATTAGGTGAAACTACTTACACTGCCTATTGTGCCGCGTGTCATCAAGTCAGTGGACAAGGTTTACCACCCGCATTTCCAGCCCTTAAAGGCAGTGCGGTTGCTACAACAGGTCCAGCTAGCGAGCATATTGATATTGTTTATAACGGTAAAGCCGGTACAGGTATGCAAGGTTATGGCAAGCAATTAAGTTTAAAAGAAATTGCCGCGGTTGTAACTTACGAGCGTAATGCTTGGGGTAACAATACCGGTGATGCTGTGCAAGCCGCCGATGTAAAAGCTGTGTCGGGTAGTACAGAAACAAGTATCTTAGATACCGTTGAAGAAGCGGTAGAAAATGTTACTGAGCAAGTGGCTGACGTTATTGAAGACATCATTCCGGCAGAAGATTTAGCTAAGGTTTATAGCCAAGACGAATTAATGACTATGGGTGAAGAAGTTTACATGACCGCTTGTGCAGCTTGTCATCAAGCCAGTGGAGCTGGTATGGCGCCAGTGTTCCCTGCCCTTAAAGGCAGTGCTATAGCTATGGGCGATGTAGCGGTTCATATCGATATGGTATTAAACGGCAGTAAGAAAAATCCAGCGATGGCAGCTTTTGGCGGCCAATTAACTAAAACGCAAATTGCTGCGGTTGTCACATACGAGCGTAATGCTTGGGGTAACAATACCGGTGATTTAGTCCAGCCAGCAGATGTTGCTGCTAGCGCGAAGTAGGGAGGCGTTATAATGACTACAGATGTAATTAATGATCAATCCGAGCATGATTCACATGACGGTGAGCACCATGATCATAAAATGACCGGCCTGAAACGCTGGTTATATACCACTAACCATAAAGACATAGGTTCGATGTACTTGTGGTTCTCATTTATCATGTTTTTAACTGGCGGCGTGATGGCGCTGGTTATCCGTGCTGAGTTATTTCAGCCGGGTTTACAGATAGTTGAGCCTGATTTCTTTAACCAAATGACCACAGTACACGGTCTTATTATGGTCTTTGGCGCTATTATGCCGGCCTTTACTGGCTTGGCTAACTGGATGCTACCTATGATGGTTGGTGCGCCAGATATGGCACTACCACGGTTGAATAACTGGAGCTTTTGGATCTTACCTTTTGCTTTTGCTATTTTATTATCGTCGTTCTTTATGGAAAGCGGTGCACCAAACTTTGGTTGGACGTTCTATGCGCCATTATCAACGACCTACAGTAATGGTAGTACCGCATTTTTTGTTTTTGCTGTTCATATCATGGGTATATCGTCAATTATGGGGGCTATTAATATTGTAGTAACCATTATGAATATGCGTGCGCCAGGTATGACTTATATGAAAATGCCATTGTTTGTTTGGACATTTTTCATTACGGCGTACTTGCTAATAGCGGTAATGCCGGTGCTCGCGGGTACGGTCACTATGGTGTTAACTGATACCTACTTTGGTACCAGTTTCTTTGATGCCGCCGGTGGTGGTGACCCCGTGATGTTCCAGCATATTTTCTGGTTCTTTGGTCATCCTGAAGTTTACATTATGATTTTGCCTGCGTTTGGTATTGTATCTACGACTATTCCAGCATTTTCACGCAAACCACTATTTGGCTATAGCTCAATGGTTTACGCGACTGCATCAATTGCCTTCTTGTCGTTCATCGTTTGGGCGCATCACATGTTTACCACAGGTATGCCGTTATTTGGCGAACTGTTCTTCATGTACTGCACAATGCTAATTGCGGTGCCTACTGGTGTGAAAGTCTTTAACTGGGCGGCAACTATGTGGCGTGGCTCAATTAGTTTCGAAACGCCAATGTTGTTCTCTATTGCCTTCGTTATATTGTTCACTATTGGTGGTTTCTCTGGCTTGATGCTAGCAATGACACCGGTAGATTTTCAATATCATGATACTTACTTCGTTGTTGCTCACTTTCACTATGTATTAGTTACAGGTGCGTTATTTTCCATTTTTGCCGGCGCTTATTACTGGCTACCAAAATGGACTGGCTATATGTACAACGATACCTTAAGTAAGTGGCACTTTTGGTGTTCATTAGTTTCTGTGAACTTATTATTCTTCCCAATGCACTTTTTAGGTTTAGCAGGTATGCCGCGTCGTATTCCTGATTATGCCTTGCAATTTGCTGACTTTAATAAGTGGGTCAGTATTGGTGGTTTTGCTTTTGGTATCTCACAATTAATTTTCTTAGTGCTCGTCATTAAGTGTATTAAAGGTGGCGAAAAAGCACCGGCAAAACCTTGGGATGGAGCGGAAGGGTTAGAATGGACAGTGCCTAGCCCTGCGCCATACCACACCTTTGAAACACCACCGAAAATTGATTAATTGGGTACAAAATGACTAACGGCAAATCGCAAAATAAATTATCAAAACAAGCACAAACGCATGATGCTTCAGTGAAGAAAACCGTAAAAAAACTGATGCTGATTGTCTTTGGTATGTTTGGTTTTGGCTTTGCGATGGTGCCGTTATATGACGTGTTTTGTGATATCACCGGATTAAACGGGAAAACATCTGATGTGGCAGCCAGTTATAACGCTGTCGGTATCGATACTGAACGTACTATCACAGTGCAATTTTTGACTCGAACAGCCAAGGGTATTCCATGGCAATTTGAGCCGATGATTAACGAAGTGAAAGTGCATCCAGGTGAAAGAAAAACCGTTAAGTTTTATGCCAAAAATGAGTCTGTAAGCGATATTGTCGGCCAAGCTGTGCCGTCAGTATCTCCAGGAAGGGCGGCTGTTTATTTTCAAAAAATCGAATGTTTTTGTTTTAATAATCAGCCGTTAAAAGCCAGTGAAGACGTTGAAATGGGATTACAGTTTTATGTCGACTTAGACTTACCCGACGACGTTTCTACCATTACCCTATCGTACACGTTGTACGACATTACGAGCTCAGTTGATTCTTAAGTGCTTGGCACTTAAATGAGGGGAACAACAATGACAACAAAAGAATACGAAAGTTATTATGTACCAGCGCAAAGCAAATGGCCGATCATCGGCGCTATCGCGCTATTTTTAATTGCCGTCGGAGCGGGCAATTATGTTTCTAATTTAAATAATCCTGAAAGTTCCGGTGGAGGCTGGATTTTATTAGCCGGCATTGCGTTGATTATTTATATGATGTTTGGTTGGTTTAACAACGTTATTACCGAATCAATGTCAGGAAAATATAGTCACCAAATGGATAATTCATTCCGCCAAGGCATGAGTTGGTTTATTTTTTCTGAGGTGATGTTTTTTGCGGCATTTTTTGGTGCTTTACTTTATGCCCGCACATTTTCGGTACCATGGCTTGACGGTGCCGGTAACAATGCCGCAACAGCTGCCATACTATGGCCTGATTTTACTGCTACTTGGCCATTAAT
This sequence comes from uncultured Colwellia sp., assembly GCA_913061475.1. Taxonomy (GTDB): domain Bacteria; phylum Pseudomonadota; class Gammaproteobacteria; order Enterobacterales; family Alteromonadaceae; genus Cognaticolwellia. The sequence goes on along the minus strand of CAJXUN010000011.1, from coordinate 37,526 downwards.
TAAGACCCCTGATGGTACGACAACAACCGCTATGGGTTGGTATGGCTTGCCATTAATTAATACTATTTTGTTATTAACTTCATCAGTTACTGCACATTTTGCTCATGTTTCTTTAGAGCAAGAAAAGCGTGGTTTACTGAAATTTTGGTTAGGCTTAACGGTACTCTTAGGTTGTGTATTTTTATATTGCCAAGGTCTAGAGTATGCCCATGGCTATGCTGATGAAATGAAGTTGTACTTAGACAGTGGCATTTACGGGAATACTTTTTATCTATTGACTGGCTTTCATGGTATGCATGTAACTTTAGGTACCATCATGCTATTGGTGATGCTGATTCGGGTATTTAAAGGTCATTTTACCCCGAAAAATCATTTTGCCTTCCAAGCAGCAAGTTGGTATTGGCATTTTGTTGATGTAGTTTGGGTGATATTATTTGTTTTTGTTTATATTATTTAACAGATAATTTATTCAGGTTAAATAAATAGGAAGTGCCGATTTTTAACATAATCGTCGCACTTCCTTTTAACCTTAACGCGTCATTGACATTAATATGGACGTGGATTCGGCGTTATCACGCCAGTGAGTATGCCAAGCAATAGTAGTATGACGATAGCGACAGAGGTTATCACCCTGCGACCAATAAATTTTGACATCGGAGGTTTATTCGGATCATTTTTGTTCATAATAAATAATGCGCGAAACAGGTTATAAATCATAAAGGCTAATAAGCCGACAACAATAATTTTAATTAACACAACATTCTCTCTTATATAATTTGTTTTTATTTAGAGCATTTTAAAAACTACTTAGTTAGTTTAATTGGTATTAGTGAGCTTTTAGTTAGTCAACACGCGGTAGTCTATGGATTTTGTATCACTTAAATACAAATTAAAGCAACTCAATTGGCCAATGGTTTTATTTACCATGCTAGTATTTTCGTTATTAATCAAGCTTGGATTTTGGCAAATTGACCGAGCACTTGAAAAAGAACAACGTCAACAACGCATTAGTGAATTAAGTCAACAACAGGCACTTTCGTTAACCCAAGTATTGGCACTTAATGGCTTACAAGATGGCATTAATGATTTACCTATTAAACTTGCCGGTGAGTTTGATGACGATAAAGTTTTTCTACTTGATAACCAACCTGATAAAGGGCGATTCGGCTATCGTGTTTATCAAATAATAACAAGTAGTGGCAATGCCGTATTGATTAATTTGGGCTGGGTCCGAGGCTCTATAGACCGCAATGTATTACCTGAAATAACCGCAATTTCCGGACAGCATATTATCAATGGTCATGTGCGAGAAATTGAAATGGGTATTCAATTACAAGCGCAAAATCTTACCAATCCAACTTGGCCTTTAAGGGTACAGCAAATCGAATTAGATAAGTTTTCACAATTAATTGGCAAGAAACTATTGCCCTTTGTGGTTTACTTAGATAAAAAAGAAAGTATTGGTTATAAAAAAAATTGGCAGCCCATCGTAATGCCACCCGAAAAACATCGAGCATATGCCTTTCAATGGTTTAGTTTGGCGCTGGCTTGGATAAGTTTGATGATTTGGGCGGCAATAAAAATGAGCAAAAGTCATCACGATAATACTATATGATGAATAAATAAGAAAAATACCGAAACCAAATAATAAGAATAAAAGGCTGAGTTGTATGAGTTCTTCAGAATTAAAAAAATCGCGCCGTAGTATGCTAATTCTCTTAGCGGTGTTTATCATTCCCATTGTCTTGGCCAAACTAGCGTTGAATCAACAATGGTTCAATTATGGTGTCACTAACCAAGGACAGCTCATTGAAAACGAATTAACCTTAGCCAAGCTTGGCTTAAATGTTGATGACTTTGAGCATCAATGGTTAATGTTGTACACCTTACCTGAACGCTGTGATGAACAGTGTGAAAAAACTTTAATTAGCGTTCATCATACCTATATTGCCTTAGGAAAAGAAATGCCACGGGTTAAACCAGTGGCATTAACACAACAAACGTTAAGCAGTGAACAAGCCAATAAAATTCAAATTAAAAAATGGCATATTCAAACCATGCCGGCTTTGGCCAAAGCAGCGATAACACAATCGCAAGTATTGATTGTTGATCCATTAGGCAATGTCATTCTGAGCCATCTACCACCAGAGAATGCAGAACAGCTGCCAGCATTTGGCAAGGCAATATTGGCGGATTTTAAGAAATTACTAAAATATTCAAGGATTGGCTAAATGAGAACACAAAGCTCTTCCGACCTTAGAAAGCTGGTTTTTGTCAGCATTTTATTAGCCATTGTTGTTGTTAGCTTAGGCGCATATACACGGCTTACGCATGCAGGGCTTGGTTGTCCTGATTGGCCCGGCTGTTATGGTTTAATTGATGTTCCTCAAACCAGCGAGCAAATTAGTGCTGCTGAACAAGCATTTCCAGAACGCCCTGTTGAACCCCATAAAGCATGGAATGAAATGATCCATCGTTATTTCGCTGGTTCATTAGGGATATTGATATTAATTATTGCCTTGATGTCGCTAAAACGAAGGGCGCAGGGTGGCCCATTGGGTTTACCTATCTTTATTTTATTGGTGGTGATATTTCAAGCAGCGTTAGGTATGTGGACGGTTACCATGAAGCTAATGCCTGTGGTGGTAATGGGACATTTATTGGGTGGATTTACGACGCTATGCTTATTGTTTTTATTGTATTTACGCTTAAGTGATTATCGGGTTCCTGGTGGTGACTTTAATCTGAAAAAATACGTTAAATTCGGTGTGGTTGGCATTGTTATTTTAACCGGGCAAATTGCTTTGGGCGGCTGGACTTCATCTAACTACGCTGCACTTACGTGTACTGAATTACCTATTTGCCAAGCAGGATGGGCTGAGCAATTAAATTTTGAACATGCTTTTGATTTAGTACCGCCAGAAAAAGACAGTTATGAATTTGGTCATCTTGATCACGCGTCACGGGTTACCATTCATGTTATGCATCGCTTCGGCGCGATTATCACCGCAATATATTTATTCTGGCTAGCTATTAGTATTTATCGTAAAGCACAATCGCCATTTTTTAGAAAAGCGGCGCTGAGCTTGGGTTTTATTCTCAGCGTGCAAGTTGGCTTAGGCATTAGTAATGTTTGGTTTTCATTACCGCTGAGTGTTGCCGTTAGCCACAATGTGGTAGCTGCTATGTTAATGATGTCATTAATCACCATGACATATAGTTTAAAACGTAAAATTTAGGGGTATATTATGAGTCAAAGTAACACAATCGCATCGAGTCATAGCGCACCCAGCACGCCGATTTGGCGTGACTATTATGAAATTACTAAGCCACGTGTCGTTGCTTTATTAGTGTTAACTGCATTAGTGGGGATGTGTTTATCCTCACCGGGTGTTATTCCTTGGCAGGTACTTGTACCGTCAATGATCGGGATAGGATTTTTGTCATCGGCCGCCGCGGCAATTAATCATATTGTTGATGAACGTATCGATAGCGTGATGGGACGTACCCATAATCGTCCATTACCTAATGGCAGACTTACAGCGCGCAGTGCATCAATGTTTGCCATGATCTTAGCTGTCACGGGTTTTGCAGTGCTATATAGCTTTGTTAACCCACTTACGGCCTGGTTAACGTTTTCAGGCTTAGTCGGCTATAGCTTTGTTTATACAATGTATTTGAAACGTGCGACACCGCAAAATATTACGATAGGCGGCTTGGCTGGTGCTATTCCACCATTATTGGGTTGGACAGCAATGACCAATGAAATACACCCAAATGCCTTGTTATTAGTGCTACTTATTTTCACTTGGACACCACCCCATTTTTGGGCCTTAGCGATTCATCGTAAAGATGATTATGCGAAAGTAAACATTCCTATGTTACCGGTGACTCATGGTGTTAACTTTACTAAAACGCAAATACTTCTGTATACCGTTTTACTGTTTGTCGTCGGTTTACTGCCTTATTTAGTGGGTATGAGTAACTGGCTATACTTAATCGGTGCTGTCGTGTTGAATTTAGTATTCTTTGCTTATGCGTGGAAACTAAAATTTAATGCCGATGAAAATACCGCTATGGATACCTTTAAATTTTCCATTGTGCATTTAATGGCGCTATTTATTATTCTTTTACTCGATCATTACTTATTACCGGTGACCGGCTAATGAATAAAGTTGTTACGCTAATTGTTGCACTCGGTGCATTGGTTGCAGGCATAATATTATTTGCTCAGTTAGATAAAAAGGCCCCGGTTGATTTCGCGTTGCATTATCAACAAGCTCGTGAGGTGAAACCGTTTGAATTAACTGATCATCTTGGTAATAGCTTCAATAATGCGTCATTAAAAGAGCATTGGAGTTGGGTGTTTTTTGGCTATACATCCTGTCCGGATGTATGTCCGACAACCTTGCAAGAAATGAACTTTATTTATGATGAGCTAAAAGCTATTGCCAATAATAGCCAAGTGCTGTTGGTATCGGTTGATCCTAAACGTGACAGCCAAGAAAAACTCGCCAGTTATATTGGTTATTTTAATCCTGAGTTTAAAGCATTACATGGCGACCATGGCAGGCTTTTCCCTTTTGCGAGAAATTTAGGTTTAATGTACGCCATAACCGAGGCCGGTAGCGACAATCATGGCGAAAGCCCTACAAGCTACCTAGTTGATCATAGTGCATCTTTAGTGCTAATTAACCCTGCCGGCAGGGTAGAAGCTATTTTTAAACCTAAACAGGCACTGGGCGAAGTACCGGTGATTGAAGGTGATAAACTGGTTAGCGATTTTGCTAAAATAGTTGCGCTATATTGAGCTAATACTTAGTTTGGACAAGTATAGCGATTAAAGCGGGTACCACTGACGGTTTTCTTTTAGAATAAACCAAGGTTTAGAATACCAATAGTATCGCCCAGGTTCACTAATACTGGGTGCAGTACAGTTGCAACGTACCCGACCTGTCGGTAAAGGCGCACTATAATTAATGGTAAACACTTCCTCACCTTGCCACTCTATTTTTTGACGGCCTAGACCCGAAATGTAGCAGTGCAGTTGTTCCGGATTAAAATCATCAACATCAATAGTAAAGCTAACGGATGTTGACTCACCCTGCTGAAAAATTGTTTTTTGATTTTCCCCATCAAGCTGAATTTTAAAAGGTAATGAATTTAGCTTGTCACGTAAGCTCGATAGTTGATCATAAGGTTGAGAAGCAGGAAAACGTGGAATACTCGTGATATCCGTTGCTAAGCCAACGGCGCCTGACTGTTGTGAGAACGCGACAAAATCATTCGCTCGTATCCATTGTTGGATCTCTGGGCTATATTCACCGTACGGGTAAGCAAAATAGCGCCAACTTTGGCCTGTCTTTTCGGCAATGATCTGTTCTGCTTTTAATAATGACTCGGTGTTTTGCGCGAGCCAAGCTTGCTGAGTAAGGCCCTCAGGAATGCGAGTTAATGAATCGTGCTTCATACCGTGATTGGCGATAATCACACCGTCGTCTGCCATAGACTTAAGTTGTTGCCATGACAAATAGTGAGTCGAATTACTGTCGACTATGCTCGGGTTTATAAAGATGGTAAACGGAAATTGGTATTTATCTAAAATAGGTTTACCGTGAGTTAGAATATCTAAATATGCATCATCAAAAGTTATCACTACTGACTTATTGGGTAAAGCGTGTTGTTGTTTAATCGCATCCATCAAACTTGATAATGGTATAACATTAAAGTGATTGTCTTTTAGGTACTGCATATGCAGTGAAAATTGCTCTGGAGAAATGCTGGTGCTAGCAGGAGTGGTAGCGCTGACATGATGATATTGCAGAATAACCGTGGCAAAACTGGTCATGTGGAGACAATAGCACAGTACTGCCAACAAACGGTATTTCATGATAATCTTCCTCAAATATTTTTTGGCGGTTTAAGCTCTCGCTTAAAGTAGCTTTTTTTCCAGTATTTATACAGTCCATTTGCCAATAAAGGTCGGCTTTTTTTGAAATTCAATGATATAGAACGCCATAAGCAATTATTTATTCTTGCCCTGCCAATGATTTTGTCAAATATTGCGACGCCATTATTAGGATTAGTCGACACTGCCGTTATCGGTCATCTCGAATATTCCTATTATTTAGGTGGTAGCACGGTGGGCGCTATGTTAATTACTGCTATTACTTGGTTGTGTGGTTTTTTACGTATGTCGACCACAGGTTTATCTGCACAGGCATTTGGCAAGAATGATGAAAAATTAAATGGCTTAATTTTATTACGCGGCATTATTGTCGCCTTTGCGATCGGCTTATTGGTTATTGTGCTGCAAAGCTTTTATTTAGATATAGCTTTGTCTTTAGCGGGTGGCTCAGAGCAAGTGCAGTTTCATGCCCGAGAATATAGTGAAATTAGGGTCTGGGGTTTACCGGCAGCATTGGCTAATTTAGTTATTCTAGGCTGGCTTTTAGGTAATCATAAAGCGAAGCTTGTGTTGTGGTTAATTATTGCCACCAATGTTATTAACTTGGGTTTAGATTTACTCTTTGTCATTGGCTTTTCCTGGCAGGTAAAAGGTGTTGCTATGGCAACCTTAATTGCTGAGTATAGTGGGTTAATTATTGGTTTATCAGTAGTATATCGTAATTTCCAAGCTAAGTTTATTAGCTTGTTTTCGTCAACAAAAAATATGCTTTTTGCCATTATGGAACGAGCAGCTTTATTAACGTATTTTAAGCTTAATCGCGATATCTTGATCCGCACTTTATGTTTAGAGGTTTGTTTTATATTTATGACTTTTCAAGGCGCTAGGTTAGGTGACGATGTTATTGCTGCTAACGCCATATTAATGAACTTTCTATTGCTGATATCGTTTGGCTTAGACGGTATTGCCAATGCAGCGGAAGTCATGGTAGGTAAAGCAAAAGGCGAAAATAATCAAAAAAGTATTTTTGCTAGTGTCAATATCGCCCTTTTTTGGACCGGTATATTTGCCGTCATTTATAGCTTATTATTTTACTTGGCAGGTCACTATTTTATTTCAACTATTTCTAATATATCGGCTGTGGTTGATTATGCACAACAATATCTCTTTTGGATTATTGCCTTGCCGTTACTCGCCTGTTGGTGTTACTTGTACGACGGTATATATATTGGTTTAATGAAAGCCAGTGTGATGAGAAACAGCATGCTTATCGCAACATTCGGCTGCTTCTTTCCAGTATGGTGGTTACTTAACGATTTTGGTAATCATGGCTTGTGGGCGGCATTTTCAATATTTATGTTGGCACGAGGAGTGACGTTAGCGTGGCATTATCAGCGCAACAAATTTGCTTTTTAGCATTGACGATTAAAAATATGGTACAAACGGTTAGCAAAAACCCCGATATATCCATAGATAGCAAGCAGGCTACCAAAAGCTAAAACGATTAGACCGAGTATCTGCCAAATATGGCTTTGATATAGTCCTAAAAAAATTAAACAAGCACCAAACACAAAAAGACCAAGCCCACTAAGAAAGCGCTGCATGCTGCGCTGTGGATCTTGGCCTAATTTTTCTAATAATGACATCAGAGTTGATTACAAAATTAGCTTGTTAGTAATATGAATGCTCACCACGTTCGTGTTCTGTCATATCACGTACACCTTTAATTTCGCCTGCCATCATTTCTAGTAATTGCTTTTCAATGCCATCTTTTACTGTCACGTCAATTTGGGCACAGCCATTACAGCCGCCACCAAATTGTAGAATAGCATAACCGTCTTCGGTGATTTCCATTAGAGTACATTCGCCACCATGGCCGGCAAGCTGTGGGTTAACTTCAGCTTTTAAGAAGTAATCTACACGCTCAAATAATGGTGCGTCATCACCTACTTTACGCAATTTCGCATTAGGCGCTTTTAAGGTTAACTGCGAGCCCATTTGATCAGTGGTAAAGTCGATTTCTGCTTCTTCTAAGAATGATTTACTATCTGCATCGATATAGGCAGAAAAATGTTCATACTTTAATTCAATATCGTCAGCTTCTACAGCATCAGCTGGACAGTAAGAGACGCCACATTCCGCGCTTGCTGTACCGGGGTTAACAACAAACACTCGGATACTGGTACCTTCAGCTTGCTGAGAAAGTAGTTTTACAAAATGTTCTTGTGCAGTTTCTGAAATGTTAATATTCATACTATTTTACTCTTCACTACTGGGGGTCGAATGTTCAATACCCGACTATATTACTCAAGTATAAACATTTTACTCTGCTCTGTCATTTGGTGCTAGTCCTAGTTGGTATAAATTATACACGGTATTAACCAAGCGAAAAAATTGCGCTTTATGCTGATGTAATCGCAAGGGAATTCCTTGAATAGGGTACTAAACTAATAATTTAACTGGGTATAACTAGTTCATATGGCAATATTTTGCTATTTTATCCTGCTACTGAATAAGGAAGCCTTATATGTTGTTATTGTTGTGCCGAACTTTGGCGTTAATGCTATTTATCACCTCACTTGTGATGCACGTTGCTGTGCATGGTGCAAATGTAGGTGTGTACTTGCCAAGTAATGCTGTTTATAGCGATAAAATACCAACACCAGAATCAATGTTAGGGTTTGGCATTGGTGAGCGCCATCCACGTCATGATCAAGTATTAAGCTACCTACAGCAATTGGCTGCTTCGTCATCGCGTGTTCAAATTGAAGAAATGGGCCACACAACACAATATCGCTCGCAAGTTTTACTGACAATATCGAGTGCGGAAAACTTAAAGAATATTGATCAAATCTTAGCGCGACGTTCGGATATAACAGCATCAGTTAAAGATCCTGTCGTTGTCTGGTTAGGCTATAGCGTGCACGGTGATGAAATTAGTGGTACCAATGCCGCTATGGTGGTTGCTTATCATCTCGCCGCATCCCAAGAAAAAACTGTCGCTGCAATGCTAAACGACACCATCATTGTCATTGAGCCAAGTATTAATCCTGATGGCATGGATAGGTTTGTTAATTGGGTAACCACGCATCGCGGTATAACACCAAACCCAGATGCTAACCACATAGAGCATCATCAAAATTGGCTCACCGGGCGTACTAACCATTTTGGGTTTGATTTAAATCGTGATTGGTTACTATTATCACAAAAAGAAAGTCAAAACCGTCTACCTTATTTTCATCAATATCAACCTAATGTCTTGGGTGACTTTCATGAGATGGGAGCGAATAGTAGTTACTTTTTTCAGCCAGGTATTCCAACGCGCACACACCCGTTAACACCGGAAAAAAATACCGAATTAACGCAGTTACTAGCGACTTACCATGCGAAAGCGCTCGATGCTAAAGATCGTTTATATTACAGTGAAGAAAGCTTTGATGACTTTTACTATGGTAAAGGTTCAACCTATCCAGATATCAATGGTGGTATTGGAGTGCTATTTGAGCAAGCAAGTAGTCGAGGGCTACAACAAAATAGTGATAATGGCTTGTTAACATTTGAATATGGCATACAAAATCATGTGTTAACGTCGTTATCAACCATTGAAGGTACTTGGAAAAATAAAGAAAAATTTAAAGCATACCGAAAAGATTTTTATCAACTTGCCGAACAACAAGCCAGTGATGAAAATTTTAATGGTTACATTTTCAGCGAAACGAAAGATAACTATCGCTTAAATGCCTTCTTAAAAAAATTGCAACAACATCAAATTCAGGTTTTTGGCTTAACAAAAGATTATACCATTCATGACCGAACTTACCCCGCCAAGCAAAGCTATTATATCCCTTTGGCACAGCCTCAATACCGGGTGATTAAGGCGCTCTTTAATCAAGAAAAAAACTTTCAAGATAATACTTTTTATGATGTTTCTGGCTGGACATTACCTTTAGCTATGAACATTAAGTTTGCGCAAGTTGGGCAAACTTGGGGCTTAAAAACTCAAAATGCGCCTTGGCAAGCCCAAAAAATTGAAACCACAGAGGTTAGTCCTTCTGCCTATGCTTATGCTTTCGAGTGGCATGAGTTTTTAGCGCCAAAATTGCTAAATAAGCTCACTCAGGCCCATATTAACGCGAAGGTCGCTACGAAAGAATTTTCCGCTACAGTCAATGGTAGTCTTGTTAAGTTTGCCCGCGGGACCATTATTGTGCCGGCTGGCATTCAAAAAGTAGCAAATTGGCAAAGTACGCTCAATGACCTTGCAGCCAAAATTGAAATACCGTTACTTGCTTTAGATACAGGGCTGACTTCAAAAGGTATCGATATTGGTAGCAGCTCGTTTCGTCCGATTTCAACACCAAAAGTGTTGATGGTAGGTGGTAAAGGAGTATCACAATACGAAGCGGGTGAGATACTCTATTACCTTGATAATCTGCTAGAAATACCGGTTACTGTGGTCGAAATGCAGCGTTTAGCTGCTATCGACTTAGCGGAATACAGCCATATCATTATGGTTGATGGCAAATATTCAAGGCTAAGCGCTAAGATTTCAGAAAAATTAACATCATGGTTAGCTGATGGCGGTGTATTATTTGGCCAAAAGCGTGCTGCCCGTTGGTTTGCTGAAAAAGAACTACTAAAAATTGATTTTGTTAGTAAGGATCATATAGATCAGTTGTTTGATACTGAGAAATTAACCTATAGTGATAAAGAATCATTGGCTGGGAGAAAACGTATAGCAGGGGCTATTTTTCAAGCGGAATTAGATACTAGCCACCCACTTGCCTACGGTTACCAAACTAGTGAACTACCAGTATTTAAAAATAGTACCGTCATCATGGAGCAAACGTCTACGCCGTTTATCAGTGTTGCCAAATATAGTAAGGCACCTTTACTTAGTGGTTACACGGATCAAAATTTGGTCAATCGTTTAGCCAACAACCCGGCACTTATTGCCCACAATGTAGGCAAAGGGCGAATTATTGCTAGTACGGATGATTTGGCTTTTCGTGGTTACTTTTTAGGTAGCATGAAAATTATCGCGAATAGTTTGTTTTTCTCTAAAGCTTTTAGTACTACTTTGGCTGAGTAAATTGCGGCTTAACGATAATAAAATTAACTATCGCGTTATGATCTAGGTAGTTAATTCTTAGTTTGGTTTTTTACCTCGGTAGCGCGATACAAATATTGAGCAGTGTAATCTTTTGCACTCCGCGCTTTTTAAGTAAACGGCAAATTTCATTTGCCGTTGTGCCCGTGGTAACAACATCATCAATCAAAATAATATGCTTCGGCAGTGCAACTTTTTTGTCACAATTAACGCGAAAAGCGTTCTTTAAGTTTTTTCTGCGCTCGATGCCTGATTTACCGACTTGGTTTTCGGTAAATTTTTCACGCACCAGCATATCCATTTGATAATGATAACCAAAACTTTTCACGAACTTTTGAGCAATCAGATGTGCTTGATTAAAACCACGTTCTTGCCATTTTCTTAAATGTAATGGTACCGCTAACACCCAGGTATTACCTGGCGTAATATCGTATTGTTCAATAGCAAGGTATTGACGCCAATGACTTATCAATAAGTAACTTAATACCTCGGCTAATTCAGTTTTTAATTGATATTTTAATTGACTAACCCACATATCAAATGGCCATACATAGGGTGCGACAGCCACTAAATGATCAAAATATGGGCTTTGAATAAGTTCTGCTATCGCCGGCCATGCTAATAAATCATGAGGCACAAGCTGATGATTAAAATAGGGTAAATCGGCCTGACAATATTGGCAAAGTAGTGGATGCTGCTGACAAGCGTTGCCACATAAGCAACAGCAGCTGAGCTTTAGTCTTAAGTTGCTAATGCTTTTAAGCAGTGATTTTTGTAAATGCAAAATTACATCATCACAATTTTTGTTGCCAAATTCCATTTTCAGCATCCTTTCGTTAAACTAGGCATTCATCAAATATTAAACAAGCTAAGTGTGAAAAAGCATGGCAGAAAGATTGAAAATTGCGAGCCAAGGGCAAGGCATTCCGCTAGTCTTTATTCATGGTTGGGGCTTAAATTCAGCGGTTTGGCAACCTTGCCTAGAACATCTGAAAGATAAATTTGAAGTCATCACCATTGATTTACCGGGTTTTGCTACCAACAATAATGCGCAACTTACTGACTATAGCTTAGAAGCGTTAGCTAACATTATGCAGCAAGTCGTTGCCAAACCAGCCGTTTATATTGGTTGGTCTTTAGGTGGTCTAATTGCTAGTCAAATCACCATAAATTATCCAGCACAGGTGTTAGGGTTAGTTACTATTGCTAGTTCGCCACAATTTGTTGAGGCAAAAAATTGGCCCGGTATTAAGAGCGATGTTTTGGCAATGTTCCACCGACAACTTGCGCAAGATACAAAAAAAACTATTAGTGATTTTTTGAAAATACAGGCTATGGGTAGTCCGAATGTTCGTCAAGACATTAAGAAAATTCGAGATCTTGTGATGCAATACGCACAGCCGAACCAGCAAGTTTTAGATGATTCACTCGGGTTATTAACAAGTTCAAATTTGTCGAATAATTTAGGCAATATTAATCAGCCTTTTTTAAGGCTTTATGGCAAGCTTGATGGCTTAGTTCCCCAAAGCGTTATTCCGCTGATTAACAAACTTGCCCCTAATAGCCAGTGCCATATTTTTCAGCAAGCTTCGCATGCGCCTTTTATATCTCATCAGGAAGAGTTTTTATTCATATTACAAAGCTGGTTAATAGAACACGTTAATAAAGACTAAGGTTTACTTTTTTATGTTTTTGGTTAATAATTAGACAGGTAATTACAGTTCATATATTTGTGTTTTAGTTGCGTAGCTCGCAGCTAATAAGTGTATTTAGGAGGATTTCATGGAAATTCAATCAGCTTTCAATGCTGGCGTACAAGGTTTTCAAAAAGCGACAGAAGATGCTAATCAAGCTGCTGCTAGCATAGCGTCAAATATTGCTATTAGCCCTGAAGATTTTGGTGTCGGGCAAGAAAATAATGCTAGTGCCACAGAGCAAAATAAAAGTAACGGTGAACTCTCGGATTTAAACCAGTCTATCGTAGATTCACGTGTTGCTGAATTTCAAGCTAAAGCCTCTGCGGAAGTTATTGATGCAGCAGATGATAATTTAGGCACCTTATTGGACGTGCGCGTTTAACTGTTATGAATATCACCTCGCAAGGCTATAACTTACCTATACAAACTGCAGTAAACCTGCAGACAGATAGCTTGCGTCGTGATAATCAACAGCGAGAAATCATCACTAAACCTGAAGCATCAAATCAGTCGGCAGCTGAAAAAGGTGTCGCCTCTGACAAAGAGCGTGGTCGTACTCCAGCACAAAATAACGAACAAGTAGATTTTGCGAGCCTACGTAAGCAAGCGGGGCTTGATAATGATGTTATTGGTGATAATTCCGAGCGTTCAGCGCAAGATTCACCACAAGACAGTAGCCAAGAAAATAGTGATGACGGCGAAAGATCTCAAGATCAAAACGGGCAAGAAAGCACTGAAAAATCTAGAGAAGCACTATTTGCAGAACAGCAAGAGATCAAAAGCTTAAAGCTGCGTGATCAAGAAGTTCGTTCACATGAATTGGCCCATGCTGCCGTTGGTGGTGCCTATACTGGTGCACCAAGTTATTCATTTGCCCAAGGTCCCGATGGAAAAAAATATGCTGTTAGCGGTGAAGTCTCCGTTGATTTAGCCCCTATTGATGGTAACCCGAGTGCCACTATTGCTAAAATGCAAAAAGTGCATGCTGCAGCATTAGCCCCAGCGAATCCATCGATTCAAGATACTCGTGTAGCAGCTTCGGCAGCTAAGCTGATTGCACAGGCTCAATCAGAATTATCAGCAATATCGCTAGAAGATCCCAACGCGAAAGCAGAATTTGTTGGTCTAATTAAGCCCAATGATGTTTTTGCTCAAGAAGGCCAAGTTGGTAACGATGCCAGTAATGAATTTGACCAATTTGTTGAACAAACATTATCGGCGCAAGAGCAAGTAGCGCCAAGTAGGCCATTAGAAGTTGACGAAAGAGCGGGGCGTATTAATCAATTTTATTCAAATATTGTTCAAGCTTACGAAAAGCCAACAAGCTACCAATTTGAATTAACTGCTTAATTAAACGAATAAACGTAAAATAGAAAAAGCCTGCAATTGCAGGCTTTTTACGTTGAGTACTTTAATAATACTAGTAAATGCTGAGTGCTAAATACCGTAATCTTCGCGATACTTTTTAATGTTAGCTAAACTGTCGGCCATATCTGGCTTTTCTTCTAAATATCTAATCAAGTCAGCTAAGGTAACTATCGATATGACTTTGGTATTAAAATCGCGCTCAACTTCTTGAATGGCAGAAAGCTCAGCTCGGCCTTTCTCTTGTCGGTCTAAAGCGATAAGCACACCTGATAGTTCAGCACCATGGGCTTTAATAATTTCCATCGATTCGCGAATAGCTGTACCCGCTGTGATCACGTCATCAACCAGCATCACTTTACCTTCAAGCGCTGAGCCAACTAAACTGCCACCTTCACCGTGAGTTTTTGCTTCTTTACGATTAAAGCAATAAGGCATATCAATATCATAACTGTCAGCAAGTGCTACTGCGGTTGTTGTTGCAATAGGTATACCTTTGTAAGCCGGGCCAAATAGCAAGTCGTAGTCAATTTTTGAGTCTTGCAAAGCAGCAGCATAAAAACGACCTAAACGTGCTAAATCACGGCCGGTGTTGAATAAGCCGGCATTAAAAAAATAAGGACTGGTTCTGCCTGATTTTAAAGTGAATTCACCAAAACGCAGTACTTGTTTCGATAAGGCAAATTCGATAAATTCGCGTTGATAATCTTTCATCATTAGCTCCTATCAGTGGCTTAGTTTAAAGCAGTTTTTTGAATATCAAATAGTTCATTAATGCTATTTTTAGCTAGGGTAAGCATTTCTTGCATCTCGTCAAAGCTGAAAGGTTCTTCTTCGGCGGTGCCTTGAACTTCAATCAGTTTGCCGGTTTCAGTCATAACAACATTCATATCAGTATCGGCTGAAGAATCTTCAAGATAATCTAAATCAGAAACTGCCTCACCTTTATACATACCAACAGAAACGGCAGCAATCATATGCTTAAGTGGGTTGTTGTTAATAATACCTTTCGCACGCATATGGTTTAATGCATCAACCAAAGCCACACACGCACCTGTGATTGACGCTGTACGGGTACCGCCGTCAGCTTGAATAACATCACAATCAACAGTAATGGTGTTTTCGCCCAATGCCACTAAATCAACTGCTGCACGCAACGAACGAGCAATTAAGCGAGAAATTTCTAACGTACGGCCACTTTGCTTACCGTTAGCCGCTTCACGACGCATACGAGTATGAGTCGAACGAGGTAACATGCCGTATTCAGCAGTGATCCAACCCTTACCTTGGCCTTTTAGAAAACGTGGCACGCCAGTTTCAACCGTAGCAGTACAAATAACTTTAGTATCACCAAACTCAATAAGCACTGAGCCTTCTGCGTGAGCTGTGAATTGACGAGTAATGGTGACCGGACGAATTTGCCCTAAAGTTCTGCCGCTTGGACGCATGTTGAAATTCCTATCATAGTATAATTGCTGCGCATTATAATCGTTCGCATAGCAATTTGACATAATGACGCAGCAACTATTTTGAAATATAGTTAATTAATCTAAGGTCATTCTATGTAGTCATTATTATGAGTTGGCATTGAATGCCATCACAATAGAGAAAATTTATGAAATTTCAGCTGTTTATCATTGTATTAATCGTCAGTATTTTGAGCACTATCCAAGTGAGTGCAGCGGAAGCTGCTGGTCAGCCAGTAAAAGAATTACCGCTATACAGTAAAGTATATGACGATAAGCGCGACCCATTTAAAGATGCACAAGCCGCCATTATGTTAGCGCAAGCAAGCGGACGAAATGTCTTAATTGAAATAGGCGGCACTTGGTGTACTTGGTGTCACAAAATGGACGCGTTTTTAGCTGATAACCCGGAAATTTATCAACAATTACATGATAACTACGTACTACTTAAAGTGAGTGTTAGTGACAGTAACGAAAATGAAGCCTTTATGAAGTCATTACCGCCAGTGCAAGGATACCCTCATATGTATGTTTCAACCAATACTGGGCAGATGCTGTTGTCAAAAGATACCGCTGAATTATTGCATAATTTGGAATATTCTCCTGAATACTGGTCGGCATTCTTAAGCAAATGGCAGGCAGAAAACAATAAGGAAAATAGCGATGTCTCAAATGCAAAAGGCTAGAGTCGTGATGCGAAAAAAACGCGCAAGCAAGCCGTTGTCGCAAGTAAAGTCGTTTTTTGATGAAAATTTTAGTACACCGCAATGGTTACAACAAAAGGTCTCACGTCGTAATGCGCTAAAATCTGCGGCCGGAGCTACTATGGTAGCAGCTATGCCAATGAGGAGTTGGTCAGCCAGTATGAGCAATAAGCTTGATGGTGCATTGAAAACCGACCCATGGTTAACCTTAAATGCTGTGCTAGCCCATCTATTGCCCGAATCACCAACAGGTCCAAGTGCGAAAGAAATTCATGCAACACAGTATTTATACAACGTGGTTTTTCAACAGCCGACAGAAGAAGCTGAAATTGAATTTATCTACAAAGGCGTTGGTTGGCTTAACGGCTTCAGCAATAGCCAAATGCAGAAAAACTTTATTGCCTTAACTTTTGACGAAAAAGAAAATATTTTACGCGCGATAAGTACATCAACAGCGGGCGAAAACTGGCTAAGTAATTTGGTTGGTTATCTTTTTGAGGCCATGCTTTCGCCGCCAAGTTATGGCGGTAACCCTAATGGCATAGGCTGGCAATGGTTAGAGCATCAAGCGGGTTTTCCTTTACCACAAGCCGGACAGCGTTATTACGAATTACCAGGCAAACAGCCTATTGTGTTAAGCAACAAGGCGGCATCTGCCCAGCAAACAACAACGCAAGTTGTAAGTCATCAACAATATACCCGTAAGCAAGTAGGAACTCGAAAAGCATGAAATATGATATTTGTATCGTAGGTAGTGGTGCGGGCGCTTCACCAGTTGCTTATACGTTAGCAAAAGCTGGCGCAAAAGTACTGGTACTAGAAAAAGGTGCTTGGTTAACGGAGAAAGAATTTTATAAAGATGAGTTGGCCATTAGTTTACGTGATGCTTACAACCCTAAGCTTGAAGATGAACAGCATGTCATCGAAGAAGAATATGAAACTGCCGATGGCGAAAGCTTTTGGCAAGGCGAAGCGACCAGTGAATCAGGCTGGAGTTTCTGGAATGGCACGGTTGTTGGTGGCTCATCGAACTTTATGAGCGGTTATTTTCATCGCTTGAAGCCCATCGACTTTCGTTTGAAAACAGAGTTTGGTGCCATTGATGGCGCCAATGTTGAAGACTGGCCGATTAGTTATGATGAACTTGAACCCTATTATGCGCAGGTTGAAAAGGTGGTCGGTGTTTCAGGTCGAGTGTCTGAACATCCGCATCAAGAGCCCCGTTCCACAGATTTTCCTTATCCACCGGTAGCAGAACATGGTATATCGTCCTGGATTGATGAAAGTGCTGAAAAAATCGGTTACCACGCTGTGCCAGTGCCACGTGCGATATTGTCACAACCGGCAATGGGTAGAAATAGCTGCGAATATTCAGGCTATTGTAGTAGTTATGGCTGTTCGTCAGGCGCTAAAGGTAGTGGTAGAGCTGCGTTGCTTAATCACGCGGTAGCAACAGGTAACTGTACGATCACGCCACATGCAAAAGTTTATAAAATTGCAAGCGATAGTAACGGCGAAATATCGGGGGTGCATTATTATGACAAAGCAGGACGCAAGCACATTGTTCAGGCTAAATACTATGTTGTAGCTTGCCAAGCGGTAGAAACGTCCCGATTATTGCTCGCTTCAAAAGGTGAAAAGTTTCCTAATGGTATCGCGAACAGCTCTGGCCAATTAGGCAAAAACTTAATTTTTAGTGGTGGTGGTACCGGCCGTGGTGATTTCTTTTATAAAGATCTCACCAAAGAGAAGCAAGCGCAACTCAAGCAAGTTGGGCCATTTATTAATCGTGCTTTACAAGACTGGTATCAGATTGATGATAAAGCATTTACTGGCTTTAATCGCGATGGTAAAGCGAAAGGCGGCACGGTAGATTTTTTGTTTTATCAAAACCCAATCTCACGCGCACAAAGTACAAAATGGCAATATGATGAAAGCCAAAACAGTGAAAAATTACTCTGGGGAGAAGCACTTAAACAAAGTATGAAAACAGAATTTACCACTTATAAAACCTTACGTTTTGAAGTGTTTAATGACTGGCTGCCAACCGATAATTGTTTTGTCGCTTTAGATGATGACATTACCGACAAATGGGGTGACCCAGTGGCCAAAATACGCATTGGTGCGCACAGCCACGATTTAGATGTGGGTGAATATTTGGCTGAAAAAGCAGAAAAATTATTGCTAGAAATGGGTGCGACTAACGTTTCATCATCGATAAGCAGCGCACCCGCGGCAAACTTAATGGCTGGCGGTTGTCGGTTTGGCGATGACCCTAAAACGACGGTATTGAATAAAAACTGTCAGGCGCATGACGTTGAAAATCTCTTTGTTACTGATGCCTCATTTATGCCAACAGGCGGCAGCGTACCTTATACGTTTACCATTTATGCCAACTCTTTTCGGGTCGCAGATCATATAAAAGATCGCTGGCAAAAAAGTATCAGCTAATACAGACAATATTAGTGCAAGCAGAAATACCTGCCCTAGCTCTGATTGCAGTAGATACCTGATCTTAGCTAGGGCATAATCTCAGTTATAGTCCATATTAGATAGTTAGGAAATTCAATGATCCATAGTATGACAGCGTTTTCTCGCCATGAAATTAAAGGTGAGTGGGGCAACGCCGTGTGGGAAATTCGCAGCGTTAACCAACGTTTCCTCGAAACCTATTTTCGTTTACCTGAGCAATTTAGAAGCATAGAGCCGGTTTTGCGTGAGCGCTTTCGCAAGCAATTAAATCGCGGAAAAGTTGAATGCAATTTACGTTTTAATGCTAACCCAGGTGAAAAAAGCAATTTATCGATGAATACAATGCTTGCAGAGAATTTGCTTAAACATGCAAATTGGATCAATGAGCAAACCTTGAATAGCCAAATTAACCCGCTAGAAATCATGCGGTGGCCAGGCGTGATGGAAGCAGAAGAATCAGACATGAATGCAATTCAAGCTGAAATTCTTGCCGGCTTTGACCAAGCTTTAGAAGACTTTATCGTTGCCCGCGCAGATGAAGGTGCCAATATGAAGGCGCTTATCGAACAACGTTTAGATGGTATTATCGAACAAGCCGAGATTGTTAAAGGTCATATGCCTGAAATAATTCAATGGCAACGTAAGCGCATTACTGACAAATTTGCTGATGCTAACATTGAGCTAGAATCTTCACGTGTTGAGCAAGAACTCGTATTACTCGCACAAAAAATGGACGTTGATGAAGAAATTGACCGTCTATATAGCCATGTCAAAGAAACTCGCAGCATTTTGAAAAAGGGCGGCGCACAAGGTCGTCGTTTAGACTTTATGATGCAAGAATTCAATCGCGAAGCGAATACCTTAGGCTCAAAATCTATCAATGCCGATATCACCAACTCAGCAGTAGAGCTAAAAGTATTAATCGAACAAATGCGTGAGCAGATCCAGAATATCGAATAGGGGTTCAGAGTGTTTCACGTTGTTTTTCATTGAACGAAGCCGCTGACTACAGCGGCTTTTTTGTTTCTGGTGTTCTTTTGTTGTTCCTCTGTGTTTCATCTTTGTGGTGACAAGGTTGGTGACATCATGTATGGTTTGTTTATGTTTTTCTGTTATGTGTCACCATTATGAATGTCCAGCAAATTAAGTCGTTAATCAAGAAGTCAGAAGCTGGTAGGTTTAGAGTTGACGATAATTTATATTTGAGAATTTCAAATAGTAAAACAGCTAGTTGGACGTTTAGGTATAAAATTAATGGTAAAAGGAAAGAGTTAACCATTGGGAATTTTGGTGAAGAACCTATAGGAATCCCATTGGTCAAAGCAAAATCTATTGCGGCCAATTATAAGGTATTAGTTAAAGATGGAATTGATCCTAAATTTCATAATAAGCGAACAACTCTTTCTGATTTTAAAGTTGTTGATAATTTAGCAGTTGACTGGTTAAAAGGTTGTGAGGACAGACTGAAATATCCTGACATTCCAAAAAGAGTTTACAGAAAAGACATTGCTCCGATTATTGGTGAGCTTCCAATCCATGAAGTAAATCCTATGGACATCAGGACTGTTATAAGAACAATTAATAAAAGTGGAAGACCTACTATTTCAAATGATGCTCTGATTTACTGTAAACAGCTCTTTAACCACGGTATAAAGCTAGGGTTGATTCAAATAAACCCAGCAGCAGCTTTTGACTCAAAAGATGCTGGAGGTATAGAAAAATCACGAGATAGGGCATTAACAATTGATGAGATTAAGCACGTGTTTGCAATTATGAGAGATAATAGAGATAGTTTTGTACGACAAAACTATATTGCATGCATACTTTTATTAAATTTAGGAGTTCGTAAAGGGGAGTTGCTTGCCGCTCCTTGGAGTGAGTTTGACTTAGATAAGGGGATCTGGAGTTTACCAAAAGAACGCAGTAAAAACGGATTAAGTATTGAATACCCTCTTCCTACCAAATTAGTCGAATTATTTTTAGAGCTTAAGGTTTTGTCATGCGGATCTGATTATGTATTTCCCAACCGTAGAAAGAGTAAAAGAAATCCACATATCTCACTAGACACTTTAAATGCAGCATTATCTTCATTATTTAAAAAAGGAAAATTAAAAATAGAACATTTTACAATCCATGATTTCAGAAGAAGTTGTCGAACTTTATTATCAAATTTAGGCGTTGCTCCGCACGTTGCTGAGAGGTGCTTGAATCATAAATTACCAAAAATCATGGCAACTTATGATCAATATGATTACTTTGAGGAACGCAAAGAAGCTCATTATAAGCTGGTCAATGAATTATGGCCCAGTTTTGAATGATAGGTGATTTATTCAAACCAATCTTTCTGACTTTCATACCCCCAGTAATCTATATGTTCTCCCTTTGTTTTATATAAATTATCTATGAATTTAAATATTTGGTAAGAATCACGCCACAGCTGTTTATTAATGCCATAATTTCTTGATAAATAGGTAATACATTTTCTACCGAAGAGTTCAGTGGCATCCATAGGGGATGATTCACGCATTGGATCTGAATCACGTGAATTTCCCCATTCATTTGCCAAAGTGTCAAAACCATTACCAAAAAAATTTGCTCTAATGAACATTTCTGCAAACTCAAAAATAATAAAATCTTGTGGGTAGTTTTCCTCTGTACCATTCATGTAAATACAATCTGTCATTCTAGGTACCGTGCATGCGTATATATTAAATCCCTCCCTTAATTTACCCCATGAATAGTGTTCGGCAAATTTATCGGGGATACTTTTTACGTTATAAATTTTTTCCAAATTTTTCATAGTAAATTTGTCATAATTTAATCGTGATTCAAGAGTTAAATTATGCTTTTGGTGAAATGCTGTTAAAGCTTTGATATACGCATTAAGCGCATCGCCTACAAACTGGCTTTCTATAATTTCAAGAAGGTTATATTTTCCATGATGAAATACTGACTTGGAAGAAGGTATTAGAATAGAAAAAGCATCAAAAATATTATTTGCCCTCTTTGTTAATGCTTGTTCTCCATTATAGTACTTATACCAATTTGTGGAGTTAATGGGATTAGAAAGTAATAACTCAAATGCTTTTTTCGCAAGAGTTTTATCAGGGCAAACTTTAGATACTGCTTTATAAAATGAGAGTTCGTCCGTAAAACGTTCGTCATTAATCCACTTTAATTCCAATAGTTTTACTAACTGAGCAACAGATTCAAATTCAAGAGATTCTAGTAACTCCCTAACCCAAAACTGGGTTCTTATCACATTCGATTTATTATGTTTTGCCATAAGTATCACTTATTTGCGTAAAAAAAATATTTTTACTCAATTATTTGTTTTGTGCTTCTTGTTTACCATGTTGCTACTTTCTGAATGAGCAGAAAGATTTACTTAAAGGTTACCACAATGAAGAAAGATACATTAATTATTACATTAAAAGAAATGCAATATGAGCTAAGTGTTAGTAGAGCTACCTTGTGGCGCTTACGACGCGATAATGTGCTACCTAAGCCTGTTTATGCTGGTGATATGTTACTTGGCTGGCGCAGAAGCGCTATTGAGGAATGGCTAATTGAATCACAACAACAGGAGGCAGCGTAATATGTTTAATTACGAAAGGTTTGAAACTATCTCAAAAGTTATTGCTGAAAAATTTAGTTTTATTGATAAAGAACACGAAAATATATTATTTGATTTGACTATTATTATCATTTTGCTTGAAGAGGATATGGCTATTGAACTCAACGAAGAACAGTTGGTAAAAATTATAACTATAGGAATTGAAACGCTTGTTTTTAAAATGGAATTAAAGAGTCAGGAAACAAAGTCTCTTGAAAGAATGCTTGCTAATTTGGTAGTGGTGGCTTATTTGAATAATGAATTGGATAAAGTGAGGTTTTATTCGAAAGATAGCGTCAAGTGTAATTACGTTTTATCTAAAGCAAGGAGTTTTCAATGATAGGAATAGGAATACAAATAGTACCAGACAAAAAGCACTTTATTGAAACATCCCTAAGTGCAATTCAACAGCCAAACTATGTCAGGGGATTAATATATTCAGATATTGAAGAGGCAGCTAAAATTGCGGAGTCAATGCTTGCAACAGTTTTAAAAAAGCAAGATAGACAAAACGTAACGGCGCTGGTCAGGCCAAGGTATCCACCTTTTTCTGCCACTTACAGGGGAATTCCTACACATACACAGTGCTATATACGGAGAGGAAAAAAAGATTGGTATATGTATGATGCTGCTAGAACTCATGCTAACAGAGCTGGTAGTCGTAAGGTTATTATCGATCTTAAATCATTAGAGTCTAAAAGTGATGGGATAATTAACTTCGTAACGCAAAGTTTAGAAGGGGACACTATAGTGCGATAGAACGTCCCCTGCCAAAGGCAGCAGATATCTATATATGGTTAATGTTAAGCGCTTAACATTTACTAAATATCAAGTATTGAAAAAATATCAATTACTTCATTTGAATCTTTATCTATGAGTAATTCTACTGTACTTTTTTCTTGTGTTTTTTTGAGTTTCTCATCTTCTTTATCATTAATAATAGGTTGATTAGTTTTTTCAGGTATGTGCTTATTAATTATTTCAAATATCATAGTATTTACTTTGCTTGAGGCAAAGGCTTCACTATTCGAAATTTTGATTCGTAGAATCATTAATTTTAGTAGTTCAACTATTGAAAAATGATATTCTAATAACTCGTCACAAGGCTTAAGTTTAGAGAGCTTCCTAACAAATTCATGGTATTCATATTGCTCTAAATCAATATACACATCATCAAAATGAACTTTTAGATCTCTTATTAATTTATCAAGTTCATTTATTCTTTGTTTCAATATAAGCTCACATATTACTCTATCAAGTTGAGCATCAATTAGTTCGCCAACCGATTCATGAACTAGGCATTCAAGCTCATAGTGGGACGAAGGCTTATACATTTGGTACATTTTTCTATAAAGGGTTAATTTCGATTCAGAAATCATAATTTTGGTTCCTCGAGGGAGTTTGCAGCACCATTTTGGGGCTTTAATTTCGATATAATTAGTTTGGTTATTACGCTCTTTGCTTTTGTAAGTTTTTTAGTGAGCGTCGAAACTAAAGATGATTGTTCGTTAAATATTTTGCTAATAAGCGAAGCGTAGCGTTTTTGTGCATACCATTCTTTACGAGTGAGACGGCGGCGGCGAGGACCATAGCGGAGTTGACCGTTTTTAATGCCTACAGCTTGAAAGTACTCATCTTGAAGGTTACGCATTGCTTCTTTGTATGCGTGATCCTTGGCACTTTTGGTTTTCGTCTTTACGGCACGTTGAGCTGCTAATCCAGGATGAAAAGATTCCAAATTTAAAGTTCCATCATCATTGATTTTAGGTTTCAAAATTTGATGGAGATGAATATACTCTTCGTCAAGGTGACATTCGCAGCTAATAAATGAATCACCAAACCTTTCTTTGAAAAAAGCTATGGAATCCTTAGACCATTTTTGTACTTCTGGTGAATTCCAATTTTCCTGAGTAGCTTTCACCTTTATTGAGGTAACTCCAAATGCAATAATTTGAGCATCAGATCGAGTTTTGCGACCTAATGGATCTTTGCAAGTTTTTATCAATTCACGAACTTCAGAAAGAGCTTCCAAAGGCTCTACCCCATAAAGAAGTAGTGGTTTTTGTGGATTCAATATGTGAGGGAAAGATTTTTCTACTCTTTGGCATTCGCGTGCGACTGCCTCAGCAGAAGGACGTAAAGTATTTTTTAGAGGTTTATCCGCATATGTTTCAAGATGGAAAAATTGATAGCTGTTATTCATAATATCACCATAGATTAAGTTAAATTATCCATGAGATATTCAATCAGCGTGATAGATATCTGTTCTTATCCGAAGTTAAATTTCTAATTTCCGACGCTTACACGAAGTGATAGGCCTAGTCGGTCACTAGTCATATATAAACTTATCAAAAATATTCTTAAAAGTCAAGGGGGTGTTGTTGTACGTATATGTATTATAAGGGTTTTATTGCAAACCTTTGCCTTTTAAAATTGACAATTCTATTTTTCTATGAAATAATCTAAATTCAAAAGTTAAATGTATATTTCTTCTTTTTCTAATCTTCGAAGAAGAGGGATTTAATAGTTTATCTTTCTTTTATTCCTTTTTATTTATTCAAATATTTTATTATTTTTTATAAAAATCAAAATAAATACTTCTATATAGACCCAACATAGAATTATCTCTTTCGAAGAAAGAGGGATTAACTAATGTTTTTTGATAACAAATAAACGGCCATAATTTTAAAAAATTTTTGCCTTTGAGTCTCAAGTAACACTTCAATAGTAGTATTTTCCCTAATTTTCCCATATTCTCTAATTAATCATTTTGAGAGCTTATCCTATGACTGATCAAATCCTTACTATCAAGGAAGTAGCAGAATATCTAAAGTTAACTGAAAAAACCGCATACCGCTTGGCCGCTGAAGGCAAATTACCAGGCTTTAAAGTTGGTGGTGCTTGGCGTTTTAAACGTGAAGATCTAGAAGCTTGGATAGAAAAGCAAAAAAATTAATGGAGCTATAATGCCAACGTTAGAATTTAAAGGTAAACAGTTTGTTTACTCACATCACTTAAGTGTTCCCTTTCGTGAACTAAAAATAGATAAAGATAAGTCATTATCAGGAAAAGGCAGTTCACCATCTCTTGAAGATAATTTGATCATTCACGGTGATAACCTTGAAGGGCTTAAAGCTTTACTACCAACTCATGCAGGTAAGGTTGACTGTATATTTATTGATCCTCCATACAATACGGGAAATGAAGGCTGGTGCTATAACGATAATGTCCGTTCACCACTTATGAAGGAGTGGTTAAAAAAATCAGCTAACCCAGTAGATAAAGAAGATCTTGAACGGCATGACAAATGGTTATGTATGATGTGGCCAAGGTTGCAACTACTTAATGAACTTCTTTCCGAAGAAGGCAGTATTTGGCTAACTCTTGACGATCACGAGGTTAATAATGCCAAAGTTGTTATGAATGAAATCTTTGGAGAAGATAAATTTGTTGGACTATTTGTCGTTGTTAATAATTTAAAAGGCCGTAATGATAAAGAACATCTGGCTCTAACCCATGAGTATATCATTGTTTATTCGGGTGATGAGTATATTTCCAGAGGACTGGAATTAACAGAAAAGCAAATTGCAGAATTTGATTTAGTCGATGAAGAAGGAATACCGTACTCTTTAAGAGACCTACGAAAGAGAGGAAGTGAAGATCGAAGAGAAGATCGGCCCAAAATGTTCTACCCCATTTATTGGGATAAAGGAAATGATAGTCTTGCGTTAGAGCCTCAAAGCAATGAAAGTGTGAAGATCCTACCTAAGAGAGGTGATGGTACTGATGGGCGCTGGCGTTGGGGGAAAAAAAGAGTTGCAGATAATTTAAAAGACTTGAAAGCCAAAGAATCTAATAAAGGGCGTTTAGATATTTCATATCGAGTTTATTTAGATCTAGAAGATAGTTCCAATCGGAAAAAGCCTAAATCGTTTTGGAGTGGACCTGAATTTGCTACTGATTTAGGTACTACATTATTAAAAAATATATTTGCTGGTAATAATCCACTTGGTCATGCCCCAAAAACTCTTAGTCATGTTGCTCGGTGTATAGAATTATCAGCAGGAAAAAATGCCATAATTTTGGATTCTTTTGCTGGTTCAGGTACCACTGCACATGCAGTTCTAGAAGCAAATAAACATGATGATGGTGATCGGAAATTTATTTTATTAGAGTGTGAAGATTATGCAGATTCGCTTACTGCTGAAAGAGTGCGAAAAGTCATTTCAGGTTATCCATTTAAAGGAACTCAAAAAGAAGAATTACTGAAAGAAAAAATAACCTGGAGTAACTTCTCTAAAAAATCTACCGACATATTATCCAAAGTAGATCAGCTAGAAGCTAAACATAGCGATAAATTCGACAAGATAAAGAAAGAAATAAAAGATGGTGTGTTAACTGTTGTAGGTGAACGAAAGATTGAAAAGCAAGCCCCTGGCTTGGGAGGCAGTTTTACTTATTGCACCCTTGGTGAGCCAATTCAAATTGAAAGTTTGTTAACAGGCAAAGGTTTGCCAAGTTATGAAGCTCTTGCGCAGTACGTTTTTTATACTGCCACAGGTGGCTCACTTGAAGCTGTTTCAAAGCCTTCAGTAGATGGTCTTATCGGTGAGACTGATTTATATCGTATCCACTTATTCTACAAACCTGATGCAACCTGGTTACGCTCCAATGAAGCCGCACTTAATAATGACAAACTAGAAGCTATCAAGGCCTCAGGCGCTAAAGGAAAACGAACTATCGTATTTGCTGTTGCCAAGTTTATGAGCCAAAAAGAGCTTACTAAGAATCGAATTGAATTTTGCCAGTTGCCGTATGCTGTTCATAAAATAATGGGAAATTAAGATGCCATCATTAGAATTTAAAGGTAAACAATTTGTTTACTCTCACCACTTAAGTGTTCCCTTTCGTGAATTGAAAATAGATAAAGAAAAGTCATTACCTGAAGAGAATAAGGCTCCAACTTTAGATGATAATTTGATCATCCATGGTGATAATCTTGAAGGACTTAAAGCTTTACTACCAACTCATGCAGGTAAGGTTGATTGTATATTTATTGACCCTCCATACAACACAGGAAACGAAGGGTGGTGCTACAACGATAATGTTCGCTCTCCTTTAATGCAAGAGTGGTTAAAAAAATCAGCAAACCCTGTAGATAAAGAAGACCTTGAACGCCATGATAAATGGCTTTGTATGATGTGGCCTAGAGTTAATCTATTAAAGGAACTTCTAAGTGAAGACGGCAGTATCTGGATTACTTTAGACGATAATGAAGTTCATAAATTTAAGGTCTTAATGGATGAAGTTTTTGGAGAAGAAAATTTTATAACGGGGAGTATATGGCATAAAAATTATGCCCCTAAAAGCACCGCTCGTCATTTTTCAGAAGACCATGACCATATATTAATTTATGCTAAAAATGCTGAAACATGGGTACCCAATTTACTTGAACGTGCTGAGGAATCTAATGCTAAGTATAAAAACCCTGATGATGATCCACGAGGCCCATGGAGACCCAATAATTTAGCGGCTCGAAATTTTTATAGTAAGGGAACTTACTCAATTAAATGTCCTGGCGGTCGCGTTGTAGAGGGACCACCTAGAGGGCTGTACTGGAAAGTGTCGGAAGAAAACTTTTGGAAGTTAGATGAAGACAATAGGATTTGGTGGGGGGAATCAGGAAATAATATACCTGCTCCTAAAATTTTTCTTACTGAGGTGAAGCAAGGTCGTGTGCCTCAGACTATATGGCACTGGTCTGATGTTGGTCATACTCAAGAAGCAAAGAGAACATTACTTGATATTTTAGATTTTGATACTTCTGGTGATGTATTCGTAACACCAAAACCAGTTAGGTTGATTCAGCGAGTACTGGAGCTTGCTACACAACCTACATCTGTAGTTTTAGATTCTTTTGCTGGCTCAGGGACAACCGCTGAGGCTGTATTAAAAGCAAATAAAAAAGATAATGGTGATAGACGTTTCATCCTCATTGAATGTGAGGACTATGCCGAAACGATGACAGCCAAAAGAGTTAGTAATGTAATCTCAGGTTATGAATACAAAGGGACACAGAGAGAAGAGCTTTATAAAGAAAAACTTACTTGGAGTAATTTTTATAAAAAATCACCTGACATATTAGCTAAGGTAGAACAACTAGAAGTTAAATATGGCAATAGCTTTGATAATATTAAAAAAGAAATAAAAGATGGTGTATTAACTGTTGTCGGTGAGCGAAAAATAGAGGAACACGCACCTGGTTTAGGGGGGAGTTTTACTTACTGTACTCTTGGGGAGCCAATTAACATCGAAGGTTTACTAACAGGTGAAGGGCTACCAAGTCATGAGGCTCTTGCTCAATACGTTTTTTACACTGCTACAGGACGTTCACTTGAAGCAGTTTCGAAGCCTTCAGTAGATGGTCTTGTTGGTGAAACCGATTTATACCGAATTCATTTATTCTACAAACCTGATGCAACCTGGCTTCGCTCCAATGAAGCTGCACTTAATAATGACAAATTAGAAGCTATTAAAGCCTCTGGTGCTAAAGGTAAACGCACTATTGTATTTGCAGTAGCTAAGTTTATGAGTCAGAAGGAACTGTCAAAAAATCGTATCGAGTTTTGTCAACTTCCGTATGCAGTTCATAGAATAATGGGGAATTAATCATGGAATTAAAAGATTATCAACAAGGTGTTTTAGATAAGTTAGACAAATACCTCAGTATTCTTGATGAACAGCGTGGTGATGCAGAAGACTTTGTTGAATTTCAGCGTAGCAAAGGTAAAGACGTTAAGCTTGCTAACTATTGTGATGAAGCGTGGAAAGAGTTAAACAAACAGCGATTACTTCCTCATTTAAGTGATGCAAGAGGCAAAAAATTTATTGCTCCTTATCTAAGTCATTACGATGGCTTAGATAGAAGTATTCCAAATATCTGTTACCGCGTTCCTACTGGCGGAGGCAAAACGCTACTTGCTGCTTCAAGTGTTGAGCGTATTCAAACGGATTATTTTAAACTACAGACTGGACTAATCCTCTGGGTGGTCCCTTCAGATGCAATTTATAAACAAACATGGAAACAGTTAGCCAATAGAGAGCATCCTTATCGGCAAATGCTTGAAAGAGCATCTGGTGGCCGCGTTAAGTTACTAGAGAAGAATGATGCATTTACCAAGGCTGATGTAAAACAACAACTATGTGTAATGTTATTAATGTTGCCGTCAGCTGCTAGAAAGTCAAAAGAGACATTAAAAATGTTTCGAGATAGTGGGCGATTCACATCATTTTTTCCTGTTGAAGACGATATTATTGCAAATGAAGATTTACTCAAAGAAGTTCGTAATTTGGATAGCAACGATTTGGGTGAAGGTGGTCTGTTTGGTTCGGTAACTTCTATAAAAATGAGCTTGGGTAATGTATTACGCTTAGTAAGACCAACGATTATTATCGATGAAGGACATAAAGCTTATAGTGAAACAGCAAGAGATACACTTCACAATTTCAATCCAAAATTCATATTAGAGTTATCAGCAACTCCTAACTCAAAAGGTACCCACCAATCAAATGTGATGGTGAATGTACCGGGAACAGATCTAAAGGATGAGCAAATGATAAAATTGCCCATCAATATAATCAACGAAGAAAAAGCTGATTGGAAGCACACCCTATCTGTTTCACATGCAAAATTGAATGAACTTCAGTTAGAAGCGGATAAACTACAAAATGATACAGGTCGTTATATCCGACCAATAATGTTAATTCGTGTTGAACGGACAGGAAAAGAACAACGTGATAATAAGTTTGTACATACTGAAGATGTTAGAGAGTATCTAATTCAAATTTTAGGCGTTGATGAGGCAGCTATTGCTGTAAAAACGGCAAGCGCAGATGAAATTAGTAATCAAGATTTGATGAGCGAATACAGTAAAGTTCGCTTTATTATTACTAAAGATGCTTTGCGCGAGGGATGGGATTGCCCTTTTGCATACGTGTTAACTATTCTCTCTAAAATGACAGCACAAACTGCTTTAACACAAATGGTAGGACGAATTCTTAGACAACCAGAAGCCAAGTTAACTAAAAATAAGCAACTAGATGAGTGTTATGTATTTACCTTTGATCAAGATGTTAGTACGGCCATAGACGGTGTACGTAAAGGCTTAGAAGACGAAGGGATGGGGGACTTGGCTGGTTATGTAAAAGGTGGCAATGACGATGGTTCAGGTATTCCAGAGACTCAAGCCGTCACCATTGAGTTGCGAGAGAAATTTCGGAATTTACCTCGTATTTTTCTTCCTAAAGTATTATGTAAAGACGAATCTAAAACAGAGGGTTTTCGTGAATTTGATTATGACCGAGATATTCTTGGTGAATTAGATTGGGAGCAATTTGAGTTTGGGAAAGCAGATACAGTTGAACTTACAGACGATACCCTTCAACGAACAATTGCCAGAGTAGGATACTTGAAAAAGGGAAATACTGAACAATTAGGGTTAGAGCTGTCTCAACAAGAAGCTGAAGAGCTTATAGGGGAGCCTTTAGATGAGCCATTTTTAGTTCGTCAGCTAATGGACGTTGTTCCTAACCCTTGGCAATGTATGAGAATTTTAAAGAGCACACTTAAAAGTCTTAGAGAAAAAGGCTTATCAGAAGAACAGCTTTTCGTCGGTAGACTAGAGCTACTTAAATTGATGAAAAAGGATTTAAGTGCACAAGTATCTTCATTAAGCGAAAAGCTATTTCGTAGCAAAATTTCAACAGGTGATATTTCACTCCGGTTAGTAACACCGAAGGATTCAGAATTGAACTGGGAGCTTGCCAAGCAAGTAACGGTTCAAGTTAGCGAGGAAGACTGCTTACTTAAACGGAAGAATGGAGAAGATCTAGAGCGAAGCCTTTATGAGAAAGTATACCAACGTGGTGTTAATGAGTTGGAAAAAAATACTGCCTGGTATTTAGATGGACGAAAAACTGTGCATTGGTGGCATCGTATAGCTGTTAATCAGCGTGACTATAGTTTACAAGGTTGGCAAAAACAAAAAGTATATCCAGATTTATTAGTTTGCTTAGATAAAAAGAAAACAGGAGAACTTAGTTTTGCATTATTAGAAACTAAAGGTGAATTCTTAAAAGGCAATGATGATACAGAATATAAACGTGAACTCTTTGAGCTTTTAACCACGCATGTTGAAAATGCTGTTAATGCTGGTGAACTTGAGTTAGAAATGGCCTCTGGTGGAATGAAATTTAAAATGCTGCTTGAGGATGATTGGGAGCAAGAGCTATTGCAAGATGGTATTAGGTAACATTGTGGGAAGATACTTTCAATTTAACATGACTTACTGGATGATGAGCTTTCATACTAAGAGGGGACTTTTATGAACCTATTTCTTGAACCTGGTTTTAAAACCAAAGTTCATCAGGCCGCGACTAACGATTTAATGAGATATATTGAAACAGGCAGGCTTGATCTGTTTTCTGAATTCAGAGAATCATTTGCTTGGTCTCAGGCCAAAAAGTCAAAGTTTATTGAATCCTTACTATTAGGACTTCCTGTTAGTTCGATTTGGGTTGAGGAAACCAAATATGGTTCCCTTCTAATAATCGATGGAATTCAGCGTATAGAAGCTATACGAGCTTTTATAAATAATGAGTTTAATCTAAAAAGAATTACTGTCTTAAATGATTTGAATGGTTGTTATTATTCTGATTTAGAGTTTCGAATACAAAATGCATTGGTTGATTCAGTTATTACAATAAATACTATTTATCATGATGTAAACCCTCGTCTGAAATGCGAATTCTATAGACGTTATCATGAAGGTGATAGAAACAAAAATGTCTCTCAAATTGCAAGGAATTACGCCTTTAGTAGAGCTTCTGAAAAGCTAAGGAGTTTAGCCGAAAATTATTCTCGCATAGTTACGGTGAGCCAGATAAGAGGCCGGTTTGGTAAAGAAAGGTATAAAAGCAATGCTAGAATAGAGGAATTTTATTTAGGTTTAATTCTTATTAATACGCTACTAGAAGGAATTATTTATGGCGTAAATAATAAATATTCTTATAGTATCGAGAACGTTGATCTTCCCATAGAGCTTTTGCATGATGATTCAATAGAAACTGCATTAGATAAGACAATGATGTTAGTGGAGCATAACGACTTTGATGTAGAACATACATTAGTTGGGAGAAGCTTATCCTTACTTTGTGAAATTAAAGGTGTTAAGCAAATTGATTTAACTTACTCATCCAAGATCAAAGCTTATAGTTTATCAAATAATATGCTATCGATAGATGAAGCATTAAGTTTAGTGACTCTAGACTCTATAGGTATTCCAATTAATGTAAACGACTTTAAACCATTTCGATTCTTTCAACCTCTAGCGACTTTAGACAAATTGATTAGGTATATTAGTAATTATCATGCTTAATAAACTAAAACTTATAAACTTTAAATGTTTCAAAAAACAAGACTTCAACTTTTCAAACTTAACCGTTTTTTGTGGAGCAAACTCGGCTGGTAAATCTACTGCAATCCAATCTTTATTATTAATAAAGCAGAATGAAAATAACCTTAAAAGTGGATTGTTAGAATTCTATGGTGAATTATTTAGTTTCGGTACTATTTACGATGTTTTTTCACATGGTGCTTTGGATGATACGATAAAAATTTCTGTAAATGATGATACCGTTGAACTAAAAGTGACGACAGATAATCGTACTCATTATGAAGCAAGAATGACACCTGAATCATCTCAAGCAATTTCCAGCTTTAACAATGATTTTGTATATTTATCAGCTGAACGACATGGACCTCGAGCTAGTTTTGATATTGATAGGGATCAATCAAAGCTTAACTTTGGAATATATGGTGAGTATACACTTTCAGAATATCAACGTTATGCGCCGCAACCTGTATTTAATCAAGCATTTGCAAGAATCATTTGTAATGACCTGATTGGTTCAGACGAAGCTGATAGTAAAATATATACGGATTTTGCAATAAAAGTAGCGATGGGAAAGATTTGTCCAGGCTTTGATATGAAAGTTACTAAGACTGAAGAGATTGATAAAGTTTATAATACGTATTTACCGGGAAAATCGAAAAGACCAATTAGGCCGATAAATGTAGGGTTTGGTATTAGCTATATTCTCCCTATTATTGTTGCAGGTTTATGTATTAAACCAGGTGGAACGCTAATCGTGGAAAACCCAGAAGTTCATATGCATCCTCAAGCACAGTCCGCTTTAGCTCAGTTTCTTGGTTTATTATCTATGCATGATGTACAGGTCATTGTAGAAACACATAGTGACCATATAGTTAATGGTTTTAGGATTTTTGCCAAAGAAAATCAAGTTTCCGAAAGCCACATTATTATTAATTCGATATCAGAAATTAATGATGAGAGACATGTTGAAGAAATTAAAATAGACCAAGATGGTAACTTTACGAATCTAGATGTAGGTTTCTTTGATCAATTAGATAAAGATTTATTAAGGCTGTTTTAGTGCAATACTGTATAAATGAAAAATCTTTTGTTGGTCAATTTGAGGATATTAATGATGGAAAAATTGCGTTAAACGACTTAGTAAATACTATTGATGAGACGTCCTTAATTAGGAATTTCAAGCCTATTTTGAGAACTGAAGATCTCAAGCATAAAAATTTGATAGGAAATCTAACACTCCATGAGTTTTTATGGCAACTTCAGAAAAGTTATTCTCCAGGGAATAAAACTTTACTACAAAAAATATTAGTTAATTTAGTTAAGGGACCATATTTAAAAGAATTTACTAAGATCAATGAATTAAATGACGGAGACAAAGCTTGTTGCTTAAATACGGCCCTCCACTTTGCGTATGACAATGAAACAACTCACTCCATTATATCTATTAAACATAGTAAATTTAATGCTGATAGAATAGAACTTCGTTCAAATGGCACTGAAAAGTCGGTTAGCAATTATGTGTCTGCTCAGTCTGTAATTGAAGCTACATGGCTTTATGATGAAAACCCTAAACATAGAATTCCGAAAGATATAATAGTCAGCGGGAATGTTTGGAGTAAAATGGCTTTGGATCATAGCTCTGCACAACAAGCTCTTTCTTCAAGTATTGGAATTGCAGGAAAAAGATCTACTTATGCATGCTTTAATGAGCAATGGTTTCAATTCTATAATCACCATTTAAACTTATACCATGGTTTTCCTATAACTGATCCAGGCAATGATTTGGATTTAAATAAAGTAAAAAAATTTATTGGTAGTGATTACTGCTGGGATATGGGCCAAGTTGTAATAAGCTAAGTAATTCTGAGTGGTGACATAATTGGTGACATAACGGTGATTTCACTTGCTTTAGTTGCTTTACGCTATTGTTTTAATTGTTAAATATATTTTTGATGCGTAAGCAGATCCAGAATATTGAATAATGTTTTAATACGTTCCGCTTTTTAAATAATCCATTGTAAAGCCTCACTTTTGTGGGGCTTTTTACTTTTCATTATTCTATGGTTTTTCTCAAATTTGGTGTTAATGTCGATTTCATAAACATGTTCGGTCGACGTGTCGAAATTATACAATATCATCGAACAGTCGGAAGCTAGGCATTTTTGGTGAAAACGACGGTGTTCTTATGAGCTTTGGTGATGCAATCAAAAAAGCAATAGCTCTAACGTCTCAAGTTCTTAATGCTGACAACCCAAAACTAGCTAAATTAATTCTGCTAATGGCGAGTTTTTTTAGTTACTCAATAGATTGAAACACACCTAAAGTAAAGTATGCTTTACTTTAGGTGTGTCTCAAGCGATAAGCCTATCAAAAGTTAACTATAATTTACCTATGGGTGCAAGATAAACTAAACACTTCCATAAGTTAACTAATGTTGACTTTTAAGTTCTTATTGACTAATTTATATTTAAAAGTCAGTTAAAGTTAACTTATGGGGCTGTATGTCAATAAAGCAAACGTTAGGTAGAGTGGTTAAAAGCACCAAGATGCCAGATTTAACTAAAAGCTTCTCATCTAAGCAGTTAGCTGAAGCGATCACCGCTAAGCGTACAGGTATGAAACTGACATTGGTTGATGTATCTGCAGCTCTTTCACTATCAAAACCTACTCTGATAAAAATAGAAAAAGGCGATACCAACGTTAAGCTCACCAACATACTCAAAGTGATGGAGTATCTTGGTTTGTCATTCAGTCTAATATCTGATGAACACAGACAAAATAACAAGATTACCGGAGCAAGTGATGACCAGTGGTATTAAGGTAAATAATTTATATGTGTTCATAGGCCACCATAAGAAAATTGCCACAATCAGCATTCCTGTAGGCTCTGATACTGACATCTCGCTAACTTATGAACCATCATGGATTGATGAAGGCTTTGCGATCTCCCCTTATCTTCCATTAGACGGTAACTTTGACCACCGAGCCGTTAGAAATTATTTACAAAACTTATTACCTGAAGGTAAAGGCCTGGAAGAAATCACCAGTAATACCACTATTTCTAAAAACAATACCTTTGGCTTAATCAAAATAATTGGTGAGGAAACCTCTGGAGCGCTATCTTTTAGAGGAGAAAGGAATGCAGTTAAAAAAACTACTTTTAGAGAAGTAACCCCAATTGAGCTAGGTGAAAAGCTTGCTCGCTTTAAAGACGCTGGCGAATCTATCACTTATTGGGATGGTCGAACTCGATTATCAGTTGCCGGTGTGCAAGATAAACTTAATTTGCTTGAAAAGGATGGAAAGCTTGGCTTTGGCGAAGGAGAATTGTGTTCTAACAAAATTGTTAAGTTCGAAACAGGCAAAGCGCCATTTATCGCGGTGAATGAACTCTTTACCATGTTACTTGCTGGTGAGTCTGGTCTTAATGTTCCTTCTGTTGAAGTACGCACCTATGGTGGCGTTCGAGCGTTTGTGATTGATCGTTTCGACAGACGCATTTTACCTGATAACTCAGGTGTATTACGCCGACATGTTATTGATGGTTGCCAAGCGACTAATCTTCCACCTTCCTATAAATATGAACGCCAATTTGGTGATGAAGGCGATGGTATCTATATCCGAGATGGTGTTTCATTTCCAAAATTATTTAACGTTGAAACAACCAACTCTGAAGCTTATCAAACTCAACTTGTTCGTTGGCTGACATTTAATATGCTAGTGCGTAACTATGATGCACATGGTAAAAACATCAGTTTTTTTGTCGATAAAAATGGCTTAGCGCTAACGCCTTTTTATGATCTTGTGAATATAGAGGCCATCATTAGGGAAGTACAAAACTCCCAAGCCGACAGTGCACGTGCTCAAGAAAGCATTATTCCGCAACACTATGCAATGTCAATTGGCGAGTACAATACTGGCAATGCAGGTAACTTTAACTCTCCCATTTCAGCCTATATGCTAGCCGACTTTGCTGATGAGTTTGAAATATCATTACCGCGTATGCAATTGCTCATGAGTCAAATGGTCAAATCAGTGCTTGGCGCAATAGCTATAGCCAAGGGTAAAGCACTAGAACAAGGTTTATCAGCCGAAGAAGTCAACCACATTGACTTGTGTATCGAGATTGTCAATGAAGCCGCTGCAGAGATAAATAAAGCCATTGAAGAGCTACCTGCAATGAAAGAGTTGTTTGAGTAAGGGAAATTGAACTAACTTTAGCTATGTTTTTTTTTATGCGCTATCGAGTATATTCAGATAGTAAAAACGTATATTGCTTGCTATAACTGTGACGCAAGTTTTTGTTAAGTTGCTATTTTTTATAAGGATACCTTCATATGATCACACTATCCGCAGAGCAAGCGCGTATTATCGGTGTAATGCTAGAAAAAGAAACCACTACGCCAGAGCAATATCCACTTTCAATTAACGGCATAACCACAGCCTGTAATCAAAAAAGTAATCGCGAGCCAGTAATGTCGCTTAGTGAAGCCGACGTGCAAAATAGCGTTGATGAACTAGTGAAAATGAATTTATTAATGATAGACCACACAGCTTCGGGCCGAGTGAGTAAATATATTCATCGTTTTTGTGATACTGAGTTTGGCAATTTAAAATTTACTGCCCAACAACGAGCCATTATTTGTCTTTTATTGCTCAGAGGGCCGCAAACGCCCGGCGAATTAAGAACCCGCAGTAATCGCCTTGCTGACTTTGCCGATGTTAATGAAGTTG
>CAJXUN010000010.1 GCA_913061475.1 uncultured Colwellia sp. | reverse complement strand
TAACGAACCCTTAACCAAGCATTACTGTTATCTTGATGTTGCCCGAAGAATGAAAACTCATCTTGGCCAAAAAATATGTTTGCGCCCGCGCTAAATAGCCATTGGTCATTATATTGATAATTAACAGAAGGCTTGAGATAGCCATCTTTGTCACTGGGGGAATAAAAGCTAAATAGCGAATAAATTAGGGTTTGTCGCTGTGCACGGTAAGTTAAACGTAAGGTTAATAACTGCCGGTTTTCAGCCACTAATTGCTCAGGTGTCGCGCTATTACTCACCAGTGCTTGGTAGTGTTTTGTCCGTTCTAAATAGTACTGCATACCGGCAGTAAAATTTTTTGCTATTTCTCGCTCGTAGCCAATTAACCATCGGTGTTGGCCATTGGCTATCAAGTTATTGTTGCCATGACTATCTTCAATACTATTATAGGCAGCGTATTCAACGTTGATAATGCCGCCGTTGAAAGGGCTTAACGCGCTGATACCCCATGCGTTTAATTTCGGAAAGTAAGCTTGATTTTGACTAATATCATGACTTAGTTGTTTCGTTCCTGTTGGCGTGGGCCAAAAACCTTGATAACCGTACAGGGCAATTTCGACGTCATTAATGCGGCTTTTTAACCGCGCTGACCACTGGGCTTTATTGGTTTTATCGATATTAAAAGCCTGCTCTGGTGCGACTAATTGCTGTGCTTGTGGTGAGTAAAATGAAAAGCGTTCGCCCGTGATGTAATGATCAGCGGTAAACTCAGGAGTCCATACTAAGGTGAAGCTTACGTCGTTAAAAAACCAGTTACTTCTGAGGCTATTTGACGGTGCTTTTAAATATTCATCTGCACGGCCTGAAAAAAATGATTGCCAATCTTTAGCAAATAAATCATTAAGAAATAGGTAATCACCTGTGCCCCAAGTTAATACTTGTCGGCCCGCCTTAATATCAACAAAGCTGAAAGGACTGGCGCTAATACTTAATTCTCGGGTCTGCCAAATGTTTTTAGCTAATATTGCATCGTAATAGCTATCAATTTTACCACTGGCGCTGAACATATTATGACTATAGTCGAGATTAGCTCTGGCTCTAAATTCGTTCAGTGAAGCACTATTTTTTACGATGTTAGTTTGTAAAAACTGTCCGTAGGCGGCCTCAACAAATCCTGTTAACTGCCATGGTGATGGTTGCTTTTCTTCACTGAACTCTTCACTCCATCCGTCAGCCAAATTATCTGCCCTTTCTTCGGTGGGCTGATTTTTTTGCTCAGTGTCAACAACGCTTTCGTTGCTTGCGAAAGCCGATAGCTGAGTGACAAACAGGAAAGTGCTCAGCAATAAGTTATTGCGTAGCTGTTTTTTGCATAATGCTCGGCTAGTAAAAGGCATAATATTTATCAGGTTATGGGGCTAGATTAATCTAGCCAAGCTTTAGGTGGCGTGCGCATACTGCGCTCACTAAACAGGCTGTCAGGCAAACCAACATTATATTTCACATGGCGAAATTGCATTTCGGTATAACTGTTATTACCTAGGTTAGTAATACGTGATTTCATCACTGTGGGTATACCGTTAATCTCTTGTACTTGCAGTACCGCCATTTTACGCGTTGCTTGATTGTTGTGATCAAAATAGGTTGTTTCTATTGGCAAGAAGTTGTTCTTATCAATTTTTACGGTGTAGTGACTAAACTCAACACTTTGAGCATCTTTGGGTTTAGCGTTAATAACATAGGCTGCTTTGTCTTCACTGACTAAAGTGAAGTTATCTTCTTGCGGGTTACGACCAGATACATCTTCATAGTAAAAATGTGAGCCAACAAACGAAGTGCGTTTATCACCGGCAGAAATGCGCTTTATTAAATCCAGTGCGGGTAAAAATAACCAACGGTTATCATCGTTTGCAAGCTTTTTCTCGACCCGAAAAACGGTGTCTTTGACATTACTGGGCTGCGAAAAAAACACCAATATATTTTGGTCGCCCAAGTCTTGCTGGTCTTTACGCAAAATAGTGAATTGTCGCATTTGGCGCTTACCGTTTTCATCAACAATGATCATGCGCGCTTCAGCGCTGCCATCATCTCCGGCGTAATAAGAAGCAAGGTTGGCTTGCTTGATAATATTCTCTACTTGCTTTTTTTTATCACTTTCATTGGCTAAAGTCGCCGGCTCTTGCGCGTATACGCTCAAGCTATTTGCCAAAAGTAAGGTTAGCGACATGGCCATTTTAACTCTATTTTTAGTAGGTTTTATCCAATTATTCAGTAAGTTAGTTATCATGATACTTTCCTGTTTTAGGGCTTTAAATTTATGTCGTGGCTAGTATTGCGGCTACGATCTAATAGGGTCAGCAGTGCTGGAAGCAGCACTAAAGTGACCAATGCGGATAAAATCATAATGCTGGCTAAGAAAAAGCCTACGGTAATATAAGGCATAAGCGGTGACAGCAGTAAGGGCGTAAAGCCAATGGCAATAACAATGGCATTACGGGCGATAGCACGACTCGGTTCTTGAAACATTGCCATTAGCGCTCGGCCTAAGCTGCGTTGTTCGATTTCAAGTTCGCGAATACGCTGGATAAAATGAATAGCGAAATCAATCGATAGCCCTAAAGTTAACGCCGATAGTACCGCAATAGGCATGTCATAGGCTTTGCCAAACCAGCCGACAAGACCGTAGATCATGGTGATAGTAAAGGTCAGCGGTAGCATAGCCAATAAGCCATATTTTATTGATCGAAAGAGTATTACCATCATCAGAAATACCATGACAAATGACGACATCAAGCTATCAATCATGCCGCTTACCATCGCGTCTTGCCATACCACGTTAAGGTATGACTTACCGGCCCATTGATGCTTAACGTTGATTGGCGGTGGGTTGGTAGCAATATAATCTTCTAACCAAGTAACGATGTTTGCCATATGCTGATTGTCGCCACTGGTCATTTGTAACCATAAAAGTGTCCGTTGATAATCAGGGCTAACAAAGTGCCATAAATCTTGCGGGCGATGAGAAGACTGAAATTGCAATAAGGTTTGCGCAACGCCATTGCTGGTATTAGGGATGACAAAGTCAGTATCATCACCTGAGTTGAGTTCACGATTTACTGTGCGAACAATATCACTCAAGCTATTAACCTTACCGACATCACCTTTATTGACCATCGCCGTTTGCAATTTCACCAACCACTTGAGCATGTTGGGGTCAGTAAATATTTGTTGTGCGTTGACAGCTTGCTCACTGATGGTATAAAGCTGCTCGAGCCAAGGTTGCTCTAAATTGCTTGCACTAAACCGCAAGTCATCAAGTTGAATTAGTAACTCGGTGTTAAAGAACGAGGGTTTATCAGCACCAGTATTTGTTCGCCATTGCTCAAAAGCTTGTGATATCACACTTTTTGTTGCGCCGTCGTTCGCGCTAACAAGTGCTTGTTGAAAACTATCGAGCGCACTTTGTTGCTGCTGTTGAGTATTGCTAAATACTAACCAAGCGTCATATGTACCAGCAAAGTGCTCATTAAGTACTTTATCAGCCAGCCGAATTTCATGATCGGCTTTGAACCAATTGACCGGGTTGTCATTAATTTCAATACGATTAATACCCGCAAGGCTGATGGCAAATAGCGCGATAAAAGCAATTAATATCAACTTACTGCGCTGAACTGAAAATGCACCAAGTGCCGCCAAAACGGTCGCCAAACGGCCTTTTTCTTCCATCAACTGTATAGCGCGTTGTAATTTAGCGAGTGTTTCAGGTTTCATGCGGGTGATATAAGCAGGAATATAAGTAATGGTTAAGACAAAGGCTA
Source organism: uncultured Colwellia sp. (assembly GCA_913061475.1). Taxonomy (GTDB): domain Bacteria; phylum Pseudomonadota; class Gammaproteobacteria; order Enterobacterales; family Alteromonadaceae; genus Cognaticolwellia. Next base: position 97,921 of record CAJXUN010000010.1, on the reverse strand, counting down.
ACAAAATACCAGTACCGATAAAGGCGCCAAATACCTTCACAGGCGGGATAGGTGTCAACATCAGCGAGTAAAAACCAACCGCGGACGTTATCGAGGTAAATAGCATAGGTTTATATAAATGTCCCATGACCTTTTTAATGGTTTTTTTAGCATCGTCACCGGCTTTAAAGCGATCGGCGAATTCAGATAAAATGTGCACAGAATCGACCACGGCGATCGGCATGAGAAATATCGCGATCATCGACGACATAATATGAACGGTAAACCCTAAGCCAATTAAGCTACCCATAATAATTAATACCGTTGCCATAGCGACCACCATAGGGGCGATAATCAAGACAATATTACGGAAGAAATACCATAGTAAAATAAATATTGCTAAGCCAGCCAATGGCGCCGCAACGCCCATTTGGACAAACATTTCATAGCCAAATTGGTCTTCAGCAACCGGCAGACCGGTAATATGAAAGGCCAAGTTCTCTTGTTTAATTGCCGCGATGTTACTGGCTAAAGCACGGATTTTTTCCGCGATAATGTAGCTCTGATCTTTGGCCACAATAGGTACGTAAATCGCTACCGCTTTATCGTCGCCAGAAACCAAGGTATTGTTCAACATAGGTAAGCGCTTTACGGCTTGCTGAATTTCGCTGCTGGCTTGGCTACTGGTTGGGGCTTGCTTCATTAAGTATTCAAAGACTATACCTTGATTTACCCCTTGTTCATTGGTGAGTTGGCGAATATTGTCGACAACACTTAATGACATTAAATCTTGGGCAATAACACCATCAAGCAGTAGAATATCGTTAGTCAAGTGTTCGATAACGGTCAGGGTTTCAGGTGTAAAAACACTACTTTTGCTGACTAAACCAACGACAATCATATCGCGCATTAGAAAATCAGTTTTTATTTGATTATGAAATATGCGCGCTGGGGCATCCTGGCTGAGCATATTCTCAGGATCAGTGTCGATAGATATTTGCGGCAGCATCGCCAAACTTAAGCATGTAACTAGCAGGATCAGGCTATAAATCACTTTCGGTTTTGCGATGGCGAAGTTTAGTAGGCGTTGGTAATTCAAAATGCTTCCTTGAAGTGTTATCTATATTAGCAAGTTGTAATATACTTTTATATTAGCAGTATCTAATGTAAGATCCAACTAGAAATGATTTCTGGTAATAATACGATAATAAGCATGAGAGTAATAAATGGCCGAGTTAGCAGATATTAATATTAAAGACATGCGTGAGAATGCTTCGCAGGCGGCAGATTTATTGAAAGCGATGAGCAATGAACATAGATTATTAATATTATGTCATTTAGGCGAAAAAGAACTGTCAGTCACTGCGCTTAATAACTTTATCGAGTTAAGCCAGTCCAGTCTATCGCAGCATTTAGCGAGATTACGCCAAGATGGTTTAGTCAAAACTCGTCGAGAATCACAAACCATCTATTACAGTATCGCCAATCCTTCAGTGGTGAAATTGATTAGTTTTTTGCACAGCGAATTTTGTGCATAGTCAATTAATAGCTAATCATTGCTAAAGAGCTTTTTTCTCACCATGGCGCGATAAGCTTTTGGCGTTAAGTTGAGTATTTTTTTAAACAAGCGGGTAAAGTTTGCTTGGTCTTGATAGCCCACTTGAAAAGCCACTTCTTGGATTGATAAATTACTGGCGGCCAATAATTCTTTTGCTGTTTCTATTTTTAATTTTTGCCAATACTGCGCGGCATTGACACCGGTGGCGATTTTAAATCGACGGGTAAATGAACGCTGGCTGATACCAAATTGCTGTGCGATTTCATTTAGGGTTAAGGTTGAGCTTAAGTTAGTTTTTAGCCAAAACTGAATTTGGCTGATTAATTCGTCGGGATGGCGATCAACCGCACCTTCCAAATAGCGCTGTTCTTCATAAGGTTTTCTAATTTCATGGGAAAAGTTTCGCTCTACCTGCTGGGCAGCATTTTGACCATAAACTTGAAAAATAATATGTACGACAATGTCGGCGAGGGCGTTTAGGCTAGCTGCACAGTAAGTACGTTCAGATTGTGTAATAAAAAAATCTGGTTTTAAATCTACTTTTGGATAATCACGTTTAAATTGCTCAACATAATGCCAATGGGTTGTCGCTGGGTGATGATCTAAAATACCCGCTTCCGCCATCAAACAAACACCAGTACCACCACCAATCAAGGTTGTGCCTTGTTGCCATGTATCACTTAGCCACTTGAGCATTTTAGGTTGCTTGGCGATTGTTGGTCTAGGGTTGCGCCACAAACTGGGAATAAAGGCAAAATCAGGATGCTGTGCATGCTCAATGTCAGTATCGGGTAGCAATTTAATTAAAGCACGGGTGGAGATGGGTTTAATGCTTTCGGCAACCATTTGAATTGATAAACGCGGAGCCTGACGATTTTCCTGCAAAGCAACGGCTTCGCCAGCGCGCAGCATTTCAACCGGCAGGCTGACACTAGTTGCTAACATATGATCATAAAGCAGCAGCGCAACGTTAATCGTTTTGTCTTTATTGCGTTTTAATTTGGCTTTCATTGCTATCAAAATTATCTATTTAGGTACTTTTGGCTATTTTGCCATATTTTTTGGCTATAAATGAATATTATTTGTTAACCGTAACTCTTACACTGGACAATATAAATATTTAGTTTGAATTTAAAGAGATTTTTCATGACTGCGTTACCGATTATAGTTGGCATGGGCGGCATTAACGCCGCAGGTAGAACATCATTTCATCAAGGCTTTCGCCGTATTGTTATCGATAAATTAAATGCTGAAGCTCGCCAAGAAACTTTTGTTGGTCTTGCGACGTTAATGAATTTATTAACCAGCCAAGATGGCAAGTTAGTGGATGGCGACGGCAAGGTTGTTGCCAAATCTGATGTTGAACAACGTTTCGGTGCAGCAATATTAGCCGGCACCTTGATCCGTAAAATTGAACATGAACACTTTGATCCTGATGCAACTCCGTGGCAGCAAAAATTAACCATGGATGCCGGCGAACAGGGCATAAGCTTTGAAACACGTGCCCGCGACTTACCGAGCCCATTACCAAGAACATGGAAAATTACCGAATTAGAAGATAAGCGTGTTCGTGTTGATATTGCCGGCGAAGTCGAAGTGAAACTTGATTCAACACGTGATAACCCTATTAAGGCGGCAGGACAATTTCCTACCGGCTTTAAACCAGCAAGTTTATATAACAGTCGTTATCAACCACGCGGTTTGCAAGCCACTATTTTTGGTGCTGCCGATGCTATTCATTCGACCGGTTATAGTTGGAATGAAATTGTCGATAAAATTAGCCCAGACGAAATTGGCACTTATTCAGCGTCTGTGTTTGGCCAAACGCAAGCCGAAGGGGTTGGTGGTATGATGCAAAGCCGCCTCAAAGGCGAGCGGGTATCTACAAAAAACTTAGCACTTGGCTTGAATACTATGCCGACTGATTTTGTTAACGCCTATGTTACCGGCAATGTAGGTACCACCTTTACCTCTACCGGTGCTTGTGCAACATTTTTATATAACTTAAAGGCTGCCGTACAGGATATTCAAGCCGGTCGCATACGCCTAGCGATTGTTGGTAGTAATGATTGCGCAATTACGCCAGAAGTTGTTGAAGGCTTTGGTAATATGAGTGCACTTGCCAATGAAGAAGGTTTGAAAAAGATAGATGGTAATGGTGTTGCCGATCATCGTCGTACCAGCCGTCCATTTGGCGATAACTGCGGTTTTACTATTGGTGAAGCGGCGCAATTTATTATTCTAATGGATGACGCCTTAGCGATTGAACTTGGTGCGAATGTTTTAGGTTCAGTTGCTGACGTTTATACCAATGCCGATGGCATTAAAAAGTCGATTACTGCACCGGGCCCGGGTAATTACATTACTATGGCTAAATCAGTTTCACTGGCTAAATCTATTGTCGGTGCAGAATCTGTTCAGCAACGTAGTTTTATCTTAGCCCATGGCTCTAGTACGCCGCAAAACCGTGTTACAGAGTCATTGATTTATGATCGTGTTGCCAAAAGCTTTGATATTAATAATTGGCCAGTCGCTGCGCCAAAAGCATTTGTTGGTCATACGATTGGTCCTGCAAGTGGCGATCAGGTTGCTATGGCGTTAGGTATCTTTGCTCATAACATTATGCCAGGTATTACAACGATTGATAAAGTTGCTGATGATGTTTATAACGAGCGTTTAAATATTGCCACCCAACATTGGGATTGCCCAGCGATGGATATTGCCTTTATCAACTCAAAAGGCTTTGGTGGCAATAATGCAACGGCGACTTTATTCTCTCCTGCGGTAACCTTATCGATGATGGAAAAGCGACATGGTAGTGAGGCTATTCAAAGTTATAGAGATAAGTCAGTTGCTGTCGAGCAAGCCAGAGTGAACTATCAAACCCAAGCTGATCATGGAGATTTTCAGATTATTTACCGTTTTGGTGATGGTACTTTGACTGATGATGATGTTTCGTTAACGGATCAGGATATTAGTGTTACCGGTTTTGCTAATAAAATACTACTGCCCACAAAGAACCCATTTAGCGATATGGTTTAAACCAAATTTTATAGCACATCAGCGTTAGGTTATTCTTTAAAGCCCTGCAATAATATTGACAGGGCTTTTGCATTTGATGCAGTATAGTTTAATAGCAGATATTGTTAACTATTATGTGTAAACTTTAGCTGTACAATCAATATATGGATATTGCTGAACGTAGTAATTATGTTCAGAGTTGGTAAAGCACTTTACTGCCTCAGAACACATTTCCTTTTTAAGCAGTTTTAATCTTAGCAATTTATAAACGATTGAAGTGGTAATTATACATGGCTATCTCGCCAATTAAGACAGCTTTAAAGCTTAATGACGACATTGTTGAGACAAAACCTAGCCAAAGTAAATCTATTCTCTTTGCTTTGATTTTAGGGTTGTTAGGCGCTGTTCTTAATAGTTTTCCGATTGAACTTGCATACAATATAACTTTAATTATTGGTAACTTAGCCTTTATTATTGCTGCAGCCTACCTACGCCCAGTATTAACGTTATTAAGTGCATTAATTTGTGTTTCACCACTATTGCTGATTTGGGGGCACCCGTTTGGTTTTCTAACTTTTGGCTTAGAAGCGCTCTTTGTTGCTTTTCTGCGTGGCCGTGGCTGGTACTTGCCAACCGCTGACTTTTTGTATTGGCTAATTATTGGTATGCCGCTGACGGCAGCAATCATATGGTTTACCAACGCAGATGCTCAGGACTATTTACTTTTCTCATTTTTTAAACAAAGTATTAACGCAATTTTTTATACTAGCTTAGCTGTTATATTAATTTTTATTTTCAGTGATAAATTAAGTGGTTGGGTCAAGTCGCAACAACCACCATTAGTGAAAAACCTTAAGCAATATTTACACTATATTTTGTGGATCATGTCAGCATTTTTTGTTGTTGGTGTTTGTTTATTATTGAGTCGTAGCTTGAATGAGATACAAGATCAGCAATTTGAAGACAAGTTGAATATTAGTAGCCAATATTTAGCTCGAATTATTGAGAATCATGTCGAGGAACACAAAAAAGCTATTGCGCAGATAGCCAATCAATTATCTATTATTGAGCCAAGTAATTACGATGATGCTTTATTCAAAGTGCATGAACTTTATCCTGGCTTTCTGACGATGCTAGTTGCTGATCAAGACGCAACGGTGGTGACGTCATCACCTCGCGCTTTAATGGAAAGTTTACCCCCAACAGGGTTTACTTTGGCAGATCGCTCTTATTTTATTCAAGCATTTTTTCATCAGTCACTTTATGTTTCCCCCGTTTTTCTTGGTAGAGGTTTTGGTTCTGACCCTATTGTGGCGATAAGTGCCCCTATTTATGGGCAAAATAGTAAAAACCCAACGGGAATTGTTGAGGGTTCTTTAAACCTCAATATGTTTGAAAAAGTTAATCGTGATGCGATGAATGATCGTGAAATAGATCTGGTTTTAACGGATGAAAATGACAATGTTATTTATGCTGAATCGAGTTTAGCACTAACAACGCTAACTAAATTTGATTTTTCTTTTGAGAAATCAAATTTACAGCATAAGTTGATAATGATTGACACCTATGGTGCGAATAAAAAACGATATTTATATCGTCAAATAGAGCTCAGTAATGGTTGGAAAGTCTTTGCTTTAATTGAACATGGACAGATTTTACAGTTGATTGAACAGCAATACTTAACTATTTTCATGTCATTGTCTGTAATTTTTATTTTTGTCATCTTATTAGCGAATCAATTTTCTAGCACTTTAAGTCGACCATTGGCATTTGTACTCAATGAACTTGCGCATGGCGATGGTAAGAAGAGCTACAAGCCTATTCCTTATGATGCCCCAACTGAGTTTTTGAGTTTATATGATAAATTACAGCAGTCACAAACTGCATTACTCAGACAGCAGGTTGTCTTGGAAGAAAAAGTTGAAAAACGCACTAAAGAATTAAATGAGGCAAATAAAAACCTGAAAGAATTAGCTAATAAAGACAGCTTAACCGGTTTATATAATCGTCGATACTTAGAAAATAAATTTAGTGAGCTACAAGCTATATTGTCAAGAAATAATGCTTCAATGGTGGTTGCGATGTTAGATCTTGATCACTTTAAAAAACTTAATGATGAATATGGTCATTTGATTGGTGACAACTGCTTAACTTATGTTGGCGAATTAATGAAATGCAAGTTTGATCGTCGTAGTGATATTGTTGCGCGGTTTGGCGGTGAGGAGTTTATTATTGTTGTTCAACATGATGAACAGAATGGTGTGTTGAAAAAACTTGACGAATTACGTCTAGAAATAGCTCACCATTGTTTTCCATACGATGCGCACCACTTTATTGGCATTACCATATCCATTGGCGCTATCGCAGCCAACGCGGCATTATCTGAAAATATCGGGGATTGGATTAAGCTTGCGGATGAGCAGTTATATCAGGCAAAAGATAATGGCCGTAACCAATTATCAATTAAGCAATTAACTTAATATAAATCAGTGTAAGGCCATTCGCGGTAGTACTGTTTTACGATGTTTCCTAAACAAAGCTTTTTAATAATAATCACTTTAAAATAACAATGTTAACGGTATTTTAAAGTGATACTAACTAACCTCAACTCCGGTTAAGCTACTTTACTCAATAATACTATTTAAGCACCTAACAGCGTTATTTTCACGCCCAATAGCTCGCTATTAGTTTGTAAAAATGCCTTGTTAAACACTTAAATTTCATCATTGAGGCTTTGTTAATCTATCACTGAAAAATACATAATTAATAATTTAGCCAATAACTTTATAAATCAAATGATTATAAAGTCCAGTAACCCAAGTTGAGGTTAGCTACCTTTATGCTTCTTTTTTCTTCGCGGTCATGACAAAGTCAAGTATGCCCATTGCGGCTTTTCGACCTTGATCTATAGCGGTTACCACGAGATCTGAACCTAGCACCATATCACCACCAGCAAAGATATTTTCCTTGCTTGTTTGCAACGAAAAGCTACTTTTGTCCGTGGCAATGACACGACCCCTAGCATCAACTTCAACGCCAGCATCTTTCATCCATTGCGGCGGACTTGGCATAAAGCCAAAGGCAATAACCACCGCCTCTGCAGGCATCATGAATTCAGAGCCTGCAATAGCTTCCGGATTCCGTCTACCTTTGGCATCTGGCGCGCCAAGTTGGGTTTTAATAAAGTTCACACCACAGGTATTACCATTTTCATCAGTGGCAATATCAAGTGGCTGAATGTTAAATTGAAAATCGACTCCTTCTTCTTTGGCGTTTTGTACTTCACGTGGCGAACCGGGCATATTGGCTTGGTCACGACGATAAGCACAGGTGACCGATGTTGCGCCTTGGCGAATTGAGCTACGGACACAATCCATAGCCGTATCGCCGCCACCTAGTACAATGACTTTTTTACCTGAAAAGTTCACGTAAGGCTTGGCATTAACGTTACCATCCTCTTGAGAAAGACCCATTAATTTTTGCGTGTTTGCTACCAAAAAATCTAATGCATTGTATACGCCTGGCGCAGATTCGTGTTCAAAACCACCTGTCATGTCGGTGTAAGTGCCAAGGGCTAAAAATACTGCGTCAAACTCGTTACTGATGTCAGCAAAGCTAATGTCGACACCAACATTAATATTCAAGCGAAATTCAATCCCCATGCCTTCTAAAATTTCTCGGCGGGTTTGAATAACATCTTTTTCTAATTTAAAAGAGGGAATACCAAAAGTCAGTAAGCCACCAATTTGTGCGTGTTTATCAAAGACTACTGCTTCAACACCGTTTCTGGTTAATACATCAGCGCAAGCTATACCTGCTGGACCAGCGCCAATGATAGCAACGCGTTTTCCGGTGGCAATGACTTGTGATAAATCAGGCTTCCAACCTTGAGCAATCGCGGTATCGGTGATGTATTTTTCGATGTTGCCGATAGTCACGGCGCCAAACTCATCGTTGAGTGTACAAGCTGATTCACATAGCCGGTCTTGTGGACAAACCCGACCACACATTTCAGGTAAGCTGTTGGTTTCGTGACATAGATCTGCTGCTTCCATAATTTTGCCATCAGTGACTAATTCTAGCCACTGCGGAATGTAATTATGAACAGGGCACTTCCATTCGCAATAAGGGTTGCCACAATCTAAACAGCGATCTGCTTGACCCGCACTTTGTTCATTGCTTAGTGGCTGGTATATTTCGACGAAATTAATTTTGCGTTGCTCTATCGCTTTTTTTGGCGGGTCGATTCGCTTAACGTCGATAAACTGATAAATATTCTTACTCATAAATTAGTTACTCCACTTGTGCTCTGATTATTGCGCTTGAACACGTAGTTCTGCGGATGAACGGCTGCGATGGCCTAATAAGGTTTTCACATCAACAGCTTTTGGCTTAATCAACTTAAACATTGGTGCGTAAGTCGAAAAATTAGCTAATATTTCTTCTGCTCTTAAACTACCAGTTTCATCTAAGTGTTGGTTGATAATACCGCGTAAATGCTCTTGGTGAATATTAAGTTTATCTATGGCTAACATTTCAATGGATTCATTATTTAGACGTATCGCTAAGTCGTCTTGTTCATCTAAAACATAAGCGAAACCACCGGTCATACCGGCACCAAAGTTAACCCCCACCTGACCTAAAATTGTTACTATACCGCCGGTCATATATTCACAGGCGTGATCACCAGTACCTTCGATTACCGCCTGACATCCCGAGTTTCGTACCGCAAAACGCTCACCCGCACGGCCACACCCATAAAGTTTGCCACCGGTGGCTCCGTACAAACAAGTATTACCCATAATCATGGTTTTGTGACTTAAGTATTCCACACCTTTTGGCGGTTTAATGGTTAACTTTCCGCCTGCCATACCTTTACCAACATAGTCATTTGCATCGCCAGTTAGGGTCATTTCTAAACCACCCGCATTCCAAACGCCGAAGCTTTGGCCTGCAGTGCCACTGAATGACACTTTAATAGGGCTTGCGGCCATGCCTTGATCGCCATGATGACGGGCAATTTCACCTGACAACGCAGCTCCTACAGAACGGTCGGTATTCTGAATATTTAAACGATACTCTCCACCTGTGCTGTGGGCGATTGCATCTTCAGCAAGTGCAAGTAATCGCTGATTCAACTCACCTTTGTCGAAAGGCTCATTGCTAGTGGTTTGATGCAATGCGGTATCATCGCCAGCAACCACAGGTGCAATAATAGGACGTAGATCTAATTTTTGTTGTTTAGCGGTAATACCCGGCAAAGCGACCAATAAATCTGTACGACCAATAATTGCGGTTAAGCTTTCAACCCCCAAACGCGCTAGAATTTCTCGTACATCCTGAGCGATAAATTTAAAATAATTCATCACTTGATCAGGTAAGCCTTTAAAGAACTGTTCACGCAGCACTTCATCTTGGGTCGCAACACCTGTCGCACAATTGTTTAGGTGACAAATACGGAGAAATTTACAACCCAGAGTTACCATAGGCGCAGTTCCAAAACCGAAGCTTTCAGCGCCTAAAATTGCGGCTTTAACGATATCGATACCAGTTTTTAAGCCGCCATCGACTTGTAAACGTACTTTATGTCGTAAACCATTGGTGACTAGCGATTGATGTGCTTCTGCTAAACCTAGCTCCCATGGGCAACCGGCATATTTTACTGAGGTGAGTGGACTCGCGCCTGTGCCGCCGTCATAGCCAGAAATAGTAACGAAGTCAGCGTAAGCTTTTGCTACACCCGAGGCGATAGTGCCCACGCCAGGGCCAGAAACAAGTTTTACTGAAATAATCGCTTTTGGATTCACTTGTTTTAAGTCAAAAATCAGCTGCGCCAAATCTTCAATAGAATAAATATCGTGATGTGGTGGCGGTGATATTAAGGTTACGCCGGGTACTGAAAAACGTAATTTTGCAATTAACGGTGTTACTTTATCACCTGGCAATTGACCACCTTCACCGGGTTTTGCGCCCTGTGCGACTTTAATTTGCAGCACATCAGCATTAACTAAGTAATGAGGTGTTACGCCAAAACGTCCTGAGGCAATTTGTTTGATTCGAGAATTTTTAACGGTACCGTAACGACGCTCGTCTTCTCCACCTTCACCAGAGTTTGAAAAGCCTCCTAGACGATTCATTGCTATGGCCAGTGCTTCATGAGCTTCAGGGCTTAATGCTCCGATAGACATAGCAGCACTGTCAAAACGTTTAAAAAGCTCAGCTTCAGGCTCAACAGTAGAAATATCAATAGCCGTTTGGTCGTCCCTAAATGCTAATAAGTCACGTAACGCAGCAGCAGGACGGTTATTAACATGGTCAGCAAATATTCGGTAATCACTATAGTCGCCGCTGCGGACGGCAGTTTGTAGCGTGCTAACTACATCAGGGTTATAGGCATGATATTCACCACCATGGACATATTTTAATAGTCCGCCATGACTCATTTTTTTATGCGGCATAAACGCTTTGCGAGCCAGATTGATATTGTCTTGTTCAATATCTGAAAAATCAGCGCCTTGGATACGACTTGGCAAATCAGGGAAACAAAGCTCCATGATGTTGCTATTAAGGCCAATCACTTCAAATAATCCTGCACAGCGGTAGCTAGCTATAGTTGAAATACCCATTTTTGATAATATTTTCAACAGACCTTTATTAATGCCTTCACGATAATTTACTACGGCTTGACGGGCTGTAAGGTCAATTTGTTTTTGTTCTACCAGTTGCTCAATGGTTTCATAAGCTAAGAAAGGATAGATCGCTGTCGCACCTAAGCCAAAAAGCACGGCAAATTGATGAGAGTCGCGTACTGAAGCCGTTTCAACAATAATGTTAGAGTCACAACGTAATTGCTTATCGACCAAACGCTTCTGCACTGCACCGACAGCCATAGCTGCGGGAATAGGCAACATTCCTTGATGTATTTGGCGATCTGATAATATTAAAATAACGGTGTTTTTGTCTCGAACTAAGGTTTCAGCTTCATCACATAAACGCAATACGGCTGCTTCTAATCCTTCATCTTGATCATAGTTCAAGGTTAATGTATCTGAGCGATAATGCTCTGGATCTAGCTCACGTAACTGCTTCAATCCGGTATACATGAGTACCGGAGTTGCAAATAGAATACGGTCAGCATGGCCGGTGGTTTCATTGAAAACGTTGTGTTCACGGCCAATACAGGTGCCTAATGACATAACATAGCGTTCACGCAAGGGATCAATCGGCGGATTCGTTACCTGAGCAAATTGTTGGCGAAAGTAATCATAAAGTGAACGTGGTTGACTCGATAGTACTGCCATTGGGGTATCGTCACCCATCGACCCTGTAGCTTCTTGACCATTTTCAGCCAGTGTTTTCACTACTTGATGAATTTCTTCATAGCTGTAATTAAACATTTTATGGTATTGGGCTATTTCTTGATCATTAAATACCCGTTGGCCAATTAAACTAGCATCCAATTTGTCAAAAGGTATTAAGCGGCGAATGTTATTGTCGAGCCATTGACGATATGGATGGCGAATTTTTAACTCATTGTCGATGGCATTAGAGTTAAAAATTTTACCTGTATAGGTATCAATTGCCAGCATTTCACCTGGGCCGACACGACCTTTTTCAACCACTTCATCTTCACCATAGTCCCAAATACCGACTTCAGAGGCTAAAGTAATAAAACCATCGCGAGTGATGACGTAACGAGCAGGGCGCAGACCATTGCGATCTAAGTTACAGGCAACGTGACGACCATTTGTCACGACAACGCCTGCGGGTCCATCCCAAGGCTCCATATGCATAGAGTTAAATTCATAAAAAGCTTTTAAATCATCATCCATCAAAGGACTATTTTGCCATGCAGGTGGCATTAATAATCGCATACCACGGTAAAGATCCATGCCGCCAGCAAGGAAAAGCTCAAGCATGTTATCTAATGACGAGGAGTCAGAGCCACTTTCGTTAACAAAAGGTGCAGCGTCTTGTAAATCTGGTAATAAAGGCGATTTAAAGCCGTGTGTTCTGGCACGACTCCATTGACGATTACCTTTAATAGTATTGATTTCACCATTATGGGCTAAATAACGGAATGGTTGAGCTAAATGCCACTGAGGTGAGGTGTTAGTTGAAAAACGCTGATGGAATAGGCAAATAGCGGTTTGCATACGGATATCGGCTAGGTCTAAATAAAAATTCGGTAAATCTACCGGCATCATTAGACCTTTATAAATAGTAACTAGACACGACAAGCTTGCCACATAGAAGCGATCATCGCTGATACGTTTTTCAGCGCGTCGTCTTGCCATATATAACCGACGCTCGAGATCTCGGTTACGCCACCCTGACGGTGCGTCAACAAAAACCTGCTCGATAGAGGGTAAGTTGCCTTTCGCTATTTCACCTAAGGTACTGGTATCTGTTGGAACTACTCGCCAGCCAACTAACGTTAGCGTTTCACGTGCCAACTCTTCTTCAAGAATTTTTTTGCTGGCATTTGCTTTAATAGGGTCTGGATTGAGAAATATCATACCCACGGCGTATTTTCGGCCTAACTGCCAATTATTTTCTTCAGCAACCGCGCGAAAAAAACTGTCTGGTTTTTGCATCAATAAACCGCAACCGTCACCGGTTTTTCCATCAGCAGCAATACCACCGCGATGTTGCATTCTATCTAATGCATGAATGGCAGTCTTTACGAGCTTATGACTTTTTTCGCCGTGTTGATGAGCAATTAGACCAAAGCCACAATTGTCTTTTTGAAAAGTATGATCGTAAAGTTGCATGATTTCCCCCTAAAATATATGCCCCGGCAGTTTTTCTTATAATGGAATAAAATTATACTTAAAGTGCATAAATAATCCGAAATTTGTGCCAGTGAACTCCTTACATTAAACATTTAAAAATGAAACGTCAATGTAAATAGAGTAAATGCTCGTAAGTTTTTTACGTTATTTCAGGCGTTAAATCACAAGGAATAGCACTTTTTATACAAATAGCGAGGTAATTGTTTGCTTTATAAGAAAAATGATAGTGATGCCTCGCCATTGCTAGTATGTTATGTAATTTTATTACATAACATACTAGTGTGTTTATTTACTTTTTGAACTCCTTGTATTCACTGTTTATTCATTTTAGTGCTTGTTCAGGGTATTTGTCATAAATCGATTTATTGGTATAAGGATATGAACGACGAAATATTAATAAGACATATCTTACTTTATGCTGGTTAAACTAAAAAACCCTAGTCATTGTAAGATGACTAGGGTTTTTGTTTATTTTTCAAGGCGTAGCTTTGCTGAAAATTAATGCTAGATAAAGCAATGCTAAACTCTATTGAGGGGATGTTTTACTATGGTTGGTAGCCATCTGGTATGCCTTTGGTGGTAACACTTACGGCATCATGAGCATGTAAAGATTCTAAATGATTAATACGCAACCAAAAGTCGTCAAATTGTGTTGATGCATTCATGGTGTGTTGTAAGCGACGAGCTGCATCTTCACAAAACATTAAGTTTTGGCCATTTAAGCGAGCAAATTCCTGTTCGTCTTCGCGCTTAACGGCGGCTTGCACTGGTGTTTTAAGTGAGCCTTCAATTAAGTCAACCAACTCAGTTATTGGAAACTCAGTACTTGAACTATTAAGTTTCACTTTAATCTCAGCAACCGAACGTTGGCTATGAGGTGTTGCCATAACTCCCTCAGTTGTACCTAGCCATTCATGCACTCTTTCTAAGTCAACGGCAGCTTCATGAGAAAACTTATCTTTAAAGGCTTTTTGGATTAACTGACGAGCTAATGCAGCTGAACATGGGCAAGTTGAAGAGTAACGCACGTCAAGACAAAGCTCAATTTCGAGTTTGCCTTTATTTAATCGGCCAGTGATTGTCACCGGATAAGCTTTCCAGCCTTGTTTACCGCTAATAAGTGACTTTCGACGTAGGTGATAGTCAAAACTAAATTTCACTTTTGCATTATCACTAAGGTCGTGATGGCTACTAATAAAGCCATCTAATAAAGTAACTAAGCTTTGGTGATTTAACACACTTGAATTTGATAAATCATCAAGGAGTAAATACAAACGCGACATGTGTATGCCTTTTGCTTTTGGCTCTTTAAGGTTTACAAACGCATCTACGTAGGCTGAAACCATACGTTCTGATTGGCCTTCTGAGGCAACCATGATAGGCATTTCTATATTGCTCATGCCGACCCAATCCAAAGTACCCTCAGTTTGTGCTGTGGTGTGATTTGCTATATCAGGCATTATTGTTGGCATTTTTACTCCGCTATTCGCTTGTGCACTAGGTAAAGGGCTATCTATGGTAACTTCAGTACATAGTAAAATTATTGTTTGGCATTACTATCGTAAAAGGCATGATAGCTTCCACAAATGATGATAAACGTGGAATAATGCGTTGCTCCTAAAAAGGGCGGTCATTTTGAACGATATACCTAGCAAAAGCAATGTTTGTGATGGTTTCGATGATATTGTTGAAGAATATGATAGTTGTATTTAATCGATGCAAAAATAAGCGCAATTTCGACGATCTGCTTTTTACGACAATTATGTTTGCAAAAGCTATTATCAATGAGGTAAATTTGCTTTATATCAAGATGAATTTGTTATGAATTATGGCTTATTAGTCAGGTAATGCGACCTGTAAATTACCAACAAAAGCACCGTAGCCAAATATTTTTAGCTGATGGCTGATGGCTGGTGGCATGGCCTGATCTTATCGATAACTTAGTTTGAATTCAGCTCAACATAGTAAAATCTGCTGCCCTTAGGAGAAATCATGACAACAACCCAGCAATTAGATTTAACACTAATTAATGGCTACTTAGAAGTATTAGACATGGATGTGATCGAACAAATGTTGGATCTGTATATTCAGCAATCCGCGCTTTACTTGGAGGTCATTAATCGTGCTGTTGTTGATACTGACCAGAAGGCGTGGCAGGAACAATGTCATAAAATGAAAGGATCAGCTGCAAGTGCAGGTTTTTTTCTGGTTCATCAGAAACTTATCGCTATAGAGAAGTCTACTGAGAGTTGGCAAGTTAAAGCTGAACATTTGCGAGTGCTCGATAGTTTAAACCAAGAGGCTATCGAGGCTTTTCAGCAATGGCTTGCAGTACAATAAACATTTTGTAGGTCCTTAGTTTTCCTAGGGCCTTAGTTATTGTTACCTGATACTGATTCAACACGTCCAATAAAGCGATAACCTTCGCCGTGTATCGTGTTGATGAGTTCAGGAGAGCTCTCAACAGATTCAAAGTGTTTTCGTAGTCGACGAATAGTCACATCCACTGTTCTATCGTTCGAGCGAAGATCTCGCCCCGTCATTTCTTTAATTAACTGCTGACGAGTCACTATTTGTCCAGCATTTGCAATGAGTAAGCGTAGCGCTCGATATTCGCCACGTGGTATTGATATTTCACGATTATCTGGCGTGGTCATTTTTCTCGAATTGCCATTCAGTGACCATTGATTAAAGTGAATAATAGCATCGTCTTTCTCTATATTATTCGGCAATATACGATTTAAAATATTACGCGCACGAATCGTCAGTTCACGTGGATTAAATGGTTTAGTTAAATAATCGTCAGCGCCGATCTCTAGCCCGAGTATCTTGTCAATGTCGCTATCTCGGCCGGTGAGAAATATCAACGCTAAATCATTATTTTTAGTTAATTCACGCGCTAATAAAAGCCCATTTTTACCTGGTAAATTAATATCCATAATAATCAGATTGATTACGTTACTTTGCAGTGCGTTATCCATGCTTTCACCATCTATTGCTTCTGATACTTGATAGCCCTCAGCTTCAAATAGATTTCGCAGACTAAAGCGCGTAACGTCTTCATCTTCTACGATTAATATATGAGGTTTTTGCATGTTAATTTTCCAGTTCCGTAAAGTTTAAATTTTTTAAATGAGTGAGTTCACTGCTAATGTGTAACCTAGTAATTATAGACTATTGCTAAGCTTTTAAATATCGTTAATGGTATCGAAGCGCTAGTTAAAAAACAATCATTAGCGTTGCTATGTGTAGCTTAAAGCTCTAATTAATGGGGAAATTAATTTCAATACTCACGCCTTGGTTTGCTTCACTGTTTAACACTATAGTGCCACCAAGTGCTTGAGTGACTAAGTTATACACTAAGTGTAAACCTAAACCACTGCCACCTTCACCACGCTTTGTCGTGGTAAATGGTTCAAATACTTTACTCTTAATTGATTCATCAACACCCATACCGTCATCCTTAAAGAGGATATTAAGTTGGTTGCTAAGTGGCATTACGGTTATCGTAATTCGGCCATTTTCTCTACCCTCAAAACCATGGATAATTGAGTTCATGATCAAATTAATTAAAATTTGATTGATTGGTCCAGGCTTACTGACTATGGTTAAATCATTGGGACAATCAATGTCAATAACGTAAGGCAAGCAATGTAATTGGGGCCTCAGTGTCAGCAGCACTTCGTTTAAAAGTTCTTTAACTTCGAAACTGCGAACTTCTTCACTTGATTGATCTACCGCGACTTTCTTAAAGCTAGATATCAGATCGGCGGCTCGATTTAAATTTCGATAAATAATGGCAACATTTTCACTACCCTCATTGAGAAACTTCTTTAATTGGCTAGATTTCAAGGTTTTATCTTCAAATGCTAGCTTAATGTCTTCTAACCGGTCTGCTAATAATGTTGAGGCGGTAACCCCTAAACCTATCGGTGTATTTACTTCATGAGCAACACCGGCAACCATATCTCCTAAAGAAGCCATTTTTTCACTTTCAACTAATTGACTTTGAAATTGGTGTAGCTTCTCTAAGGTGGAAAGTAAATCTTGATTAGATTCTTTTAATGCTGCAGTGCGTTTATTAATTTTATCTTCTAGTTCTTGAGAATGTTCAATACTCTGCTGCTCAACAGCATCTAATTGCGCTATATGTTTTTCCATACGAGAAAATAAAGTACTAATATTACGAGCTAGCATGTCGGCTTCACGATATGGCATAGCTTGGCACTGTTGCTGAAAGTTTTTTTGGCGAGCGGCAATTTGAACGGTGTTTATTAGCGCTAAAAATGGCGCACTGATGAAGCGTTCAAGTTGTAAGGCCATAAAAATAGCTATAAGGATAACAACCACAAAAAGGATAATGCTGGTGATGAGCAAATCGTCGGTGATAAGAGCTATATGTTCAGTGCTATTTTGTAGATAAACTAAACCTACTATTTTATCTTCGACAGTAATAGCTTTCATATACTCAACGTATTTTTCTTTAAATCGTGGCGTTAACAAATTATTAAGCTCAAGCGATTTTTCCGAAATTGCAGAACGTCGTTCGTCACGTTTATAACTATAAAAAAGCTCGGATTTTTCTGTTTTATTATTGAACTGATAAATATGTAAATAGTTTAAATTAGGAATTTTTTCGGAAATAGATAAATTATCATTGAGTGCTTGTCGTTCCGAGTTAACCAAATAATTTTGACTTTCATTTGTGAGTACATTGGCCCAATATTTTATGTCATTCGCGGCTAGCGAGTTGTAACTATTAGTATATTGCTGGGTGACTATCGCAATACTGATAATCGATAATAGAGATATGAAGCCGATGATTGAGATCAGACAAATTCGACGAAGAGACCAAATACGTTTGGTTGTTGGCATAGAATACTAAACCCAATTAATTTTTGCTATAAAGTGATTGTAGAAAACCTTATTGCTTTCAACAATCATTTTGTCTTAGTTATTTTTAATATTAAGCTCACATTGATAAACCGCAAAGCCTTTTTCTATAGATAACGTTTTGGTTGTGCCTATGGCTTGTTCCATGATTGGCGCGTATTTTAAAAAGCTATTAGCGACAATGGTAATACAACCTTTTTTACTTAAATTTTGTTTAATTTGCCCTAAAAAATTTTCGGTAGCCTTGTAGTGGGTTTTTACCCCTTGATGAAATGGCGGGTTAGAAATAACAAAGTCATAGCGTTCTTGCACATTTGACAAACTATCTGAAGCAATACACTCACCTGTTAATTGGTTTAAAGTTAATGTTGTTTGTGCCGAGTGTAATGCTAAAGCACTAACATCCACTAAGGATAATTTGCTTGTTGGGTGAATGGTGCCTACGTAAGCAGCGATAACTCCTGCGCCACAACCAAAATCTAATACTTTACCTGTCATCACTTTAGGTAAATGTGCTAATAAAACTTCAGTGCCGATATCTAGCGAATTCTGACTAAATACTCCCGGTAATGCGGCTATTGTTAGCGTTTTTTCGTGTACATTTACCGGATAATATTTATAAAATTGCTGTAAATCGAAGCGAGGCAATGACGGTTTGAATTTACCTATATACATTAAGCAATGGCGTGCGGCATCTGCTTTGTTACAAAAATCTAAGTATTCTGCGCTTAATTTTGCAGCTGATTTAATTCCGCCTTTATTCTCCCCAACCATAATAATGGTCGCATCTTCGGTCATCGACTCAGCAAGCATAGCTAAAGTGAAGCTAAATTCCGCTTTACTTTTAGGAAAATGAATAATCGCCAAATCGTGTTTAGCTTTTGTGCTGTATTGCACACAAAAATGACTCTGTATACGTGTGTTGTTAAGTCGTTGTACGATTTGATATTCGGCATAGTTGGTATGATAACTATCAATGATGGCAGTCGTATGCTGATCGAGGTATTGAGTCAGAAAACCGTCATCTGCAATATTAACCAAAAGAGGTCTTGTTGCTGCTAATGCCTCGATATTACGGATCAATAATTGGTTAATGTTACTTATTGCCATGAAGGTACCTGTAGTTACGCTAAATCTTGCTAATTTACAGTAACTTATTTGTATAAGTTATGTACAAATAAGCATCGCTGATGATATTAATATGTCATAATGAGAGTATTCTACGCGAATTAAATTATCTCGCCATCATTAGTCCACAAGGAGTTGGCTATTTTTAATAAAACGTTATTGCAACTAAAAATAAAATGGCTACACAGTATTTTCCGGCAAAAGGTATTGGTCTTTCGCTATTTTATGATTGGACGATTTCTTGGCAAAAAAGCGCAAGCTGAAGTGTACCTGTCACTTAATGATCCGCACAGTTTTATGCTGGTGCAAATGTTATCTCGCTTAGCGAAGCAATATCGTATTGGTTTTAAAGTACTTTTTATTTGGGGTGCTTTACCCGGAGTGACTATTTCTCCGAAACTCTATCGACAATGGGCAATTAAAGACGCTAATGTAATTGCTGAACGATATCAATTAATTAAAATTACCGAAGAACCTTCCTTAATCATGTTAACCACGGGCCAACAAACATGGCAATTGCAGTTAAACAGTATTGAGAATGCCAAAGATATTTTTATAAAAACTTGGGGGAATTTGTATACCGAACACTTTCAAACCTCGACACCCACCATTAGTCATCAAGTAAAAAACCAGATGCGTTTGCAAGCAAAAGGGCATTATGCACCGGCAAATATTTTCTTTGCTGGCGACTGGTTTGTTGGCGTTGATCGTTTATATCATTTTGAAAAGCTGTTACTTAAATTTTCGCTTACCGATAGTCTTACCGTGGAGTTAGCCCCAACGCTTCAGGTAGAAAAGCCAAGCGTTTTGCCCGGTGTTTCCGCACTAGATAATGCTATTGAAACTACGCCGACATGTATTGCTAAGCGCGAGCCTTTGGTGGTGTATTTGTCACTGCGTAGCCCTTATTCTTATTTAGGTTTCGTTCAAGCGATTAGTTTGGCTGAGCGTCATCAGTTAGAGTTAGTTATTAAGCCGGTATTACCGTTGTTAATGCGTGGCGCATCTATTCCTGTTATTAAGCAAAAGTATATTTATTTAGACGCTTTACGAGAAGCTAAAAGGTTAAATATTGAATTTAATGGTTTTTCCGATCCGTTAGGTAATGGTGTGATGAATGCTTATCGATGTTTTGCTTGGGCACAGCAACAAGGTAAAGGCACTGAGTATATGTTAGCGTGTTTTCGGGCTATTTATGTCGAGGGAATTGAGCTAGCTAATCCGGTTAATGTTGAGAATATCATGAAAAATTTAGCGCTCAATATTGATGACGCGAATGTTTATCAGCAAGAGCATGATTGGCAGCAGTGGGCAGATATTAATCAAATAGAGTTAAGCAAATTAAGTCTTTGGGGAGTGCCTTGTTTCACCTATGGCGTATGCAGCTATTGGGGGCAAGATCGTATTCCATTATTAGAAAAAGAAATAAAACTATTAATATCAAGTTCTTAATTTAAAATTTCAATATACGTATAGACGTCTATTGACTGTGCTTAGATTTAAATGTTTTAATATTGTCGTCCCTTATTCCCATGTGATTGATCTAAGATTTTAATCACACGTTGAAAGGGCCAGAAGAGGAGCGTTAACCAGGTAGTTATTGTGAAGAGATCAAACTCTAGTGAGCAATAATGAGGGGGTATAACGCCGAGGTAATGGTATTTTTGATAATATCTTTATCGGTTGTGAAAGCTTAATAGTTAGTTACTAACTATTAAGTCTTAGGTTGAATCCTTGCAACTGTCACCTTATAGGTGGAGAGCTTCTGGCCTTTGTAAAGGCCAAATTTCGCCCTTGAAATTTTGTCTGTACAAGCGCCTAAAAGTTCTCCGAACGACAAGAGTTCGAGAGCAATGAATCAAAAAAAATCTATAGAATATAATACCCTGACAGATCAGCCCTTGGTCTGGACCGCCTTGATCACGCCACTATTTGATAGTGGCGAGATAGACTTCGTTAGTTTACGTAACCTCGTTTTACAACAAAACAGCGCTGATAATGGCATTTTATTATTGGGCAGTACGGGTGAAGGCTTAGCGTTAACAGCGCAAGAGCACTTAGCTATTGTAGAATACGTCAGTGCTATGCCTTTACAAGTGCCATTAATGGTTGCGGTTGGTGGCTATAATATTAATCAGCAACGTGCGTGGATAGAAAAATGTAATCAACTTGCTATTAATGCTTATTTACTAACAAGCCCTATTTATGCCAAGCCAGGCCCAAAAGGGCAAACCGCTTGGTTTAGCGCTTTACTTGATGCTGCTGAATTTCCTTGTATGCTCTACAACGTGCCGTCTAGAACAGGGGGCGAAATAGCGATTTCGACCTTACAAGCAGTACAAAACCATAAAAATTGCTGGGCATTAAAAGAAGCCAGTGGTGATCTCAATAAATTGCTAGCTTATCGTCAAAACTGCCCAAATGTAGATATATATAGTGGTGAAGATGCCATGATGCCTTATCTTGCTGCCGCTGATGTTAAAGGCCTAGTATCGGTTTGCGCTAACGTTTGGCCTGAAGCAACAAATAGATATGTTGCTTTGGCTTTAGCTAAAAAAACCGCCGGCCTTTTTCCACTTTGGCATCAGGCAATATCAGCATTATTTCAAGTGACTAGCCCTATCGCGGTGAAAGTTTTATTGGCGGAATTAAAAACGATTAGTTCGGCGAACCTGCGCTTACCACTTTGCCACGACGAAATTTCAGCGCAACATGGTTTACAAACGATAAACCAACAAATTCAGCACTGGCTGCTTAGCGAGGCTGCAAAGACTTCAGCGCAAGATCACGCGCTTGGTTGCGGCACAGAATCACCCCACCTTTTAGAAAAAACTAACTTACGAGACTCAACCTCATGACTTGGCAACAAACATTAGTAGATTTAGAAACCGGTAAAACTCGAGCAGCAGAACAGGATAACTCTGGTCAGTGGCAAGTCAATACTGCAGTGAAACAAGCAATTTTAGCGGCATTTAAAGCGGGGAAAAATATCGAGTTTGATGGCGCTTATCGTGGTTTTGTTGATAAACATAACTTACCCGCGCGTGAGTTTAGTGTTAGTGACGAAGTTCGCATGGTGCCCGGCGGTTCGTCGGTTCGTCGTGGTGCTTATGTCGCACCAGGGGTCATTATTATGCCTCCTGCTTATATTAATGTTGGTGCTTTTGTTGATAGCGGTACTATGGTTGATAGTCATGCGTTGATTGGCTCGTGTGCGCAAATTGGTAAAAATGTTCATGTTTCTGCGGCGGTACAAATTGGTGGTGTGCTTGAACCTATTGGCGCAAGCCCTGTGATTATTGAAGATAACGCATTTTTAAGCGCTGGCGTAATTATTGTTGAAGGTATTGTGGTGAAAAAAGGTGCTGTATTAGCACCGGGAGTTTCTTTGTCGGCATCTGTACCTGTTTATGATTGTGTTAACAATATTATGCTAAAAAAGGGCGCGGATATTCCTGAAAATGCGGTTGTTGTGCCAGGTACTCGACCTGTCGCTGGCGTTTGGGCTGAGCAGCACGGTCTTAATATGGCTTGTGCGTTAATCGTGAAATATCGCGATGAGAAAAGTAATGCTGCGTTAGAGCTTGAATCAGTATTACGCTAAGGGAAAACATGACTGAAATACTAAATTATAATGCGAGACCTAGTTGGTTAAGGTCTTCATTAATTGGGCCTCTCCTTAAGCACGGCGAGCTGATGAATAGTCACGCTGAAGTAGGTCAGGAGGAAACCGGCTATTTTATTTATGACTTAGATTATCTAGAGCGGCATTTAGCAACGTTGCTGCAACAAGATGTAATTAAACTTTGGTTTGCGGTAAAAGCAAACCCATTGTCACGTGTGATTGCAGCATTAGCACAGCAAGGTTTTAATTTTGACGTTGCCAGTCAAGGAGAGCTCACACAAGTGCTTGCCCAAAATGTGCAGGCTGAACGGATCCTAAACACCGGGCCGGCAAAATCAAAAGCTCAAATGAAAGCATTTTTAAGCCAAGGTGTTGGTACTTTTGTGGTTGAGAGCTTGAACCAATTGCAATGGCTGAACCAAGCGGCTAGCGAATTATCATGCCAACCACAAGTGTTGTTAAGAGTTCAGCTACAGTGGCAAGAAGGTGAAAAAAACCCGCTAGGCGGTAATGAAGTTACTGCTTTTGGCTTGTCTTGTGATGAATGGCAAACGATAAAAGTTACCGACTTTCCAGCACTAAATATTAATGGCTTACATATCTTTCAATGGGGCAATATGCTCAGTAATGAACGGATGTTTGAGTTGTGGTCGCAAATGGTAACACCGTTATTAACCTTGGCAGAAAACTTAGCCATGAACTTAGAGGTGTTAGATTTAGGCGGTGGCTTAGGTGTTGATTATTTACAAACTGGGCAGGGTTTAAGTTGGTCGACGATTATTGCCGATTTAGCAACAATAAAAGCGCGTGCTGGTGTTAATGAACTTTGGTTAGAATTAGGCCGGTATGCTGTTGCTGATATGGGGTATTACGTCACTTCTGTTGTTGATCGTAAGCAGAACTTTCAGCAACAACAACTGATACTTGCTGGTGGTATTAATCATTTAATCCGTCCAGCAATAACCGAACAGCCATTTCCTGTCGCTATGCTTAGAGAATCAGCAGCAAGCCCGGAATATTTTGACTTACATGGGCCACTTTGTACCAGTTTGGATAAATTGGGCACATTAGCAATCGCTAGTGATGTTGAGGTTGATGATAAGTTAATTTTTGGCTTAGCAGGCGCATATGGATTTACCGAAAGCATGCCTTTTTTTCTTTGTCATCAAGTGGCGGCTGAATATGTTTTACAGCATGGAAAAATAGAGCAAGTGCGAGCGACAGAGCCGGCGTCATGGTATTTACGCTAATAGATCTAGCAAGTGCTAGTTAAAGGTTATTTATGAATGTAATTAGTAAAGAAGTGATGCACGTTGGTGAAATGGCCAGTGGTGCAGCGTTAACCGTTCCGGTTTATCGTATTAAGGGTAAACAACAAGGGCCTGATGTTTATATCCAGGCCAATATGCATGGCGCAGAAGTACAAGGTAATGCGGTTATATTTCAATTACTAGAGCAATTAAAAACGCTTGAATTGAACGGTAGTATTACCTTGGTACCTTATGCCAACCCTGTGGCATGTAATCATAAGAACGGTGAATATACCTTAGGACGTTTTGATCCCATAACCGGAGTTAATTGGAATCGAATGTATCACTTTGATAGTAATATCGTCGAGCCATTTGCCCGAGCGTATCTTACGCATTCAACGGTTGAAACTGAACGAGCTTTTAAAGCGTTAATGTTGGAAAAAATAAGCCAAAAACTCAATCATAATATTTATGGCTTAACCACAGGGCAACGTATTGCGTTTCAACTGCAGCAGTTAGCACATCAAGCTGATATCGTTTTAGATCTGCATACAGGGCCAATTTCGAGTAAGCATTTATATTGTCCAGAATATGCCAAAGAAAGTGCCAAGTATTTTGATATTCCACATACCTTGCTAATCCCTAATAGCTTTGATGGTGCTTTAGATGAGGCTACGTTTTGCCCGTGGTGGCAGTTAAAAATGACATTTGCTAAGTTGGGGCGAGACTTTCCGATAACGAAAGCGTCTGCGAATCACGGGCAAGATGACATTATCAAAGAAAGCTTTACCGTCGAACTGGGTTCGCAAGAACAAATTGATTTAGACGTTGCCCATGAAGATGCGCTCGGTATCTTAAGCTACTTACAATATCAAGGTGTGATCGTTAGTAACAATTTCCATCCTAAAAAAATGACGCGCTATAGCTGTATGTTAGAAGATTACAAGGCGTTATATTCACCTATGGGAGGGATGGTGGATTATTTAGCTGAATTCGGTAAGCCGTTAGCTGCTGGCGAGCCATTGGCGCGTATTTTGCGTATGGATAACTATGGTGACGGCGATCCTTTGCACTACATAAGTTTAGATCATAGCGTCATCCCTATTTTACATTTTGCATCGGCGAGTGTGAATCAAGGCACTGAACTCTATAAAGTATTTAGTAAGTTTAGTATTTTGTAGTTGTCGGGCTGGTATAAAAAACGCCGTGATTTAGTGTTAAATCATGGCGTTTTTTATTGAGCATATCGTTTGGGTAAATTAAAAAACAACGTGCTCTTTTAAATAAGCAAATAAGTCACGGTAATGTTTACCTACTTTTTCTGCGCTATGTTCTTTTTTCGCTTGACGCACGAGTTGTCTCAGCTTTTGTCTTTCCATACTGTCGAACTGGCTCAACAAGGCTTCTATTGTGTCATTGCCTTGCTCTATAAGCTCATCACGCATTTTTTCAAGCTTTTCAAATTTCACTGATTCTTGTTGATGCTTGTTTGCCATGACATCCATAGCTTGCTTAATCGGTTCAAGATCGGTTTCAGCCAATATTTTTGCGATGTGACGAACATGGCGGCGTAAGGCCTCATGCTTATTGGTAATTTTATCTGCCAATAGCATCGCTGCCTTTAGATCATCAGTCAGGGGCAATTTGCTACGTTGATGCTTCGACATTTTGACTAAGACGAGACCAAAATCTTGCAGCCGATGCATTTCTCGCTTTATTTCTGATTTACTCAGTAATTCTTCTTCTAATTCATCGATATCGTTGGCAGACTGGGGCATAATGTTAGGTAATAAAGTGATAGTTACCTATAGTATACAACAAACCTGTTCCAGCAAAAACATTCCTGTTGTTCGTATCGATAAAATGTGAGAAATAATTTAGCCATGAGCGATTCTGATAGTATTCAAATGCAAATAGAACATGTAAAAAAACGTGTTAACGACGCCATGACACTGGCGAAATCGCTGGGTGCTGATGGTGCTGAAGTTGCCATGACCAAAACGCAGGGGCTCAGTGTTAGTACCCGTTTAGGTGAAGTAGAAAATGTTGAGTTTACCAGTGATGGTGCCTTGGGTATTACCGTTTACAAAGCTGGTCGAAAAGGTAGTGCCTCAACGGCGGACTTATCTGAAAAAGCGTTAAAGCAAGCTATTGAAGCTGCAGTCAATATTGCTAAATATACCTCTGTTGATGAATGCTCAGGTATGGCAGATAAAGCCTTACTGGCAATGGCGCCACAAGACTTAGATTTATATCATCCGAAGGTGTTATCAACAGAGCAAGCGATTGATTTAGCAAAATCATGTGAGGACAGTGCACTTGCCTATGATAAACGTATTACTAACTCTGATGGTGCAACACTAGGGAGCTTCGAAGGTTTTAAAGTTTACGGTAATAGCCACGGCCAATTGGTCGGTTATCCGAGTACGCGCCATAGTTTAAGTTGTGTGATGATTGCCAATGAAGGCGACGATATGCAACGTGATTATGCTTATACGGTGAGTCGTGAATTTGATGCAATGGAAAGTGCTACTAAAATAGGGCAACAAGCTTCGATAGAAGCACTATCTCGATTAGGCGCACGAAAGTTAGCAACCACTAAAGTCCCCGTCATGTTTCGTGCTGATATTGCTAATACCTTGTTTGGTCATTTTATTGCCGCGATTAGTGGTGGTAATTTATACCGCAAGTCATCTTTTTTGATGGATGCCATTGGTAAGCAAGTATTCCCTGAATTTTTGAGCATTAGTGAACGTCCCCATATCAAGAAAGCATTAGCAAGTGGCGCTTTTGACGCAGAAGGGGTTGCCACTTTTGACCGTGAAATTATCACCGATGGTAGCTTAGCGACATATCTGTTAACCAGCTATTCCGCACGTAAGCTAGGATTGCAAACAACGGGTCATGCAGGCGGTATACATAATTGGCAACTGGGTATGAAAGGTGCAGGTCAAGGCGGCGATTTTGATGCCATGTTAAAAACTTTAGGCACAGGCTTGTTAGTGACTGAGCTCATGGGACAAGGGGTTAATGTGGTTACTGGCGACTATTCACGCGGCGCCGCAGGTTTCTGGGTAGAAAATGGTGAAATAGCGTATCCAGTGGATGAAATAACCATTGCAGGTAAGTTACAGGACATTTTTGCAGGTATTGTGGCTATCGGCAACGATACAGATATGCGAGGTAGTATTCGTACGGGTTCTATTATTGTTAATGAAATGCAAATAGCGGGTAGTTAGCAAAAAAGAAGTTTAATGCGGTAAGCTGTCAGAAAAAAGTGAACAGTAACTAGTTTCAGTTGTTTACTGACCGTTTAAACTGAAAGCTTATCGCTATGGTTTATTGTCCTAGCATTAATGTAGCAGTACCTAAAAAGGCGAATATTCCGACAACATCGGTAACAGTCGTCAGAATTACACTACCTGCTAATGCTGGGTCTATATTCATTTTTTTCAATAATAAAGGTATGGTAACACCAGCAATACCAGCTGCGGTCATATTCATTAGCATGGCAAAGGCTATGATAGCGCCTAACATTAGGTTTTGCTGCCAAATAGCGACAACGGTGGCGATTAGTACTGCCCAAATCAAACCATTAAAAAAGCCAATGGCTAATTCTTTATATAAGAGAATTCTTGAGTTACTGTCGCCAACATGACCTAAAGCCATGCCACGAATGACCAGTGTTAGGGTTTGGTTGCCGGCAACACCGCCCATACTAGGAACGAGAGAGTTTAATACTGCTAAAATTGCCAATTGATTTAAAATACCTTCAAACATACTCGATACTGCAACCGCCATTAATGCAGTGATTAAGTTCACGCCTAACCAGATAGAGCGTCGTTGGGTACTCTTTAATACAGGTGCAAACGTATCAGCTTCGTCATCTAGACCCGCCATACTCATCATAGAATGCTCTGCTTCTTCACGAATAATGTCAACGACATCATCAATGGTAATACGACCAAGCAGTCGGTCTTCGTTATCAACAATAGGGGCAGAAAACCAATCGTAGCGTTCAAATAATTGCGCGACATCTTTTTCGTGCATATCAGCATTAATAGCTTGGATATCTTCATCGATAAGATGGGAAATAATGGTTTCAGGTTTCGCGGTAACTATGGCTGATAAGGAAATTGCGCCAATAAAGTGATCTTCTCGATCAACAACATAAAACGAGTCAGTTGCTTCAGGTAGTTCACCGCGTAGGCGTAAATAACGTAAAACCACATCTACCGTCACATCTGGACGAATAGAAATGGTGTCGGTATTCATGATACCACCGGCAGTGTCTTCGTCGTATGAAAGCGCAGCTTCAACACGACTACGATCTTGCCAGTCCATTGCGTTCAGTACTTCTTGATAAACGCTATCGGGGAGTGTTCTGAAAACTTCTGCTAAATCATCAACATCCATGCCTTCTGCTACCGCAGCGAGCTTTTCTGGATGAATATTTTTCAGAATACCTTTTCGAACTTCTTCGTTTAACTCTTCAAGGACTTCACCGTGGTGATCTGCATCAATGAGCTGCCAAAGCGCAATACGACTTTTTGTTGGAGATGATTCTAATAGTAGGGCGAGGTCATAAGCGGGCATGTCCTGCAATAATTTGCGGACATAGACAAACATGCCACTATCTAAGGCATCGTTAACTTGCTGTAAGCGTTGATGGTTGTACTTTTGCTCAGAAACTTCCGGCATATTCTTACCTTGTGCCGCTGTAAAACGAAAATTGAAAATTATTAGTATGAAGGACAATTATTAAGGTTATGTTACGTTAATAGCTAATAATTATCAGCCTTGAGTTTACCGTAATTTATCAATTTTCGCAGCTTTTTTATTGACTTAAAAACTGGTCGAACAGCTCAGTGCTTTACTACTTCTACTCAGTTTCATTAAATTTATTACTAAAGAGTTGGCAAATTTCTGTCAGTGCTATTTCAGCATCTTTGCCCGAGGCGATTACTTTAACCGTTTTCCCTTGCGCACCGGCGAGCAGCATAAGCCCCATAATACTATTGGCGTCAGCACTATTTTCATCCAGTTCTATGGTAACTTTTGCGGTAAATTTTTGACTTAATTGGGCGAGTTTTGAAGCTGCTCGGGCATGTAGCCCAAGCTTATTTATGATCCGCACTTGGCGGATAAATTCTCTACTCATGCCTATTCATGTACTGGCAAGGTGCAAGTCGCGGTGACGTGATTGCACGTCTTTACGCTCTTTGCGCATATTATTGGCTAATAATTCTGCGATATAAACTGAGCGATGTTTGCCGCCAGTACAACCAATCGCTATGGTAATATAGCTACGATTATTGCGCTCTAAGTGCGGTAGCCATGTCATCATGAAGCTATTAATTTGCCAGATAAACTTAGTGACTATAGGTTGGCTAGCAAGAAAGTCTTGTACTGGCTTATCTAAGCCCGTATGGCCTTTTAGCTCCTTATCCCAAAACGGATTAGGCAAAAAGCGCGCATCAAAAACATAGTCGGCATCTTGTGGCACACCATGTTTAAAACCAAATGATTCAAACACCACAACCATAGAGCCAGATGTTTTGCCTAAAATACGTTCTCGGACTAAGTCTGCAAGTTGATGTGGTGTCAGCTGACTGGTATTTATATACAGATGCGCACGACTGGCGATAGGCTCAAGCAGTATTTTTTCTAAGGCAATGGCTTGATCAAGCGCAATATTTTGTTTGATCAATGGGTGCAAACGTCGTGTTTCGCTAAACCGACGAATAAGATCACTATCATCAGCGTCCAAATAAATTATGCTTAATTCGACGGCACTAGGTAAGTAATCAATAATTTCTGGTACGTCGTTCGGATCTTTCGGTAAATTACGTACATCGAGACTTACTGCGACATTTTCATAGTCGTTAATTACGGTATGAGTTAGCGCGGGTAATAAATTTACTGGGATGTTATCAACGCAGTAATATCCTAAATCTTCTAAAACACGTAGTGCGACACTTTTACCTGAGCCTGAACGGCCACTGACAATAATTAACTTCATCCGTGCTTAACTCGCTTGTTGGATTAACTGAAAAAGTTCTTGGTTACTTTCGCATTTACGTACTTGTTTACAAAATTGTTTTTCACGAAAAATTTTCGCAATACTTTGTAGCGTACACAGGTGATTTTCACATTCATTTTCAGGGACAAATAAGGCGATAAAAATATCAACAGGGCGATGATCGATAGCATCAAAGTTAATGGCTTCTTCGGTCGTGATAACAACAGCGATGGGTTGTGCAGCATTACCTAAACGCCCATGAGGTATGGCAATACCATTGCCGATACCCGTTGAGCCCATTCTTTCACGCTTAACTAAGCTTTCTAATAACTGAAAAGTATCATGGTTTTCGAGTTTTTCGGCGGCTAAACTACTTAAGTACTCTAAAATACGCTTTTTACTGGTACCCGGTGCCGCACAAATAGTGCAGTCCTGGGTTAAGATGTCTTGCAACTTCATAAACTTCTAAGACCTAATGTGACGGAGCACTAATGTTTGTTGATTTTGCCTTTATACTTTAATATTTGGCGATCTAATTTATCGATCAATGCATCAATCGATGCATACATATCACTATTTTCTGCTTTAGCATGAACTTCACTACCACTTAAATGCACGGTAGATTCCGCAATTTGATTTAATTTTTCAACGGTTAATACGACATGTACATTGTTGATATGATCAAAATGACGTTCTAGCTTCTCAAATTTGTCATTGACATAATCACGTAATGAATCAGTAACATCGACATGGTGTCCGGTAAGATTAATTTGCATATGCTTCAATCCTTTTTTCGGGTGAATAAGCTAAGCCTACAATAGGCTTTTACGTTGGTTTGATGGAGGTATAGAGAGTGACTCTCTATACTTAGCTATCGTACGTCTCGCTACTTTTATGCCTTGTTCTGCTAAAATATCAGCCATTTTACTATCACTTAAAGGCTTTGCTGGTATTTCTGCAGCAACAAGTTTCTTAATTAATTCTCGAATTGCGGTTGATGAACATTCCCCGCCATTTTCAGTACTAACATGGCTAGAGAAAAAGTACTTAAGCTCGTAAATACCTCTTGGTGTATGCATGTATTTTTGTGTCGTGACACGAGAAATGGTTGATTCATGCATATCCACGGCTTCGGCAATATCGTTCAATACCATGGGGCGCATGGCTTCTGGTCCATGTTCGAAAAAGCCCTGTTGACGTTGCACTATGCAGTTTGAAACTTTTAATAGGGTATCGTTACGACTTTCTAAACTTTTAATAAACCACTTTGCTTCTTGTAAATTAGAGCGAATAAACTGACTGTCGGTAGATGATTTCATAGTACGAGACATTGCAGCATACTGTTGATTTACTGACAGTTTTGGTGCCGTATCGGGGTTGAGTTCTACAGTCCAACGGCCATTTTTCTTTTCAACTGAGACATCAGGAATAACATATTGCTCTTCGCTTTTGATCACACTATCGCCTGGGCGAGGATCTAAAGATTGTATCAGGCGAATTACTTCACGTAATTGCTCTTCTTTTATGCGTAGTTTTCGCATCAGTTGTCGGTAATCTCGATTGCCGAGCAATTCGATATACTCAGTAACAGCAAGTTTACTTTCGGCTAACCAAGGGGTATCTTTTGAAAATTGATTGAGCTGGATAAGCAAACATTCTGGAATTGAACGGGCGGCAACACCGACCGGATCAAAGACATTAATGCGCTTTAATACCACTTCAATTTCATCAAGCTCAACGCCTTCAATACCTACGCTTTCCAATATTTCGTCAGCTGATACCGTTAAGTAACCGGCCTCATCAATCGCCTCAATAATGGCAATGGCGATAGTTTTATCAGTATCACTAAAGGGGGTGAGTTCCATTTGCCAAATCAGGTGATCTTGTAGTGAGTCTTTTGTCTCGCCTTGATAGGTATAATCTTCAGACGCGGGGCCAACACCGCCACTACTAGCACCGGCACTAAAATTATCGTCCCAGGTGCTATCACTATTTAGCTCTTCCGGTATATCAGTCTTTGCTAAACCTTCTGAAGAACTAATTTCATCGATAGTTGGCGTTGAGTCTTCGCTGCCGTCTGAGGATGACATTTCACTGTTTTCACTGACGCCGGCGGAGAAGGCTTCTTCTAAATGATCAGGGGTACTTTCTGAGGTATTGTCATTCGATTCATCAACTTCTAGCAAAGGATTACTTTCAAGTGCTTCTTGAATTTCTTGCTGTAGATCCAAGGTAGATAATTGCAACAGCTTGATCGCCTGCTGCAATTGCGGGGTCATCGTTAACTGTTGTCCGATACGGAGTTGCAGAGTAGGACGCATTTACGTTTTCTTTTCCCTGTTCAAAGACATTATTATTGTGCCGCTGTAGTATATTACTCACTATAGCGTGAATTGTTCGCCAAGGTATACATCTCTTACATGTTGATTTGCAAGAATTTGATTCGAGTTACCTTCAGCTATAAGCTCACCGTGACTAACAATATAAGCATGTTCACAAACATCGAGTGTTTCTCGTACATTGTGGTCAGTGATCAAAATACCTATGCCACGTTCTTTTAAGTGTAGGATAATTTTTTTTATATCACCTACTGAAATAGGATCAACACCGGCAAAGGGTTCATCAAGCAGAATAAATTTAGGATCTGCTGCTAGCGCACGTGCTATTTCAACACGTCGACGTTCGCCACCCGATAAACTCATGCCAAGGTTATCTTTGATATGCCCGATATTAAATTCTTCTAATAAGTGTTCGAGCTTTTCTTCTCTTTCAACGTCACTAAGGGATTTGCGGGTTTGTAAAATTGCCATGATGTTGTCATAAACAGAGAGCTTACGAAATATAGAGGCTTCTTGCGGTAAATAACCGATACCTTTACGAGCACGTTCGTGCATAGGTAACAAGGTTAAATCTTCATCATTTAAAATAATAGAGCCGCTGTCATTATTAACTAAGCCAACAATCATATAAAAAGACGTGGTTTTACCAGCACCATTTGGCCCTAATAAGCCAACAATCTGTCCAGCAGAAACTTTTAAACTGACGTTTTTGACAACTTTCCTGCCCTTATAAGCTTTAGCTAGGCCAGAGGCTGATAATGTTGAAATTGACATTTATTCTGGTTTGTCCTTTGATTTTTTCGTTAGTTCAGCTTTAGCTTTAGGCTGTAATACCGTCTCAACCTTAGCATTCTCTAGACTTTCAGCATTAACGTATTCAGTTTCAAAGTTATAAGTTATTTTACTGCCACTCACTTCACTGCCTTCTTGGCGCAATAAAGCATTACCTGAAATAACGACGGTATTCATACCGGGTTCATAACGAATTTCATTTGCTTGCAAATTAATTGGGCTACCATCTTGCAGCGTTTGTTCAAATGTTGCCGGTGAGCCCTTAGCAATATAAATTTTATTTTCGTTTTTCTCTTGAGTAATGACTTGCACTAATTCCGCATGTATTTTGAGTGTGCCTTGAGAAATAATGACATTATCGATATAGCTGAATATTTTATTTTTCAGGTCAGCAGCCTGACGCGAAGAAGAAATTTTAATTTCTTGTTCAACATTAAATTTTTCTGCACTTGCCGTGGGTACTAATAAAATTAGGGCAGCTAAGAAAGTTAATTTAGTTTTTAATTTTTTTGTAAATGGTCTGCACATGTTCGGTCAATGTCATCTGTGTTGTGTTTAAGTCTACAATTAATCCTGAGCCATACATAGTAAATCCTTTACCTAATATTAAGATTGTTTGCTCTGAGCTGATAATATTAGTTTTTAAATCCATTTCTAAATTTTTTCCGTGTACTTCCTGTATCAAACTTTCTTTATCAGTGGCGATTAAACGTACGCGATTTTCTAAAATTACTCGGTTGTTATTATACAATGTGCCTTCATTCGCGGTGATTTGCCAAGTCGGTTTATTGTTTCTTGGATAAAGGGTATATCTTGGAAATTTAAAGTGTGTGACCTCTAATTTCGCATAATGTTCCATCCGTTGTGCTTCTACATTATAAGATAGTGCTCCAGATGCCTTGTATACATCACTATTGAGACTTTCAGCAATAAATTCAGGGTTATCAGTACTGTCGAGAACATTAGCCGTTTCTTCTTTCGCGCCATACCATTCAAGTAAGCCATAAGTCGTTATGGCTAATAAAAAGAAGGTTACTGTCGCCAGGTAGATTCGGCTCATATACTAGCGCCTGAAGCATTAGCTAAGGTGTTTTGACTTTGCATAATAAGATCGCATGTTTCACGCACAGCACCAAAACCGCCGCGTGTATAAGTGATATAGTCACAAACGTTTAATATCGCCGGGTGTGCATCACTAACGGCGATACTTAACCCCACATAATTAAGGCATTCAAAGTCTGGCATATCATCACCGATATAAGCGACTTGCTCTGGTGTTAACGCTAGCGACGCTATCATGGCTTTTAATGCTGGTAGTTTATTTTCTTCGCCTTGCACTATGTGTTTAACATTTAATGCTGTCATACGGGTTTGTACTATGTTCGATTTTCTGCCGGTGATTACGGCGACATCAACACCGCTAGCGCCTAAAGCTTTTATGCCATAGCCGTCTTTAGTATGGAAGGCTTTTAATTCTTCGCCGCTATTACCTAAATAAATGCGACCATCTGAAAAAACGCCATCAATGTCACAAACGAAAAGTTTAACCTTTTGCATTTTTTGCCAAACATGTTGAGAAACTTGCCCGTATAAACTATCCAAAATTAAAGCACTCCCGATTTTAATAAGTCATGCATATTCATTGCGCCAACCGGGCGATTAATATCATCGACGATAATTAAGCCGTTGATTTTATTATCTTCCATGATTTTCAAGGCTTCAGCGGCTAGCATGTCCTGTTTAGCCACGTAAGGCTTTTTAGTCATTACGCTGGTTATACTATCTTGATGAATATCCACTTGAGCATCTAAAATTCGGCGTAAGTCACCATCAGTAAATAGCCCAATTAAGTTATTACCTTGATCGACAATTGCCGTCATACCTAAGCCTTTTAATGACATTTCAACTAAGGCGTCTTTTATTTTAGCATCTTCTGATACGGTAGGTAGGCGATCGCCTTTATGCATGATATCGCCAAGGCGTAATAATAATCTTTTACCTAAACTACCACCTGGATGCGATAACGCAAAGTCATCAGCGGTAAAGCCTCGGGCATTTAATAATGCAACAGCTAGGGCATCTCCCATCACCAATGTTGCCGTGGTGCTTGAGGTTGGTGCTAACCCTAATGGACAAGCTTCTTGTGAAACTTTCACGCACACGTGGGTGTCAGCAAGTTTAGCTAGTGTAGAGTCTGGATTACCTGTCATGGCAATGAGTTTTGCACCAATACGCTTGAGCACTGGAATAATGGCGAGTACTTCGCCAGTTTCGCCAGAATTAGATATGGTCAGTACAACGTCATCCAAAGTGATCATGCCAAGATCTCCGTGGCTAGCTTCACCAGGATGAACAAAAAATGATGGCGTGCCTGTGCTGGCTAATGTTGCGGCAATTTTACCGCCGATGTGGCCTGATTTTCCCATGCCTATTACGATGACACGCCCGCGACAGTTAAACATCAGTTCGCAGGCTTTTACGAAGTCGTCGTCAATAAACTGCGATAATTCGGCAATGGCTTGTTGCTCAATCTTAATGACGTTTTTTGCTAATTGCTTAAAATTTTTCATTACTATAGACCAATAATTACGCTTTAAGTTGACTGAAAAGTAACACTTGATAACCAATAAATACTGCTAATAATAGTAACCCTTTCGCGCGCGTGATGCGAAATTTTCCGCTGCGACTAAAGCAAAGTAGAAATAATAAAAATGTCGTCGCTAGCATATAGGGGGCATCGCGAGACGCTACTGCTTGATCAATGTTGCCGGGTGAAATTAACCCTGCCAGTGACAGTACCGCTAGAATATTGAAGATATTTGAGCCAATAATATTACCTAATGCCAAGTCATCTTCTTTTTTAATGATACTCATAATACTCGCTGCTAGCTCCGGTAAACTGGTACCAACGGCGATAACAGTTAAGCCAATAACTAGGTCACTAATACCAAATGCTTTGGCAATGAATATTGAGGAATCGACAAGAAAACTCGCACTCAGCGGCAGTAATATGATACCGAAAACTAGCCAACATATTGAGCGCTGAGTACTGACCGCGTCAGGCACTTCTTTCTCTGCTTCTAAAACCATTTTATCGTCAATAGGATTCTGCTTTGCTCGCTTTAATGTCACAATTAACAAGGTAGCAATATATAAGACAAAACCAATGATAAGTATTAGCCCTTCGTTAAAGCTAAAATTACTGTTGGCTAACATGTAGGTTGCAATAGCCGTAACGATCAGTATTAAAGGTAATTCACGTTTAATGGTGGAAGAGGAAACTGATAACGGTTGAAACAGTGCGGTTAGACCTAGCACTAACGCGATATTGGTAATGTTAGAGCCAATAGCATTTCCGACAGCCGTATCCGGATTTCCTTGTAAAGAGGCTGTTGCAGCTATCATCATTTCAGGCGCAGAAGAGCCCATTGCAACAATAGTTAAACCAATGATCATCGGAGAAATACCGAGATTACGTGCTAATGATGAGGCGCCAAATACAAATTTGTCTGCACTCCACACTAAAGTGATTAGTGAAAGTAATAAGATCAAAATTTGGATGAACATTCAAAGCTCCTGTTTGGCTAAGGTAAATAAGTTTCTGTGTTAATGATGAAATAAAAAGAGGAATTATAAACCATTGATGATAACCGGTGACACCTAATTAATACTCATTT
Organism: uncultured Colwellia sp.; assembly: GCA_913061475.1. Taxonomy (GTDB): domain Bacteria; phylum Pseudomonadota; class Gammaproteobacteria; order Enterobacterales; family Alteromonadaceae; genus Cognaticolwellia. Next base: position 60,842 of record CAJXUN010000010.1, on the reverse strand, counting down.
TACTAACATTATGTTGAGCAACAGGCATTATAAACTTTTTCTACTATTTTTAGCACGTCGATTGACAATAAATTATTAAAATAAATGCCGTACCTTGGCTATTATCTCTGGTTAGCGCTAATACAACGAAGCTCAGTGGAAATAAGTCTTCTAAGTGGCTATTGATAAAGTAGATCTTACACTTAATTACATTTACATACTTTTACTTACTCTTTTGCTACCAAATATTTGTTAATTTGTAATGACTGAGGTGTTGCGCTGCGGTAGAATTCGCGGCATAAGACAATAATTAACAGTGACGTTATCCCAAGCAATATGTCTGAAATTTTAGTTGATATTAAAAACATGACTTTTAAGCGTAACGAACGTGTTATCTATGATGGCATCAGTTTGTCTATTCCTAAAGGCAAAATTACCGCAATCATGGGGCCGAGCGGCATCGGGAAAACTACTTTATTGCGTCTAATCGGTGGACAAATTAAACCAGAATCTGGACAAATTCTGTTTGATGGTCACGATATCCCTCAATTGTCACGTAACGATTTATATGAAGTACGTAAACGCATGAGTATGCTATTTCAAAGTGGCGCATTGTTTACTGATATGAGTGTTTACGACAATATTGCCTTCCCCATTCGCGAACACACAGAATTATCAGAAGACATTATTGAAAAAATGGTGTTGATGAAGTTAGAAGCTGTTGGTTTACGTGGAGCAAGAGGTTTACGTCCGAGTGAACTGTCAGGTGGTATGGCACGTCGCGCAGCGTTAGCCCGTTCAATTGCTTTAGATCCCGAACTTATTCTCTATGATGAGCCATTTGCTGGCCAAGATCCTATTTCAATGGGCGTGATTGTTCGTTTGATTCAAGATTTGGGGCAAGCATTGGGGTTAACTTCTGTGGTGGTTTCACATGATGTTCCGGAAGTGATGAGTATTGCCGATTATATTTATATTATTGCTGAACAAAAAATTATTGGACAGGGTACGCCGGAAGAAATTTATCGCCAAACTTCGCCTTTAGTACAACAGTTTGTTAAGGGAGAGTCAGATGGACCGGTGCCATTTCATTTCCCTGCAGCGCCTTATCGTGAAGAATTAATTGGTCGAGGTAGTAAGTAGTGCAACAACTGCAAATCTTGGGTCACACCATTATTGGACAAATATCCGGTTTAGGTAGAGCCTTACTGATGCTGCTATCAGCATTATTTCATATGCCGAACCCACGTAAAGGTTTTCCTTTACTGTTGAATCAACTTTATTCGGTTGGCGTATTATCATTAGTTATCATTTTAGTGTCTGGGCTATTTATCGGTATGGTGTTGGCGTTGCAAGGCTATACTATATTGGTCGGATATGGCGCTGAAGCAAGCCTAGGGCCAATGGTCGCGTTATCACTACTACGCGAATTAGGACCTGTCGTATCGGCATTGTTATTTGCTGGCCGCGCAGGCTCTGCACTAACCGCAGAAATAGGTTTGATGAAAGCAACAGAGCAGCTCTCTAGCCTAGAGATGATGGCGGTCGATCCTTTACGTCGTGTCGTGGCTCCACGCTTTTGGGCGGGCTTTATTAGTTTACCTTTATTGGCCGCAATATTTTCAGCAGTAGGTATATTAGGCGCACACCTTGTTGGCGTAGATTGGTTAGGTGTAGATAGTGGTACATTTTGGTCAGTCATGCAGGCACAAGTGTCATTTGAAAAAGACATTTTAAACGGCATTATTAAAAGTGTGGTGTTTGCCTTTGTTGTCACTTGGATCGCTGTTTATAAAGGCTATGCTTGTGAACCAACATCTGAAGGCATAAGCCGAGCAACAACCTCAACGGTAGTACAATCATCGTTGTTAGTTTTAGGTTTAGATTTTGTCTTAACGGCTTTAATGTTTGCAAACTAAGGTTAGCAAATGAGTTATGGGCGGTTATTTAGTTAAATATTTTTGAATTTGGTGGAAGACATGGTGTCGAAAAAAATAGAGTTATTGGTCGGACTATTTGCTGCAATTGGTATTGCCGCATTACTAATGTTAGCGCTAAAAGTTGCTGACAGTGGAATTTCAGGTAATGGTAATACCTACCAGTTGTATGCAAAATTTGACAACATTGGTGGTTTGAAAGTGCGCTCACCGATAAAGGTTGGGGGTGTCGTTGTTGGCCGTGTTAGTGATATTTCATTAGACAGTGAAGATTATACGCCGGTGGTAACGTTAGATATTTATGCAGAATATAATAATTTTTCAGAAGCAACTTCAGTATCAATTTTAACGGCAGGCCTTTTAGGTGAACAGTATATTGGCTTACTACCTGGCTTTATTGATGTTTCAGTTGAAACTTTAAAACCAGGTGATTTCATTGAAGATACAAAACCGGCATTAATACTGGAAGAGCTTATTGGTCAATTTTTGTTTAGCCAGGGAAGTGGTGATTAGTCATGATAAAGAATGTAATGAAAAAAATATTGCTTTGCTTAACGGTTTTAATTGTACCTGCATGGGCCAATGCTGCTGCAGATGTTGATAAAAAAGATCCTTATCAAATGATTAAGACGGTGGCAGATATTACCTTTAAGCGTTTTGCCAACGAGCAAAGTGCTATACGTGCTGAGCCCAATTTATTAAAGACTATTGTTCGTGAAGAATTAATGCCTTACATAAACTATCAGTATGCTGCTTATAAGGTTATTGGTAGTAACTTTAAAAAAACCAATAAAGCTGACCGTGCTGATTTTGTGCCTGCATTTCGTGAGTACCTGATTACCTCTTATGCTCAGGTGTTTACTTTATATAATAATCAAAAAGTTGAATTTGCTCCGGCCAGAGATTTTTCTGACCAGCGAGTGGTTTCGGTTGAAACCAGTGTTATGGAGCCAGGACGTGCACCTATTAATATTTCTTTTCGCGTGCGCAAGCATAAAAAGACCGGCGACTGGAAAGCTTATGACATGGTCGCGGAAGGTATAAGTTTACTCGATAGCAAACAAGCTGAATTAAGTAGCTTGATTCGTCAAAAAGGTCTTGCTCATGTTACTGAAATGCTGAAAGAAAAAAGTGAGCGTAGTATAGTTTTTAAATAGTATCGTATTTATTAATTATTATCTGAGTACAGTTAAAATAACGGTTTATAAGGGTGTTAATCGATTAGCATGATAGAAGTTCAGCAAGTAGATCAAACAGCAGTTTTTAATGGTGCGTTAACGCGTGCTACAATAACGCGAGCATTTGATAAAAAGTATCGCAAATTGGTCGATAATAAGCGCATTGTCATAGATTTAGCTAAAGTAAGCCAAATCGATACCGCAGGCTTAGCATGGATTTTACTGTTAATAGAGTTGGCGGCGAGTAAAGCTTGTCATATGAGTTTGGTGAATTTGCCAGACGACTTGTTAAAGCTGGCAAAGTTAAGTGCAGTTGATACCTTATTGCCGATAGAAAATACCTGATTTATACGTTATTTGGAGCAAAAAGTGGAAGTAAGAGATATAGAAAAACTAATTACCGATGCGGTTGAATTAGATGAGATTCATGTAGCGTTTGACGGTTCACAATGTAAAGTGATTGCCGTTGCTGACTTTTTAGGCGAGTTAAGCCGAGTGAAAAAGCAGCAAACTATTTATGGCCCTCTAGCACAAGTTATTAATGAAGGCGTTATTCACGCGGTATCTATTAAAACTTTCACAACCGCTGATTGGCAACGTGAAAAAATGTTTAACTTACCTCTTTAATTCACCTACACAGAAAAGAATATACTCTTGGACGCATTTAAAATTATTGGTGGGCAACCACTACACGGCGAAGTGACTATTTCAGGCGCAAAAAATGCGGCATTACCTATTTTGATGGCCGCTTTACTTTCTGAAACCCCTGTTACCTTTTCCAATGTTCCGAAACTGAATGATATCGAAACTACCATCAAGCTTTTGTCACAATTTGGCGCTAAATGTCAGTGGCTTAGTGATGATAGTTTGATGATTGACGCGAGCAGCATTGATCATTGTCGAGCGTCTTATGAATTAGTGAAAACTATGCGCGCTTCTATTTTGGTATTGGGCCCTTTACTTGCACGTTTTGGTCATGCTGAAGTATCTTTACCGGGTGGTTGTGCTATTGGTGCGCGCCCAGTAAATCTTCATATCCATGGCTTAAAGTTAATGGGTGCTGATATAGAAGTAGAAAATGGTTATATCATTGCGCGTAATACCGGCCGTTTACAGGGCGCGACCATCTTTATGGATACGGTCAGCGTTACGGGCACTGAAAACCTAATGATGGCAGCGGCGCTCGCTGACGGCACGACAATTATTGAAAATGCTGCACGTGAGCCTGAAATTGTTGATTTAGCTAATTGCTTAAACAGCATGGGAGCTAAAATCTCGGGGGCGGGTTCTGATACCTTAACCATTACCGGCGTTGAAAAGTTGCATGGCGAACGCTATTCGGTAATGCCTGACAGAATTGAAACCGGTACCTTCTTAGTTGCAGCAGCCGTTACTCAGGGTAAAGTGAAGTGTTTAAATACTGATCCTAAAGCGTTAGATGCGGTATTAAGCAAGTTGCAAGAAGCTGGCGCTATTATCACGACGGGTGATGACTGGATAGCACTGGAAATGACCTCAAAGCCAAAAGCTGTCAATATTCGTACCGCACCACATCCTGCATTCCCGACCGATATGCAAGCGCAATTTGTTGCGCTCAATGCTATTGCGGACGGCACAGCAACGATAACTGAAACGATTTTCGAAAATCGGTTTATGCATGTACCTGAGTTACAACGTATGGGGGCTAAGATCAGCCTTGAGGGTAATACTGCAATCAGCACCGGTGTTGAACAGTTAAATGGTGCACAAGTGATGGCAACCGATTTACGCGCTTCTGCGAGTCTGGTCATTGCCGGCTTAGTCGCTAACACAGAAACGCAAGTTGATCGTATTTACCATATCGACCGTGGTTATCAAAAAATTGAAGATAAACTGCAAGCTCTAGGGGCAAATATTGTCCGTATTAAAGCCGATTAATATAAATTAACTGTCAGTGATAAATATAAAAATCCCAGCTTACTTGCTGGGATTTTTATTGGTAAAGTCTTTGTAGGTGAAAATGTTATTTTGGCACTGAAGCTATTGTAACTGGAAGTATTAATTGCCGGTTGTCGCGTGACAGCATAAAGTTTAAAACACTGCCAGGGGCTGCTTCGGCAACGACATCCAAACCCTGTTTGGCGTTTTGTACTTGAATATCGCCAATTTGATAAACCACATCGCCTGATTGCAAGCCTGCTTTCATTGCTGGGCTTTGCGGTGTAACAGCACCAATAACAAAGCCTTTAAGGTTAGCAACAGAATCATTAGCCTCTACGCCAAGCCAGCCACGAATAACGCGGCCATGCTCAATAATTTTTAGCATAATCTTATGTGCTAATTGGTATGGCACAGCAAAGAATATACCTTGAATATTAAGGTTTGGACTCGCTTGGGTGAATTTTCGCGAATTTATACCCACTAACTCACCGTTAGAGTTAATTAATGCACCACCCGAATTTCCGTCATTAATAGCAGCATCCATTTGTAAAAACTCTAAGTAACTTGTGCTTAAACCACTTTGTCCTGTAGCGCTAACGATACCTTGAGTTACCGTTTGCCCTAAGTTTAATGGGTTGCCAATAGCTAATACTACGTCACCAACTTGTGAGGTGAGGGTACTTATTTGTGGAATAACAGGTAAATTACTTGCTTGAACTTTTAAAACAGCGAGATCTGTTAAGGCATCATAACCAATAAGTTCGGCATGAAGTGCTTGACCACGCTGTAATACGACAACGATTACATCCGCGCTTTGTACAACATGATAATTGGTTAAGATATAGCCTTGCTCATGCATTATCACGCCACTACCTAAGCCTGTAACTTTTCTGGGCTGACGGCCATAATTAGGCGTTGGTTGAATATCTTCCGTGTAAATATTAACAACTGCAGGGCCAGCTAAACGCACGGCTTTTGCATATGATAAAGGTTGTTGTTTTTGTTCAACAGAGGTGAATAGTTGCCAAGGTAAAATTTTATTGTGACGTAGCTCAGGCACTAATAGTAACAAAACCACAGCAAACATGACGCCATAGCTTACCGAGCGAAGGACAAACTTTAGAGCATTGATTATTTTCAACAGGATGATTTTTATTAGTCTAATTTTTGGTAGATTAACATAAACCCATTGTTGTGAAAAAGCTTTTGTCAGTTGTTGTTAGGCAAAAAATTAGTAGTTAAGTCAGAATTACTTTTATATCAAATAAAAAGCCGGTCAAATTGACCGGCTTTTTAGCGTTAGAGCAATAACGTATTCTGAACGCGTCGGAAAACGTTATAGCTCTAACGAATCATTAAAAACAATGATGAATTATTACGAAGTATATTCAGGGCAAACACCCCTTTATGATCATTTAAGTAGCTACGTAATTCCCCGACATTATTGATGCGTTGACGATTAATGCCATTAATCACATCGCCCTTACGTAAACCTATTGATGCGGCAGGGCTGTTTTCAGCTATTTCCGCTACAGTAATACCATTGCCTTGATTATTGTTCTCTAATTTAGCGCCATCAAGCATACGATGTAAGCTTGCAGCTTCTATATTGGCAGCTTCAGATTTTTTCAACGTGACGTCATACTCTTTCTCTTTGCCGTCTTTTCTGATTACGGTGATTTTTACCGTTTTTCCAGCACCAATTGAACCAATTTTACCTCTAAGCTCATTAAAGGTTTTAATCATTTTGCCATTCACCTTAGTAATGACATCACCGGCACGGATACCTGCTTCATCAGCAGCCGAGTCAGGCGTTACTTGTTCAACAAAGCCACCTTGATTGACTTCTAGTTCCATCGCTTTAGCAATTTCACTATTAACACTGCGGCCGGCAACACCCAACACACCACGTCTAACTTCGCCAAATTCAATAATTTGATTAACTAGGTTTTGTACCATGTTGCTTGGAATAGCGAAGCCTATACCTACGTTGCCACCGTTAGGACCTAATATAGCCGTATTGATGCCAATAAGCTCACCACGTAAGTTGATTAAAGCACCACCTGAGTTGCCGCTATTAATGGCAGCATCGGTTTGAATAAAGTCCTCATAGTTTTCGATATTGAGACCACTGCGACCTAAAGCACTAACAATACCTGAGGTGACCGTTTGTCCTAAGCCAAATGGACTACCAATAGCCACGGCAAAATCACCAACGCGTAAACTGTCTGAGTCTGCAACTTTTACTTCAACAAGCCCATCGGCTTCAATTTGCAATAAAGCGATATCACTTGCTTCGTCACCACCAATTTTTTTAGCCTCGAGTTGACGGCCATCTTTTAAAGTTATTTGGATTTCATCTGCATCATTGATTACGTGGCTATTTGTCACGATATAGCCTTTATCAGCATCGATTATAACCCCAGAGCCTAAACCTCTAAACTGTCGTTCTTGCTGGCCTTGGCCTTGACGAGGATTACCAAAGAAAAACTTGAACGCATCGGGAACGCGTTGTTTAACCTCGTGAGTACCGCGTACAGAAATAAGCACAACACCGGGAGTTACATGCTCCAACATCGGGGCTAAGCTTGGCATATTTTGACCATTTACCGACTGTGGTAATGCGGCTTGCACTGGCAGGCTTGCTATGGCGATTGTACTGGAAAGTAATGCAGCATTAATTAAAACTGATAAATTTTTCATATAACAGAAAACTCCTAACTAAAGTATTTATACCCAATTAAAGACATAGAATAAAAAAATTAGTTCCTAACTATTCGTTGTTGTATTTGTAACACTATGTTTCTTATCATCAAACAATCCGCTTGGCGCGCCAGAATAGTCCAGTGGCGGCTCTGAAACTGTTTCGTCATTTTTGCGCAGAGTTTTGTTGTGTCGTAAATTCACTGTTTGTGCTAATTGTTCCTGTGTTTCTTTAGAGAAAAACGGCATGCTTTCGATGTTTTCAGGTGTCGCTTGTTGCAATAATTGTGTACTTTGGGCCATTTGGGTCATGGCGGTTTGGCAAGTACTGTTCATTTGTTCAAGTAGTTTCGCTGAGTTTTCAAGATGCTCGGCAACATCAATTTTATATTGTGCTAATTCAGCTTTACTTTGGCTAGCTTTCGCTGCAAGCTTTTGTGTTTCTTGGGCTGATGAGGAAAGCATTTGTTTAGCAAAAAAACCGACAATTGCACCAACGATAAATAGCCCGAATCCTAAAACAACATTCATATTTCTGTACCTTCATTGTATTCATGGAAAAAATTAGAGAAAATAGCTTAATCTAATTCAATATAACGTGCTTCACGCTACTTTCCTAATGAATATATTTGCTAAAAAGTATTTTTCAAGCGTAGTTTTTGTAAACGTTGTAAGAAAATAAAATAAGTACCCACTAAATGATTAAATTATCTCCAATTGAAAAGTATACCCGAGATTTAACCCGCGATGACTTTCTCTATGATGCGGCGCAAGAGCATGCAGTAAAAAACTTACAGCGTCTTTATGAAGATTTAATTAACACCCCTTTACCGGTAACTGGCTTCAAAAAAGTATTAAATAGTTGGAAGCGCATTGTTGCAAAACCTGAGAACAAGCCTATTACTGGTATTTATTTCTGGGGCGGGGTTGGTCGTGGTAAAACCTATCTGGTTGATACCTTTTATGATTGCTTACCTTTTAAAAATAAAACCCGTGTGCATTTTCATCGCTTTATGCACCGCGTGCACGAAGAGTTAAAGTCATTGCAGGGTCAATCAGACCCACTAAAAATAATCGCTAAACGCTTCGCCGATGAAACCTGTATTATTTGCTTTGATGAGTTTTTTGTTTCAGATATCACTGATGCCATGATCTTAGGCACCTTATTTGAAGAGTTATTTGCTCACAACGTTACCTTGGTAGCAACCTCAAATATTATTCCTGATGAATTATACCGCAATGGCTTGCAGCGCGAACGCTTCCTGCCAGCCATCAAATTAATAAATAAACACTGTGATATTGTCAATGTTGATAGCGGTGTTGACTATCGTCTTCGCACGCTTGAGCAAGCCGAAATATTTCATTATCCACTCGATCAGCAAGCAGATGAAAACTTAAGCCTTTATTTCAAGCAACTATCAGTTGAAGCAGGGAAAAAGGGTAAGGTGATTAAAATTAATAATCGTGCGTTAACTACGGTGCAAGAATCAGATGGTGTGGTGCACTTTGACTTCGCCACTTTGTGTGAATCTGCCCGAAGTCAAAGTGATTATATGGAGTTAAGCCGCTTGTACCATACGGTATTAATGGCGAACGTTACGCAAATGGGCGCCGATAATGATGACAGTACACGTCGATTTATCGCCTTAGTTGATGAATTTTATGAGCGTAATGTAAAACTTATTATGTCAGCAGAGGTAGCGTTAGAGGAACTTTATACTGATGGGCGCCTGAGCTTTGAATTCAAACGTTGCTTAAGCCGATTACAAGAGATGCAATCACATGATTATTTAGCCAGCAAGCATTTGCCATAACTACTTAAGCAGTGTAAAAGTGCTGCAGAAAACATGGAAAAGGATTTTAACGATGCAACAACGAATAAATTACCTAGCATTAATCGCTATAGCTACACTCTTGTTACCGAGCTATGTGCTTGCAAAAGAAAATCCATTTATTCAAGCAATGGCACTGACTACAAAATACATGCCCGATGCTGTGGTTAAAATGTGGGAGTCAGAACATCTAACCTGGCGAGCACAATTACTTGATGCAGCTTGTACTCATAACTTTCATGGTATTAACCAAGAAATTGCTGCAAGTTTTCCACTCGTACATAATTATATTATTGACCAAGCTATTTTAAATGGCGAGCTAAGCGATGACAGCGTTAAGTTAGCACTGCAAGATGCAGCGAAATTACACTATAAAATTTATAGTTCAGCCTATCGCTACGGCTATACCTACCGAGTTAATGTCTTACAAAAATACCATCCGGACATTAACCCTGCATTGTGTGATAACGCTAACGTTTTGGCAAAACATTACCCCGCTGATTCTGCACCTATTCTACCTTGGCAACACACTGGCAGTCTTAAAAATGAACCATGGCGTGCGAACATCTTTGCGATGCGCATAATCAACAAGCGTTTTTTTCCTGCGTACTTAGCCCGACAACGACAATTTGGCCATCTAATTGATGCGCAAATTTACGCCTTGATGACAAATGACCTCAAGGCATATGACACATTTGCTGAAGTTACCGGAAGTAACGCTTTTCAATACTTGTTGACAGATGAAATGGCTAAAGCGTACAAATTAGCAAGAAATAAGGTACTGCCTAATTCTCCTTGGGTGGCAATCTATTCAAAAAAAGCTGAGGGTTGGGCTATTCAAGCTTACGTACAAAGCACGATTTCTGCTCTTAAACGTGTTGAAGAAAAATACCCTAAAATATATCAAGATATTAAACACCACATGGAAAGCTATATTGATTTACAACTTAACGGGCTTGAAGCTGATAAAGTAAAGATAAATCAGTAGCTCGACACACTTCAGTGACCAAATAAGTAATGGTAGCCTTTGTCATAGATAAATCATGTGAATTAGAAAAAGATTAAAAATTAGGCGTGATCTTTCAACTATTGTTCTGTATAATCCGCGCTCCCTACGTTACAAAGCTTGTTCTTTTTCCAGAGGACCGGCAACGGACTCGATGCTCGAAGGGGCAATGGCGTAGTCTTTAACGGATAACTTAAGGTTTTCTTAGGTTATTATTTAAGTAACATTTATAAAATTGGGTTTTTTAATGAAAACTTTTGTAGCTAAACCAGAAAGCGTACAACGCGAATGGTTCTTAGTGGACGCCGAAGATAAAACTTTAGGTCGTATCGCTACTGAAATTGCAAGCCGTTTACGCGGTAAGCATAAAGCAGAATATACTCCTCATGTCGATACTGGCGATTACATCGTTGTTATCAATGCTGAGAAAGTAAGAGTAACTGGTAATAAAGCGAAAGGTAAAATTTACTACTCGCATACAGAATTTGTTGGTGGTCTTAAGCAAATTAGCTTTGAAAAGCTAATCGAAAAAGCTCCAGAGCGCGTTATTGAATTCGCAGTTAAGGGTATGTTACCTAAAGGTCCTTTAGGTCGTGAAATGTTCCGTAAGCTTAAAGTTTACGCGGGCACTGAACATAAACATACTGCACAACAACCACAACTTTTGGAGCTGTAAGCAATGGCTGATAATCAATATTACGGTACTGGTCGTCGCAAGAGCTCAACTGCTCGTGTGTTCATGAAAGCTGGTAACGGTGCAATCACAATTAACAAACGTGACATTTCTGTATATTTCGGTCGTGAAACGGCTCGTATGGTTGTTCGTCAACCATTAGACTTAGTTGAAATGTTAGAAAAGTTTGACTTTAACATCACTGTTACTGGTGGTGGTATTTCTGGTCAAGCTGGCGCAATTCGTCACGGTATTACTCGTGCATTAATGGAGTTTGACGAAACGTTACGTAGTGCTCTACGTAATGCTGGTTTCGTTACTCGTGATGCTCGTAAAGTTGAGCGTAAGAAAGTTGGTTTACACAAGGCTCGTAAAAAGCCACAATTTTCAAAACGTTAATATTTACATTTACGATTTCAAAAACCGGCTTACGCCGGTTTTTTTATGTCAAAAATTTGATTGGTGTCATATTTTTTTCGTTTGATGCTCGTAAAATTGCACTTGGAAAATATCGTTATACACTGAAATATTCGATCGTTGCTTATTGTTAAATATTAATTTACTTCAAGTCGATAAGTCTAAAGGCTTTTGTCGGTTTAAATTGGTTTTACACAAGATAATAAAGCAAACAAATACGAATAGTTTTTATTTACTTGCTGTGGTGATTGGTAAATGCACTTTATTTGCATAAACCTCTGTTGAAAAGGTTAATTGCCTTGTAAAAAACAAGGGTTTTCTTTATCATCAAAGCAATTTTTTTGTCGTTGATTTAGTCGATCAGCAATCTGCACTTTAACTAAGTGATTTTCTTGGTTATGTGTTGGTGTTTTAGCTAGATAATAATTGGAGAGTTTGAATGAGCAATGCGCCCGTTAACAACGGCCGTCGACGCTTTTTAACTGCGGCTACTTCGGTAGTTGGTGGTGTTGGTGTTGTCGGTGTGGCTGTGCCTTTCATTGGTTCTTGGAACCCTAGTGCGCGAGCGAAAGCTGCAGGTGCACCGGTTGAAGTCAATGTAAGTAAGATAGAGTCTGGTCAATTAATTCGTGCTGAATGGCGCGGTAAACCTGTATACGTCGTGCGTCGCTCTGAAGAGTTGCTTGCTAGCTTAAGTGCACATGATAGCCAGTTGAAAGATCCACAATCAGAAGTGCCTCAACAGCCGGTTTATGCAACTAATGCCTATCGCTCGATTAAGCCTGAATTTTTGGTAGCACTCGGGGTTTGTACGCATTTAGGTTGTGCGCCAACTTACCGTAAAGGTGATTTTGAGCAAGAAGTTGAAGGCGTAACAGACGGTTTTTTCTGTCCTTGTCACGGCTCAAAGTTTGATATGGCAGGTCGTGTATTTCAAAGCGTACCAGCACCAACGAACTTGATGGTTCCTGAGCATTCATTCCCTACTGAAGACACCTTGTTAATCGGTGTGGCTGGAGGAGAGGCATAATGTTTTCTAATTTAATGGCTTGGATCGAGCAGCGTCTTCCTCTAATGGACGCAATGAACAAACATGCGGCGCAATACCCAGCACCAAAAAACTTCAACTTTTGGTATGTGTTTGGTATTTTGGCCAGTGTTGTTTTGGTCAATCAACTGTTAACCGGTGTTTGGTTAACTATGAACTACGAACCGTCAGGTGACGGTGCCTTCGCTTCGGTAGAATATATTATGCGTGATGTCGACTACGGTTGGTTATTACGTTATATGCATTCAACCGGTGCTTCAGCATTTTTTGTCGTGGTTTACATGCACATGTTTCGCGGCATGATGTACGGCTCTTACCAGAAACCTCGTGAATTATTGTGGTTGTTTGGTATGTTAATATTTTTGGTCTTAATGGCTGAAGCCTTTATGGGTTACTTATTACCTTGGGGTAATATGTCGTACTGGGGTGCACAAGTAATTATTTCTATTTTTGGTGCAATTCCTGTTATTGGTGATGACTTAACGCTTTGGATCCGTGGTGACTATGTTATCTCCGGTGCCACGTTAAACCGTTTCTTCGCCTTACATGTAATCGCCTTACCATTAGTATTAGTTGTGCTGGTTTTCTTACACATTTTAGCGCTTCATGAGGTTGGTTCAAATAACCCTGATGGCACTAATATTAAGAAACCTAAAGGTAGTGTTCCTCCTGAGGAGCAAAGTAAATTTACTTTCCATGAGCAGTACACTAAAAAGTACGATATTGTTGATGCTATACCTTTCCATCCATACTACACAGTAAAAGATTTAGTTGCCGTGGTGATTTTCTTAATCATCTTCTGCGGTGTTATGTTCTTTGCACCTGAAGGTGGTGGCTACTTTATTGAAGCGCCAAACTTTGAACCTGCAAACGGCTTGAAAACGCCAGAGCATATTGCACCAGTATGGTACTTTGGTCCTTTCTATACTATTTTACGTATTATTCCTGATAAGTTGCTAGGCGCTGTAGGGATGTTCGGTGCGATAATCGCATTATTCATGTTGCCTTGGTTTGACCGTGGTACGGTCAAGTCATTACGCTACCGTTGTACTGCTCATACTGTGAATCTTATTCAATTCGCAATTTGTTTTATTATTTTAGGTGTTTTAGGTACGTTACCGGCAAATCCACTAAATAATATGATTGGTACCATTGCGAGCTTCGGTTACTTTGGCTTTTTCGTGGCAATATGGATCTACAGTAAAAACGAAAAAACTAAGCCAGTTCCAGAGAGGGTGACAGGATAATGAAAAAAATTATTTTAGCAGTTTTAGCTGTGCTACCTATGCTAGCGATAGCTGCAGGCCCTAGCATGGACTTGGATAAAGCGAATAACGACTTACGTGACAAAGCGTCTTTAAAACGTGGCTTTGAAGCTTACATTAATAATTGTTTAGCTTGTCATGAATTGAAATATCAACGTTACAATCGTACCTTTGCTGATTTGGGAATTTCAGATGCTGATGGTTTAGCAAATTATATGTATACCGGTGAAAAAGTCGGTGATCATATTACTAATACTATGCCAGCTAAAGAAGCCGCAAAATGGTTTGGTAGCACGCCGCCAGATTTAACATTGGAAGCGCGCTTTAGAAGCCCGGACTATATCTACACTTATTTACGCTCTTTCTATGTTGATGAAAGTCGTCCATTCGGTGTAAATAATAAGGTCTTCCCCGATGTTGGTATGCCACATGTATTACAAAACCTTCAAGGCGTGCGCACTATAGATGAGCACGGTAACCTTTCTGAGGCTACTGGTGGTTCAATGACAGCAGAAGAATATGATGAATTTGCTCGTGATTTAACCAACTTCTTGGAATATACCGGTGAGCCAAATAAACTTGAGCGTGAAAGCATGGGTTATTGGGTCATAGGTTTCTTATTTATCCTGTTATTCTTTTCATATTTATTGAAGAAAGAATACTGGAGAGATGTACACTAGTTACTAATGTTTGATAAAACAGTGTAAACTTTAGATATTACTGGGGGCTTTGGCCCCCTTTGTTAGTTTTTTATTAAGAATTTTTTGGAGGCATTATGGCCATAGCCGCAAACAAACGCTCTGTTATGACTTTATATTCACATGCAGATGATATGTATAGTCATCAAACTCGCATCGTGTTGGCAGAGAAGGGTGTCGGTGTTGACATCCATTTGGTTGACTTAGCCAATTTACCAGAGGATTTACTTGATTTGAATCCTTATGGCACTGTGCCTACGTTAATTGATCGTGATTTAGCACTTTATGAAGCATCAATTATTATTGAATACTTGGATGAGCGTTTTCCTCACCCACCACTGATGCCGGTTTATCCAGTGTCACGTGGCCGTAGTCGTTTAATGATGTATCGCATGGAGCAAGACTGGTATAGCTTAGCGAAAACTATCTATAACGGACCAGCTGACGCAGCGGCAAAAGCGCGTCAAGAACTGAAAGAAAGCTTGTTAAGTGTTGCTCCTATTTTGAATGAAGCACCTTACTTTATGAGTGAAGAATTCAGCTTAGTTGATTGTTATTTAGCTCCTTTATTGTGGCGCTTACCTGTTATGGGTATTGAGCTTGAAGGTCAAGGCTCAAAAGAGCTGAAATCTTACATGTTAAAAGTGTTTGAACGTGAATCTTTTCAAGCATCATTAACAGAGTCGGAGCGTGAACTTCGCTTTGGCGCGCCAGTATAAAGAACATCATAATGACAAGCGAAATGACCTCAAGTAAGCCTTATATTGTTAAGGCTTTTTATGACTGGATTTCTGATAATGGTTTAACGCCTTACATCGTTGTTGATGTCAGTGTTTACGGTGTTATGGTGCCTATGTCTTATGTCAATGATGGACAAATCGTGTTAAATGTTTCTGCGTCTGCGGTTGGCGCTATCTCATTAGGCGATGTGTCTATTGAGTTGAGTGCTCGTTTTGGCGGTAAATTAGAAAATATGTGCGTACCGTACGGTGCTGTTGCCGCCATTTATGCGAAAGAGAATGGTGCCGGCACATCGTTAGCGATTGAACATGCTGAGCCAAGCGAAATTGTTGAAGAATCTGAGTCATCACCCGTTAAGATGTCGACAGTGAAAGCGGTTGATAAAAAGCCAGATTCGACGACTAAGGTGCAAAGCGCTCCGCCGTCAAAAGCAAAGAAGCCTAGTCTGTCAGTAGTAAAGAAATAAAGACGACTAGTTTAGCTAGATGCTAAATAATAGCTGTTCAAAAAAGGTAAGCATCATGCTTACCTTTTTTATTGTCTGCAAACTCTACTAACGCTAGCAGTCTATAGTTGAGCGAAGCATCGGTCAGCTGCTGCTAAGGTAAACTCAATTTCTTCGTCGCCATGTGCGGTTGATAAAAAGCCAGCTTCAAACGCAGAAGGTGCAAGATAAACGCCTTCTTCTAACATTAAATGAAAGAAACGTTTGAACTTTTCGCCATCACAAGCTGTTGCTTGCGCGAAACAAGTAATATGCTCTTCTTCAGTAAAGAAGAAGCCGAACATAGCACCAACGTAATTAATTGATAGTGATATGCCATTGCGTTCTGCTGCGGCTTTTAAGCCCATTGCGAGTTTTTCGGTAGCATCACTAAGCTGTTGATGTTTATTGCCCTTACAAAGCTCATTTAGTGACGCCAAACCAGCTGCCATAGCTATTGGATTGCCTGATAACGTACCCGCTTGATAAACCGGGCCAACGGGGGCAATATAATCCATTATTTCTTTTTTACCACCAAATGCTCCCACTGGCATGCCGCCGCCAATAACCTTACCTAAAGTAGTCAAGTCAGGCACGATATTGTAGTGTGCTTGAGCGCCACCTAAAGCGACGCGAAATCCTGTCATTACTTCATCAAAGATCAATACACTCTCGTATTGATCACAAATTGCTCGTAATCCTTCCAAGAAACCTTCGACAGGGGGAATGCAGTTCATATTGCCAGCAACGGGTTCAACAATAATACAAGCAATTTCATTACCTAACTTGGCAAAGATTTCTTTTACTTCTTCGATATTATTGTAGCTAACGGTTAGTGTGTGCTTAGCAACGTCATTTGGAATGCCAGGAGAGCTTGGTACGCCCATAGTTAACATGCCGGAGCCCGCTTTGACTAGTAATGAGTCGGCATGGCCATGATAACAACCTTCAAATTTTAATATTTTGTCGCGACCGGTAAAGCCACGCGCTAATCGTATAGCGCTCATAGTCGCTTCAGTGCCAGAGCTCACCATTCGTAACTTTTCCATTGATGGCACAATTTCGCGAACTTTTTCTGCCATGGTGATTTCGAGCTCAGTTGGCGCACCAAAGCTAAGACCGTTTTGTGCCGTGTTAATAACTGCTTCAAGAATAGCTGGGTGATTATGACCCAGGATCATTGGACCCCAAGAGCCAACGTAGTCAACGTACTTTTTATCTTCGGCATCAAAAATATAAGCGCCTTGCGCTCGTTTAATAAATACCGGTGTACCGCCAACGCCATTAAAAGCACGTACTGGCGAATTTACGCCACCAGGAATAATATCTTGCGCGTCATTAAATAATTGCTGTGAATTCTTTGTCATAATATGCTACTCATTGTTAACGTAACCTAACTGTCGAGGTTAAAATTAGTATTTATTGGTGTGCCAAGTTACGGGCTTTTCGAAATGATGTAATTGATTTTCAACGCCTAAACTTAAAGCAAATAATGCCATACGTACCAGTACGCCATTTTGAGCCTGACGGAATATCGCTAAATTATCCAAGTCATTTAAATCGATATCTAATTCATTGGCTTCGGCACGAGAGTCTCGTGGTAATGGGTGCATGATAACGGTATGGTCATGGCAATATTGCTGATATACACCTCGATTGAGGCTGAAGTGTCCACGATATAAGTCAGCTTCATCTTTGCTGGCAAATCGCTCTTGTTGTATCCGGGTCTGATAAATAACGTCACAGGCTAAATTGCCTTCGATTTTATCGGTAATAACCACCTGGTGTCCGGCATTGGTCAAGGTCGACACGATACTGTCAGGCATTTGCAATGCATTAGGGGCAATCATAGTGATTTTAATATTGTTATATAAGCTTAGTAACTTTGATAGCGAGTGCACGGTTCTCCCGTGTTTTAGATCACCCATTAAAACAATATTTAAGTTGTCTAAGCCCATATCATAGCGCGCCATTTCAGACTGTATGGTAAATAGATCAAGTAAGGCCTGAGTTGGATGCTCGTTAGCGCCGTCACCACCGTTAATTACGGGTACGCTACTTCCTTTGGCAAACTCTTCAACAGAGTGCATCGTTGGATGGCGCATAGCAATAACATCAGAATAGCCACTAATCACGCGAGCAGTGTCAAACAAAGACTCACCCTTTGACAACGATGAGTTCTCTTGGCCAACGGTTTCTCTGACAAAGCCACCGAGTAAATTAAATGCGGTTCCAAAACTTACGCGTGTGCGAGTGCTAGGTTCAAAAAATAAATTACTTAATATTGCTCCCTCTAAGACATGGCAGCGCTTTTTACGCATGGCGTAGGGCGCCATTAAGGTTGAAATCTCTAAAATACGGGAAATACTTTCTCTATCAAATTGCGAGACAGATAATATATGGCTTCCTTCAAATTTCATCATAGTTGATACCTAAATTCTCGAAATCATTATCAATATGGTGAGTTGACTTACCTTGATAATTTCATTAGCTAGTGAGTTGCTGTTTTTGAGCCGACAACAACAAAAAATTGCAGCGAAATATAGCATAAAATATGAATACTGAGAATGTATTATCTTGATTTGGGTTAAGAAAATAAGCTAAGCACTAAGCGCAATAGAAATTTTCTGGAACTAGTTTATAATTAAAGCTACACAAGGAACTAGGTTGCAATGGATATGCGAAAACTTCTCTTATTTCCCGTTATTATTCTTATTTTTTTCAACTGTGCTAATACACAAGCTATTGATGTTATTAGGTATAATATTTCTGAATCACACGCTGATCCTAAACAAAAATACTACATTGATTTACTGAAATTAATTTTGGCAGCCTCACAAGATAAATATGGCGAGTTTCAACTTAAGCCTGTGGTCGTAGAGATGTCGCAAGGTAGAACATCAATAATGGTGCAGCAGGGAGAAACTATTGATGTTACTTGGCGGATGACATCTCATAACCTAGAGCAAAACTTACAAGCTATTTATATCCCGATATTAAAGGGCCTTATGGGAGTGCGCCTAGCGATTATTCGTCATGATGATATGGCTATCTTTTCGCCAAACATCACGCTAGAGCAATTAAAAAAAATGTCGGCAGGTCAAGGTTATGATTGGCCAGATAGCGACATTTTGCGAGCTAATGGCTTTGATGTCATCGAAGGAAATGCCGTTTCGTTATTGTCCATGTTGGAGAAGCGTCGCTTTGATTATTTTCCTCGGGCTCTGCACGAACCTTGGATTGAAATAGAAAATAAAAGTCAGTTTGTTGTTGAAGAGCATTTTTTACTAAAATATCCCGCACCAATGTATTTTTTTACCAACAAGGCTAATCATCGCTTGGCGCAGCGAATACATGAGGGTTTTTCTGCAATAGTTGACTCTGGGGCGTTTAATGAATTCTTTTTACAGCATCCTGTAACTCAAAATATTTTAGTAAAAGCAAATTTACCGCAACGTAAAGTTTTCACATTAAAAAACCCTTTATTATCAGAAAAAAGCCGCGAGGTTTTAAACGATAGATCCTTGTGGCTTGATTATTTTCACTAGGGTCTGTTGATCTTTCATCGTATAGTGCTGGTACGCTTTAAAAAGATGGTTATCAAGGCGCTTATGTAATGTGTGATTGTTCCAAGTGCATTTTACGCAAAGCTTACCGCGTCCTGCTTTCGCTAAGCACCTATATCCTAGAGCAGAGACTAAAATAAAACGCCAATAGACCCAATCCAACTAAAATGGCTTTACATAGACTAATATGATGACGATAAATAAAATAATTACCGGTATTTCATTGAAAAATCTATAAAATTTACCGGAGCGTGTGTTTTTATCTGCGGCAAAAGTGTTGACTAGTTTAAAGCAGTAGCCATGGTAAATCAGTAACAATACGACCAGTGATATTTTTACGTGCAACCACTTAGCTGCAACAAACCATGGGTAACCATATTGATAAATAATCGCGATACCCAATAAAACGGTAAAAATGGCAAAGGGGGTAACAAAGTAGAGTAATCGACGCTCCATGCCCTTAAGTTGCTGATGTACTAATGGCTCACTTGACTCGGCGTGATTGACGAAGATACGTGGCAAATAAAAAATACCGGCAAACCATGCCACCATAAATATAACGTGAAATGCTTTAAGCCAAAGGAGGGTATTCATTAGTTGGTCTTTCCTTTCATTAAATAAGAGCGAATTGAGTCAAAAGGTATTATACCCATAATGTTGTTCGGATTATCTTGATATATATAAACGCCGCCGGCTCTTTTCTTAACTAGTAATAAATAAGCTTCCGCGAGTGATGATTGGCTGGGAAGTGGGATCAAAGTGTGTTTTTCTATGCTAGGTTCATCGTCAATGTTAGTTCTATTTTGCTGATAGAAAATAAATTCTATTGAATCATCAGGTTGAGTTACTTTAGCAATAATATGCTGCGGCGAAGCTTGATTTGATAAGGCAGCTGCGACAGTGTCATCATCAGTTTGCTGTAATAGTGTTATGTTCTCTTCCATAACGCCGATAACGCCGATGCGCTGCAAAGATTTTTCTATTGGCGGCCGACGATAAGCTAAGCCTTGAATTTCCAATTGCATAATAAAGATTGAGCGGTTACCAAAAAACTGCCCTGACGAAATGCAGGCACTGGTGATCACAATCATAGCGGGTACGATAATTTCAATTTGATTAGATAGCTCGACCACACAAAGCAGTGCTGCTAACGGGGCATTGAGTGTGGCTGCCATAAATCCTGCCATACCCATTAATGCAAAGTCGCTAGCAGAAATGCTACCCCCCATAAAGTGCATTGCGATTATTGAACCACACGTGCCGGCAATGGCGCCAATACCTAAAATGGGTCCAATAATACCGCCGGGTATTCCAAGGCCAAGCGCCATAATAGTCATGATCATTTTTGCTACTAATAAGCCCAACAATAGCTGCAATTCGACATTGCTTTGTAACGCAAAATTTATAGCACTTAAATCTGTACCCATAGCAAAAGGCACAGCATAGCCAAGTGCACCAGTAATAAAAGCAGCGGTAAGTATCCTCGGAATAATATGAAAACGAGCACTGTGTTTGATCACTAAAATTAAATAGCGATTAAAAGCAAAGGCAATAACGCCCAGTACAACACCCAGTATCGCTAAAGAAGTATAATGTTCAGTTGTTAGTCTGATAGCAGTAAAGTAACCAAATTCATGGGTGGGTCCAAAAATGCTGCTTGTGGTCATTGAGCCGACAATTGCTGCGATCATCACCGGAATAAAAATGTGTACTTTATACTCTCGTAAGATAACTTCCATCACAAATAAAACGGCGGCTATCGGTGTATTGAAACAAGCGGCTATGCCAGCAGCAATACCACAAGCGCTTAAACTACGAATAGCGTTGTAAGGTAAATTTAACTTGTTGCCTATATAGCTACTACATGCCGCACCTAGGTGTACTGCGGGACCTTCTCTACCAACAGAAAAACCAGCTGCAAGTGCTATCGTACTGCCAATAAACTGGTTGATGGTATTACGCAATGGCATGACACCATTGGCTATTTTTAAACGATGTAAGACATAGGGAATACCACTACGTATATACTTGTAACCTGTTAGCCAAGCGAAGAAGATAATAATGACGGCGCCTATAATTGGCAATTGAAAACGACTTAACGCTGATAAGCTGTTATAGTCATCTTTTTCGCTTAGAAAAAATAACTGAATGCCTTCTATGGCAAAAATGAATAACACCACTAACAGGGCGGATGCAAAACCACCAATGGCGGCTAATAAACATAGTTGCCAAGATGTTTGCGGTAAGGCAAGACGCTTTTTTAAGTGGAATATTGCTTTCATATTGAGTTATTTTTATTGGGCTTATTTACAGACCTTCTGGATATCATAATACTTTTCAAATGAATTGGTTAGCAAAAATAAATCTCAGTACTGTCGTGATGCGCTTAGGAGCATTTCGTTCAGCCATATTACTACTCACCATTGTCGCTATTTCGGTATTTTGTGGCTATCGTGTAGGTAACTTCTATCATAGCTACCAAAGCCAAACGTTAGCGCAACAGCAAACACGTTTAGATTTTCTTTATCAGCAATTAGTAGATAAGACTAAACGTATCAATACCTTAGATGTTGAGCTTGAAGTAGAGCGGATGGCTAATCAGCGCAGTCAGCAAACTTTAAAGTCTATTGAACAAGAGCATTTTCAAGTAAAAAAAGAGCTCGCTTTTTATGAAAAAGTGATGGCACCTGAAAAGGCCGCTAACGGTTTAGTTATTGATAATATCAATTTAACCAAAACAGAAAGCCCCGATCATTATCGCTTTCAAGTTGTGCTGGTGCAGCAATTATTACGCAAACGTTATGCAAAAGGTTTTATTGAAGTCTCGATCACGGGGAGTTTAGATAATAAACCGACCACTATTCCTTTGTCAGTGTTATCGACATTAACAAAGAAAGATTTATCCTTTAGTTTTCAGTACTTCCAGATCATTAGTGGTGAGTTGACTCTACCTAAAAACTTTATTCCAGAAACTATTAATGTTGCGGCAATATTACCAAAAGGTAAATGGCAAGAATATAATCGCATTGACCAAATTCACCCTTGGTTGAAAAGTATTGATAATATTGAGCAGAGTTCGCCATAATACTTGATTAAAACAGTCAAGTTTAAGATAATCGCTCTAGTTCATTCGTTTTAAGTTGAGTTTTATGTCAAATCCTGAATTACCTATCAAATTTTCGGACGCTGCTGCGACTAAAGTATTGTCGTTGATCACGGAAGAAGAGAATCCAGACCTGAAGTTACGGGTATATGTTACGGGAGGTGGTTGCTCAGGTTTTTCGTATGGGTTTACCTTCGATGAAAAAGTGAATGACGGCGATATGACCATAGTTAAAAAAGGTGTCACTATGGTGATTGATCCTATGAGCTTACAATATTTGGTTGATGGTGAAGTTGATTACGTAGAAGGTTTAGAGGGGAGTCGCTTTTTAGTGCACAATCCCAATGCTAGCACAACTTGTGGCTGTGGCTCTTCATTCTCGATTTAGTTATAGCACCATAAACTCGAAAAGCCGACATTATGTCGGCTTTTTTTGTGCGTTATTTAACATTAGTGTCATGCAATGTTGCTTTATGACATTTTTACAGTTTAAAATTGGGGTGTAAAAACACAATAAAGCGATTTGCGACGAATGTTATTAACGATTCTCTAAGCTGTGACTTAGCAACCATTGATAAACACTTGTGTCATAAGGTTCAAACCGTGGATCATATACTGCCTCAGCAAAGCCACCTACCAATGCCTCTAGGTTAAAAACAGCATGATGAATAGCATGCTCTCCGCCGATGACAAGTGATAATTTTGGCAATATGCCAGGCTGGCAGTTATCTAAAATCGCATTGTAAACTTGAAAAGTATTAACGAAACTGATCACTTCATCATTGGTGGCATGAAAAAACCATACCGGTACACGTTCAATATCACAAAAGTTGTCAGGCAAAGGTAGAAGCTCACTAGAAAAAGCCGATGATACTGCTGCCACAGCTGCTATTTTATCTGGAAAATCTTTTGCGTAAACAGCACTAAGAAATCCCCCCTGACTATAACCCGTTAAATATACTCTTGATATATCAATATCATATGTGTGAACAGCATAATCGACAAAAGCGTCTAATCTGGCTTTATAACCTGAACTGGGCACACCACCCAATTGTGGTGCTAAGACAACAAATGGTAAGGTATCATCCCATTGGTCATCTTCAATGATTTTCGGCACACCATAATTATTGATTACGGCATCGAGCGCCATGGTTGGATCTGAGGTATTGGTAAACTCCAAATTACCGCCGCCGCCATGTAGATAGATTAATAATGGCGGTTTTTCACTGGTTGTTTGACCGTAATCAGTAGGTAAATGCTCAAGGTAACCAAAATTTGCGATAGTACTGCCTAGCGGTCGACGAGAGAAATTTTCTGCGGCGTTATCGATAACACGAACTATACGTACTTGTTCAATAGCAACCGTCGCGCTACTGTCGGTAACCGCGTATCTAACAAAGTAATCACCTACAGTACTCGTATTTACATCGCCACTGATGACAATATCTGATGAGATGTCGCCATCTTGTTCATCAGCCGCTATTGCTCCTGTTTCGAGGTAATCTGTGCCTAAGGTTAAATATTGTGTGCGTTCGCCAAGTAAAGAAATCGTAGGCCTATCTGGATTGTCAGAAAAGTCAGGTAATGGAGCATCCCACCAAATATCTACTGGCTCTGGAACGGGAACCTCGATAAGACAAACATCTTCAGATCGACTACATGGTCGTTCATCCGAGCCACCCCCACAGCCAGATAGCAGAAATATAGAGAAGAGTATAGTAATGGTGCGCAACAACCGATTTGCAGCTGCATGTATTTTTAACGCCTTGATAGCGTTAATGGCCGCGATTATTAGCTTGTTATAATGAATCATCCCCATTCCTTTTATTTATTTTAGGTACTTCACGTACTTCAGCACCACAATAGCTTAAAACAAGTGATGAAATAAAGTCACATGGTGAGTAAATATTATAATAAGTTCGATAAGTTGGAGTATAGCTAACATTATTGGTCATAGTGTTTGGTTATTAGTGTAGTGAAATTAGCGGTAAGATTATCAGCTTCATAACGTTAAAGAGGCTAGGCAGGCTGTGTATGAATAGTCGTTTGCGGAGAATCACTCTTTTCGCTTGGATTCCAGTATAACTTAGTGACGTAAAGTCTACCGTTGTTCTGCTATTGCGAACAACATGACGCTGACCGTTAAATCTTTGTATGTCATTATTAGCATAAAATTAGCGCATAATTTACTTTTTGTTGCAAAGCTAAACAAGACGAAAAACATATTGCACTGTATCATTATGGGTAATCTGACCATCTAAGTGTCCGTTTTATAAAATTTAGGAAGCATTATGAGTACCGCAAATCAACGTCGTCAATGGTTAGCCGAGCGCCCGTATATTATCGCGATAATTATTACTTTAGCTTTGGTCTTATGGATGGCATCGGGGTTGATGCAAGCACAAGAAATTCCAAATGAAAAAAGTAGCCATAGCGTAATCTTACCTAAAGTTAAGGTTGAAACCTTACATGCTGCAATTATTAGTAACACGGTGGCGTTATACGGTAGAACTGAGCCTGATCGTGTTACCACGCTAAAAGCCGAAGTTTCCGGGAAAATAGAACAAGTGCTTGCAAAACGTGGCGCTCGCGTTAAAAAAGGCCAGGTAATTGTTAAATTAGCCTTGAACGATTTAGCCTCGCAATTAGCACAGGCTGAAGCCCTATTGACACAGCGAGAAATTGAACACCAAGGTGCTATAAAATTAAGTGCTGATGGTTATCAAGGTAAAGTACAAGTAAGTAGTGCAGCAGCGAACTTAGCTTCAGTGCAAGCGCAAATAGTGCGCTTAAATATTGATATTGCCAATACGGTCATTCGAGCACCGTATGATGGCGTACTCAATACTCGTTACGTAGAACAAGGTGACTACGTGAAAAGCGGTGATGACATCGCAATGATAGCGGATTTAGACCCTTTAGTTGTTCGTGCCCATGTCAGTGAAAATAACATTGCGCAGCTTAAAGTCGGGCAAAATGCCAATATTCGTTTATTAAATAAAGAAAACTTGCTGGGAAAAGTGCGCTATATCGCTAGCGTTGCTGATGATGCGACCAATACCTTCAAAATTGAGGTCGTGATTGACAACACCGGTAGTACATTACTTGCTGGTTTAAGTAGTGAAGTTAATATTGTTTTAGCTGAAGTTTCCGCGATTAAAGTTTCCCCTGCGCTACTGGCACTGGATGAACAAGGCAATATTGGCGTTAAAACCGTTTTGAATAATGTTGTACAGTTCACCGCGATAAATATCGTTAAAAGTGAAAAAGATGGTATTTGGTTATCTGGCTTAGGTGATCAAGCCGATATTATTACCCTTGGCCAAGGTTTTGTGCGAGCCGGTGATGAAGTTGAAGCGATTTTTGCCGCAGAAAAAACGGCTAGTGCTATGCCAACTAGCTCAGCTGAATAAGGAGAACCGTTATGCTTTCCTTAATAGATGCCGCGTTAACCCGTACACGTTCAGTATTGATGGTTTTTGTTTTGTTGCTGATCTCAGGTGCGATAACGTATGCCAATATCGCTAAAGAATCCAACCCTGATATCACCATTCCAAATATCTATATCTCAATTGTCCATGATGGTATTTCCCCCGAAGATGCTGAGCGGATGTTAATACGGCCGATTGAGAAAGAGCTAAAATCCATTGCCGGTATTAAAGCAATGTCAGCAACCGCTAGTGAAGGTCATGCCTCAATTAACTTAGAGTTTATTGCTGGTTTAGATCCGAAAGAGGCGCTAGCCGACGTGCGAGACAAGGTAACTCTCGCGAAAGCGAAGCTGCCGTCAGAGTCTGAAGAGCCAGAAGTGCATGAAGTTACCATGGCCAATCAAAATCCAGCGATTACGGTAATTTTATCAGGTCCGGTGACGGAACGAGGGTTGATCACCATTGCTCGTGATGTTAAAGACAAAATTGAAGGCTTACAAGAAGTACTTGAAGTCGATATTGGTGGTGACCGTGAAGACATGGTTGAAATCATTGTCGATCCATTATTAATGGAAAGTTACGGCCTAGATCAAAGTGATATTTATAATCTTGTCGAGCGTAATAACCGCTTAGTGCCGGCTGGTACCATGGATACAGGTAAAGGCCGATTTGCCATTAAAGTACCCTCGGTATTCGAAACAGTACAAGACTTATTAGAATTGCCAATAAAAGTTGATGGCGACAAAGTTATTACCTTCCAAGATGTTTCTACCGTACGCAGAGCCTATAAAGATCCAAACTCATTTGCCCGTTTAAATGGCGAACGTTCAGTTGCCATTGAAGTTAAAAAACGCTCAGGCGAAAATATTATTGATACCGTTGCTAAGGTTAAAGCATTAATCGAAGTCGAACGTCAACGTTGGCCCAATCAGGTCAATGTCGATTATGTTGGTGACCAATCTCTTGATGTGCAAGATACCTTAAATGACTTACAAAATAATGTGCTTTCAGCTGTTTTACTGGTGGTTATTGTTATTATTGCCACCTTAGGTACGCGCACTGCGTTATTGGTTGGTTTAGCTATTCCTGGTGCATTCTTAACTGGTATTCTTGTGTTAGCGCTCGCAGGCTTAACCGTTAATATAGTCGTACTATTTGGCCTTATAATGGCGGTAGGAATGCTCGTTGATGGCGCGATTGTGGTGACCGAATTTGCGGATCGAGAGCTTAATGAAGGTAAAACAAAACGCCAAGCTTATGGCTTAGCTGCACGACGTATGGCATGGCCGATTATCGCGTCAACTGCGACAACCTTAGCAGCGTTTGCCCCATTGATGTTTTGGCCGGGAATGATGGGCGAATTTATGAAGTATCTGCCAATAACGTTAATCGCGGTATTAACCGCTTCGTTGGCTATGGCACTGATATTTGTACCGACTATAGGGAGTGTTATCGGTAAGTCTCGACAAATTAGCGCTAAAGAACAGCAACAAATTGACCAAGCAGAACAAGGTGACTTAACACAGTTAACGGGTTTTACCGGCAAATATGTTCGGGTACTGAAAAAAGCGATTAACCATCCATGGAAAATATTAGCCAGTACGTTAGCGATGTCGGTTTTGGTGATATTTCTTTATAGCGCTTCAGGTTTAGGGGCTATTTTCTTTCCTGATATTGAACCTTCAAGTGCCACTATCGTTGTTCGCTCTCATGGTGATTTATCTATTCGTGAAAAAGACGAGATCATGGTCTCGATTGAAAATCGGATTGTTGATTTAGCTGAAATTAAAACCCTGTATACCCGCACTGGCGGCAACGATCAAATTGGTACTTTTCAAGTCAATTTTACTAATTGGCAGTTTAGACGACCTGCCGATGAAGTGGTGCTTGATATTCGTCAACGCACTAATGACCTTGCTGGGGTCGAAATAGAAGTGCGAAAGAATGAAAATGGCCCGCAAAGTGGTAAAGATCTAGTGATTGAGTTGAGTTCACGTTTTCCCGAAAAACTTAATGAATCTGCGCGTATTATCAGTACTGCATTGCATAATCATAGCCAATTTACAGATATTGAAGATTCTAGCACTAAGCCAGGTATTGAATGGCAATTAAAAATTGACCGTAGCTTAGCCGCAACTTATGGTGCTGATGCGGCACTTGTTGGTTCAACCGTACAAATGGTGACCAATGGTTTGAAGTTAGGTGAGTATCGCCCGGATGATGTTGATGATGAATTAGATATACGAGTACGTTTTCCTGAAGACAAACGCAATATTTCTCGCTTAGATACTTTACGATTAAAAACCCCCGCGGGTTTAGTGCCAGTCAGTAGCTTTGTTGAACGCAGCGCAGTACCTAAAGTTGATAGCATTAAACGAGTAGACAGCAAACGTGTGGTGAGTATTAAAGCGAACTTAGTACCAGGGGCGCAGTTAGCAAAAGAATTACCGGCTTTACAAGCTCAGTTTCCAGCGCTGGGTATTGACCCTTCAGTTGAAATTGCCATAAAAGGGCAAAATGAAGATCAGCAAGAATCCGAAGACTTTCTTGTCAAGGCATTTGGTATTGCCTTATTTGTTATGGCTATTATTTTAGTGACCCAATTTAATAGTTTCTATCAAGCATTTTTGATTTTGAGTGCGGTGATATTTTCTACCGTTGGCGTGTTTTTAGCGCTCTTTTTAGTGCAGAAGCCATTTGGTATTGTTATGGGGGGGATTGGTGTTATTTCTCTGGCCGGTATTGTGGTCAATAACAATATTGTCTTAATAGATACTTATAATGTGCTGCGCCGAGAAGGTTATGCGGTTGTTGATGCAATTTTAAGAACTGGAGCACAACGACTAAGACCGGTGATGCTCACCACAGTAACAACCATCTTGGGGCTACTGCCGATGGTGTTACAAATCAATCTAGACTTTTTTAACCGCACGGCTGTTGTTGGTGCACCGTCAACACAATGGTGGAATCAACTGGCGACAGCAATTGCAGGTGGTTTGGCTTTTGCTACAGTGCTGACCTTGATTCTAACACCTTGTTTACTAGCACTACGCGATTTACGTAAAGTAAAAAAGCATGCGTTAAGACAAGCTAAACCTGTTGATATCAAAACGGTTGGCAACGCAGCGTAACGGCCTAGTCAACTTGTGGTGAATCAAAAAGCCTGCGATTGGAAAAATAGCAGGCTTTTTTTGTCAGTGATTTTAGGGCGGAAAATCTTTAAGATTAAGCTTGATATATAATTGTAGCAATTGCCAAATCAATGGGAACTTATTGCAAGTTAATACGCTTTTATAGATACTGACCACCATTAGAAATTTTAAAGTAAAACATTCATCTTAAGGGAAAACATGAGCCCAAAAATTAAAATTATTGCAAGTACATGTATAGCAGTATGTATGAGCCTAAGTAGTTTTTTTGTTTCAGCGCAACAATTAAATGCAGAACAACAAACACAATTAAATACCTTAAAAGCGATAGCATTGAAATCTGATCTGTCTTATCAATTAATTGAATCATTAACGACCGAAGTAGGTCATCGTTTAATGGGCTCTGAAGGCGATAAAAAATCGATTGTTTGGGCGGTCAATAAAATGAAAGCCCTTGGCTTTGACAAAGTATGGACAGAAGAAGTTACCGGAAGTTATTGGCTACGAGGTGACGCTACAGCACGTATCGTGGCGCCATACCCGCATGATGTTGTGGTGTTAGCGCTAGGTGGCAGTGTTGGCACGTCTGAAACAGGCTTAACAGCCAATATTGCGCACTTTGCAACCTTTGATGATTTGAAAGCGGCACCGGACAATAGCCTTGATGGTAAAATTGCTTTTATTTCTTATCAAATGGAACGTCACATTGATGGTAAAGGCTACGGGCCTGCTGTAGGTGCGCGTGTTACTGGCGCTGTTGTTGCAGCACAAAAAGGCGCTTCCGCACTCGTTATGCGCTCGGTTGGTACCGATAATAACCGTACCGCGCATACCGGTGTCATGCGTTATCAAGATGACGTGAAAAAAATTCCAGCGGCAACCTTGTCTAATCCCGATGCTGATTTACTGATAAATCAATTAAAACGCGGTAAAGCGGTAAGTCTGTATCTTAAAATGACGGCGAAGACTGATGCAGAAATCATGGCAAAAACCGCCAATGTCATTGGTGAATTTACCGGTAGTGAATTACCGAATGAAATTGTCGCTTTAGGCGCACATCTAGATAGTTGGGATGTTGGTACTGGGGCACTAGATGATGGTTTAGGTATTGGTATGGTGGTGGCCGCCGCGCATCATATTGGTCAATTACCGAAACGCCCAAAGCGTACTATTCGTGTGATCTTATTTGCTGCTGAAGAAGTTGGGTTGTTAGGCGCAAAAGAGTATGTAAAAGTGCATAAAAATGATATAGCAACGCATGTTATTGGCGCCGAATGGGATTTTGGTATTGGTCGTATTTATAAAATGACCCCCGGTGTCGGTGCACAATCGCTAAATGCAATTCGGGAACTCGCACAGTATCTTGCGCCTTTGGGGGTTGCATTATCGCCAGACAATAATGGCAGAGGACAATCTGATATGGGTGCACTAAGTGACTTAGGGATGCCAAGCATTAACTTCTCCCCAGACGGTTCTAATTACTTTGATTATCACCATACTGAAAACGACACATTAGATAAAGTTGATCCAGAAGCATTGAAAGTGAATACAGCAATTTATGCTATGTACGCCTACTTTGCTGCACAAGCGTCAGTTGATTTTAGAAAATAGTAGGAAAAAAATAGTGTTGATACTGTATTTTCACTAATAACTTCAGAGGTAATGAATGGCTCGAAAGAGTCGTTCATTACCCTTCTAATAATAGAAATTCGATAATTTTATTCATATCTAAGTTAAAATCCTTGGCTTTAACACCTTTGATAATAAAGTCAGCTTCCGTAGCTAAATCAATGTCTTTTGTCATGATGTATCGATGACTTTCGATGTTATAAAAGCAGCGAACTTTTGGATTAATAGGATCATCTTGGTTACGACTTTCCACGATAGCTAAGCGATTAGCGTTAAGCTCTACGATGGTTCCAACTGGATACACACCTAAACATTTGATAAACAAGTCAACCAACCTTGGCATCAATTTACCGTCAGACGCCAACTTTCTCAGTATGCTAAATGCTTTAATATGGCTGTAACTTTCTTTATAACAACGATCTGCGGTTAACGCGTCAAAAACATCGCAAATTGCGATCATAGCGCCATAGTTTGAAATGTCAGCTTGCTTAAGTTTTAACGGATATCCGGAGCCATCTAGTCGCTCGTGGTGCAAAGCGGCAACTTCTAAACTTAGTGGTGAAATTCCCGGCGTTGCTTTGATGATATCAATTGAGTAATTTACATGTTTCTGGATCATGCGGTACTCTGTTTCAGTTAATTTTCCACGCTTATTTAGGATCTGATTGGGTACTTTGATTTTACCAACATCATGTAAAAATGCGCCGATAGCCAGTTGTTGAATAATTTTTCGGTCTATTTTTAGAAAGCGGGCAAAAACCGTCATTAATACGGAAACTGAGATAGAGTGTTCTAATAAATATTCATTTTTATTACGAATATTTATTACGCAAATTAAAGCGTCAGGATTTTTGAATATTGCTGTTATGGTTTGTTGTGTCGCATCAATAATGGGGCCAAGGTTTATCGAGCGGCCTTGTTGAATGTCGAGAAACATTTGTTGCTGCAGCTTTTTTGATTCATTAAAAATTTTTTTGGCTTTTGTGACTTCTAGGATCACCGGCCCTGAGTTTTCATGTTGTTCGGGCAGGTTAACACTGAGTGCTTCGTCAATGGTTTTGGTGGTATCAATTAATACCGACTCGACGCCTTTAGCTTTTAAATTATCAACGATAATACTATTTTTGATATGACCGGCGCGTGTTAAGTTATAAGTCCCGTGTTGTTCGACAATATCGACAACAAAATGGCCTTTTTTTAAATCATTAATACTGACTTTTATGATCATAACGCGATTAGTTACACACTGTTGGCACTAGTTCTAAATTAGTAAAATTATAGTCTGTTTGCCTTGAAACATATTCGTTATAGTTTAAATACCATGCCATTATTTGCCTTTTTGTTGGCATATAGATTTTTATCAGCAGATTTTAATAACTCATCCATGGTTTGTTCGCCATCACTCGCCGCTGCACCACAACTAATACTGACCGGTAGACGAATGTTTTGATATGGCATGGGATTTTTGTTAAAAAATTGACATAAACGCTCACTGGCCTGCTCTGCTTCAGGCAATGTTTGGCTTGCAAGCACAACAACAAACTCATCACCGGCGTAGCGAAAACACTTATCATTTTCCCGCACTAACTCTTGTAGTTGACTGGCAACGTAAGCGAGTACCTTGTCGCCGCAGTCATGACCATAAGTATCATTAATGGCTTTAAATTTATTACAATCGATAAACAGTACTGAAAAAGGCACACCATAACGACGCTGACGGATAAGCTCTTCACCAATACACACTTCCATAAGTCGTCGGTTAGCCACCCCCGTTAAACGATCGTAGTGCGCCATATACTCAAGCTGTTCTCGAATTAATACATTCGATAAACATAAGCTAACCTTAACGGCAAGTTGCTCTAAATGAAATGTGCCTAACTTTTGATGAAATCGAACCGGCGACTGATCAGTAAAGAGCAAACTGCCAAATAATTTACCTTCTAAAGATAATGGCGTTAAAGCGGCTGATTTAGCACCACTTAATAATGTTGCCGGTACCATACTTTTTAGCTGTGTCAGCTCGTTGGTTAGTACTGGCATTTTATCTGCATGTAATAGGGCTAACTTTTCTGCAGCAATGTGTTTAGTATTTTTTTGATGCCAATTAGATTGTAAATTACCATTGATTAAGTAGCTCAGCGGCGTAGGCTCTGCCAATAAAAGTGCAATGCCCGACAATTGAAATTTGGCTTGAATTAAAGCCAATAAACGCTGCAACAATTCCTCACTTGATTGACAAGCAAGTACCTCAGTTTCAATTTCAAATAATTTACGTGCAATACTCTCGTTTACTTTTGAATTTTCAATTAATTGCTGAATTTGCGACATGTAAAGCGCCTTGACTGCTCAAATCTTCGCCATTGTTATATTTTATGCTGTTAAGTGCAAGTTTAGATAGTTAATGTAAATAACTTTATATTTGAGGCAAGCGACTAACTAGCTTGGTATTATATTTGCTTGCTAACTATAAAATGTAACCGGCTGATGGTGTCAATAAATTACTATTAAAGTTATTACTGTCACTGGTCGATATAAGCAATAGCGCAACTCGAATTTCATCACAATGCAAAGAGGCATTATGCAACGACTACTTATCGCGATTCTATTAACAATAACCCATGCTCTTAGCGTTTCTGCCGCTGAATTAACGGCTGTGCAAATCTATAGTGATAACGTATTACTTGATTTAATAAAAGAAAATAAGCATTTAAGCCAAGTGGTTATTGATGATTGCCAATTGGTGCAAGATATTGAAGCTCGAGCGGTTAAATCGCAAATGCCTTCTTATCAATTCCTTTGGGGTGATATGCTTGCTTATGGAGTTTGCGTGAAAAAAGATGTGCCTTTGGGGCTACATTACATGCAAGCTTCCGCTGACCAGGGTTTATCGGAGGCGTTAGAGCAAATGGGCCGTTATTATCATGTCGGTAAATTTGTTCAGGTAGATATTAACCAAGCGATTATCTTTTTAAAAGAATCATCTGCATTAAATAACTTAAAGGCACAGCTTAGGTTGGCGGATATTTATTTAGCTGGCGAGGGAAGTCCGTTGGACTTTCCTCAGTTATATACACAATTGCACCAATCGATAACGGATGATAAAAAGCTCCATAAAAATATTACCCAACAACTAGCAAAACTTGCCAAAAGAATGCCAGAGCGGGTGGTTAATGCCGCTAAGAGCGGAAAATATTAACCGCTTAATTACATCGTAGTTGGCGTAATATTTCTGGTTTTTATCTTGCTTGGGTATAGCGTTGATCTACGATATACTAAACAAAAAACCATTATTGAATAAATGTGACCGAAAAAGATCCGCACCAACAGCGAGAAGCTGACAAATATGACAAACCCGTAGCAAGCCGCGAGCTGCTATTGTCTCTTATCGAAAAATCCAATATCCCCCCAACGTTTAAGTCGCTTATCAAACAGTTGCAATACACTGACGACGATATGATCGCAGGTGTTAAGCACCGCTTACGTGCGATGGAAAATAGTGGCCAAATTGTTTTTAATAAATTTAAGCAATATGCGATAGCAAATCGTAGCGATGTCTTAACCGGAAAAGTGATTGGTCATCGAGATGGCTTTGGTTTTTTTGCCCCTGACGATGGTGACAAAGACTTCTATATTTCTTCTTATGAAATGAAACGTGTTATTCATGGCGATATTGTTGAAGCGATATTGATTGATCGCACCGACCGTAAAGGTCGTAAAGAAGTCAAAATACTTGATGTTATTAAGCCTCGCACGGCTGGCGTTGTTGGACGTTTTTATGTTGATCACCATATCGCGTGCGTTAAGCCAGATGATGCTCGTATTCAACAAGATATTCTGATCCAGCCAGACAAAAAGCTAGGCGCTCGCCATGGCCAAGTTGTGGTTGTCAACGTTCTTCAGAGACCGACAAAGCGCTCAAATGCGGTTGGTGAGGTAATTGAAGTGCTCGGTGAGCACATGGCTCCGGGCATGGAAATCGAAGTTGCCCTGCGAGAACATGACCTGCCTTATCAGTTTTCTCCTGAGATTATTGCCGAAGTTAGCGGTATTGCTGATGAAGTAGAAGAATCAGCAAAAGCGCCAAGGGTTGATTTACGAGATTTACCGTTAGTGACTATTGATGGCGAAGACGCTCGTGATTTTGATGATGCGGTCTATTGTCGACCTAATGCTGCGGGGGGGTGGACGTTATGGGTTGCGATAGCCGATGTCAGTTATTATGTTCGCAATAAAACGGCATTAGATGATGAAGCTATTGCTCGTGGCAACTCGGTTTATTTTCCTAGCCAAGTTATTCCAATGCTACCGGAAAAACTCTCCAATGGCCTGTGTTCGTTAAACCCTGATGTTGATCGTCTTTGCATGGTTTGTGAAATGACGATTAGTGCAGCGGGCGAACTATCTGACGCTAAGTTTTATCCGTCAGTGATGCGCTCTAAAGCTCGTTTTACCTATAGCAAGGTTGCGACTATTCTAGGTGTAAACCCTGAGCAAAAAGATGAAGACTATCGTACTGAGTTACGCACACAGTACCAAGCATTAGTGCCGGATTTAGAAAATCTCAATAAAATGTATCAAGTGTTAACGGCGGCTCGTACCAAGCGTGGCGCGATTGCCTTTGAAACGACTGAATCGCAATTTTTGTTTAACAGCAATCGTAAGATTGAATCTATTGTTGCTATGGTGCGTAACGACGCACATAAAATCATTGAAGAATGCATGATTTTAGCCAACGTTGCGACAGCAGAGTTCATTGAGAAGCATAAAAAACCAGGCTTGTTCCGAGTTCATGATAAGCCGAGCGAAGATAAATATAATAACTTTACTAGTTATGTAAATGAATTAGGGCTAGATTTATCGTCTATGGGGGAGCGTAAAGCTCAACCAGAGCCGAAAGACTATTGTCATATTCTCGAAAAAATTGCTGACCGTCCAGACCAAGAACTTATCCAAACCATGTTATTGCGCTCAATGCGTCAAGCGGTTTATCAAAGTGATAATATTGGTCATTTTGGCCTTGCCTTACCGTCTTATAGCCATTTTACTTCGCCAATCCGTCGTTATCCTGATCTTGTGGTACATAGGGTGATTAAAGCCATTTTAGATGAACAAGCCAAAGATGAAGCTAATGCCGGCGCGCATAGTTATACACCGGAAGCCGTTATTGAGCTAGGTGAGCATTGTTCAATGACAGAGCGCCGCGCCGATGATGCGACTCGAGACGTCTCTGATTGGCTGAAATGCGAATACATGCAAGATCATGTTGGTGACACGTTTACCGGTGTTATATCAACGGTGACAAATTTTGGTTTATTTGTCCGCTTAGCTGATTTACATATTGAAGGCTTGGTGCATATCACATCACTCGGCCATGATTATTATCATTTTGATGATGTACGCATGTGCCTAACCGGTGAAAATACCGGTGCTAAATATCACATCGGCGATACCGTCGAAGTACAAGTAGCCGCGGTTAATCTTGATGAGAAAAAAATTGATTTAGCATTAGCTGGCGAAAATGCGGTTATTAAACGCGCTAAGCCACTAGCTAAAGGTAAAAGTTCAGATAAACATAAACGTGGTAAGCGCGCTAACGGCAAGTCGACACCGCAAGATGAGCAATCCAAGCAAGCAAAGGTGAAGAAAAAGCCAGCGAAATCTGGCGATAGCACGACCACTAAAGCAAAAAAGCGTAAGGCGCGAAAAAAACGCCCAGGTAAAAATGCGAGAAAAGCAGACGCTTAGCCGATGTTCCCTAAGACCATTTTATCTAGTGAGCAGATGGTCTTATAAATTATTGATTGAATAGAGAAAGAAAGAAAATTATGGCAAAGCAAGAAGAGTTAGTATTTGGTATCCATGCAGTAAAAGCCTTAATTGAACACGCACCTGAACGTTTTATTGAATTGTGGCTACTGAAAGGTCGTGAAGACGACCGCTTGATGCCAATTATTGATTTAGCGAAACAATATGGTATTTCAGCTCAAATGGCGAACCGCAAAGTGCTTGATGATAAAACCGACGGTGAACAGCACCAAGGTGTTGTTGCACGGGTTAAACCCGGTAAAGTATTCACCGAAGCGGATCTTGATGACATTCTTGCCAACGCAGAACGTAAAGGCCAAGCGCCGTTTTTATTGATTTTAGATGGCGTTACCGATCCTCATAACTTGGGGGCATGCCTACGAAATGCCGATGCAGCGGGTGTACAAGCCATTATTGTGCCAAGAGATAATGCCGCTCGCCTAACGGCCACGGTGCGAAAAGTCGCGGTTGGTGCTGCTGAAGCTGTGCCTTTAGTGCAGGTGACGAATTTATCACGAACCATGAAAGCATTACAGCAGATGGGGGTTTGGATAATTGGCACCGCGGGTGAAACTGATACCTGCCTTTATGGTGAAAAGCTTTCAGGACCTATGGCACTAGTCATGGGCGCTGAAGGTAAAGGTATGCGTCGTTTAACCCGAGAGAACTGCGACCAACTCGTTAAGTTACCTATGGCGGGGAGTGTTTCTAGTTTGAATGTTTCCGTGGCAACGGGAATTTGTTTATTTGAAATAGTCCGACAAAGGCTTAATGGTTAGAAACTTTATTGCTAGCTGAGTCAGTCAGTTGTTTTGAGAGAAATAAGTTGATTTTATGCGCAATATCAAGCTCGTAGTGGGTCGCTTTTGATAAAGTAACTAAGAGCTTGCTATGCTCCATGAGCTATTAATTACATTGATCGGCATAAGCCACAACATAAGGGGATTTATGAGTAAGATACTTGTTATTGCAGACATGTTAACCCAAGAACCATTAGCCATTAAGCGCGCGATTCAGTTGGCAAACGCTTATCAGTCAACATTGCATATTGTGTATTTTTGTAATGAAGATGTTATAGGTGTTGTCGATAATGTCGAACAAATAAAAGATGATGTTTTAGCTAAGATGTCGGAAAAAGCTGCTCAGCAACTGTCGGCGATTATTCCCGCCAGTGAAACCTATAGCTATGAAGTTGTTTGGGCGTCTCGTATTCACAAGTGGGTGGCTAACTATGTAGCGAAAGAGCAGCCTAAACTGGT
This sequence comes from uncultured Colwellia sp., assembly GCA_913061475.1. GTDB lineage: Bacteria > Pseudomonadota > Gammaproteobacteria > Enterobacterales > Alteromonadaceae > Cognaticolwellia. The sequence continues at coordinate 23,019 of CAJXUN010000010.1, read as the reverse complement.
GTTTAAAACCGGTAATCGTTCTGAGTCACTATTTTATACCTCAACGGATTTCTACTTGCTGAGAGAATGCCAAGTACCTGTGCTAATTTCTGCACCCGAAAAATGGCGTAAATCATCAAATATTCTTGCTGCAATTGACTTAAGCACCACAAAAAAAGTTAAGCAGGAGTTAAATACAAAAATTTTACAACAAGCTAAAATGTTGGCTGATGGTTTTAATGCTGAATTGCACGTTTGTTATACTGTTCCAGCTTCAACACTGCTTAAAGATTTAGGCATGCAATATCCTGATGAAATGGAAAGACATGCGCAGAACGCATTAGACGAAAAAATTAATGCAATATGCTCACAGTATAATATTGAACCGTGCAATTTTCATATTAAAGCTGGCGAGCCTGGTAAGGTGATCACTAGCGTTGCTGCAGAATCTAAAGCTGGCGTGGTTGTTATTGGCATGATTGGCCGTTCTGGTATCAGTGGAAAAGTGTTCGGTAATACCGCAGAAAAAACCTTATCGTTATTAAAAACAGATGTCTTAGCGTTAAATCCATAATCAAAAATTTGCTTATATAAAAATAGCCCGTGCATAGGGCTATTTTTTTATCATTACATTAGTTCTATTATTATACCTGCCTTTCTACGTGCTCACTTAATAAGGCAGGTATATTTGCTATAATAAAAATTTTATCAGGTTAATACGGAAGCCGTATTTAAAGGAATATAAGGGAAGTAAAATGAATAAAGCTATAGTTGCTGTAGGTGTTGTTGTTTGTGCGGGGCTAGTTGCTCCAAAAATCATAGGTAGTATAGTTGAGAATAAATACGACGACATTGCCAATCGTTTTGTTGATCATCCCTCAATTGAGATAACCGAACGTAGTTTCACTAGCAATTGGTTTTCTGGTCAGTCGATCACTAAAATGAAACTTAAAGGTTATGCTGCAGAAATTGATGCCATGCAGATTATTGTTAGCGAAGACTTTACTTTTGGACCACTGATTTTTGCCAGCAATAATGTTAGTTTTGCTTTGTCACATTCTAATATAGATTTGGATTTGGAAATATCAACAGCGGATCAAATTGAGCAAGAAAACATTGCTGCTTTCATTGAACAGTTGAATGATAAATTGCTCATTTCATCGACCATTAGTTACGACTTGAATTACACAACCGCAATAAAAATGGCTGCGACGACATTCGATGAAGACGGTGAGCAAATCAATATTGGTGCTATAGATAGTGAGTTTACGGTAACTGATGAAAAGTATATTGATGGCTATTTAAATTGGTCAGGTCTTGAATTTAAAAGTACTGAAGCCCATGTGCTGATGTCATCATTAGCTGTTACTTTCAATCAAGAAATGATTAACGGCGATATCTATAGCGCAAATGCGTTGGCATTAGGTGACTTCTCCACGTTAATCAAAAGTATTGTCGCCCATGATGCCAACGGTGATGAGCTGTTAAATATTGATAATTTGGCGGTTTCTGGTGGTAGTAAGATCAAAGACGCGTTAATGAATGTAACGCTTAAATATGGCATTGAACATTTTAAAGCCGCAGGTCAAGAACTTGAACAGGTGAATTTAGATATATCATTGAATAAGTTAGATCCTAAAGTCTTGATTGAATTAAATGAATGGGCGAATAAGATGCAACAAGAGCCTGAAAATATCGAGTTTATTGGCGAGCAGATAATGTCTACCGCTATTAAACTGTTAGTGACAAATCCTGAAATGAATATTAATGATTTCAGCGCGATGACACCGGAAGGCGAAATAAAATCTGATTTACAACTCGTTATTGACCATAGCTTGTATGAGCCAGCAAACCCTATGAGTATTCTTGCCGCTTTAAATGCTGACGCTAAAGGTGTTGCGCCAATGCCATTTCTCCAACAATTGGGCTTAGAGGCGCTGATTAATATGTATATTGAGCAAGGTTTTATATTAATGAAAGCTGATGAGATTTCGTTTGCTGCAAAATATACACAAGGACAACTCACGGTTAATGGCAAGGCGATAGCCTTGTAAACTCAGAAAATTTATCTTTGTTTAAAAGGGCCCTTTCTAGCGGCTCTTTTTTATTTGCAGCCTTAGGGTTTTCAATACAAAACTAGTGCTTGCCTTTACTGCTCATTTTACCTACACTACGCGTCCTTAATTCAGCCTGAACTTTTTGTTCCTTGCCTCAACTGGTGTTTGGCTGAGCCAGATTATGAGGCTACAACCGTAAGGAGCTCGTAATGCGTCATTACGAAATCGTATTTATGGTTCACCCTGATCAGAGTGAACAAGTACCAGCTATGATTCAGCGTTACAGTGACATCGTCACTAATGCTGAAGGCAAAATCCACCGTCTTGAAGACTGGGGCCGTCGCCAATTAGCTTACCCAATCAATAAATTGCACAAAGCACACTATGTTTTAATAAACATTGAAGCGCCGCAAGCAGCTATTGATGAATTAGAAACTTCTTTCCGTTATAACGATGTTGTTATCCGTAACATGATCATGCGCACTAAAGACGCGGTAACTGAAGCTTCAGCTATGGCTGTTGCTAAAGAAGACCGTCGTGATGAGCGTCGCGAAGTGAAGAAAGAGGTTACTGAAGCACCAGCTACTGAAACAACTGCTGAAGCACCAGAAGCAGAAGAAGCTGCGAGCGAAGAATAAGTAACCTGTGGCCAACTCTTTCCTATGATAAATAGCCAAGAGAATTGCTTAGTTTTGACCGGACATGTGGTAAAACCACCTAAAACGTCAAAAAGCCCTGCGGGTATTCAGCATTGTCAGTTTTCAATGGACCATAAGTCTGTACAAAATGAAGCTGGCATGAACAGACAAGCGTTTGTTCGAATACAAGTAGTTGCAACAGGTAATGTGTCACAACACTTAACTCGTGATTTAATTGAAGGTTGTAATGTTAAAGTGACCGGTTTTATTAACCGTCATGAATCCAGAAACGGAAATCCGCTTTTGGTGTTACATGCCCAACAAATTGAAATGATTTAATTTAGGCCATTTTAGTTAACTGATATTGTTTAGTTAACAGAAAATAAGCCAACTTAGGAGAAATCCATGTCTCGTTTTTTTAGACGTCGTAAGTTCTGCCGCTTTTCAGCGGAAGGTGCTGCTGCAATCGATTATAAAGATACAGCTGTACTAAAAAACTATATCACTGAAAGTGGTAAAATTGTTCCTAGCCGTATTACTGGTACAAGTGCTAAATACCAACGTCAACTTGGTCGTGCGATCAAGCGTGCTCGTTACTTAGCATTATTACCATATACTGATTTACATAAGTAACCTAATAAGGGGTTTTGAAAATGGAAGTAATCCTTCTTGATAAAATCGCCAAATTAGGCGGCCTTGGTGACAAGGTAACAGTTAAATCTGGTTACGCTCGTAACTTTTTATTACCACAAGGTAAAGCTGTTTTTGCATCTAAAGCTAACGTTGAGCACTTTGAAGCTCGTCGTGCAGATTTAGAGAAGAAACTTGCTGAGCAATTAACTGCTGCACAAGCTCGTGCTGCTAAGTTAACTGAATTAGCTGAAGTTACTATCGCTTCTAAAGCGGGTGACGAAGGTAAATTATTCGGTTCTATCGGTACGCGTGATATTGCTGATGCAATCTCTGAAGCTGGCGTTGAAGTTGTTAAAGCTGAAGTACGTTTACCTTTAGGTAGCATTCGTGAAACAGGTGAGTTCGATATCGTAATTCACGTGCATAACGATGTAGATGCAACGGTTAAAGTTGTTGTTATTGCTGAAGCTTAATCGCTACCAGTAATTAAATATCGAAAACCCTGAATTCAGCAATGAATTCAGGGTTTTTTTATACTTACAATATAGTGCTCAGGTTTGTCTACATAATAAAGAGCGCTATTATCAGGTTTGTTTTGGGCTACCCTAGATATTGCCAATATTATTAACCATGGCAAAATAAAATGCGTGCTTTTGAAATACTGCTATAAGATATATGCGAGATAAAAGTGCCATGAAGAATACGATAAAATATACAGAATATTTGATCGTATTTATCGTCTACACTTGAGTTAAGCATGTATGCCTCAAAAGGATCTGTTAAGTGGCTCATAAAAAAGACTTCACCTGCAATGGAGTGCCAGTTGTGCCAAAGGTTAAACTTATCCAGCAAATTCAGTTAAGAAATTTGCTAATGCTTATGGTGTCCTTTTATCTGCTCGCTTGCACATTTTCAGTGCTGGCCGTTTATCAAGCGCAAAATAACCAGCATACCCGCGTTGAAGTGCTAGGGTTTAATGATCAGCAATTAGCAAACTATGCCAATAAAGCTGCACTGCTCAACCTAAATGGTGGACGACTTACTTTGCTTGAAGAAAAGGGGACTCGCCAATTAGCGATTGTTAATAGTCGTTGGTATTTAAGTTTTCAACAGCCAGTGTATCTTGTTTTTACTTCGTTACTATTTTTTATCTTCACATTCTTATTTGCTATTACTGGCTCAGTGGTGTGCAGAAACATGCAGCAAAAGCTCGCAGTCGCATTAAAGCCTGTACAAAAACTGGAAAACTGGGCGAATTTGACGGTAATTCAAGGCTTCCCTAATGAGATTGTTCTCGATGAAGCTGCTAGTGAAACAGACGTCATCACGATAGCTATTCATCAATTACAGCAACAAATACACGATAATGTTGCCAGTGACATCTCTTCTGATCAAAGCATTCGCGCTAGTGCGCTGCTCGATCAAGAAACACATATCGGTAATCGCGCATTTTTCGATAATCGATTACAAGCTTTTTTAAAAGAAGATGATGCACAAGGCGCCGTGCTTTTGATCCAATTTAAAGAAATGGAATTGCTACAAAGCTTATATGGCTACCAACAAGCGATGTCACTTTTATTGATGTTGATCCAAGTGACTAAACAAAGGTTACAGGCGCAGCCAAGTTACTTTTTGGCTCGTCGCAGTGATTATGAGTTGTCGGTGTTACTGCCAGGTGTTTTCATTCAAGAAGTTAAAAAGTTGGCTGATAGGTTACTCAACAACTTACAAAAAGTAGTGACTCCTGTTGGCATAAATCAAGAAGAATTTATTCATATAGGTGTCAGTTACTTTGGCCATGTTCAGGCGCCTTATCAAATTATGTCTGAGGCTGATATGGCGTTACGCTCCGCGCAGTTACAGGGACCGTCGCAATGGTTTATGTTTGAAGCGGGTGAGTTAGAAAATGTGCAAGCGAAGGGCTCACTAAAGTGGCGAACTTTTTTAAACTCCGCCATTGTAGGTAATGGTTTCGTTATTTTTTTTCAACCGGTTATCGCGAGTGATAATGCGAAAGTTTTACATCATGAGGTATTGTCAAAAGTTAGGGATAAAGATGGTGCTTTGATCAGTGCTCGGGTTTTTTTACCAATGGCGAAAAAATGTGGTCTGACGGTTAAAATAGATTTATTGATCCTCGAGCAAGTTTGTCGTGTTTTAGCTTATGAGAAAAAACCACAAGATGATTGCAGCATTAATGTCTCGATAGATTCGCTGTTATCGGAGGATTTTAGCGAGAAATATTTATCGATATTAACTAAGTTTCCAGAGATAAAACCCCGACTCATGATCGAAATTAGTGAGTATCATTTAGTTAATCATTTAAATGAATTAAAACCTGTTATAGCGAAGTTAACTGCAGCGGGTATTAAAATTGTTGCCGATAAAGTCGGTCAATATGTGGTCAGCGCCAACTACTTAAATATATATCCGATATTTGCGATGAAATTACACCGCAGTATTGTCATCGATATTGACAAAAAAATAGAAAACCAAGTCTTTATCCAAAGCCTGAAAACTTTGGCAGCGTCTAAAAATATCGCTATTTATGCTTTAGGGGTCGAAAAGCAAGCTGAGTGGCGTATTCTATTACAGCTTGGGCTTAAAGGTGGTCAAGGTCATTTTTTTACTGAACCGGTGGCGCAGGTAGCGAAGGCCATTCATTTGGATTAAGTATGCCGCGTTCGAACATGCCAGCCAATCCTTGCAAGCCGCCGGTGTGCAGCAAGACAATACGATGATGAGCAGGGAAGTAGCCCGTACTCATAAGATCAAGTAACGCTAAAATCATTTTTCCTGAATAAACCGGTTCAAAATCGATACCAACGACGGCACTAAAACTACGTATTCTCTGGGCATCTTGAGCACTAAATTTTGCGTATCCCCCACCATGATATTGACTCATAAGTTGCCAGTTGGTATGTGCTTTAGCATGCTCAGGTAATAAGTCATTTACTTGTTTTACTAAATAACCGTCTTGTTTTAATACTGAAATACCGAGTATTTTGTGTTGGTTTTTGTCAGCTGAAATTAAGCCTGCAAGTGTACCTCCGCTGCCGACTGGTGATAGCAGTGTATCAAATTCGCTTTGTTGATTTAGTTCATCAATAACTTCAGCCATACCGATTAAGGCAAGTGCATTACTGCCGCCTTCGGGAACAATAAGGTAGTCAGGGTATTGTTGCTGTAGGTGCTGTAAGTAGCTTTTTTCATTGCGTAAACGGTAGGTTTTTCTGTCGACAAACGATAACTGCATACCCCAATGTTTAGCCCAAGCTAGCGTGTAATTATCCTGATTATCCGCTTCTCCTCGGATGATGCCGATGGCGGAAAGTTGCTGCTGTTTGCAGGCTAATGCACAGGCGTGAATATGATTAGAAAAACAACCACCAAAGGTAATGATGCCTTTGGCGTTAATCGCTTTAGCATGTAATAAGTTATATTTAAGTTTTCGCCACTTATTACCTGAGATGACCTCGTCAATTTGATCGTCACGCTTCACCTGTACGGATATTTTATGCAGGGTAAACATTGGATGGCTAATTGGCTGTAAAGCGGATAAAGCAGACATAGTTATCGTAACTCAAAATAAGGTAAATAAAATGAAGTAATTAAAACACTTGCACCGAAAATAGAATCAGCGATAATGGATTTATGGTGACACGTAAATAAAAGAATAATAGCGCTTAATGTCAATTATTACACGTATCAAAAATGTTTTCTCAAAAGCAAAGTCTGCTGATTTAGTTGGCGTTGCCTTACGGCAGCAGTCGATCAGTTATTTCGTTAAGAAACCTAATGAAAGTAAATGTGAATCGATAGAGACTAAAGCCCATCCGATAACAAAAACACTGCAATATGTTGTAGACAACAAATCGTTGTCTGGCCAGTGTTATCTAGTGCTGTCTAATGCTCATTCGCAAATTGTCCAAGTGGAAAAACCAAGTGTGCCTGACGCAGAAATGCATGCTGCGTTGAAATGGCAGATCAAGGATCTGGTGAGTATCGCACCCGAAAATATGGTGTTAGATTATTTTGATGGGCCAACTTTAGCCGGTGGACATGAAAAAATTAATGTTGTCTGCGTCGCTAAAAATGATGTGATTGAGCTCATTACGGCACTAGCAGATGATGAACTAAATCTGGTCAGCATTACCACTGAAGAGTTTGCTTTTGCAAGTTTACTTCCTTTCCAAGAAGATGCGGTGCTATTAGTTTGCCAGCAGCCAAATGAAGAAGTAAATCTATTAATTGTTAAGAATGGGCAACTATTCTTTAGCCGACGGTTACGTGGTTTTGCACAAATAGCTAACAAAAGTGAAGATGAGCTAAGTATGGGCGTAATTGACTCTTTAAGTCTTGAGATTCAGCGCTCTACTGATTATTTTGAACGCCAATTAAAGCAAGCACCTATCAAAGCTATTGAAATATTGATACCGGTAAAAACAGAAGCCTTTTTAGCCCGTAAACTGGCAGAGAATACTAATGTTGAGGTGAAATTATTTGCCATGCCAACATCGTTAGAAGCACTTCGAGGTAACGCTGTGGCAATTGGCGCCACACAATTGAATTTTATGGAGCCAAACTAACATGGCTAAACATTCGATTAACTTATTACAATTAGATCTGCTACCGGCAAAAGCTTTATGGACACTGAGTCGTGTTGTTGGTTTATGGCTAGTGACTTTAGTGGTTATGGTGGCATTAATATTTATCGCCCAATTGCAATTAAATCGTTTAAATGCAGAGTTTGACCGCGAAAACTCGATAAGTAGTAAGCAAAAAGCGCAGTTACAAACGCTAGAGTCTGCTATTGGTGCTAATCGCAAAGACGCTGAGTTATTAGCGCAGCTGAATACAGTGAAATTAGTGATTGCGAATAAGCAGCATTTACATCAGCAATTAACTGATCCTACGCAAACCTATAGTGCGGGTTTTTCTAACGCTATGGCTGAATTGGCTGCGTTGCACAATAATAATATTTTTTTAAAAGGCGTGAATATTGGTAACGGAGATATGACATTTTCAGGTGTCGCACGTACGCCTGATGCTGTGCCTAATTGGCTATCGGGCTTTGAATCATCAACGTTTCTCTCGGGTAAACGATTTATTAATTTTTCTTTGACTGAAAATGAACAACAATTAACTGAATTTGTAGTTAGCTCTGCACCGGGCAAAGGAGAGTAATATGGCGCAATGGCTTGCTTATAGTGAAAAATTTAGTAATACAACCGCACGCGAGCAGTATCTAATTATTGCGACCGGTTTAGTTGCTATTGTGTTTATTTTATATAGTGTGTTTCTAGATGCTCCGTTTCAGCGTATTGAACAGTTGAATAGACAAATTTCAGAAACTCAACAAAGTAATCAAAACAATAAAAACTCGATTCAAGTGTTAGAGCAAGCATTGCTTGAAGACCCTAATGTTGCTTTGAGGAAAGAATTGTCACAATATCAGGCAAAATTGGGTGAAATTGATGAGCAATTATTAAGCTTAACGTCAGATTTAATCGACCCCACTCAAATGCGTTACGCCTTAATTAAACTTTTAAAGTTACAAAAAGGCGTTAAATTGCTTTCATTTGAAGTACTACCAGCGCGTGCTGTGACCAAAGCTAAGCTTGCAAGTAACGACAAGCCTGACGCTAATGAAGTACAGGTAACAAGCACGAGCCAAGCGGAACCAAAGCAGCTACGTTTATATCGCCACGGCATTAAAATTAAACTTCAAGGGCAGTATTTTCAATTAAAAGATTATCTCAGCCAATTAGAAGGTTTAACTTGGAAGTTCTTTTGGCAGGAATTTGATTATCAATTAAAAGAATATCCGGTGAGTGAGCTTGAAGTAGAGATATACAGTTTAAGTACAGCACAGGAGTTTATCGGTGTTTAAAGTTATCCTCGTTTTATTACTACTTGTTTTGCCTCAATACGTAAGTAGTCAACAAATAGATCCAACTAAGCCATTTGGTGCTGTCGTGTCAACTAGCAGTAGCGGAGAAAGTAGTCGCTTGATTTTACAATCTATTATTCAAAGTAATAGCAAGAAAAAGGCAATTATTGATGGCCAAATGTTTAGTGTCGGTGATAAGTACAAAGGTTTTGAATTGATTATCATTAATTCAAAAGGGGTGGTGTTAGATTCACCACAAGGTAGAATGGAATTGTCATTATTTTCCGGTGTTATAGCGAACTCAAAATGAAAAAACTAATTAAAAATAAAAAGCACCAAGTTCAATTATTTTGTTGCACAGCAGCACTGGTATTAGCGGGTTGCCAATCGGCACCAAAACCGCCAACGGATGTAACTCAAGCATTAGATGAGGCGATAGCTCAATCGAACACGTTCGTAGCGCCGAAACCTTTACAAGCTTTACCAAATTCAGTGCGCCAAGAGCTGATGCAAAAAGAAGTTCAGCAGGCTCGTCATGGCTTATTGGCTGAAAAGCGTTTGGAAATTGCCGCCAGTGGTGTTGCAGCTAAGCAATTTTTTGCTGCTATTGTCGATGATTCATCATACAGCATTGCCGTTCATCCTGAGGTTAGTGGCACCATTACGCTGAATTTAAAAGATGTGACCTTAGATGAAGCACTTGAAGTGGTTGAGTCACTTTACGGCTATGAAATTCACCGTCAAGGACGTGTTATTCAGGTTTATCCAGCGGGTATTCGCACTGAAACTATTCCGTTAAATTATTTGTATGTTAAGCGTAGCGGCTCTTCAAGCACGAGCATTAACTCGGGTGGTTTATCAGAAAACGATCCTAATAGCGGCAACTCAAATAATGGCAATAACAATAATAACAATAGCAACAGTAATAATTCCAGTAATAGTAACAACAACCAAAATGGCAGTAGTGGGACGAATATTTATACCGAAAATGAATCTGATTTTTGGCTTGAATTAAAAGAAACCTTAACGGCATTAGTTGGCGAAGAAGGCGGTCGTTCGGTGATCGTTTCGCCGCAAGCAGGCTTAGTCACTATTCGCGCATTGCCAACTGAAATTGATGCCGTTAAGCGTTTTATTGATAGCACTCAAGAACACTTACGTCGACAGGTGATTATTGAAGCAAAAATCATGGAAGTGACGCTAAATGATGATTATCAACAAGGTATAGAATGGAGTAATGTACTGGGGCATATTGAAAGTACTGATGTTAGCTTTGCTACCAATGGCAACATTGTTAACAATGCTATCTCAGGCAGTATTGGCGGTATAACCGGTATTTCGTTTAAAAATGCCGATTTTACTAACGTGATTAGATTACTGTCAACACAGGGCAATGTTCAAGTGCTTTCCAGCCCTCGTATCACCGCAACTAATAATCAAAAAGCGGTCATAAAAGTTGGCGAGGATGAATACTTTGTTACTGAGGTTTCAACCACCACCACAACCGGCACAGCAACGACTACCACACCTGAAGTGCAATTAACGCCTTTCTTTTCAGGTATTGCTTTAGATGTTACCCCTCAAATAGATGCTAATGGCGAGGTAATATTACATGTGCATCCATCGGTAACGGTCATTGATGAACAAACGAAAGTGATTCGTCTGGGTGGCGAGGACTTCTCTTTACCGCTAGCGCAAAGCAGCGTGCGAGAGTCTGATACTATTATCAAGGCTAATTCAGGAGAAATTGTTGTTATCGGCGGTTTAATTGAAACGCGCAAAGTTGATCTTGAGTCCAAAACACCGTTTTTAGGTGATATTCCTTTTATGGGCGAATTGTTTAAAAGTAAAAGCCAAACGACCCAGAAAAAAGAACTGGTGATCATGTTAAAGCCTATCGTTATTGGTCAGGGGACATGGAAAAGCCAATTGCAAGATGCACGAGCTTTGTTAAAGCAATGGTTTCCAGAAGATGCTGACGCAAACGCCGCTAATAATTAAGCTAGAGCCTTATGTATTTGTACCACTTTGGCTTAAGGGAATTACCCTTTACCTTGACACCAAATACCAATTTTTATTTGGGATTAGAGCCTCATAACGAGGCGCTAGCGGTACTGCTTACGGCATTAAAAACCGGCGAAGGTTTTATTAAAGTGGTCGGTGAAGTTGGTACGGGTAAAACCTTAATGTGCCGCAAATTATTAAACGAAATTCCAGCGCATTTTGTTACCGCTTATATTCCGAATCCTTATTTGAAGCCTGATGAATTACGGCGGGCGGTAGCCGTTGAGCTAGGTGTTAAGCAAGCTCAACGTATGTCAGTGCAACTATTGACTCAACGTATTCAACAACGCCTGGTCGAATTACATAATCAAGGTCATTCAGTGGTCTTGATTCTCGATGAAGCACAAGCATTACCGGCAGAAAGCCTTGAGGCATTGAGGTTATTTACTAATCTTGAAACTGAAACCCGTAAATTATTACAAGTGGTTTTATTTGCCCAACCGGAATTAGATGAAAGATTAGCTGAAAAAGCATTTCGACAGTTAAAGCAACGTATTACATTCTCTTATAAATTACGCGCGATGACAGCACTTGAAGTTGAGCACTATATTCAACACAGATTACAAGTTGCAGGCTATAAAGGCGCGAGTTTATTTAGTCATAGCCTAGCGAAAAAAATTGCTAAGGTCAGTAGTGGAATTCCGCGGCTAGTAAATATTATTTGCCATAAAATGCTCATGCTCGGCTATGGCGAAGGAAGTTATCAATTGACCAATAAACATTTAGTCAGTGCAATACAAGATACGGAAGGCACGCAAAGCCGAGTACCAGATAAATTTTACATCGTCAGTTTAGTTATTATAGCGCTTGTCGTTAGCTTATATTATTCATGGCAGGTTATTGGAGAATCAATATGAGCGTAATTAATCAGATGTTGAAAGATTTAGATAAGCGCCAAAGTGAGCAAGCAGGTGTTACCAACGTAGCAGTGCCTGTGCAAGCGAGAATGTCAGGTAGTAAGGTGCTGTTGATTATTGTTTTGGTCATTATCATTTTCAATGTTATCGGTATTTTAGGATGGAAGCTCTACAGCGAAAATCAACAATTAAGAACTCAAGTCGATAATGCTGCTATGGCGAGCCAAGCAGAAAAGAATGCTGTTGAAGCTGTTATTGATGAGTCTGCTAATAAAACCTCAGCCGTTACGTTAGCTGTAACAGAAAAGCCAACTGCTGAAACATCAATAGCCAATCAAGTTTTTGATGAAAAAGCAGCTTCAGTGCCAACAGAGTCTTCAAAAATTGCGAGTAAGACGGTATTCGATAATAAAAATGTCTCGGTAGATAGTGCCGAAAAAATGACTGAAAGCCAAAATCCAGTTGATGAGTCGGCGCAAGTAGTCGTTACTGCGCTTAACGTTGCTGAGCCCTCAGCCGCTAGACCTAAACAAGCCGATGAGGTTGTTAAGGCTAAATCGAGCTTAACGATTTCTCGCACGCAATTATCACCACAGGCATTGGCGGCAAATAAAATAGCTGAAGCAGAGCAAGCCATTGAGCGCAATGATATTGTTAAAGCAGAGTCTTTATTTGAGGAAGTGCTACTGGTGATGCCTGAGCATCAGATGGCTCGTAAACAACTCGCAGCATTGTGGTATGGAAAAAAATCTTATCAAAATGCAGTTAACTTATTATCACAAGGCATTGCACTAGCGCCCCAAGCAGAAGAAATGCGCATAATGAGTGCGCGTATCTATTTTGAACAAGGCCAACCAAGGCAAGCCTATAATATATTAAGCCCGTTAAAGCATAGTGTTAATACCGAATTACAATCATTGCTAGCGAACACCGCCGCAGAGTTAAATGAGCATGACAATGCAATTTTGGCCTATGGCAAATTAATAGCACTTGAGCCTAATGTCGGGCGATGGTGGCTGGGATCAGCAGTTTCATTAGACAGTCTTGGTAAATTTGTGCCGGCAAGGGACGCATATAAACAAGCGATAGCACTCAGTAACTTATCAATGAGTGCAATGCAGTTTGCTCGTCAACGCTTGATAGAGCTAGGAGAATAATATGGCAGCACCTAAATTAAAAATGCGCTTGGGCGATTTACTTGTTCATGAGCACATTATTAGCAACGAACAATTAATGCAGGCGCTAAACAGCCAAAAGTCGAGCGGTAGAAAACTTGGTGATACCTTAATTGAGCTTGGCCATATCGGCGAAAGGCAGCTACTAGAGTTTTTAGCGCAACAACTTGATGTGCCATTTTTAGACATCAGCCAACGCCGAATTCCGTCAGAAGTTGCCTTATTATTGCCTGAGGTTCATGCCAGACGTTTACGCGCGCTTATTATTGAAGATCAAGGTGATTCAGTTCTTTTAGGCATGAGTGACCCTGCTGATTTAAGCGCACTTGACCAACTTGAGCAAATGCTCTCACCGAAACGCTTGAAGCTTGCGGTAGTGATGGAGTCACAGTTATTTGATGCCTTTGACGGTTTATATCGTCGTACAGCCGATATCGAATCTTTTGCTAGCCAACTAGAAGAAGAATATGACCAAGGTAGTGATTTTGACCTCTCTAGCACATTCCTTGAAGAAGGTGGCGACGCTACGGTTGGTAAATTACTACAATCAGTTTTTGAAGATGCAATTCAAATGCGCGCATCTGATGTTCATATTGAACCGGATGAGAATTCATTGCGTATCCGCCAGCGTATTGATGGCGTGCTGCAAGAAAATATACTGAAAGAAAACAAAATCGCCTCAGCCATGGTGTTGAGGCTAAAGTTGATGGCAGGCTTAGATATATCTGAAAAACGTTTACCGCAAGATGGCCGATTTAACCTACAAATTAATGGCCATAGTATTGATGTTCGTATGTCGACAATGCCCGTGCAACACGGTGAATCTGTGGTTATGCGTTTACTGGATCAATCTGCTGGTTTACTGTCGTTAGATGAAACCGGTATGCCTGAACATTTTGTTAAGCGTATACGTCATCAAATTTCACGACCACACGGCATGGTTTTGGTTACCGGCCCAACAGGTAGTGGTAAAACAACAACCTTATATGCGGCATTAAGTGAATTAAACCAAGCAAGTAAAAAAATAATTACCGTTGAAGATCCGGTTGAATATCGCTTACCTCGGGTTAATCAAGTACAAGTTAATAGTAAAATTAACCTGACCTTTTCGAGTGTCTTACGTACAGCATTACGCCAAGATCCTGATATTTTAATGGTCGGCGAAATGCGTGACCAAGAAACGGTCGAAATCGGCTTGCGAGGCGCATTAACAGGTCACTTAGTGTTATCAACACTACATACTAATGATGCGATCACCAGTGCCTTGCGTCTTTTAGACATGGGCGCGGCAGGGTTTTTGGTGGGAAGTTCACTACGCGCTATTATCGCGCAACGATTAGTACGTAAAGTTTGTGATAACTGCCGACAAGTTCATCAACCCGATCAGCAAGAAATCATGTGGTTATCAAATCTAGTCGATGAAGATGTTAGTGGCATTGAATTTAGCAATGGCCGCGGTTGTCAAACATGTCAATATACTGGCTATAAAGGTCGTATCGGCGTATTTGAATTATTAGAAATGAACGAGCCGATGATGGCGGCTTTAAAGCGTGACGATACGGAAGCATTTACCCAAGCAGCCAAGCAACATCCAGAATTCAGACCACTAGCATTAGCGGCTTTTGATTATGCTAAACTCGGTATAACTAGTGTTGAAGAAGTTTTGCGCTTGGTTGAAACCGTTGACGTGACAGGATAAACAACTAAATTATGCCAGCATTTAATTATATTGGACGAGATGCCAACGGTAGCCAAGTAAAAGGCGCCATTGAAGCCGCTAATTCAGCGGTTGTTGCGGAGCAATTGTCCCGTAAACGTATTATTCCAATATCAATAGAAAGTGCAAAAAAAGCGACTACAGGCGCTTCCTCTAAAGATATTGATCTCAATGACTTATTAGGTTTCAATCAAGTGACACTTGATGATTTAATCGTTTTTTGTCGGCAGATGTATGCGTTAGTAAAATCGGGCGTACCTATTCTAAGAGCCATCAACGGTATGGCTGAATCTAGTACCTCAGTAAAATTAAAGTCAGCACTCACTGAAATTTCCGCACAGCTAGAAGGGGGATTTCCTCTCTCTACAGCTTTGCATCAGCACCCTAAATTATTCACGCCGTTATTTGTTTCACTGGTTCATGTTGGCGAAAATACCGGTAACCTTGATGATGCTTTTTTAAAGCTCGCAGGTTACTTCGAGCGAGAACAAGAAACTCGAAAGCGTATTAAAACCGCCTTGCGTTATCCAAGCTTTGTCTTAATCGCTATTGTTGCCGCCTTAGTGATTTTGAACATTTTTGTTATTCCGACATTTGCTAATATGTTCAGTAAGCTAGGCGCTGATTTACCTTGGGCAACAAAAATGTTGATTGCCAGTTCAAATTTCTTTCTTAATTACTGGCCACATATGCTAATCGCCAGTGTTTTTGGTTTTTTCGCGTTGCGACATTACTTGAAAACACCCAGTGGTATGTATCTTTGGGATAAACGGAAATTAAAACTACCCGTAGTTGGCGGTGTCATTGAACGCTCTATACTGTCTCGTTTTTCCCACAGTTTTGCCATTATATTGCGCGCAGGTGTGCCGATGACCTCGGGCTTAACACTCGTTGCTGATGCTGTTGATAATACCTATATGCGCGAGAAAATCATGGCGATGCGTAGCAGCATTGAAAGTGGCGAAAGTTTGTTGCGCTCTGCCGCTAACAGTACGCTATTTACTCCTTTGGTATTACAGATGATCGCGGTGGGCGAAGAAACCGGTCGTGTTGATGAACTACTCGGAGAAGTTGGCGATTACTATGAGCGAGAAGTTGACTACGAACTTAGTACCTTAACTGCCCGTATTGAGCCCATTATGATTGCTATTGTCGCGGGTATGGTATTGATACTAGCCTTAGGTATATTTACCCCAATGTGGGATATGATGTCAGCATTCCAAGGTAAGTAATAATGTTCATCTTTTGGATAATAAAGTTATGACGTCATTACAGGTGGCTGAAAAAAAAGAAAAATCGTTAACAGAGGTGCTAATAGTCGTGGTATTGGTCGCCCTGTTAATGGTAAGTTTTATTTTTTACTTTTTTAAACATCAAGGGCAATTAACTCGAGCAGGGTTTGAGTCTATAGCACAAGTTTTTTCAGCGCGAGTTAACGGTATTCGTGCACAATGGTTTATGGATAAACAACCACACCTTGTAGCTGTTGACAGTCGTAATCTGCAACCGGATGGTGGCAGTATAGTAAACGTGCCGGTTAACAATAAGGGCTGGGTTGATGCAGGCAGTGCGCCGTTGTCATGCCAAAAAATTTGGCATTATGTTATGGAGTCACCTTTGGTATATATGAAGCAACCTGTTGGTGCTGTGTTAATTGATCAAAAAAACCAAAGCATGCATTATTGCCAATATAGTTTATCCAGTGGCGAGTATTTCACTTATTTTCGCCATAATGGTAAGGTGAGTGAAGTGAAATTGGCATATTGATTGCTTTAAGCTAGTTACTGTAATAGGTATGCTAAATAGTGATAATAAGGGTCTTTTTTAGTATTTAGGTGAAAATGTTACTAAGTAAGTGACTTTGCTAGTATTTCGTTGTTAGAATCAAATTAATATTTTTGTTAAGAGGTTGTTATGAAAAAACAGTCAGGCTTTACCCTAATTGAATTAGTTATTGTGGTCGTGATCCTAGGGTTTTTGGCGGTTACCGCAATCCCTAAATTTCTTGATTTAACCGATCAAGCAAAACAAGCAAATATCGAAGGCATGGCCGGCGGTTTTGCCACTGCTGTTTCGTTAGCGCGTGCACAATGGGAGGCGGAAGGTCGTCCTCAAGATGACACTGGAAGAAATTCAGTTGATTATGATGGCTCTATTATGGTGCTAACAACGGAAGCTACTGGCATTAGACCTGGTTATGTTGTTTCATCTGCAGCGGGACAAAATAACGGTGCAACCTTAGGTGGTGGCTTTACGGCAGCTAATTGTGTTGATATTTGGCAAAATATTTTGCAGCAACCACCCCGTGTCACTGACACGCTGGCAACCTTGAATAGTGATAGCACTATGGATTACTTTGCTGCTAAATCTGGTACCGGTGCAACAACGTTATGCCACTTTTATTTAAAAGAAACGCTAAATAAAAATGGTGATAACTTCATCGACCCAGGTACGAGTCTGACACCGGCTACAGGTAATAGCTTTACTTATCAACCAGCCAATAGTTCAGTAGTGGTTTACATTAATAGCAATTAGTTTTTTGATAAATAGTTTTTGATAAATAATATAAGGTTTACGTTATGAAGAAGTTAGCAAATAACAGTTTTAATGCACAAAAAGGTTTTACGCTTATTGAATTAGTCGTTGTTATTGTCATTTTAGGTATTTTAGCGGCAACAGCTGCACCTAAATTTATTGATTTAACCGGTGATGCCCGTCGTTCAGTGATGGAAGGTGTTCAAGGTAGTATTAACAGTGCGGTAAACTTAGTACATGCAAAAGCATTGGTTGAAGGTGAAACCGGTCCAACTGGAGAAATTCAAATAGGAACAGAGTTTTTTGCCTTAGTTCATGGTTACCCAGCAGCACAAGCTCTCGGTAATGGTCTGTCAACGGGTAATGGCTTTGGAATTGAAGAATTAATCGATTTAGATAATAACACTGATATTTTGTTTACAGATGCAAGTCCGTCAGTTGTAACTCATAGTGGCACATCTGCAGGTGACGTATGTACGTTATCATATGCCAATGCTACAGGCCCTGAATCACCACCAGTACTAACGGCAACACTAACAGATTGCTAGTATTTGGCGTTAGATAATAAGGAGGGCTTGGCCCTCCTTTTTTGTTTTATTGCTCTTTGTTTTTCAATCCTACAGGCCTGTTCATTATCTTTACTCAATTACTATTTCGCCTGTAAATTGACGATATATTTTTGCTTCAAAATACATTATGCTACTAATAACGAAAGAGTAAGGTTAACTTGTTGTTAGCATAAATGTTTTTAATTACCCGTAGATAAGTTTCAAAGGTCACGTAGCATGAATTCAAAAGGATTTACCTTAATAGAATTGGTTGTTGTTATTGTCATTCTGGGCATTTTGGCCGCAACCGCAGCGCCAAAATTTATTAATTTAAAAGCGGACGCGCAAACCGCAACATTGCAAGGTGTTAAGGCCGCAATGCATGGTTCTGCCGGAATGATACACAGTAAAGCTATTGTCAAAGGTAATCAAAACCTAGGGAGGTCAACACTGACCTTGGCTGATGGTAGTAGTTTCTTGATTAAATATGGTTATCCGCGAGCTAACATCAATGAATGGAAGCGAATAATTGATGTTGATGATAATTTTGCCTATAAAGTTTTTGGTAGCAGTGCCTTAAGTGTGTTGGTTATTTATCGGAAAGATTCACCAGAGCCAACCGGAGCGGGCAGTCCTTGTATGGTCTACTACCTGGAGCCGACTGCGCCAAACTCAGCCCCTCAATTTGTACTAAATAAGTGTGAATAATCCTTAAAGTGTGACTGAGGAAATAAAGTGAATAATGCAAAATCAACAGGGTATTCGTCAATAAAAGTAGCGCATGGTTTTACCTTAATCGAATTGATTATTGTTATTATTATTTTGGGTATTTTATCAGTTACGGTAATGCCTAAATTTTTCACTTCTAAAGGCTTTTCTGAATACGCCTATCGTACAGATGTCATCGCAAAATTACGTTTAATTCAAACTAAAGCGATGCAACAAACAGATTCTGATGTTCGCTTTTGTCATCGCGTGCTAGTGACCGCTAAAAAGTTAGGGGCACCAGAAGACTGTGACGCCTCACCAAACTTTGCAACTCAGTGGCAAGATAGCGCCGCTCGATTACAAATAAACACCCATGATGATATTACTTTTTCGACTAATGTCGCCGGCAATAGCTTCACCTTTGATAGTATGGGACGCCCTTCATGTGGTTCGTGTACCATCACTATTAGTGGCGTTCAAAGTGTGAGCGTGAAAATAGAATCAGAGGGTTATATTCATGCCCTGTAAAAAAACGCTTAACCCTCGAACTAGGTATTTTTCTAAAGCTTTACAGCAAGGTTTTACCTTAATTGAAACCATAGTCGGTATTGTCGTACTTTCGATAGCCTTTGCAATATTTACCTCATTAATCTATCCATTAGCGAATCAGAGTGCTGAACAAGTGCACCAAATAAAAGCGGCAGAGCTTGGCCAATCTATGATTAACGAAATCTTGGGTAAAGCTTTTGATGAAAACTCGGAAATGTCAGGTGGCTTAGTGCGTTGTGGTGAAGATATTAATAGTGACGGTGCAATTGAGCCTAATGACGGCGAGACGGAATGTTCAACTGCACTTACCAATGAAGAGTCAGGTAACAGAGCGTTATTTGACGATGTCGATGATTACAATAACTTAAATGTTTTTGAAAGTTCATTAGCGGGTGGGCTCGCTGATGTTTATATTGGTTATTCGATAAATGTTACCGTCGAAAATGATAGTAATTATGACGGCGAATTTGTTCCCGGAGTCGACAATAACTATACCGCTAAGCTAATCACGGTTACAGTAAAGACACCACAAAACTTTGATTTTGTCTTTGCTGTCTATCGAGTAAACTTCTAATGGTAAATATATCTAGGCATCAAAAGGGTTTTACGCTCGTTGAGCTGGTGACTGTGATCGTGATATTAGGTGTTTTGGCAACGAGTGTTAGCTCTTTTTTACGCTTTGGCACGCAAAGTTATACTGATGCAAGTGATCGCGAGGCATTAATTGGCACAGCTCGATTTCTTATTGAGCGACTAAACCGTGAGGTTCGCCACGCCTTACCTAATAGTATTCGTACTATAGGAGACGATGATCAATGTTTAGAATTTATGCCAATCGACAAAAGCGTTATTTATCTTGATATTCCAGTAGCACCTGAAGCCGCAAGTAATAGCATTAGCGTTCTTATGCTGGATAGACCCTTATCATCAACCACGAGTTACGTTTCGGTCTATGCCTTAAATAGTGCTGATATTTATAGTCGGCAGTCAGGTGTTGTTGAAAGGTTTTCATCAGTGGTTAATGCTAATGATAAAGCTCAGCCATCAACCATAAACTTTGCGAGCAATATCTTATTTGACGCAGAATCACCGACAAACCGCTTATATTTTATTGCTGGCCCAGTAAGCTACTGTCTCGAAAATAAGGTGGTATATCGTTACGAAGGTTACAATGACGGCGACTATACGAGCAATGGTACGCCTGGCCTGAGTGCTACACGGGTAATGATGGCTGAATATATCGAGAATTATTCATCTGCCGGGAATATTGCGCCTTTTCAAACCTTTCCTGCGACCTTGCAGCGTAATGGACTAGCATTGATTCAATTTAAATTTGTCCGCAATCTTGAAGAAATAGTATTTAGCAATGAAATACAGGTGCCAAATGTACCATAATTTATTAAAAATGAGCCATGTTGGACAGCGCAATGCGCGTAATCTAGCGTTGAGTCGATTCAGACATAGGCAGCAAGGTAGCGCACTTGTGATTGCTATTTTTATTATTATTGTATTTTCAGTACTCGGTGCTGCTTTAGTTAATATGCTAGATTCGAGTCAAGAAGGTGTTGCCTACGAAGTATTAGGCACTCGTGCTTATACCGCAGCACAAAGTGGTTTACAGTGGCAATTATCGGAAGTTTTTCCACTGAGTAGTGACGCAGTAGCCTGTAAAAGTCAGGCAGATATTGATGCGGCAACGCCAAATTTTAGTACTACGACAGGATTCATTCAGTGTAATATTAGTGTCAATTGTCGTGATTTTACCGGTGACGAGGGTATTCGGTATTACGTTATTACTAGTACCGGAGAATGTGCGCTTGACGGTGAAGTTACATCTAGAACTGTTGAAGTTGACGCGCGTAGTTTATAAATAGTAATTAATTTAACATCAGGTTAACTTAATTTTGTTTGTTTATTTTACACTGTAGTACGCTTCAAAAGTTATATTTACTCTATACTGTTGATTTTAATGGTTTTTGTGTTTTTGGCATGTTGTTTGCTTTTGTATTCGGTAACCGGTAATTTTATTACTGCAGTTTTTCATTAGTTGAGGTTTTATAATGATCAAGTCTATTTTTAAATTTATCAGTGCAGTATGCATAGTTATATCTAGCCATTCTTATGCCGGTTATATTACAACGGATTTGACCGACAATACTTTTATAACCTACAAAGGTTATGACTGGACATGGGCGTCTTCGGTAAACGTAACGAACTATGAAAAAAGTGACTTCTTTTCTTCAGTTGTAATAAACAATACTTTTGAAAATGCTAATGTACACACAGGTTGGATGAGTTTTGCTGCAGGCAGCAGTTTAGATGCAATCTTCCAAGAATTATCTCTTGCTGATTTTATGGATGGTAATAATCAAGCCATTCACTCTATTGCTTATTGGAATTCTTATTTTAATGATGTTGATGATGTTTTTAAAGTTGGACATGCTAGCTATACACCGTTAGATTTCGCATTTCGAAGTGGTGAAAAAGATGATACAGGTACTTTTGAAACCGATGAAACCTTCTACGTACGCGCTACGCTGGCAACTGCACCGCCTCCAGCTGCAACGGTACCTGAACCAACAACGTTAGTTATTCTGGGTGCTGGGCTATTAGGCTTTGCATTACGCAAACGTATGACAAAATAATATTTTAGTAGATCAATTGAACCTCGCACGATGCGGGGTTTTTTATTGCCTAAAAATAATGAAAAGTTAAGGGAAGTAAGGAAAATAAGCGCTGCTGTTATATTAGGTTAGTGTGTTTTGAGTTTACTAATTTTTCCAAGCGATGATAAAAACCGATTCATTGAACAATAAGTTAGCGTTTTTACTATTTCCATCTTACCCTTTGTTAAATACCAATAAGCTATAATATTCAAGAGCTTTTTAAGTATGATGTTATTATTTGTTTTTATCTCGTTATTGTCCAAGCGCTGATTTTAAAGGTAGTTGTTATGAATTTAGTAAAATTCGCTGTCGTTTTTTTTATTACTAGTTGCCTTTCTCTGCCTTCTTCACTATATGCAGCACAGTGCTCTGCTGTTTTTCCTGATGGCATTGCTACTCATGGTGATACCGTAAGTAATAGCAAAATTACCTTTGGCTTTGATGCTCGTCTTGTTAATAACCCTGATACTGAATTATCTACACAACAAGTAAATGCTAATGTTAATTCTACCTTTGCCAGTTGTACAACGAGATACTGTACAGCAGCCAGTGTATCTGCCGAAGCTGTTAGTGTTAATTTTAGGCAAGGTGGTGGCAGCGTTAATTTTAACCCTCCAGGTGGGCAAACAACGACCTTTGGCACAACAAGTGTTAATAACTACGACCAAGTAAGTGCCAATACCAATGCGACATTGAACTTTAGTGATAATCACGATGTGTATTTTTTTGAACGCTTGGCTGTTGGACCGGATAGCAGACTAAATTTTTTGGCCGGTAAAACCTATTATATTCGCAACTTTTCGGTTAATTCGAGAACGCGCATTAATGTGACTGGAGCAGGCACAGCTAAGGTATTTATCGCCTCAGCGGTTAACTTTACTTCGCCGGTATTAGTTAATTCCAACGGTGTTAACCAGTCGGGAGACGTAAGAAAATTGGTTATGCACGTTGGTGGTAATGTTACTTTTGGTAATGGCTCAACATTTTCAGGTGTTTTGTA
>CAJXUN010000009.1 GCA_913061475.1 uncultured Colwellia sp. | reverse complement strand
TATAAATACCCAACAAACTGCTGCAAAAACAGTCTCGAAAGATCAACAGACCCTAGTTTAAAGCGCTAATTGTCACCGAAACTAAGGTAAACTGGCGATCGAACGACGGAACGTTTATATCGATAAGGATTTATAAAATGGAATTTATCAAATGACTTTAATGAGCCAAAAATATCTGCTTAACTTATCAATTATTATCTCTTTAGTTATGACTACGCTTTTTATGGGTAATGCCTCGGCTCAAAATCCACGAGATAATTACGCCGAGCTGAAAAAATTACAGCACCTCAATAATGACGACAATCGCCGTTTTGTTGATGAGTTAATTAGCCAAGTTAATGCCGAACCCTACCTAAAATTACAAGCGCCAATTTATGCTTATATTGCAAAATTAAAAACTAACGATGGTAATTGGCCGGAAGGAAAACAATATCTCGATAAAGCCATTGCAGCGTTAGAAAACGTTGAAAATGATAATTTAGTGATCGATTCATTGGAAAATATTAGTTGGATATTTTTTATTCGTGGTGATTATTCACAAGCGATATTTTATGTGCAAAAAATGGCTGATTATGCCTATGAAAATGGTAATGAACGTGGGCAAATAGTGGCATTAAACCGCTTAGCTTTGAGTTATGTTGAGTTAGCGCTTTTTGAATTAGCGCTTGAGCCTTTGGAAATGGCACTGGCGTTGGCGCGTAAAACTAAAAACTACGATAGTGAGTTTTTGGCTATGTTGTACTTAATTAATACCCGAATTAATTTGGCTAATGTAAACCCACAAGAAACCTTAAGCTTAACGTTAACAGCAGAGCGTATATCATCAAAGTTTAATACCGACGATGGTTATTTGTCGCGTTTAAAAGGCATAGTGAATCAACAGATAGGCGATTTTAACGCCGCTGAATATTGGTTTAAATTAGCGGAAAAAAAAGCAAAATCAAATCATGATGTGCGTTTAATGCAAATGGTTAGTCAAAATATGTCAGAATTTTATTTGGCAACCCATCAGGTCTCATTATCACTTGATTATGCTTTACGAAGCCTTGAATATAATAAGCAATTGGCGCACTCCAACACACGTGCCACTCTGCATTATTTATTGAGCGAAATTTATCACCAGTTAAACGATGAGCAAAATTCGTTAAAATATTTACGAGCATATGCTGAGTTTCAGCAATCAGCGAGCAACGAGAACACGGTAAGTTTAGTTACCATTATGGATAAGCGTATTGGTAGTATTAAGCGTTTGCAAAAGCTAGCAGAGTTGAAAAACTCATTACTGAGCAATAAAGTTACGGCACAAGAGAATAAAAATAAGCAGCAGTTCTATATTTTTTTCATTATCGCTTTAATGTTGATTTTTTGTGCTCTGATTATGGTATTTTTCGTTCATCATAGGATGTTAAAAGCACAACTTTTATTGTCGATGAAAGATGAGCTGACAGGTGCTTTTTGTCGAAACTATTTAAAAACCTATTTACCAGCGGTACAATCACGGTTTGAACGAGAGCCAAAGCAAGAATTGTCTTTAGGCGCGTTAATTATTGATTGTGATGACTTTAAGTTTATAAATGATACCTTTGGCCATGCCGGTGGCGATAAAGCCTTAAAAGCCATTGTTGAAAGAATAGCTACACAGATCAGAGAGCATGATCTCTTGCTTCGCTGGGGCGGAGACGAATTTGTTGTGGTTTGTGAATCTGTCACTCAAGCACAAGTGTGCGAGCTTGCCAAAAGAATTACTCGCAGTGTTAGTGATATGCTTATTGAATATGAAGATGTAACGCTTTCGGTGACTATATCAGTAGGATACGCCTTACATGACCGAACCGTAAAATTTGATTTTGATGGTTTAATTAAAGCCGTAGATAACTTTTTATTAGCGACCAAAAAATCAGGTAAAAATAATTATTTAGGTGATAAGTCTGAGCGTTTTGCGGGTAACCATTTTTCAAACAATTTCTCGAAAGGTAATGTATAAAAATAATGTGGATAAATAATGCGTAAATCAGACAAAAAACTCGATAATCAAATCATCAAAGCGTTAACGGCAGTCTGCCATATCGCCTTAGCAGATATTGAAGGCTTTCAATGGCTAACCCATACGGTTAAGTTTGATAACTTTCCACAAAGTTTAAAAGTTGTTTGTGTATTTGATAACAATAAATCACTCGCGCGTTATGCAAAATCGGCTAGGGTTCCTGACTTAGCCGCACTGATTGCTGCGGAGTTCGAAAATATCGGTATTGAGCTTCACAATATTAACAATCAGGTGGAAATCGACAGTGAAGAAAACTGTCGACTTTACCATGCAGGAAACTGGAGTAAAAGGCTTGCTTAAAGGTGTTAAGTTAATCGCCTTTACGCTGTTATTCATAGGCTATTAAATAGTGACAATGCTATTGCGCACATGATTAATCCAACCAGCGTGTCTATGGTTCTTTTTACTTTGGCTTGACTAAGCCAAGGTGACATTTTTGCCGCCGCACCCGCTAAGCTATAAAACCAAATTATTGATGCCAGCATAGTACCTACGGCGAAAGCGATCCGTTCGTTACCTTGAAACTTGCCGCCAACACTGCCTAATATCATCACAGTATCTAGATAGACATGCGGATTTAATAGCGTTACAGAGAGTGTAGCAATAATAACTAGCCAAGGGCTTTTGTTGAATTTAGTCGCTAACTGCTGTTCCTTCTCATAGTTATTTTGCCATACTTGGCGAAATGACAAGCTCGCATACGTTAATAAAAAAGTAATGCCGCCCCAGGAAATAATGGTCACTAAGGTTGGTGAGGTAGCGATCAGTTTCGCACCACCAAACACCCCTAAGGCAATCAGCACAACATCACAAAACATACAAACAGAGGCCGCTAAAAAATGATGATTTTTTTTAATACCATGATTAAGTACATGGGCGTTTTGTGCGCCGATGGGAATAATCATACCTGCTCCTAGCAAAAGACCTTGTAACAAAGGGGTAAACATTTTTTTGCTCCTAAAATAATACGGTATTGGGTCAGGAGGCTAATTTAACCAATCAATATTCATAAATATAATTAATGCTTTTTATCTTTGATTAGTTTTGCTAATGTCGTTGTTGATTGATATAACGTTTAGAGGATTAATTCACCTTGCTTGATTATAAGTTATTGCACGCTTTGAGCGTGGTGGTTGATGAGCAAAATTTTGATAAAGCGGCATCGGTCTTATCGATCACGCAGTCGGCTGTTTCTCAACGTATTAAAAGTTTAGAGCAAACTATTGGCCAACCTGTGTTGGTGCGCGCTCAGCCACTAGTAGCAACGGCTATTGGAAAAAAGTTACTTGGCCATTACCAACAAGTGAAATTGCTAGAACAAGATATACTGCCAGACATTTCCGGCAGTAATAATAATGAAACTATCACCGCCAGTATTGCGAGCAATGCCGATAGTTTAGCGACTTGGCTAATTACTGCCATTGGTGATGTTTCTCATCGCTACAATGTCGCAGTCAACTTTCGACTTTCTGATGAAAACAGAACCATTAATCATTTAAAAGATGGCGAAGTATTTGGCGCTATTAGCACACATAACAGTGCTTTGCCGGGCTGCACCTTAGAAAAACTCGGCGATATGCAATACCTACTGGTGGCAGCCCCCAACTTTGTTGAACGTTACTTTCCAGATGGTATTAACGAGCAAGCACTCGCGCGAGCCCCTACGGTTGCCTACGACCAAAAAGATGATATGCATATCAAGTATATTGAAAATGTCTTTGGCTTAAAAGTTGGTGCTTATCCTTGCCATACCGTGCGTTCATCGGAAGCGTTTGTTGGTTTTGCAAAACAAGGTCTGGCCTATTGTTTGATTCCTAAATTGCAAATACAGGACGAACTTAATAGTGGAAAACTTATCGATTTAATGCCAGAAAATACAATTATTAGAACACTTTATTGGCATCATTGGGTGTTATTAAAAGGCGTTTTCAAGCAACTTTCATTGGCAATCATTAGCCGAGCACAGCAGGCGTTAAATAATCAATAACGTCTGGTATTAAAGGTCGTATATATTTAACATCAAGCAAAGTGATAAAAAATCAGGAGCAGAGTATGAGCAATTTACGCGTTAGAACGGCAACGGCACAAGACGCCAATATTTTATTTACCTTTATTAAAGATCTCGCCATTTATGAAAAAGCCGAAGATGAAGTTTTAGCCACCGAACAAACCATTAAAGATACTATTTTTGCCGATGACAGCCATGTCTTCGCGTTAATATGTGAGCTCGATGGTATCGCTATTGGCTCAGCCATTTACTTTTTTAATTATTCAACTTGGCTGGCAAAGTCAGGACTGTATTTAGAAGATTTATACGTGATGCCGCAATATCGTGGTAAGGGCGCCGGGGTAAAACTTTTAAAAGCACTGGCTAGCATTGCTAAAGCGAAAGGCTGCGCGCGCTTTGAGTGGAGCTGTTTAGATTGGAATACACCTGCTCGGGAGTTTTACCACTCATTGGGGGCTATTGCACAAGAAGAGTGGGTTGGTTACCGTATGACAGGTAAAACCCTTAATGATTTTGCAGCTGATCTGACTGAATAACGCTAACGCCCGCTTGAGGGTTTTTGGCATAGGCAAGCATAGCGTTTGCCACTTTCTCTGCTTGAATGACCTGATATTTCTTTGGAATGATAAAGGCTAAAGCATGCATTAAAATTGCACCAACTTGCTCGCCAATACGATTTTCATCCCTTTGCCCCGATAACATTGATGGGCGAAAGATACCTAAATGTTGATAACCAATTTTACGTAAGCTTGTCTCAACTTTCCCTTTAACTTGATTATAGAACAGGTTAGATGACTCATTTGCAGCCATGGCAGTAACTATGGCAAACAATGACGAATGTTGGCGATAAAAGTGTTCGGCGATAATGAGCGGATAGTGATAATCAACTTCGGTAAAAGCTGCTTTAGAACCGGCTTTTTTTATTGTGCTACCCAGTGTACAAAAAATATCATCAATAGCGGGGAAGTTATTGCCAGATAAGCCTGTTTTTACGTGAAATTGACTCGTTGTCTGAGCAGATAATTCAGCTGCTAGTTGCTGAAAATCTACTTGCCATGGTATCAGCTTAGGGTGGGTAAACGTCAGTGGTTTACGTACTAAGGCTATAACTTTGCTATAGCTTGAACTCGACAAGAGTTGTGTTATTAAATGTTGGCCAATTAGGCCACTGGCACCAACAATTAGTGCAACTTTAGGTTGTTCTATCGCGTTAGCATTCGTCGTCTTGTTAATCACTTTTCTCCTAATTTATTTAGCCGAATATAATGTACCATTTTGATTAATCGCGTGTATTATTTTTTCTGATATCGCCTGTGCTTGGGCTAACTCTTGAGCGCTTAAGCTTGGCATTAATTTTTCTATATACCATTGATTACGCTGATATAAGGCATTATCAATGGTAAAGGCTAAAATAACCTGATTATAGGCAAAGGCTTTTACCCAGCCCTGTGAACCATAATTTTGTGAATAGTACAGATTAGCCAATTTTGCGATGGCTTTTAAGCTGCCATGCTCGGCAGCTTGGTTAAGAAAGTGCAATTTTTCGGTAATAAATTGCTCTCGCTTGGCAACATACTCATCTCTGGGCAAAGCTTCATGGTCTTGGGAGCTCATAAAAAACTCTGCCGTAAATTGGCTGTAATTTTCTTGAGCAGGCACAAAACCCTGTTCGGCCGTTGAACGCATAAAATGATAAAACTGTTGCTGCTGTTTATGGGTAACACCTTGGCATTTTTCATACTTACTTTTTAAACGCTGGATCAGTACCTCACTGGCATTTGTGGCTTCTTCATTTTGTATGCGACGGTCAAAGTCATGTTGATTTAAAGGATTGTCCCAGCAATACCTTAAGTTCATGGCAAGTATATAACCAGCTACTAAATCACCATTTTCAAAGCGTAACTTGAGGGCGGAAATTTGCTCACTTAAGCGGCCCGATATTTTCCAGTTTGGTCGAGTTTGAATGACTGGAGTAGTAAATAAAGTTGTTTTGGCCTTTATGTTTTCATGAACAGCATCACTCGCGGGCTCAGGTACTTTCGCGCTGATGCTGTTCTGACTATCGGTTGATGATGCTAATTCAGCTATGTATTGGTTATCAGCAGGGGGCGTTGGGCTGCCAAAAAGCATCTGCCCGTAATAACCACCATAACCGAATAATGTGACGATTATAATGACAAGAGATACGATGTTGAATGTTTGACGGTTAGTCATTTCAATTTCATGCCATGGAAAATTATAAGCGCTTACGCGTGTTGACGTTGGCTAAGTATTTATGATTTAAATGCTGAGAGTTTTTAATCTATAACATGCGATTACTTAAGGCAACTAAGTCAGTGGCTTATCTTAATCTAATGACACTTATTCAAGCTATAAGCATTAATAAAAGGCAATAGTGGCTAAGTTTTTATCTCATGTAAAAAAGCTCATTAACCACTAGCGTGTTAATGAGCTTTTTTAGGATGTTTTACGCTCTGTAGTGACCTAGAAAAGCAGAAAGCCAAGCTAAGATTAAAAATTAATGTTTAACAACAGTGTTAATGACACTTTTTTACGCGTAGATAGTTTTCGCCCAACGGGTTAAGCCTGCAGTAACACTGCCAAAGTGATCACCTATAACAATAGGCACATGGTTAAATTGCGCTTGAAGAAATTGATTTAATACCGGAGATTTAGCTGTACCTCCAGTCACAAATACCACATCAGGCTGGCAATTAGCTTGGGTAATTGCATCCGCCATTAAGTTGGCAATTGAATTCAATTCACGTTTACAGGCTTTGGCAAAGCCATCTCTGTCCAGTATAACACTGAGCCCTGCATCGATATCAGATAAGTCAACTTGTTGCTGTGGTTGCTCAGTTATCGCGATTTTACTTTGCTCTGCAGCATTGACCACGCGATAACTTAATTTTTGTTGTTGCACCGTTAATAGCCGCGTTAATAACTCAGGTTGCTCTGCATCACGAATAAGTTGCGCTAAAAATCGGCCATTGGCAGCACTGTAAAATTCAGTTTGATGATTAATGTTATTAATCGCCATAGCTTGCCAGTAACTGTTGCTTGGCATAGGTTTACCGGATTTTAATAGGCTGTCTAAACCAAAACTTGGCATGATGCCTTTGAGTGCAAAAGCAATATCAAAATCATTACCGCCAACACGCTCGCCACTGTGGCTTAATAAGTCGTTAGTTCTATCTGATAAAATGGCTTGTTTTGGCCCCATAAGTAGCATCGAACAATCGGTAGTGCCACCGCCAATATCAACTACCAGTACTTTAGTTTCTTTGCTTAAACTTGCTTCATATTCAAAGCCGGCTGCAACCGGTTCAAATTGAAATTCGACATCTTTAAAACCAACGCGCTTTGCTGCATTGGTTAATATTGTTAGGGCTTGTTGATTGCTTTCTTCGCCGCGTAAACCTTGAAAGTTAATCGGGCGACCAATAACCGTTTGCTCGACACTTCTGCCAAGTGCAGTTTCAGTTAATGTTTTTACATTGCTCATCATCGCGGCGACAATATCTTCAAATAGCTCAACTTGTTGTGGCAACAAGCCACTGGCGCCGAGAAACGACTTAGGTGATTTAATGTAATAACCTTCGTCAGGCTCTTGTAAATAATCTTTTAATGCTTGCTGACCAAAAGACAATTCAGTCGGGTAACCGTCTAAGCGCAATTCTCGTAATGCGTTTTGGCCTTTTTGTAATTGTCGATGGCGTTGTTGTTGAAAGTTTTTTTGCTCTGCTAAGGTCAAGTTTTTGTGCAGCCAGTTAACGATAACATCACGACTTGGTGCATATAATGTTGACGATATGTATCGACCATGATCACCTAAAGATAAAAGTTTTGGCTTATTGTGTTCCATAACGCCGACAGCACAGTTTGATGTACCATAGTCAAATCCGATCATGTTGAGATCCAAACAGAAAAAGGCCGCGTAGAATACTGAGATATTTAGCACGAGGCAAGGGCTTTTAGCTTATCTGAGTAATTGATGTGCGTGTTGATGATAATTTCAGCACAGCAGAACACAATAGAACAAAAAACACCAAAATTAATATCATAATACCAAAAGGAACCTTATGTACTTTCCAATAAAAAATTTAACATCTGTTATGCCATTAGCTGCTTTTCTGTCGCTAATACTGGTCAACAGCCATGTGTCTGCGGCAGAAAACATTGCCAGCTACGCAGAAAAAACCAAGCAAAGTATGGAAAAAATGAAAAAGAAACGCACCACATGGACAGCTCAAGATAAAGCCATTATGAAAGCTGCTGATGAAAAATTAGCTAATGAGCTACCCAATCCAGGTTTGCCGGCCGGTAATAAAGCGCCGAATTTCATGCTAGAAAATGCTTTTGGTGAAATCATTGAGTTGAATAAAGAACTCGCAAAAGGACCTGTCGTACTCATTTTTTATCGCGGCGCTTGGTGTCCCTATTGTAATTTGCATTTACACGCCTTGAAGAAAAACTTACCTGAGTTTGAAAAGTACGGCGCACAAGTTATTGCTATTACGCCACAATCACCTGATAAGTCGGCAGAGCAAGTTAAAAAAGATGGTTTTCCATTTCAAGTGCTGAGCGACAGCACAACGAGCGTAATGAAAGACTATAAGCTTTATTTTGAATTGCCAAGTGAGCTAATGAGAGTTTATAAAGAACATGGTTTAGATGTTGAAGAATTTAATGGTAAAGGTGGCAACGGTTTACCAACGCCTGGCGCTTTTATTATTGATAAAAACGGTATTATTCGCACCATGCAAGCCGAGGTTGATTATAAATCGCGTATGGCGCCAGAAGCGATTATTGCCGCCTTAGCGCAATTATAATATTGAGCTTGATTCAAACGATATTTTGTGGATTTATTAAGTGTAAAGGCAGCGATTAAGCTGCCTTTTTTGTTTATGGATTTTCTAGTAAAAATGACTGCGTATTCTTGACATTAACTATGGTTTTTTTTAGGTCAACTGATAGCCAAAAGCTGACATTAGTTTTTGAGTTACTAAAGGCAGTTCAGCTGAACGTTGATGAGACATAAATGTCGTAATGTGTAGTAGTTCCTTACCAATTCCCAATTAATAAAGAAAAGAATAATTACAAGCTCCATGGAGCCTTAGGGCTGACCTTTTCAATTATGTAATCAATAAAAAGTCTAATAGGTTTAGTCATATATTTATGAGATTGATAAATGATAAACATATTGGACTGTGGTGTTTCATAATCAGTCAAAACTTGTACGAGTCTACCACTTTCTAAGTGACTCTTAACTAAAGCAATAGGTACGTAAGCAACACCTAACCCACATAGAGCTGACTCGATAATCAAATGCATACTTGTTGTCGCATACCTTCCAGAAACCTTAACTTGATAGGCTTTTTCTTGCTTAACAAAGTGCCAATCATTAGACAGTAGTGATTTTCCCATAATAAGACAGTTGAGCTTTGAAAGGTCATCAGGGACTTTTATTTTTCCCACAGCACTCAAGAATTCGGGACTTGCGCAACAAACGCTGTGCTTCGGTCCTATTCGCCTTGCAATTAATGAAGAATCTTGTAATTGACCTGAGCGAAACGCAACATCAATTCGGTCCTCTACCATATTGACATAGCTATCAGAAGTATCCAACTCAATGCTGATTTCTGGATATTTTTTTAAAAACTCAGCTATCCAAGGCTGGGCGTATTGCATAGCAAAGTCAAAAGGCGAAGAAATGCGAACCTTTCCCTTAGGCACTGATTGTGCTTGCATAATCGATTCGTTTGCTTGCTCAAGTGCTACGAGATGCTGCTGACACAAATGGAAGTAGTGTTGTCCATCTTCTGTTAATGATAACTTTCGTGTGCTTCGATGGAGTAACTTTACGCCTAGACTAGCTTCTAATTGGACGACCTTTCGACTAACAGTTGTTGACGGCATAGCTAATACATTACTTGCTCCAGCAAAGCTACCTGCCTCGACAACACTTATAAAGACCTTGATATCATTAAGGTTCATAATTTACCTTCAAAAATGGGATTAACAAACCCAAATAAACCATCTAATAAAATAATAAGTCTTGTATTAATCTTTATCAACAGAAATTGAAGCAGGATGAAATGTGATGACAAGACAAATTAAAGAAATTAGAAATGGCAGAAAGCATGGCCCCGTTAGTAGCTTTGTTGCCGCAACCAATATAGAGGAACTTAATCCTTTTGTATTATGGGACCACTTTTATTTACCTCACGTAGAAGGTACAGCAGGGTTTGATTTTCATGGTCACTCTGGAGTCGCCACCATTAGCTATCCTCAAATTGGTGATATAGCGCACGAAGATACTGGCGGCCACTCTGGGCTACTAAAATCTGGTGGTATTCAAATCATGTCTTCTGGGGCTGGAGTTCTGCACAAAGAGACTGTATTCCCCGATAAAAAACTTGCCGATGCTTTTCAGCTTTGGGTCGCATTGCCTGAAAAAGGATTAGAAATGGGTCCTGTGACCTATTCAACATTGCAAGAGCAAGACATCCCAGTGGTCGAAACTAATGGTGCAAGCGTTAAAATCCTTGTAGGAGAGTATCACGGCCAGAAAAGTGCTGCTCAACCGCCAGTTGATATGTCGTATTTTCATATCAAGCTAGATGCCGATAGTACATGGTCTCATTCAAGTCAAGCATCACACTCCACAGCATTTATTTATGTCAGGAAAGGGGTTATAGAAAGCGGCGGAGTGCGCTTAGAGTCAGGTGAGCTTGGTATCTATGAAAACCAATCTGAACTCATATCAGTTAACGCACTAAACCAAGATGCTGAATTTTTAGTGGTAACAGGTGCGCCATTAAAACAGCCGATTATCAGTAATGGTGCGTCAGTTCACAGCAACAATTCAAATTTAATTGCAGGTGTTCAACAGATAAGACAACTGCACACAAATGGCATTAGCCAAATATCCTAAAAGAGAGGTCATTATGAAAACAACTACTTTTACACCAGAAAACTCCGTGATGTTATTAATCGATCATCAAGTTGGCACAATGGGCTGGGTTGGTTCACTAGAACTAGATGAAATTAAGAAAAATACGGTTGCTTTAGCCCGTGCAGCAAAGGAAACAGGCATGCCATTAATACTTACGTCTAGCATGGAAGACCAAGCACAAGGGCCACTTTTTGACGAGTTGATTCAAGCTGTACCTGAAGCGTATAAAAACCGTATTCTTCGAGCGGGCGTGGTAGATAGCATGAAGGATGAAAATTTTGCCGCCGCTGTTAAAGCGACAGGACGTAAAAACATTATTATCGCAGGTATCACAACAGATGTTTGTGTTGTCTACCCAGCAATAACAGCTACTAGTGAAGGTTACAATGTACAAGTTGTTGTCGATGGCTCTGGCTCGCCAACAACACTTGCAGATGAAACTGCATTAAGACGCATGGAAAGTCACGGCGTAACACTCACTTCGACAAACCAGTTAATCGCAGAGCTAGCGCAAGACTGGAGCAGTGAAAACGGCGGGAAGCTTATTCAAGTATTGTTTGAAGAAATTCTTTCTAAATTGCATTAAGACTATAGGTGCTGAGATAACTGATTTTTATGCTTCAGCACCTTTTTATATACTGGAGATATGAATGCAGACTTTTATTCCCAATAAACACTTACTAGCTATCGCTACCTACCTTTCTTTATTACCTTTAGTTTTTTTTCTACCAAAGCTATTGAATCCATACTTGCCAGAAAATGAACTAGCACGACTAATGGTACTCCTTGCTATCATAGTTCCAATAGTTTCTTATATAATATTACCAAGTGTTGTTAAAGCTCTAAAGTACTTAAAATCACGAAATTTAGTTGAAAAGTAATAACCCTACAAGCATACCTGAACCAAATAAAGCTATTACGTTCAGTGTATGGTTTTTCTGTCGATCAAAACACAAGCTAACTATCCAGTTTATACCTTCAATCAATGAGAATTTAATATCCGCTTTGTCGTATCTTTTGTCGTTAGATAAGGCTAAGCTAATGTCTGCTAACGTATCAAAGTGAACATAAAACAGGGATGTTTTGATTAGTGGATCATGTCAGGTTTGTAGCAAAAGTGAACATTAGATACCCATCTCATTTAGTGATGGATATCTAAAAATTATACTTAGTCACACAAGTTTAGCCTGAGGCCATGGCTAATATGGTTTTAATATCGAGGGTTTCTTGGTATTGAACAAAACCTTGGGTGCGTTTCATACGTGCTAATACTGCCATTCTATCGGAAAGTTCGTTACCTTCGATGTTAGCGTGGCCTTTGACATGGTTAATAATTAAATGGCTTTTTAAGCTTTGATAGAGTGCAAAAGATTGCTTGATCACCTCAAGATTTTTGATTTCTTCACCTTTACCGCGTGTCCAGCCTTTGGCTTGCCAACCCTTTGCCCACTTGGTAATACAGTCAATTGAATATTTAGAATCAGACAGCACTTGTACTGTTTTACCTTGTTGAATGTGCACTTGGGCATATTTAAAGGCTTCAAGCATGCCATTAAGCTCCGCAGTATTATTAGTGCCCATTGGCTCATATAAACCGTACCACAACTCAATTAATTGCTGTTGTTGATATACCGCCATGCCGGTACCTGATTTTCCTGGGTTAGGTGAGCAAGCACCATCACAATAAATATTAATATCAGCCGTTTGCTGTGCTGGCGCTGTTGAACTGTTAGCTGCTACATTGCTGCCTTTAACGTAAGTTGTAGGTTTAGTTGCCGTACCTTTGCTCATCGAGCGCTTTGTTAACGCTTTAGTGTAGCTTGATTGAAAAGCAAGTTCGGCTTCTGCCTTTGATGCAAAACCCATATATTGTGCGTCTGCTCGTCCTTGGGTATGGCTTTTTACATCATTCCAATGTTCAAACACGCCGGTTTTTGCACCTTTCCACACCACGTAATATTTTTTAGTCATAAATTTTTAATCATCTTATGTGTCAATTTAAATAGTCATAAAGCGGATGTTATTTTACTTGTTTGTTATTTTTAATCGACCAAATAACTAATACGATACCGGCAATAAAAAATGGAATACTCAGCATTTGTCCCGCCGTTAAAGTGATGTCTGCGGCATAAGCGGCTTGTTTTTCTTTTAACATTTCAATAAGAAAACGCGCACTGAAAATTAAAATTAAGAAAATACCTAAAATAGCACCGTGCGGTGTTTGCGCTTTTTTCTGCTTATAAAAAATCATTAAGATAAAAAATATAGCTAAATAAGCGAAGGCTTCATAAAGCTGTGAAGGGTGGCGGGCAACGTTATCAATACGGGAAAAGATTACCGCCCAAGGAACATTACTGGCGGTACCCAAAATTTCAGAGTTAACAAAGTTTGCGCTACGTACGAAAAAGCCAAATAACGCCGTACATATTGCCAGTCTGTCGAGTAACCAAATAAAGTTCATTTGATGTTTTTTGCTATAAATACCAGCAGCAATGATAGCGCCTAAGCCACCACCATGACTTGCGAGCCCGCCTTCCCAAATCGCTAGTATTTTCATCGGATTAGCAAAGTAGTAACTTGGGTCATAAAAGAAACAGTGGCCTAAACGTGCGCCGACGATAACACCAATAACAATATAAACTAGTAGGTTATCGAGGGCATTGATATCTTGTTTTTCGGTCTGAAAAATCCACTTCATCACTTGTAAGCCCGATAATATAGCGGCAGCGAATAGTACACCATACCAATGGACAGTTAATGGACCCACGGAGAAAAATACGGGATCGAGATCCCAAACTAAATGTTGCAAAGCATCACCCTTAATATTGCGAATATTGGAATTTGGCTAATCTTAGTTTGCCAATAAATTGTCGACATTCTATCAAGCAACTTGTTGATGTGGTGAATTAATTTGTTCCAAAGCGTTAATGACCTCTAATGGTTTTTCAACGTTGATTAAAACCTGTTCGAATGATTCAACAAAAGCCCCCATCATACCCCAGTACTTTATCGGCTGATTAAAGACTATTTTTATATTTTGTGCTTGAGAACGGCCAACCTCTAGCTGCTCATTATCTACCTTGTTTTTGCCCGGCTCTATGGTTATCGAGTCAATTGCGCTAAGCGGTATCACCATAAAATTAAAAATACTGTTGTTAATAATGAGTTTATTGTCTTGAAGATAAAGTGAATGATGACGAGATAAACGGTAGTTTGCGGTCATTAATATTAAGCCGTATAAAATAAAGGTTGTCGCCATTAATGCCGCGATTTCGCTCCAATCAACCAGCAATTGATAACTTATTGCGGCAATACTAAATAATGACACGATGATCATTAAGAAGTGCCATGCTTTACCTGATAGCAAGGTGACTTTACCTAATGACTTAATATGGTGCTTGGATAAGCGAGGAATGGCGTAATACCAACTGGCAGGCTCGGTGGCAAAGGTTAACGCTAAGCCTTGCTTTTTATCATCATCATACTTTTCTATTGCGCCAATGCGTGGGTCACCCGATAGGTTACGTGCTTGCCATAATCCTTTGGCAATAATAAACATTAAGTAAAACTCAATGATCAGCAAAACCGCAATAATGGGGTAGCGTAGCCAGAGGATAAAGTCGAAGTATTGTGCAATATCTTCTGGATAACTGTAACGGGCAATAGCGCTAGAAAGGCTGAGGATAATGAGTAATTTCCATGCTTTTTGTTTACCCGCTTTTATGATCATAAACCAATAAAGTATCGGCAGCACGGCAAAGTAAATTACGCTTGCCAAAATTACCGGATAGAGACCGAACGTTGAAGTGGTGGTGTCAGGTATAAAGTTAAAACCTAACGCGTACGAGGTGATCGCGATAAATAAAAATAACAGACGGTATTTTACAGACTTTCTCACAATTTATCCTTTTGCAATTATTGAATGCTAGGTTCCTAAACACATTTGCCTTAATGCGATGCAATACTGAGTATAAAGTAATTATACCAGTGCTTGAAGCTGAATTTTGTCAATGAAAACTGCGTATGTTATTGCCTCGTACGTTAATGTTGTAGCGGCATAGCAGGGGGGATTTAATTACAACTCTAAATCTTGGCCATGCTATTGAAGCTTTAGATACCAATCAGTTATTTACTTTGTTGGCGGGCGATAGGTCTAACCAAAGTTCAGGTCGTTCGAGTGGTGTTAAAGGAGAAAGTAGTGGATTGGTTAACTTAAATACTTGTCGATGCTCTTTTTGCAGCGTTGAAATAATTTCACCGTAATAACTCATGAATAATTTTTTGAAGCTACCATCTTTCAGGGCAAGTTCAAGACCCGTTTTAATGCTTTTTGCCAGTGATGGCTGATTATTTCCAACATAGAAATAAACTGCTTTTGGATACCAAACTAAGGTGCTTGCTTCTTTTTCGATAGCCAAATGGCGATGGCGAGCTAGATCCCCATCAATTTCCAAAACCGAACGAAGGAAGTAGTCCGCGCGTTTATTATCTAACATAAAATAGAGGCCTTTGATATCAGTACCCTTGACTAACTTTATATTGTTTAATCTCAGGGTTTCGCTGTCAGACCAAGTATGGAATTGTAAGGCTCTGAGCTTTTTAAAATCACTTAAGTTATTGATGTCGCGTAAAATATTTTTATTTTCTTTATGAACTAGGGCAATACGCCAGCCATATAAGCCTTGCAAAATAGGGAAGCGAATGGGTAGCGCTAATTGTTCACGCTCAATTGTTGCACCGCCAATAACCACATCAATGCCATTGCGTTTACCCAATAAATTAAACTCTCGCATTTTGGGTAAATACTTACCAAAAGCCGATAATTGATAGTGAGTTTTTTCGTCATAACTTAAAACATGTTTAAGCAGTTTTATACTGTAACTTTCACGTTCGGTGCCGGCATAAACGATATGTTTTGTTGGCACTGGGTGATGTGTTTTTGCTTGGGCCAGAAAAGTGCTAAATAGCAATAGGTAAAATAAGGCTTTGGAATAACGATAATTATT
The DNA here is from genome assembly GCA_913061475.1 of uncultured Colwellia sp. Taxonomy (GTDB): domain Bacteria; phylum Pseudomonadota; class Gammaproteobacteria; order Enterobacterales; family Alteromonadaceae; genus Cognaticolwellia. Next base: position 90,141 of record CAJXUN010000009.1, on the reverse strand, counting down.
CTTTAGTAATGTAATGTTAGGTCTCGAAAAAATTATCATAAGCGTTATTTAGCCGTGATTAACTGAGAAAGTCCATACTTTAAATTAAAGAAAAATAGTTATTTTAAATACTTGCGAAGACGTTATTTTTATTAGTTTTTTTCCGTTGTATTGTCGTGAATTTAGTAAAAAATGGCGGATATTTACTAGTGGGTTTGACTTATAAAGATATAATTATCGGCTGCTTGTAATTTAGAGCGCGAAAAGCTGAATTAGCGAGATGATTCATCGAATTTAACCACGAAAGATCAACAGACCCTAATTTAAATAATAATTAATTGTGCTGTTTATTGAAATTGATGCTTTACTTAAAAGGTAAATGGAATTTACCGATAGGCTTATAAATTATCGTGAGTAACACTCGTTACAAAAAGCTGTAATAAGCAGGTTTTGTTTTCTGGCGAGTAAGGTCAAGTTGTTAATTTAGTTGTAGCAAGGAGCACTGAATTATGGAAGGAGCTATGTCGAGTGAAACTAGCCAAGACGTTTTTGAAATAGAACAGCCAGTCATTAGCTGTAAGCTAAATATCACCACAGAACAACACATAGTTAACGGTATTTTTATCGACTTTATTTTATTAAATCAAAGCGATAATGACCTGTCAGTGTTGACATGGAACACACCACTAGAAGGTTTTCATTCTAACCTTTTTATCATCACAGACCAGTATGATGAGCGATTAGTTTATCATGGGCCTATGACCAAGCGCACTGGGCCAACTGCAATTGATTATCAGCTGATCAGAGCAAAAGGTAATGTGGCTACTTTGTTAGATTTGAGTTCAGTGTATGATCTAATCCCCGGTAGTTATAAATTACAACTAAACAAAAAAACGCTGCAAGTGATTGAAAATGATATGCCCATGAGTATTTATCAGTGTCAAACAGACACTATTAATTTTAGTGTTCAATAGCGTCGTAGCGTTAATTTATTACTCGTTTATAAAAATGAAGAATTGAAAAAGCTTGTTGCCTTGCAATGAGCTTTTTTAGTTTTTATCTCTGCACTGCATACGTATTCAACTTTTGCCAGAATGATAAATAATGGCTAATTTTAATTACCAATAAAACCTTAAGCCCTAAAGTAAACTCAGTGCTCTAGGGCGTAAAGCGTTACTTAACTAGCAAAAATATTCCCCGTGAACTCGTTTCAACCCTATACCTGTCAATAGCTGAATACGTATGCACCGCCTGTGCATACGTATATAAGGCTTCTATATTTAATCCGCTATGAATTCATAGTGATGAATTAATAAAAAATAAAAAATAAAAATTCAGGGATGAAATAAGGGGAAAATCAATGATGTTTAAATTCAAGCCTAGTAAGCTTACGCTGGCAATGATTTCTTGTGGTTTGTTAACTTTTCCAGGCGCAATATATGCTCAGGAAGTTGATGAAAAAGAAGCAGAAAGCGTAGAAGAACAAATCGAAGTTATTGAAGTGACGGGCTTTCGACGATCACTGATTGATTCTATCAATCAAAAGCGCTTTGCCGATACCGTATCCGAACAAATTACCGCCGATGATTTAGGGGCTTTACCTGATGTTTCAATGGCTGACGCGCTAACACGCTTACCGGGTATTTCTGCGGTGAGAACCGGTGGGCAAGCCGCCGAAATTAACATTCGAGGCATGTCAGGTGGTTTTATTTCAACGACATTAAATGGTCGTGAACAAGTGTCTACCAGTGGCCAACGTAGCGTCGAATTTGACCAATATCCTTCAGAACTAATTTCAAATGCCGCGGTTTACAAATCGCCAAAAGTCTCAATGATTGAAGGTGGTGTTGCAGGCTCAGTTGAAATGACTACCGCCTCGCCATTAAAAAATGATCAAGACCATAAGTTTACCGTTAATGCCCGGGGCATGTATAACGATTTAGCCAATGATATTCCTGATGCTACGTCAGATGGTCACCGCTTTAGTATTTCTTACCAAGGTAAGTTTATTGATGAAACTGTCGGTATTGCCGTAGGTTATGCGCGTTTGTTTCAACCTAGCGCAACGCAACAATTTATTGGCTTAGCTTACGATAAAGCTAGAGATGTTGATAAAATAGATGGCGATACCGGTGGCACCTTAACTTGCCCTGAATGTGAGTTTATTAGTGAAGGCTTTGAGCTACAGCATAAAGGTGGTGAAGAAACCCGTGACGGTTTTGTTACCACCATTGAATGGCAACCGACTGATAATTTCAACTTAAAATTTGACGGATTTTATTCAAAGTTTGACTCTGACGAGTTTGCCCGTGGTTATCGTGTCAAACTTGAAGGCAGCCAAGCCGCCATAAGTAATCCTATTTATCATGAAAATTCAGTTATTGGCGGTACTTTCAGTCGCACCTCTAAAAGTGCAACGCGTATTGAAATTGTTAACGATGATAATACTGAGCACAATGAAGTAAAAAGTTTAGGCTTAAATGCTGATTGGACAATTACCGACCGCTTAAAGATGAATATTGATCTTTCCTATTCATCAGCAGAACGTGACTTTAGAAATGGCCTTATTTGGGCACTGGTTGCCCTTGACGCAAATGCTGTAGAGCCTGAGTTTGATTATAATGTCGCGATTAATTATGCCTTAAACGGCCTGAATTTACCTGATGTTGGTTTGAACCAGGCTGATGCGTTTACTGACTTAGACCGAGTTATGGTCACTAAATACGGCATTTATCCTTACGAAAATAAAGATGAAGTCAGTGCTGTTCGCCTTGATTTTACTTACCAACTTGATAATGACTATGTTTCATCGATTGAATTTGGCGCACGTTATTCTGAACGGAAATATGACAATCAACGCTCGGTTTTTGAATACGGCAGTGATAGCAGTTTTAATTCGCCAGAGGCGCCGCTTAATATTACCGACGATATGGCAACAGTAGTTAACTGGTCTGGCGATTTCTCGTATTTTCCGAGTTATTTAGCACTTGACCAAGATGCGGTACTTAATGCGTGGTTTCCTAACGGTGTGCCTCAACCGGTGCAAACTTGGGGCTTCTCCGGTCAGGCAGTTAACGGCGAAAACCCCTATTTAAACAACTACGATTGGACGCTAAAAGAAAGTGGCCAAGTGTTTGAAGATATCTTCGCCGCTTATATTATGGCGAATATCGATACGGAAATTGGTGGTATGCCAGTAACGGGTAATATAGGTGTGCGTATAATCGACACTAAGCAAGCGGCGACTTCTTTACAAGATGTTGGTGGCGATGTTGCACTGGGTGCACAATATATTACCGATGATGTTGGCTTAGTGAGCGATCGTTATTTTCCAACAAAAATCAGTAATAGTTATACCGATTATCTACCGCAAATGAATTTAAACTTTAGATTAACGGATAGCGATCAAATACGTTTTGCCGCCGCTAAGGTGATGAGCCGTCCCAATATTGACCGTTTAGCGTCAAATAGCAGTATCACCTTAAACAAAGTTTCAACCGAGAGTGAAAGCTATTTTGAGATCAGTGGCCAAGCAAAAAACAGCCCTCATCTGAAACCTTTTTATGCCAATCAATATGACTTGTCTTATGAAAAATATTTCGAAGATGGCAATGGTTCATTGATTGCCGCGGTTTTTTATAAAGATATTGAATCTACCGGTATCGTCACCCAAACCATCAGTGAGTATGACTTTGCAGCCAATGGTTTAGCAGTGCCAGATCAAATGATTGATCCGGTTAGTGGGGTGCCATTAAGTATTCGTAATGGTAACTTTGAAACCGCTTTTAATGATCAAGAAGGGGGCTATATCAGAGGGCTTGAATTTACTTATACACAAATATTTTCTTTCTTACCTGAACTTTGGTCAGGCCTAGGTTTACAAGCGAGCTATTCCTATACGGAAAGTGAAATTCAACAAATATCGAAACTAGGTCAACAAGATTTGTCGATATCGTTACCGGGCTTATCAGAGAATGTTTTTCAAACTACGCTGTTTTGGGAATACCAAGGCTTCGAAACTCGCGCCAGTGTCAGATATCGCGATGAATTTGTTTCTGAGCAAGTGGCGGTTGAAGCCCAAACGGTAAATTATGATGGTGAAACCATTATTGATTATCAGGCGTCGTATCAATTTAATGACCACTTTAACGTGGTATTTCAGATCAATAACGTGACCGATGAACCAACCAAAAGTTATTTTGGTGTTAAAGCTCAAACTGGCACCATTCAATATTTTGGTCGTCAATTCTTTTTGGGGATGACTTATGCGTTATAAGCAGCTAGCTACTGGAGTAAATTCCATGTTCAATAAAATTTCGATGTTAAATAAAAGCACCATGCTTAATAAAAATTCAATGTTACGGTTACTCGCTATAGCATTTATTACCATCACTTTGTCTGCTTGCGGTGGTTCAAGCTCAACAGAGCCAGGCACTAAATTACTGACCTGTGATGTGCCTATGGTTCCAGATGCAACAGGTACAGAGTGTGTTGCGCCTGAGCCTATTCAATGTCCGGTACCTACGGTGCCTGATGCGTTAAATGAAAGCTGTGTTGTGGGCGTTGACCCGAATGCGCCAGCCCCTACGTTTTTTCCAAGTGAAAACCAAGCCGTGCTTTATTATAATCGCGCAGATGGCATTTACGATGAACATAAAATGCACAACTGGAACGATCCTAACTGTAATGCCTATGCTGCCGATTCACTAGCCGCTAGCTGGGATAATGGTTTACAGCATACCGGCGTCGATCCAGTTTACGGTGCATATTGGGTGGTTAATCTCGTTGATGATTTTGATGACTGTGGTAATTTTATCATTCACAAAGGCACCGATGATGCCGGTAAAGAGTTTGGTGGTGGCGATTTTAAAATGCCACTCAAACAAGATGATGCCACTTATCAGCGGATGAACTTTACCTTTTCGGGTGTTGCCTCTATTTTTGAATACCCGATCGTTTCATTGGGCAAACAGCCGTTAAGAATTACCGATTTTGCAGCACATTGGCTTGGTGCTAATACCTTTGCTTGGAATACTCCTGAGGACGTTATTGAAGTTAAACTTCACCATGCGAAAGCGGCGGGTATTGAAGCTGATGAAAATGATCAGGTTAATGGCGTTGCGGTTACCTTGTCAGCGACAGACTTATCAGATGCACAAAAAGCTAACGCACCTTTGTTAGCTGAGTGGCAAGCATTTTCAGGTAACTGGACTGCTGAAGAAGCGAAAGCCTTATTGAAAAATCAATTAGTTTTAATCGGTTATAATGCTGAGGGCATTGCGATTACGGGCACTTACGTACAAACCGCAAAAGTATTAGATAGCTTGTATACCAAAGGTGAAGCTGATGCTGACGAAGCTGATTTAGGTGTTAGCTATAATGATGCGGGAATTAACGTCTCGTTATGGGCGCCAACAGCACAACAAGTTACTATTAATATTTTTGATGCCAGTAAAAGTAAACTTTCTAGTGCGGTGATGATTGAAGATAGTCAAACCGGTATTTGGTCATATCAAGGCGATATGAGTGTTGATCGCATGTTCTATCAATTTGAGCTCTCGGTATACCATCATCAAAATAAAGCCTTAGAAACCTTAGTAACAACTGATCCATATTCAGTTGGGCTTTCAACTAATGGTGATTATTCTCAATTTGTTAATTTGAGCGATAGTGATTTAATGCCTGACGGTTGGGACAATCATACAATCGTGAGTGCCAATAATTATGAAGACGCGGTGATCTATGAAGGTCATATTCGTGATTTTAGCGCCTTAGATGAGAGCACGGATGCCGCCAACCGAGGTAAATATTTAGCTTTTACCGAAACTAATTCTTTGCCGGTACAGCATTTACAAAAATTGGTTGATAATGGCTTAACGCATTTTCATATGTTGCCAGCTAACGATATTGCTTCTATTAATGAAGACCCTGCAAAAATTGTTGATTTAGATAATACCGTTGCACAGCTTTGTGCTGTTAAAGCCGATGCACCAGTTTGTGGTGTAGAAAGCGCCGACAAATCGTTACGAGCAGTGCTTGAAAGCTACGACAGTTATTCAAATGATGCCGCTAACTTAGTTAATGTATTACGTGAGGTGGACAGCTTTAATTGGGGTTATGATCCGAAACATTTTAGTGTCCCTGACGGTATTTACGCGTCAAATGCTGATGGTGTTGCACGTATTGTTGAAATGAGATCTATGATCAAAGCGTTGCACGACTTAGGTTTACGCGTCGTGTTAGATGTTGTTTATAACCATACCAGTTCTGCTGGTTTATCAAATAATTCTGTTTTGGACATGATAGTACCAGGCTATTACTACAGCCGTGATATTTTATCAGGCGCTATTATTCAATCGACTTGTTGTAACGACACCGCCCTTGAACACCGTATGATGGATAAAGTGATGGTGGACTCACTTAAAATCTGGACGCAAGACTATAAATTTGATGGTTTTCGTTTTGACATTATGAGCCATGGCTCAAAATCTCAAATGTTAGCAGCCAGAGATGCTATTCAAGCTATTGATAGTGACACGCACTTTTATGGTGAAGGTTGGACACGTGATGACCGTGGTTTTGAGCAAGCTAATCAGTTTAATATGGCCGGCACTGAAATAGGCACCTTCAACGATAGATTGCGCGATGGTATTCGAGGTGGAAAGTTCTTTAGCAATAACGCGGATGATACCGACGTATTTAAACAGCAAGATATTATTAAGCTAGGCTTAACCGGCTCATTAGCTGATTATGTCTTGAAAAGTGCTACGGGCAATAGCACGTTAGGCAGTGCATTTTCACCCAATATGTACGCTAAAGACCCTGCGGATGTTATTAACTATATTTCAAAACATGATAATGAAACCTTGTGGGATCAATTGCAATTTACCCTTGCACCTGCCATGACAATGCATGACAGAGTGCGAGCACAAAACGTTTCTCAGTCAATTGTGATGTTGTCTCAAGGTATTCCATTCTTGCAAATGGGCGGCGACTTTTTACGCTCTAAGTCACTCGATCGTAATACCTACGATGCCGGTGATTGGTTCAATGTTGTTGATTTTACCTTCGATAGTAATAACTGGAATAAAGGTTTACCGCTTGATAAAGGTGGTCGCAGTGACGAAGACTTACTCCGTATCGGCCTCAATGCTGATAGTAACGTCGGCATGGGTGAAATTTCATTTGCCTCATCGGTGTTTAATGAGTTTTTAAATATCCGTACCACCAGCCCATTGTTTAAGTTAACCACCAGCGCGGAGGTTATTGACCGTGTCGGCTTTCATAATATTGGTAAAGGTCAAACTCAAGGACTTATTGTTATGAGTATTGATGATGGCGCCGGTTTAGAAGATTTAGACCCAGCTTTTGATGCCTTGGTTGTTGTGGTTAATGGTTCAAATACCGAACTGGCACATACCGTATCTACGGCACAAGGCTTTAGTTTGCATAGTACGCAATTAAACTCAGTCGATAGCACGGTCACGACTGCAAGCTTTAGCCAAGGAGAAGGTGAGGGCACATTTACCGTACCAGCACTAACAACTGCTGTATTTGTTAAAACACAAGGTGAACAGCAAGGTACTGGTTTATCGGCCATTGCGACGGCGGGCGCACCTGATGTTGTGCCTTATGGCGATACAACAGTTTATGTTCGTGGTGGCATGAATGGTTGGGGCGAAGTTGATGACTTTACCTATCTTGGCGACGGCATTTACCAAATGGCGATTGCACTTGAAGCTAATGATTATGAATTTAAAGTGGCATCAGGTGATTGGTCTACCGTTAACTTAGGTGCATCAGCACCTAGTAACGTGGTTGAAGAAGGCGTTGATTATACGTTAGCGTCAGGTGGCGACAATTTAGCGCTGTCAATTGTTAACGCCTCGACGTACTTATTTACGCTTGATGCTTCGAATACGGATGCGCCAGTACTAACAGTGAAAAATGAAGAGCCTTTTGTTGGCAGCACGGTATATATTCGCGGTGACATGAATGCTTGGGGTGAAACCAATCCATTTACTTATATTGGTGATGGTAAGTATTCAGCAACATTTATTGTTGAAGCCAATACTTACAACTTCAAAGTAGCCTCTGCGGATTGGTCGACGGTTAACATGGGAGCGCCAGCTGATGATACAGAAGTATTGTTAGGTGAAGAGCAATCATTGCTACCGGGAAGCAATGATAATTTGGCGATGACCTTTGCTGATACGCAAGAATATACCTTTATTTTTGATGCGTCGAACCTAGATGCGCCAACCTTGTCAGTACATAAAGCAGAAATGTTTAATGATACCAGTGTCTATATTCGTGGCGACATGAATGGTTGGGGTGAAGTCGATGCGGTCACGTATCAAGGTAATGCCAGCTATGCAGTTGAAATTGACTTAGCAGCCGCAAGTTACGGTTTTAAAGTAGCGTCAGGTGATTGGTCGACGTTTAATTTAGGCGCCGGAACTGATGGTGGCGTGGTTAATTTAGATCAACCGCTAAGGTTAGCGCAGGGCTCAAATGATAACTTATCCTTTGTTGCTGTTGAAGCGGGCATATACATATTTACTGTAACAGGGCCTAACCCAAGTGCGCCAACAGTAACAGTGACAAAAAAATAGGCTTAATTAACCGTCGAGTATGCTGAAAGCTGGCTACTCTGCGCTATTGAGTCATGTGGGTTCAATAGACTATTCTGCTCAATATAGATTAAAAACGCGCTAGCTTGCTAGCGCGTTTTTTTATTCATTTTTGACTGTTTTTGTCAGCTATATTCATTTGGAATCGTTAATGGAGCTGAAATGTTCTGCATACGTATTCAAATATCACGAGTAAGATTAAAATGTCTTCGAGTTAAACTGACGATAAAAAGCAAGCTTATTTAATTATTAATTATCTTAAGGTAAGAGAAGTCACTGGTAATGTTTTTTAACTGTTGAATTTTATGATTTTTATTTTTTATTTTTTGTTCTTTTTTGTTGATGAAAAAAATAATTACTGAGCATTTTTATAAAAACAGTAATTTGCACTGTTAAATAATGCTTGTTTGATGGTGATGGTGTTTTCGTGTTTGGCTTATGCAGCGTATGATGAATACGTATGCAAGCTATATTCATCACCAAGCGTCCGCCTTATATTAGAATCGTCTGCAAAAATAGGCAGAAAAATACAAATTAGCTACATCAGCGCGGAACGCTGAATAATAATTAAAGCAGGGATGTATAGGGGAGTTCACCAATGTTAAGTTTTAAACCAAGCCAAGTAACTTTGGCTTTGCTATCAAGCGGTTTTATGGCACTAAGTTTGCCTGCTCTTGCTGAAGAAGTGGCAGATGCACAAGCAAAAGAAAAAGAAGTTGAAATCATAACCGTTACCGGTATACGAGGCAGTTTACAAAGAGCTCAAGCGATTAAAATGAGTTCAAACTCTATCGTTGAAGTATTATCGGCGGAAGATATTGGTAAATTACCCGATACCAGTGTGGCTGAGTCATTAGCACGCCTGCCTGGGGTAACAGGAGAAAGGCGAGGTGGCCGTACTAGTGGTTTATCGGTACGTGGTTTTAACGAAAACTATGTGGGTACTTCTTTAAACGGTCGTGAATTACTCGGTATGGGTGACAACCGCGGTGTAGAGTTTGATTTATATCCAACTGAAATTATTTCTAATGTTATTGTGTATAAAACGCCAGAAGCCGGTTTAGTGTCACAAGGCATTGGCGGTACGGTTGATTTACAAACCGTTAGCCCGTTAAATTCAGACTCTGTTATGGTGTTTAACGCTAATTTCGAACAAAATAAAAGAGATGCTGCTAACCCAGATTATGATAATGAAGGCCACCGTTTTTCATTCAACTATGTTGATAAGTTCCTCGATGATACCTTAGGCTTAGCATTAGTTTTTTCATCTTTAGAAACACCGCGCCAAGAAGAAAATTTTAGAGGTTGGGGATATGCTGATGTTGGATATGCGTCATGTGATGATGACGGCGAAAATTGCGTAAAACGTCAAGATATCAATGGTAATGATCTTGACCCATCTACGAAAATACTTGGTGGTCATGATTCATACGCACGTTCTTCATTGTTAGAGCGTGACTCGATTGCTGCTATTATTGAATATGCGCCATCAGATGACTTAAAAATTCAATTCGATGCCTTATATATCGATTTCAGTGAAAATGATGTTCGCCGTGGCTTAGAAGAGGGCGGCCCTGTGTGGGGTGGTGCCAACTTTACTGCAACGGGCGTAGAGAATGGCCTTGTAACATCAGGCGTATGGGATGGTTTTCATTCTGTGGTCCGTAACGATGCCCGTAGCCAAGATTCTAAACTCACTACCTTTGGCTTGAACGCGGAATATGTGCTCAATGATAACTGGACTGTTGAGTTAGATCTATCAACTGGTTCGGTAGAAAAGTCAATTATTGATGTAGAGAGTTACTCTGGTGTTGGTCGCGCAGGCATCGATGGACGTCCTGCAGCTGCACGTTCATGGCAGATGACTTCTACGGGCGCTATGTATAGTGCACATTCAACGTTACCCGGTGTTGATTATACTAATGAGAGCTTAATACGTTTAGCGGGCCCACAATCTTGGGGCGCACCAATTATTGGTAGTAACGCACAAGATGGTTTTATTAACCGTCCAGAGTTTGAAGAAGATTTAGACAGTGTACGTTTACAAGTTAACGGCTTATTAGAATATGGTATCGTTTCAGGTATTGAAGCGGGTGTGCGTTATTCAGACCGCAGCAAAGAGAAAATTAACGAAGGCGATTACTTAACTGCGCCAGAATATCCAAATGATGGCCCTATTCCTAATGTTTTAGGTGTTGCTAATTTAGATTTTATTGGCATCAATGGTGTGCTTGCCTACGACAGCCTTAGTCTTTATAAAGATGGTTATTACAAAGCAACAGCAGCGTCATTAGTACAAACCGATCGTTTAGGTGATACCTACAAGGTTGAAGAAGAGCAATTATCGGCTTATGTCAAAGTGAACTTAGAAGCCGAGTTTGGTGATGTGCTGATGAGCGGTAATCTTGGCTTGCAAGTCGTTAGTATAGATCAAAAATCAACCGGCTTTTCAGTGGTTGATAATGCTAGTGGACGTGTTGATGCTACACAGGTAAGTGGTGGTGATTCTTATACCGATATTTTACCAACCTTAAATTTGAGTTTTGAAATAGCAGAAAATCAATTTATTCGTACTGCTATAGGCAAAGTGCTTAGTCGTCCGCGTATGGATGATATGAAGCCAAATAACCGTGTAACCTTTGGTTTTAATGATGCGCAAATAGGCAGTGCAGATATCCAAAATAGTCCTTGGTCTGGCAGCTCAGGTAATCCGACATTAAAGCCATTAGAGGCCAACCAGTTTGATTTGTCTTATGAAAATTACTTTACCGATGACGGCTATTTTGCGGCTACGTTCTTCTATAAAGATTTAAAAAATTGGCATAGAAGCGATAAGACGCCGACGGATCTATCTGAGTTTTATATTCCTGGCTATCATCAATCACAAGGATGTTATGCCAACGATGTTATTAATGCTGATAACTTGGTCGAAAATACAGCTGATGAATTAGCTAATTGTTCAGCAGGAGGCGAACATCTAGCCCCCGTTAGCTTTAATGGTCTTGTAGACGCTACCGAAGATGGTTTACAAGGCTTTGTTCGTGGTTATGAACTTCAAGCTAGCGTGCCGTTTCGTTTGGTACATAAAAGCTTAGACGGTTTTGGTCTAGCTCTGAGTGCGACCTTTTTAGATGGTGAGTTAGAAGATGGTGGCGGAATCCCAGGTCTTTCAGAAGAGAGTTATTCATTAACCGCTTATTATGAATATCAAGGTTGGGAAATTCGTATTGCTGGTACTAAGCGTGATGAATTCTTAACTGAAACTCGCGGTTTAAGCTTAGCGCTTAATCCAACCGATGACCAAGGTTCAGAAATTTGGGACGCGCAAATTAGTTATGACTTTAAAGAGTCTGGCATAGCATCATTGGAAGGGCTTCGTATAACCTTACAAGGACAAAACCTAACGGATGAGGGTACCTTGCAAGCAAATGCGTCAGATTCACGTCAAATTACGTCTTATCAATCGTTTGGCGCGAACTACTCTTTGGGGCTTAATTACAAGTTCTAGTAATAGCTGTTAAATGTAGAAACGTTAGTTAAATTAAAACCTGCTAGGCTTCTAGCAGGTTTTATTATTTTATATCTAGGTAAAACTTTATCTCGAATTTATGTAATGTTAATGATTAAGAGTATTAGACATGGCCGATAAAATAAAAAAAGTTGTTGTTTTAGGTGGCGGTACCGCGGGTTGGATGTCAGCGTCACTTATTAAAAAGCTAATGGGCAATAGCGTTGAGGTTGAATTAATTGAATCTGATGATATTGCCAGTGTGGGTGTCGGTGAAGCCACCATTCCACCTATTCGTTTATTCAATAGTGTGCTCGGCATTAACGAAGCAGAATTTCTACGAGAAACTAAAGCGACTATAAAGCTGGGTATTAAGTTTGAATACTGGAAAAACAGCGAAGAAAGCTATTTTCATACCTTTGGCGCTGCCGGAAAAAGCGCACCATTTTGTCAATTTCACCATTATTTAAAGCGAGCACAAGATGCCGGTTTAAAAGATAATTTGTGGGATTACGATCTAAATTACTTATGTGCAACCCAAGGTAAATTTGCGCAAATAAAATCCAAAGATCCGATTATTGATATTCCTTATGCCTTTCACTTTGATGCCGGTTTATATGCACAATTTTTGAGAAAGTTTAGTGAAAAAATTGGTGTTAAACGTACTCAAGGTATGGTCGAAAATGTTAAACAATGCCAAAAATCTGGTCATGTTAACGCTTTGGTACTGAAAAGTGGCGATGAAATATCCGGAGATTTGTTTATTGACTGTTCTGGCTTTCGCGGCGTATTAATACAGCAAACACTTAACACCGGTTATGAAAATTGGGATCACTGGTTACCGTGCGATAGAGCCGTTGCTGTGCCGTCAAAAAGGTTTGACGAAACAGTGCCGTACACACGATCAATTGCCCATGCTGGTGGTTGGCAATGGCGCATACCCTTGCAACATCGTAATGGTAATGGTTTGGTTTATAGCAGTAAGCATTATACTGACCAACAAGCTAAAGCCTTGCTATTAGCCAATATAGAATCAGAGCCTTTAGCTGAGCCTAAAGTAATAAAATTTACTACGGGGCGAAGACGTAAACAATGGCATAAGAACGTCATTGCTATAGGCTTATCGAGTGGTTTTTTAGAACCATTAGAATCTACCAGCATCCATTTAATTCAGTCAGCAATAGTGCGCCTTATTCATATGTTCCCGCAAAATGGTATCAGTGAAGCACAAGTGAATGAATACAACCGACAGTCGAAAGTAGAGTTTGAACAAATTCGAGATTTCATCATCTTGCATTATCATGTTAACCAAAGAAACGACAGTCAGTTTTGGCGTGACCTACGTGATATGGATATACCTGAGTCGTTAGCCAAAAAAATTAAACTGTTTAAAGAAAGTGGCAAAATATTTCGCGAGCAAAATGACTTATTTAATGAAGGTTCATGGTTACAAGTGATGTTGGGCCAGGGCATAGAGCCAGAAGACTTTCATCCGATGGCAAATGAAATGCCGCTTGAGCAAGTAAAATCGATGTTAGAAAAAATTAAAAATATTAAGCACGAACCTTTGTCTAAGTTACCAAGTCATGATGATTATTTAATCAATTTCTGTCGCTTGTAATTGGTTTTTTATTATACAATTATTGTGTTTTACAGTTATCTTTTTTACATAGGTAAACTGACATTCATTAGCAGAAATGAATGTCAGTTCTTATAGGAACTAAAATGAAACAACTCTCAATCGGCAAGTCAGATATAAAGTCATCGCGCTTCATTTATGGTTGCATGCGTATTGCTGGCGATAACAGTGAAAGTGATCGAAATAAAGGCAAGCGCGCAATAATGACTGCGCTGGATAATGGCTATAATCATTTTGACCATGCTGACATATATGGCGGCGGGGCGTGTGAAAGTCTTTTTGGTGAGCTTTTAGCCGAAACCCCACATCTGCGTGAACAGATGATTTTAACCTCTAAAGCCGGTATTCGACCGCGAAGTAATAGCCATGATAGCTATGCACCGACCCGTTATGATTTTAGTCAGCGCTATTTGATGAAAAGTGTTGAAGGCTCATTATTACGTTTAAATACTGATTATCTTGATATGTTTTTATTGCATCGTCCAGACTATTTATTTGATGTTGAAGAAGTGGCCGACACCTTTGCTTTGTTAAAAGCGAGTGGCAAGGTTAAGCACTTTGGCGTGAGTAATTTTAAGCCCTCACAAGTTGAATTGTTAAAGTCAAAGTTATCCATGCCCTTACTGGTGAACCAAGTTGAAATTAACATTCATAATATTGACACCTTAATGGATGGCACGTTAGATCAATGCCAGCAGCACGGCATTACACCTATTGCGTGGTGTCCGTTAGGCGGTGTTGCTTATCCGGCCTGGGGCAATACCTTTTCAACTGATGATGAGCAACGTATTGGCGCTGAATTAGCTCAGCAAAGTGAAAAACATGCTTGTGCGCCTTGGCAAGTTATGCTCGCTTGGCTATTAAAGCATCCGGCTAACATTCTCCCGATCATAGGTTCAACAACACCTGAGCGTATTGTTGCTGCTAAGCAGGCATTAACCTTAGATTACTCGCGTGAAGATTGGTATCGATTACTTGAAGCGAGGAATGGTCAACAAGTACCTTAATTCGCTAGCAGCGTTAGATGCTATATTTTTTTGCAATAATAAAAAGCGTTGATATCAAAAATATCAGCGCTTTTTTAATGTTATGGTTTTAGTTACAAACCATTATGGTATTGAATATTCGTCGACGCTGGCACTAACTCATTCAGTTGTTGTTTTGCTGCCAATTGCTTATTTAGTGATTGGTTAGACATCACTTGATTAGATAGTAGCTCTTCAAACTGACTGATCAATAAGGCTTTATCTGGTGAGGCATTGTCACCAGCGCCTATGTTAGTTAAATCAATCATAAAGCCATCAAATAAGTGTGATAAGTCTGCAATAATTTCCATATTTAGAAATTGATCTTGGTTATAAATACTTGGGTAACCGGCTTTTTGTTTATCGATATTAAACGACACACCTTTAAGGTTAGTGATGCTGGTCGATTTATCACATGAAAGCATACAGCCGTTGTCGATACGCGGTTTTTCACAACCGACACTTTGTTGGAAGAAACACTGGCGGCTCGTCATCAACAAAATAGGGTGGTAAATGCTGTAAAACAATTTAAAGTTTTCCGGGCGAGCAATATTCTTCATCTGCATGGCATTTATCTCGTTAGAAATAAAGGCGCCACTACAATCAAAGCCTTCCTTCATTGCCATTAAAGCATATGAATTGGTGGTATTTAAAAATGGTCCAGCAATCCACTTAATACCTAATTCATTAGCACGATAGGCTATACCGGTATTATTAGTGACAATTAATTTAGGCTTTACTTGTTCTAAAATATTAACCGCTACGTCGTAATCTTTACCGATAAGTACAGCTGGAAACCACGGAATTAAACGCGGGTTAGCCTGTAAAAAACCAACATATTTAGTACACTCACGTTTGTAAGCGTCAGGTAACTTAAAGTAAATATCGGCATCAGTAATATTAGCCAATGCAACATCAGCTTCATCACAAATTAACAGGGATAACTTTGTATCGCTGTTAGCTTTAGGGTGATTAACTAATGGTGGTAAGGTCACTTCGGGTAATACGGTTACTGAATTATTGAGTTTGTTGGCAATTTCATTTTTAAGCGCCGTGAGCTCTTTAAATGGCATACTTAAACCCGCGTCTAGGTTGTCACAATTTAACTCGTTAAGTAAAAACTCGGCATTATTAAAGCTTTTAAAGCGCTTTTCGATGGTCGCCCGATCTATACTGGCATTATCACTTGTTCGCATTAAACTGGTTGACTGCACAGTAAAGGTGTTTTGCTCAACAGAAAAACCAGTGGTGCTTAGGTTTTTAGTCACGGTTACCGTTAATGGCTGACCAAGTTGGCCTGAAAAAATTAAGGTTAGCGGTACTTTTTCAATGCTTAAGTGCTTAATTTTCTCAACCACTTCTGCTTCAATGGTATTTTTATCTGTTTGCAGACTTTGCTCTACGTCTTGAATTTGTACCACTGAAATCGCTTGGCTATCGTCGGCTTTAAATTTACTCACCGCATGCACTTTTGAATTATCACGTGGGTTATCAATAAACATTGACTGGTTTAAATCACCACGTAAAAACGCGTTTGAGAAATCACGATTAAATACTTTATATAAGCGCTCGCCATCTTGGGTTAATTCACCAGTATTGAGGAAACCATCAATTTGTTTACGAAAGCTATCAACTACGGTATGAACATAGTTTGCGCCTTTAATACGGCCTTCAATTTTAAATGAATGCACGCCGGCTTCGATTAAGGCCGGTAAATCAAAAAAGGCTGAATTGTCTTTAATGTTGAGCGGGAAGTTATGGCCAGAGGGCGTAGTTTCATACTCTTCACGACAGGCTTGGCTGCATCGGCCGCGGTTACCTGAATTACCAACGCTGGCTGAGGTTGAATAACACAAACCTGAAAAGGCAACACAAAGTGAACCGTGAACAAAAACTTCAGTTAGTACCTCATGCTCAAGACAAACTTTATTTATTGCGGTAATTTCACGTAAATTTAATTCACGAGATAAATTAACCCGAGAAGCACCTAATTTTTTCAAAAAGGGGATTTGGCCAATATTATGCGTGGTTAACTGGGTTGAAGCATGAATATCTAAGGTTGGAAAATGCTTGGTAATAATGTTAAATATGCCGATATCTTGCACAATAACGCCGTCTAACGTGGTGTTAACCAGTTTACTTAATAACTTGGCAATGGACTTAAATTCACGCTCTAAAATAATAACATTTAGCGTTAAAAATATTTGGCAGTCGTATTGATGTGCCAAGCGAATAATACCAATAAGTTGTTCAAAAGAGATATTAGCAGCGCGATTGCGGGCATTTAGCGTATCTAAACCACAGTACACTGCGTCAGCACCTGCAATAATTGCCGCTTTAATTGCGTCGACATCACCACCGGGGGCTAATAATTCAATTTTATGATCCATTTGTACAACTTTTTGTTCGCTAAATTTCAGAGCAGGGATTTTACCCGTATATTTCCCGAATGAATACCGTTAAAGTTGCACTTTAGTGACCGTATAACATCAAAAAGAAAGAAATCATGGCATTACCTATCCTTTACTCATTAAGAAATTGTCCTTATGCCATGCGAGCGCGGCTGGCTATCTTCAAATCACAACAGCCTGTGGCGTTACGTGATGTGGTATTAACCGATAAACCCACCGAGATGATATTAGCTTCAGCAAAAGCAACGGTACCTATTTTAGTCTTAGCACAAACAAGTGCTTTTAACGGTGAAGTAGGGGAAGAAGTTAGCACTAAGGTGATAGATGAAAGTTTAGATATTATGCTATGGGCTTTACATAACGCCGATCCGAACGATTTGCTGCACAGCGCTGAACCTGAAATGTTGACGCAAATGCTACAACTGATCACTGACTTTGATATTGAATTTAAAATACGTTTAGAAGCCTATAAGTGCGCCAAACGTTATCATGAAAATAACCTTAACGATTGTCGACTCGCTTGTGAAGTATATATTCAACAATTAGAAACGCGTTTAACTGAACATGAGTTTTTATTCTCAGCAAAAGAAAGTTTAGCCGACATTGCCTTGTTACCTTTTATTCGTCAATTTGCCCGCATAGAGCGTCAATGGTATTTACAATCACCGTATCCAAATCTACAACGCTGGCTAAATAACTATTTGCAAAGCCCAATGTTTACTAAGGTCATGGCGAAACATCCACTTTGGTTAGAGCATGGCGAAGAGGTCGTTTTTATTGGTCAGTAGCCTCTAGCTATGTGGTTTTTGCGTAAGCACCTCAATTCGGATAAACAGCTGCCGAGTAATGCATAATAGGTCAGCCGAGAGCGACATCAATAGCTCAATTGTCTCTGAATCGTTTTAAATAAAGCAGACTATTTTAATTATTATTTATTTAACTTCTATCTAAAGGGCTCAAGGTATGACTAAAACACGTACCATCAACGTGGGGTAAAGTTCTGTCGTAGATAAATCAGTATGCCCCGAGAGTTCCTGTACTTTACGGTGTGAATGTCGAAGCCTTTATTTAACATGTGCGAGAGAAATTCAGACTTATTAATTATTCCTTAATAATTAAAACTGATACTGTTTATTTGTACAATTTATCTGCATTTCCCGCTTTATTGTAGAAAAGCAGATTTAATCTGTCTTTCTACAATAGTTTATTCGGCGCTTAACAATAACGTATTGAATAGTATTGTTAAGTTATGTATATTGATTTGAATAAATATTCACAAATAGAATATTCCTGCTTGTAGAAAGGCGGAATTTTTCCCGTCTAATAAGCTGTTATGTTGCTTAATGGAGATAGGCATTGATTTCAGATTCTGTACCTTGGAAACAAGAGTGTTTAAAAATCGCTACAAAACTAGCGAAAAGATATAATCAGAAAAAATGGTCTGAACGATCTTTGTTCACTTTGGAAAAAGAAGTCTTCTTAGGCTTGTTTGCTCTGCGAAAATTAATGGAGTCAAATAAAGTAACTGACTCTGTAAAAAATAGAAAAATTGAATTAGCTATCTATCCTGCTAACGACAAGCCAATTACATTGTTAAATCAGCATAAATTTCCAGAACTATATGATCTCTATGCCGGGCAAAAAGAGGCTGTCAGTTATTGGGATATATGTAATCAATTTATACATAGTTCTATATTTGCTCCGTTTGTTCCAACAGGAACTTCACTTGTCGGTTTTTACATCGCATCAGATTGGGCTAAAAAGAAAAAGCTGTATTATGTTCAACTAAAAGTTTTAGTCGAAATGCTAGAAACAGTTGGGAATAATTATCCTACACACATTGAACTTACCTTTAATGAAAAAGCTAAAGAGTATAAAGTTAGTTCTGCGTAATCAGCAACTATAAGAAATTCAACAAGGACAAAAAACAGTTGGCTTTTTGTTCACTCCGTTCACCTATTTTAGCCAACTACTTTTTGCCTGTTAATTAGGCGTTAAATGCCTGTAATAGCAAAGTCGATCGCTGCAATAATTTCATCTCTTAATGATTCAACTGAACCAATAGGACTTTTAAGTAGTCTTGATGGCATTGAAGCAATCTGAGGAGTGAGTAAAATATATGCCTCATTTTCATACTCGATCAATGGGGTTAGACCATCCATTTTTTCATTTCTAAAATGATTGAGCCTCCCTAAAGGGATCACAATTCTCGTTGCAATATCGCTCATTAACGCATTTTGGATATCAATTATATATGGGTATGCTTCACGACTTTTTTTACTTGGGTTTATATACACATCAAATTGCGACATTAAAACTCTCTAAATTCATCACCAAAACATCCATTCTCATCGACAAAGTCATTGTAGGCTTGTATGGCATTTTTATTTTCTTTTATCCACTTTTTAGCTTCAATACTTTTCAATTTATCTTTTAATGCTTGCTCTAAAGTCGCAGATAAATTAATGTTAAGCGCTCTGGTTCTTTTTAGTAAGTCACTATTTAAACTAAGGTTTGTTGCTTTTTTTGGGGCGTCAAAATCGTATAATGCTTGCATAATATGTCTCCAAGTAATTATTGCATTAATTATGCGCACTCTAATGCGTATTGTAAAGGGCATCAAGCAAATCAACTAGGACTTAAAACAGTTTGTTGTTTTTCGTTCCTCAAAATTTTAACAAACAATTTTAAGCCTGTTATTTGGGTATTATGCGTATCGAGAGTTTCAATGCAACTTGAGCTGTTATCTAAAGATCATTTAGAGCAATTATTAGCTTTTGAGCTAGAAAATAGATCATGGTTTGAATCATTAATAGAACCTCGAGATGATGATTTTTATTCAGCTCAAGGTGTTGAACGGCACATTGATGTAGAACTTGAAAAGGTAAGTTCAGGTTCCTCGTTTTGTGGTCTACTGTTTAAAAATAATGAAATTGTTGCAAGAGCCAACTTAAGAGATATTGGCACTAACAGAGCTTTTGTAGGCTATAGGGTTTCAAAACGCTTTATATCTCAAGGCTATGCAAGCTTTTGTCTAGCTTCGCTAATTGAAATTGCAAAAAGAGAATATAACGTTCAATCTCTAGGGGCTAAAGTATTAGAAAACAATCCTGCTTCAAAGCATGTGTTGTTAAAGCAAGGCTTTGAAGTTATTGGCGATGTACCTAGTTTTATTACAATAAATAATACGCAATTAGCTTGTACAGAGTTTAGGTTAACATACGCATAGCAAGTCATTAAAACAGGACAAAAAACAGTTGGTTTTTGCTCATTTATCGCTTATTTTAACCAACTTTTTAGCCACTTAATGAGGCATTATAAGCCGAGGAGGCACAGATGAACTTTGATATTTGGTATGCACTACTGATAGTTCTTTGTTTGTTGAATCTATTCGTTTCCGTTTTCATCGCAAAACGTGATGATCTCGAACGCTTCCAAAAAATTGCACAAATTATTATTGTCTGGTTAATTCCAGTTATTGGTGCAATTGGCTTATGGTCATTTAATCGTAGCAATGACGACAACTCAACCAGTAGTGGTCCGCTTGATGGCGGTTCAAATGACTCTGCTTACACACCTGATTAATTGGCTCCCAATATAGTTGGCTTTTACGATGTAGCGAGTAATTTATTTTTGCCTTGGCCCATTGCAACCTTAGGGTTGATTAGCTTTTAATCGTTACGCTTAAAGACTATCGTATTGCAGTATGAATCAATGTAATCGCCAGGATAAAATCGCTATGCCAATAATGTGATTTTTCGCACAAAGTGAGGAAATATCATCCTACACTTGATCGGTATCAAGTAGCCTTCATTCTTCTTGGTATTTCCCTATTCATCAATTGCCCTAGCTTATTTTTGCGCGTATTTTAGCGAATATTACCTCGTTACCTCCAGAGAAAAGTACGAATAGGATATTATGGCTACTATTAATTTAAATGCGTCAGTTGCTATTGCTGCTGATAATACCGAGCGCTCACCGGCACCACTTTACTACCAAGAACAAGACAATGAAGTAGCGTTGTTCGAATATGCCTATAGTCATCAGTTACCTGTATTGATAAAGGGACCCACGGGCTGTGGTAAAACACGTTTTGTCGCCTACATGGCCGAAAAGCTAAATAAGCCATTATATACAGTTGCTTGTCATGACGATTTAACGGCTGCCGATTTAGTTGGGCGACATCTTGTTGGGCCAGAAGGGACTTATTGGCAAGATGGACCACTGACCAAAGCAGTGCGTGAAGGCGGAATATGCTATTTAGATGAAGTGGTTGAGGCGCGAAAAGATACTACCGTGGTTTTACATCCTCTTGCCGATGATCGTCGTATTTTACCGCTGGAAAGAACTGGTGAATTAATTGCAGCAGCACCAGGATTTATGTTGGTGGTTTCTTATAATCCGGGTTACCAAAATCTTTTTAAGGGTATGAAACCTAGTACCCGACAGCGCTTTGTTGCTTTACGCTTTGGCTACCCTGAAAGCCAAGTCGAGCAAGATATTATTATTAAAGAAACCGGTGTCGCGCCAAATATTGCCAGTAAATTGGTGGAATTAGCACAAGCATTGCGTCGATTAGAAGATAATGATTTAGAAGAAGTTGCCTCAACACGTTTACTTATTTATGCCGCCAAAATGATGTCTTCGGGTATGAATCCTATTGAAGTGTGTCGTTGCTGTTTAGCTGAACCTTTATCAGATGATATACAAACGATAAATTCAATCATGGAAGTGGTGAAAATTTATTTTGATGGCGAATAATTCACTGTCCTCAACTGATGCTCTCATCGCCAATGCGCCGGTATGCAGACCGCATGAACTAAAAAGGTTACCTGGCGACCTGGCGATGTGGTTTTTTATTTTGGCTGAGTTAACGGTATTTGCGATATTTTTTATTGGCTTTGCCATTGCTGAAAACCTAAATTTAGTGATGTTTGCCGAAGGTAAGACGCAACTGCATAAAGTTGCTGGTCTTATTAATACCATTGCCCTGATCACCAGTAGTTACTTTGTCGCAATATCTTTGCATGCCATGCGAGCAGGCAATAACCAACAAGCGGTTATTCGGTTGGGCTTAGCGTTAATGTTTGCCAGCGTTTATATCGTATTAAAGCTTTGGGAATATCAAGCCTTGTTCGCTCAAGGTATTGATATAGAAACTAATACCTTTTTTACGTTGTACTTTTTAATTACCGCATTCCACTTTATGCATATTTTATTGGGCATGGTGATATTGGCTTACATGGCTAAAAACGCTTATCAAGGTAAATATAACGACCCCAGATCAGAGAATGAGTTTTCTGGCTTTGAATCAGGCGCTTGTTATTGGCATATGGTTGATTTGTTATGGATTATTCTTTTTCCACTTATTTACGTTATTTAAGGATTGTTGCAATGATAAAAGCTTGGCAGCGTTTTGCATTAAGTTGGGGCTGGCTAATTTTATTAACGCTTGCTTCAGTGGCCATCGGACAATATTTTCAATCTTCGCCGTTTAGTGCTTTAGGGTTCATTGCTATGATCATGCTGATTATTGCCATGAAAGGGCAGCAAATTATTGATGTGTTTATGGAGTTAAAGCATGCACCTCGTTTGTGGCGCAACATCATGCTGGCTTACGTTGTTGTTGTACCTTTTATCATCACGCTTATTTATCTCTGAAAATCTTATTTTTGGCGTAATAAAACGCTAAATTTATCTTCAATTAACATCAATGAAACACAGTGAAAAAATATCATTTTCTCACGACTTTTTTCGTATGAACTTTGTGCTATTTCGTTATGTTGTTATTTTCTATATGATGTTGTTACACCTTAAAACCCTAAAAAAATTAAGGGTTTAGTTGGCTGTTGTGATGAAGTTAAGCGGATTGTCAGAAAAAATATTACGCTTTTTTACTTTAATTCAAACTATTTCGACTTTATTTGTTATACATCTCTAAAAACTTGATTTTCATCAAAGAGAGCACCTAGAGATTACCTTATGATGAATTTGCTTTATTACATTATTTTAATAAGGGAAATACCATGTCAGAGCGTTTTACAAAAGGCATGGCTCGAAATATTTATTACGGCGGAAGTGTATTCTTCTTTCTAATATTTCTTGCTTTGACTTTCCACACAACCAAAGAGATGCCCAAACGGGATCATCGCGAAAATATCACTGAGTCTGTAGTGCGTGGAAAAGCGCTATGGGAAGACAACAACTGTATCGGTTGTCATACATTAATTGGTGAAGGGGCTTATTTTGCGCCTGAACTTGCTAATGTTTATGACCGCCGTGGTGGGGAAGCTGGTTTTAAAGCATTCTTCAACGGTTGGATGAAAGCTCAACCATTAAATATTCCAGGTCGTCGCCAAATGCCGCAGTTCAACCTAAATGATCAAGAAATTGATGATCTAGCTGAATTCCTTAAATGGACTTCAGAAATGGATGACAACAATTGGCCACCAAACATAGAAGGATAATGGTGTGAATACTCTTAAATATCAATCACAAGCCGTTGCAAAGCCTTATTTTATTTTTGCTATGATCTTGTTTGTCGGCCAAATATTATTTGGTTTACTGATGGGTTTACAATATGTTGTCGGCGATATCGTCGGTGGCTTAATTCCATTCAATGTAGCTCGTATGGTTCACACCAACTTACTTATTGTTTGGTTACTATTTGGCTTTATGGGGGCGGCTTATTACTTAGTGCCCGAAGAGGCTGAAACTGAGCTGCACAGCCCGAAATTAGCGATTGCGCTATTTTGGATTTTTGCTGCGGCAGGTGTATTAACTATCTTAGGTTACTTGTTTGTACCTTACGCTACTTTAGCGCATATCACCGGTAATGATTTATGGCCAACCATGGGACGCGAGTTTCTTGAACAACCAACCATTACTAAAATTGGTATTGTTGTTGTGGCTTTAGGCTTCTTGTATAACTTGGGTATGACTATTTTGAAAGGCCGTAAAACTGCTATCAATATGGTATTGATGACAGGTTTAATTGGTTTAGCGGTATTCTTTTTATTCGCATTTTATAACCCAACTAACTTAGCATTAGATAAATACTTCTGGTGGTTTGTCGTGCATCTATGGGTTGAAGGTGTATGGGAATTAATCATGGGCGCTATTTTAGCCTTTGTATTAATCAAAGTGACTGGCGTTGACCGAGAAGTGATCGAAAAATGGTTATATGTGATTATTGCCATGGCATTAATCTCAGGTATCTTAGGCACAGGTCATCACTTTTACTGGTTAATGACGCCGGCATATTGGCAGTGGGTTGGTTCAATTTTCTCAGCCATAGAGCCGTTACCTTTCTTCGCGATGGTGTTATATGCCTTTAATATGGTTAACCGTCGTCGTCGCGAACACCCGAATAAAGCGGCAACGTTATGGGCATTGGGTACTTCAGTTATGGCATTTTTAGGCGCTGGCGTATGGGGATTCTTACATACATTAGCTCCTGTGAACTACTTTACTCATGGCACACAAATTACTGCGGCTCATGGTCATATGGCCTTTTACGGCGCTTATGCAATGATCGTTATGACAATCATGTCATATGCTATGCCTAAGTTGCGTGGTGTCGGTGAAGCTAACTGTAACAGAGCACAAGTTACTGAAATGTGGGGCTTTTGGTTAATGACGGTTGGGATGGTATTTATTACTTTATTCTTAACCGGTGCTGGCGTATTGCAAGTATGGTTACAACGTTTACCTGAAAGTGGTGAAGCCTTAAGCTTTATGGCAACACAAGACAAATTAGCGATATTCTACTGGTTACGTGAAATTGCTGGTGTCGTATTCTTGCTAGGTCTTATTGCTTATATTGCGAGCTTTTTCGTTAAAGAAAAACAAGTAGCTTAACCTTGAACTGAGCGCTTATATTCAAGTCATTGAACATAACTTAGCTTAGTGACATAAAGTCGTGGTAGTGATATCACGACTTTATTTTTTTAATCACAACTGAAGAAGCAGTTGAGGAGAAACGCTTGAGTGAAGGTAAATTAACCCAACGTAAGCAAAAACATATATTACAGCGTTTTGCTAAGGTTATTGGTGTAATAAGCATTATTATTGCGCTTGTTTGTGCGGGCTATCTACTGACCTTAACGGACAGTGAAGATAAAGTGATGAAAGCATTTTATGGCTCAATTTCATTTTTCTGCTTTATGATGGGCTTGGTACTACAGAGTATTGGTAATGCTAATTTGCCCGATTTGACGGTGCCAAAAGATAAAGTAAAACAAGCGCCTTTTGATGAAAAATAACAGCTTAAAACTCTGCACTTAATCTTGCTAAATTGACATACATCACAACTCACTTAAAAATATTTTGTTAGCATATGAGCAAGTCAATCGAATAAAGCAGTGATCCTTTTAGGAAGGGTAAAATGGAAGAGTGGGTAGGCGGCCTTTGGCATAAATATATCACACGCAAAGCAAGTTCTAACTATGTCGATGCGGCGGTACAGTTTTCACAAGTTAGTCATGCGATAGGGCTGGTTTATCGCGCCTTAGGCGGTGAAGCGGTTAAGCGTGTTGAAGCTGCTAGTGCTCGAGATTATATTGTTCGTCGTAGCTTTCTGGAAAAAATTGCCGGTGAAAACCAACAAATTAGTCTTGCTTGGCAAGATGACGAAAGCCTACGTTTACCTGAAACCTTAGCCGTATTCCCGAGTAGCGAATTAAATCATGACTTGTATATTTGGTTGGCGGTATTAGCTGCTCAGCATAATGGTAAGTTTCGTCATTGGGCTATTGATAATCAACAACTGGTGGTTGATGTACTTGCGTGCTTTCCAGCATTAATTCCTCGTTACCAACGCCTCGCCAAAGCATTCGTCAATAGTCGTGCAGATCACTCGAAAAGGCCGAAAGCTGAACAATTAATGGAGCAGGCGATTAACCAAGCGATTTTAACGCCCGGCTCAGTACAAGATTTTCCTAGCGTAAACTATGCGCCACAAGCGGTATATTTATGGTTATATCCTTCTGCACATGTTGATCCACAAGTTGTACCTGAATACGACGATGAAGAAGAATTGGCGGCGAGTGAGTTAAGTAAAGCGAAAAAAAGCGACACCAGCCGCAAAAAAGCCGAGCGTGTTGATTCTGGTGACGACAAAGATGGCATGATGATTTTTCGCTTGGAAAGTCTGTTCTCTTGGAGTGAGTTTTCAAAGCTCGACCGAGGCACCGATGATAGCGACGACGATGAAGACGATAACCAACGTATTGCCGATGATTTAGATAAAATTACTGTTGCAAAACAGCAAAGCCAAAAAAGTGCCCGTATTAAAATTGATATGGATTTGCCGTCGGCAGCTGAAGATGATTTACCACTAGGTGACGGTATTAAACTGCCAGAGTGGAATTATAAAAAGCACAGTTTAGAAGCGGATCGTTGTTTACTACAACCTATGCTGCCTAAAGACTGCAGCGCAAAAAACTTACCTGTTAAGTTACAAAAAACCGCAAAAGTGATACAAGCACAATTTGAGCAATTACGTAGCGTACGTTATTGGTTGAAAGGTGAACAGCAAGGTGAAGAGCTAGATCTTGCTGCTTGGCTTGATTTTCATATTGAGTCAAAAATATCTCCTACCAAAGAAATAGGGCTCTATCGAAGCTTTCGCGGTAATAACCGTGATATTTCGACCTTGCTACTTGCTGATTTATCGATGTCTACCGATGCCTATTTAGATAATAACAGTCGGGTCATCGATGTGGTGCAAGACTCAATGCTATTATTTGGCGAGGCATTAAACAGTGTTGGCGACAGTTTCGCTATGTATGGCTTCTCATCAGTCAAGCGCACGAATGTACGTTTTACGGTGTTGAAAAACTTTAATGAAAAATACGACGATATTATTCGCGGACGCGTGCAATCAATTCGGCCCGGTTTTTATACCCGCATGGGCGCCGCTATTCGACAAGCAACTAAAGTATTGCTTGAGCAACGTAGTACGCAGAAATTGCTGCTAATACTTACCGATGGCAAGCCCAATGACATTGATCATTATGAAGGGCGCTTTGGGATTGAAGATACTCATCAAGCGATTAAAGAAGCCAATAAACTGGGAATTAAACCGTTTTGCATAACCATTGACCAAGAGGCGCAAAGTTATTTACCTTATTTGTTTGGTAGTAATGGTTATACGGTGATATTAAGACCAGATCAATTGCCCGTAAGGCTACCACAGCTTTATCATCAATTGACTAGTCAGTAAGCGGGTGGTTAGTTGCGTAAAACGCTAGTTAATTTTAGGAATGAAAATGTTTGATGACCAAGTGGCTTGCCTATTTTGCCAAGTAAAAAATGACCATAAATCAAGCCATTGTAGCCACTGTGGCATGGCGTTAGCTAAGCAGCACCCAGAAGGAAAAGCACGCCGCAGCTTTTTCGTTAAAGCGTTTTGGGGCATTGTGATTTTTTGTTTGGTGATGATGTACTATTTGCCTCGTTAATCTTGTTGTGCAGCCTAATAAAAAGTGTTGATTAAAAATATCGTCAAGAAAAATTTTAAGGTGATTTTAACATCCCGCTATAATTTAAGCCTTTTCCAAGCTATTGTCCGCTAACATAAGTGTTAATTGATTATCTGCTTCTGCAGTAAATAGTAAAGAGGTTGATACTTCTTTAATATAGTCATCGTCAATTTTTTCTAAGTCAGCCGCACTATCAGCAGGGTTATTTATAAGCTAATTCACTTCTATCAACCTAAGCATAGTTTATTTCACTTGGTATTAGTTATTGCGATAAATTTTCTTTTTACGCTATCTCGATGTTACTATTCCATTGCACAATAAATAAAATACTTGGTGATTCATCAAGTATTCACGCTAACGCAGAATATGCTCCCAAGGTTAATCCTTGCAATAATTATTACCAATAACTGTGAACTTTATTAACATATAGCTTATTATTGGTTTAATTATTGCTTCATGCTTTTCCACTATTATAAATTTTACTTGCTAGGTGCGCTATAAATGAAATTTTCACATAAACAAAGTATCAAAAACAATAAAAACAAAACGTTAAGGTTAAATATTTGCAAGCTTGCTACAGCCGGGTTATTGACGTTATCGTGCTCAAACGTTATGGCACTGGATACAAGTTTTAGTTTACATAAAGGTGACGAGTCAAAAACTAAAGGTATGAGTGTTGGTATCGCTGATAATTTTTCTAAAGGCAGCCCTTGGTATTGGTCAGTGGCCTATAGTACTTTGGATGATGTGCAAGTTGAGTGGAATAACGATGAATTGTATTTTAAAAATGATACCATCGACGCGTTAATTAGCTATCGTCAGCAATTAAAAAGTTACAATGATTTTTTCAAAAAAGTGACGATTGAATATCAAGTTGGCGCATCAGTTGCCTTAACAGAAAATAAGTTTTTTTGGCAAGATTTAAACGAAGAAAAGTACTTTTCTGAGAAGGGTGATATTAATGCAATACTGGCGGTTGCAGCACATTACAACTTCAATAAAAAAACCGCGCTAACCTTAGGCGTTAAATATCAGCCCAGTTTTTCTGAATTTGGTGGTGTAAGTTCGGTATTTGTTGGTATCAATTATAAATTCGGTAAAGTGGTTGGCTATTAAGTCATTTTTTAAAATAGTGTAAAATAATAGTCATTAAAGCTTACAAGCCGTCGATATAGTGTTAGCTGCTCATTTATAGTAGTACGCTGTTGTGGTGATTAGCTCAAGGTAATGACAACAACCGTTTTCATTTTCGGCGGAGATGTATATGCCAAGTAAATTCAAATATTCTTTATTGGCAATTGTAATTGCTAGTAGCGTTAGTGTAAGCAACATAGCTTATGCAGCAGCGTGCCCTATTCCTACCCCGGTAATTGATACTGATAATGACGGTGTCGATGACAGCATTGACCTTTTCCCGAACGATCCTACCGAGTGGTTTGATACCGATTTCGATGGTGTTGGTAATAATACCGATGTTGATGACGATAACGATGGTATTCCTGACTCCTCCGATAACAATAATGACGGCGATCCCGTTATTGATCTTTATGACCCTTTTCCTGAAGATGCTAATGAATGGCTCGATACAGACGGAGATTGCTTAGGCAACACGGTTGATTCTGATGATGATAATGACGGATTTTTAGATGTTGTTGATGTTTTCCCTCTTAACGCTAGCGAGAATATCGATACCGATAGCGATGGTATTGGTGATAACGGTGATAACGATGACGACGGTGATGGCACGATAGACTTCTTTGATGCTTTTCCAAAAGATAATACTGAACAGCTAGATACTGATTTAGATGGTATAGGTAATAACGCCGATCTCGATGATGACGGTGATGGGGTGCCAGATGCCAATGATGCCTTTCCATTAGATAACCGAGAATCAAACGATTTAGATGGCGATGGTATTGGCGATGTTGCTGACAGTGATAACGATGGTGATGGCTTTATTGATGCACTTGACGTATGGCCTGATGATCCTACTGAATGGGTTGATACCGATGGTGATGGTATTGGTGATAATGCCGATACTGATGATGATAATGACGGTGTATTAGATGGCGCAGATGCTTTTCGTACCGATCCAAATGAAACCTTAGATAGTGATGGCGACGGTGTTGGGAATAACACTGATAGCGATGATGATGGTGATGGTATTACCGATAATCGTTCAACGCCTAGTGGCAGTGATGTTTTTCCAGATGATGCCACCGAATGGGTTGATACTGATGGTGATGGTATTGGCAATAATACCGATACCGATGATGATGGTGATGGCGCCCTTGATGGTAATGATGCCTTTCCGTTAGATAATCGTGAATATTTAGATACTGACGGTGATGGTATCGGTAATATTGATGACAACGACGATGATGGTGATGGTGTTGCAGATAGCGCAGACCCATTCCCATTAGATAGCAGTGAAATATTTGATACTGACGGTGATGGTATCGGCAATAATACCGATGATGATGATGATGGTGATGGCGTGCCAGATGGCACTGATACCTTTCCATTAGACGCAACCGAAAGTGCTGACTTAGACGGTGATGGTATCGGTGATAATCTAGATACTGACGAAGATGGTGATGGTTTAGACGCTATTGCTGATGGTGGTACTGATCCTGATGACAGAAGCATGGACGCCACTACGGATACTGATGGCGACGGTATCGCCAATAATGTTGATACCGATGATGATGGCGATGGTGTCTCGGACGGTGCTGATGCTTTTCCGCTAGATGCAACAGAAAGTGCTGATCTTGACGGTGATGGTGTTGGTGATAACGCTGATTTAGACCGAGATGGCGATGGTGTTCTCAACGCTATTGATCCTGAGCCAAACAACCCTTTAGCAACCACGGATACCGATGGTGATGGTATCGCCAATTTGTCTGATCCTGACGATGATAATGATGGCGTTCTTGACAGTAATGATGCCTTCCCGCTGAATGCGCAAGAAGATACCGATACTGATGCCGATGGTGTCGGGAATAATGCCGATGCAGATGACGATAACGATGGATTTATTGACGCTAATGATGACTTTCCGCTAGATGTAAATGAATACTTAGACACTGACAATGATGGTATTGGCAACAATCGCGATACGGATGATGACGGTGATGGTGTACTTGATGCCAACGACGCTTTTCGTCTAGATATTAATGAGTATTTAGATACTGATGGCGACTTAGTCGGTAATAATAGTGACAGTGATGACGACAACGATGGTCGTGTCGACAGTATTGATGCCTTCCCTCTTGATATGCTTGAATGGCTTGATAGCGACGGTGATGGAATTGGTAATAATGCCGACTTAGATGACGATAACGACGGTACGCAAGATAGTGACGACTTATATCCATTAGACCCATTAGAGCAACGTGATGATGATGGCGATGGCTTAGGTAATAATGCAGATGGCGATGACGATAACGACGGTATTTTAGATGAAGATGATGATTTTCCACTAGATCCCAGTGAAAGATTAGATACCGACGGTGATGGTATTGGTAACGGTTTAGATACTGACGACGATAATGATGGTGTACCTGATCATCTTGATTGGGCGCCATTAGATCCTAATGAATCAGCTGATGCAGATAATGACGGCATAGGCAACAACGCTGACAGCGATGATGATAACGATGGTGTTATCGATGTCGAAGATGCCTTTCCACTCGATCCTATTGAAACAACTGATACCGACGGTGATGGCATTGGTAATGTTTACGATACCGATGATGATGGTGATGGTGTTTTAGATTATCTTGATCAACTGCCGTTGGATCCGACAGAAAGTTTAGATTTTGACGGCGATGGCTTAGGCAATAATGCCGATCCAGATGATGATAACGATGGCATGAGCGATACTTTTGAAAACCTTTACGGCTTCAATCCACTTGATGCTAGTGATGCAACAATAGATACCGACCAAGACGGTGTTAATAATGTTGATGAAGAAGTAAACGGTACCAACCCGTTAATTGATGATTATGCTCCGGTCATTTCAACGCCTGAAATTGCTAATATTGATGCTAACCATACCTTTACTAAGCTTTCACTAGCCGAGTTGGTTGCTATTACACGTGTAACCGTATCAGATGGCAAAGATGGTGCGAATTGTTGTTCGCTGGTGCCGTTAGGGTTTGAAACAGGCGTTAATAATTTACCATCAGGTGTTTATGACGTTACTTGGCGTGCTGTGGATGAAGCAGGCAATATTAGCAAAGTTGAACAATTACTTAATGTTCATCCGTTAGTTAATTTTCATGGCGGTCAAATTGTTGCAGAGGGCGCTTCAGCGAGAGTTAGTGTTGTGCTTTCAGGTCAGGCGCCATCGTATCCTTTGGTTATTCCCGTTGAAATTACTGGCAGCGTCGATGGCTTAGATTACACCACCACGAGCAATGAAATAATCATTACCGAAGGCACCAGTGGCTCTATGGATATTGCAATTGCGCAAGACTTTCAAACCGAGGGCGATGAGCAATTAATTGTTGCCTTTAAGTCGACAGTAAACGCAGGTGTGAATGCGAGCCACAACATCACTGTTACAGAAGATAATGTGATAGCGCATGTGACAAGTACATTAAGGCAAAATAATACTTTGGTTGCCGCGATTGCAAAAGACGAAGGTGAAGCGCAAGTAGATTTAATCATCAATGATAAAAATATTGCTGACGAACATGTTGTCGATTGGAATATCCCTGATGAGATTAATGCTCAAGTTGTTGGCAATAGTTTATCTGTGATCATAGCGCCAGAAAATGTGCAGCTGGCTGATGATGCACACGGCATAATCACATTATCATTTACCGTTACTGATAATGGCACGCCAGCATTAGCGCAAACACAGTTTATTCATATTCCTTTAATTGACCAACGACCTCGAATTGGCTCATCAGATACTGACCGAGATGGCATTGCTGATAATGTTGAAGGTTATGCGGATGATGACAATGATGGCTTACCGGCCTTTATGGATAGCTCTAATATTGGTTATTTACAGCAATTGCACGTTAATTCTGCACAAGTTAAATTGATGGAAACAGAGCCAGGATTAACCATTAGTATCGGTAAATATGCCCTCCAACAATATTCTGACGGCGTGCAAATGTCGCAAGTCGATATTGATGGTACTGGCTTGATTGCCGCAGATACTTATGATCGACGTAGTGATTATTTTGATTTTATCATTAACGGCGTTTCACCCTTTGGCGATTCAATATACTTGGTGTTACCACTGGATAAAGCCTTACCAGAGTTTGCGCTATATCGTAAATATAGTGCGACTAATGGCTGGCAGAATTTTGTCGAAAATGCCAACAATGCTATTGCGTCTGCAGCACTTGATAACGGCGTATGTCCGCCATTAGCAAGCGTTGCTTATACTGCTGGCTTAACACCTGGGTATGAGTGTGTACGTTTATTGATTGAAGACGGTGGGCTTAATGATGCCGACGGTACGGCGAATGGCAGCATTGATGATCCTGGTGGTATAGCGGTTGTACCCAATGCCGAAATAGCGAAAGAAACAGACCCTGAACAATCGAGCAGTGGCAGTATTTTTTGGCTACTGTTGACGTTAATTTTTCTGCGAAAAAACGTCACTAGCCGACGTGATTAACCTGACGGAGTTAAGGTAAGTGAATTAATACTCGCTCTGTAAGCGTGTTACTTGATTTGCTCTTAAGTGAATCACTTTGATCAAGCGACAAGAAAACAGTGTTTTCTTGTCGCTTTTTCTTGTCGCTATCTTTTAGGTGTGTAAAATACCGACATTATTTATTTCTCCTTCAATTAGTAAAATTTAGCTATGTTCGAATTAAAATATCAAACCCCTAAAGCATGGGCTGACGCTGTCCTTAATGACTTTGATGCTTTTTTAACTGATCATGCGGCGGCAGAGAAAAAAGCCTCAGGTATGGCAATGTCGATGATCTCTCATTATCCCGATCGTAAGTCTGTGGTTAAAGCGATGGCAGATTTAGCCATTGAAGAGCTGATTCACTTTAAACAAGTGTTAAAGTTGATTTATGCCCGTGGTGGCCAATTAGGCGCGGATGAAAAAGACCCCTACATCAATCAAATACGTAAAGTATTTCGCAACGGTAGTGATGTGTTCTTTATGGACCGACTCATTGTGGCTGGCGTAATCGAAGCCAGAGGCCATGAACGTTTTTCGTTGATAGCAGAAGCGTTACCCGCAGGTAAAGACAAAGATTTTTACCACAGCATTGCAAAGTCAGAAGAAAAGCATAAGAACTTGTTTATTGAATTAGCCTATGAATATTTTGATAAAGCCGAAGTTGATCAGCGTTTAGATGAAGTGTTAAGTATTGAAGCCGATATTTGTTCAGCGCTACCTTTTAGAGCTGCATTGCATTAAACATAATACTGTTTCGAGATAGGAAATAACATGGCGAGTGATAACGCTGCAGCAGATAAAACCTGCGCTAAATACCTTGCACATTATGCTGAGCCAGAAGTACTATCTCTCACCTCATTCCCACAACATCTGCGTTTTGTGCACGCACTTGTTATTCCCGCATTTCAGGAATCAGTAGATTTTATTGATCGATTTATAAACTCGATACTTGCCGAGCAAAAATGCTTGCTTATTGTTGTACTTAATCAGCCTGATAACGAGTTAGGACGTCAGCATCAGCAAGCTCAAATCGACTTAGCACAATATATTGTTCAGCAAGGGGATTTACACTGGCAGCAAGATAGCTTGCGCTTAATTAACTTGGCTAGGGCAAACAGCAGGGCAAACTCTGCTATTTTATTGGTTGACCGTTATCAGCAATCAATTCCTCCAGAGCAAGGGGTAGGTTTAGCAAGAAAAATTGGTGCAGACTTAGCGGCGAAATTATATCTCGAGAATGTTATTGCTAGTTCGTGGATCCATTCAACGGATGCCGATGCGCATCTACCTGATAATTACTTAACTGCTCATCTCGACGATAACTTGCCTTGTCAGCATGGCGTAGCGACTTGCTGCAATTTTTATCATTACAGCGACGAGCCGACGGTTCATCAAGCGAATCAACGTTATGAACGCGGCTTACGTTATTATGTTGCCGGCTTACAATACGCCCAGTCTCCTTACGCCTATTTTACCATTGGCAGTATTTTATCCTTTAATGTTCTTGCCTATTGTCAAGCGCGAGGCTTTCCAAAACGCAATGCAGGGGAAGACTTTTATCTGCTAAATAAGCTCGCGAAACTGGGTAAGGTGATTTATTTAGCTGATGTGGTGATTAAACTCGACGCACGACCTTCGCAACGAGTTCCCTTTGGCACTGGCCCCGCAGTGCAAAGCATTATGCAACTCACCGAGCAAGGTCAGGATTATCAATACTATCACCCTAATATTTTTATTGAATTAAAAGCCTGTTTAACGGCATTTGATAGCTTATGGCACTATCGCGAGCAGCCTGAAAATTGGTTGTTTTTATTGCCGGAAAAAAGCCAGCAAGCGCTAACTGATATTGGCTTGTTGACGTTTATTTGTAAACAAAAGGTGGCAAAAGAAGCACAATTCAATAAGCAATTAACCGTTTGGTTTGATAGTTTTAAAACCTTGAAGTTTATTCACGCGCTACGTGACTTAGGTTTAGAAAATATAGCACTTGAACAAGCTATCGCTGATGCACCGTTTAGCTCAGCGCATCAGTAAACTAGGTGAAGTGACATTGTTAAAGGTGATTATTAATGTTGTTAACAACATAAAATAGACAATCTGAGCGGGCAATATTAGTTTGATTAGACGCCATGAATATCTTCAAACTGGTGGCGCAAACTAACTTGTTATCAAGCATTTTAAAATACTGAGCAACCACGTTTACACCTTGATCATTGAGCATTTCAATATTATCTAAACCCTTGTCATCAAGCCAGCCTAATAGCAGTCCGTCACAGCAACCGCCATAGTTAAATTGTTCAATGTTTTTTCTCAAGGTAACGCCACTGTAACCTTCGTCATGCTCACTAAACGACAGTTTTCGACCGGTTTTAATCACTAAACGTAAAGGTTTATAAAGTATTTGCACGGCTTTATCTTGCGGTAAGGCGCAATGACTATCACATTGAGCAAAGTTTTTAATACCTTGATAAGCCACTTCATGAGCTTGATCATCACTGCTGCCACCGCATTCAATCGTCACTACCGGACAAGAGAAGTCCAGTTCCATCATGGCACCAATGTTAATGTCTGACAAAATTAAGGTGTCACAAAAGTAGGACGTGATCGACAGCACGCTTGGTGTGATTAAGGTGCTGACGGCAAAAGCCGGACCATTGCCTGAGGTATTGTGCAAGTCGATAATCGCTTTAGGGTTAACCTCGCGTATCGCACACGCTATTAATTTTGCTCGTTCAATATAACCATCAATATTTTTATTTTTTGCATCCTTACTTTCTCTGATGGTTTTCTCGTTAAAACAACGGTTTAAATCAATACCATCGGGCAAATAACGATGCTGAAAAAGATGCTGATAAGTGGCGGCTTCTACCGAAGAAATAATAAGTCGAATGTTGGTTTTCGGCCGAGGTAATGAATTTTCCGTGGTCAGCCAACGATGTAAGGCAATAAGCCCTGACGGTTCATCGCCATGCAACAAGGTTGAAATAACTCGCCATTCATCACTATTTTCGCCATTGATATCTATAACGGTAAGGCCAATTAGCGAGAGCAAAAACTGTTGATAGTCAGCATGTAATGTTCGGCTACATGGGTCAACTAAATAGTTTATTTCGCTAAAATCTATATCCATAACTTACCCCAAAACGCGATTAATCTTCGCAGATGTTGATTGAATTAGTTGCTCAAATGATAAAAAAGCTGTAAATGAAAGTGCAACTTGTCTAACGTAAGTGTAAATGAAGCGCGAGGGTATACCTTACACTCCACATCGACTTACCTTATTGGCTAGCATGACATAAAGCTTTATTGTCGGTCGTTGACTAAGGTCAAGTAAGCGGTTGTTTTTTTCAACAGACTCTAAATGAATAGCTTTTGTGCTCAATTTTTATTTTTTTGTAATTATGCTACTAATTTTACTTAAGATGGTTGGCTAACTGGCTGGCGTAATTTTAATAGCCAAACAAGTACTTAGCGTTAATATCTACAGGGTATTTAATGAGCATTATTTATTTCTCTTGGTATTCGCTAAATAATTAATTATGCTGATGTTTCACTAATAAGGATGTAATGTATGCAAACTGTGGTGGCCAATATTTTGGCTCAAATTGAATCTGTCGTTATTGGTAAACCTCATCAAGTTAAATTAGCCTTGGCGTGTTTGTTAGCTAAAGGTCATATTTTAATTGAAGACTTACCCGGCATGGGCAAAACCACGTTAGCGAACACGCTAGCGTTAACCTTAGGGCTATCCTATCAACGCATTCAATTTACCTCGGACTTAATGCCTGCTGATGTGATTGGTATTGCTATTTTTGATGAAATTAAACGCTCGTTTCAATTACATCCTGGCGCGATATTCAATCAAGTGGTGCTAGCCGATGAAGTGAACCGAGCAAGCCCTAAAACACAAAGTGCCTTGCTAGAAGCCATGGAAGAAGGGCGAGTGAGTGTTGATGGCGTAACTCATCAGTTACCTGAGCCATTTTTTGTTATTGCAACGCAAAATCCGATGTCACATGCGGGTACTTATCCGTTGCCCGAATCACAGCTTGATCGCTTTATGATGCGACTTTCCTTGGGTTTTCCAAGCATCGAGGCCGAACGAAAAATATTGCAGTCCACCAACTCGCATCGTGACGTAGCAAAGATAGAACCATTTTTGCATGTTGATAAATTGCAAGAAATACAGCAGCACATTGCAACTGTTCGAGTTGCACCAGCGATAGTTGACTACGTTATTGCACTGTGTCGAGAAAGTAGAAAGAGCGAGTCACAAGCGAAAGCACTCTCTCCGCGTGCCGGCAAAGCCTTGTTGGCTGCAGCAAAGTCATGGGCATTCATTGAAGATCGAGATTATGTACTACCTGAAGATGTCCAAGCGGTATTTTCCCCTGTATGCGAGCATAGGTTGGCGCCTCAGCAACATCATATATTTGAAGAGGCTGATGAACTATCTCAGCAGATTTTAGCGCAAGTCGACCCAACTAACCCGTTAGCTTAATGCTTCATGTATGGTTTATAAAAAGGAGTATTAATTGTTAGCTAAGCAAAAAATTAATGGATATAGATCAATAAAAACATTAGTGAAATTGGCGCTGCAAAAGCGCTTTAATGCTTGGTTAATACGTCGAATTCCGCGCGACAGTCAACAACAGATCAATCACCGTAATATTTTTATTATGCCCACTCGCTTTGGCACGAGTTTTGTCCTTTTCATATTCTTACTGTTTCTACTCGGCACAAATTATCAAAATAATATTATTCTTTTGATCAGTTATTTACTGGTAAGTTTTTTTATTGTGGTATTGCATCACAGTTTTTTTAATCTTTCGGGCCTACGATTTCAGGCTACGAGCTCGTTGCAAGGTTTTGTTGATAGCCAATTGTACTTTCCTATTGTGGTTACAAGTGACAAAACACGTTTTAATGTTGGTTTTTATTTTGAGTCATTACCCGCAATGGCTAACAGCCAGGGCAGTGAATTGAAGCGCAGTGATAAGCCGAACAAAATCACCATCGATCACGTGGCACAAGGAGATAATAACATACGAGTGCCTTATCGCGTATCGCAACGAGGTCATTATTCATTAGGCCGAGTTGTGATCATAAGTGAATACGGTTTTGGCTTATTTAAAACTTGGACACGATTAGATTTTGCGCAAAAAATTACCGCTTATCCGCAGCCAATTGCCTATGCTTGGTCAGATTCTGTACAAGACACTAATGGTGAAGAAGAGAAAAAGAGCAGCGAAAGTTACCAAGATAGTTTTCAAGCGGGTCAAGATGAATTTCATCAATTACAGCATTATCAACTTGGCGAGCCCTTTAGTCGAGTCGCATGGAAGCAAGTGGCTCGCGGACAAGGTTGGTTAACAAAACAATATCAACAAACGCTATCAGGTAAATTACAATTAGATTTTACCTATTTACCTGCAGGTACGCTCGAACAACGTTTAAGTTGGTTAAGTTACGCCATTAAAGATTGTAGTAATAAGCAAATAGCTTTTTCACTGAAGCTACCTAACCAAATGATTGAGTATGAAAATAGTGCCCAACACACGCTAAAGTGCTTAGCCGCGTTAGCACGTTATTGAGCCTATGATGACGAAAAACGTTAAGCCAAATAAGCTTGCCAATAGCATTAAGCCATTAAAGCTAAGCAACAGCATGTATTGTGCTCTGTTAGTATTTCAGTTGCTTAATTTATTAACGTTAGTGCAGCAGTTTCATTGGCTGTACTTATTATTTGCTATTTTGGCCTTAGCGCTGCAATTTATTGTTCATTTTAAAACACAAGGCAAAATAACCTCGTTATCTAAGTCGAATAAAATCATTAATGACTACCCCGCGGTTAAAATACTGCCGTCTTGGTTAGTGCTGTTGTTGGCTATATCAGGCAGTATCGGAATTGCTATTTCGGGCACAAGGTTAGGCTTGTTGCTCAGTATGATCCACCTATTGTGCTTTGCCTACAGTTTAAAAATGTTTGAAGTAACCAGTCGTAAAGATTTATATCAATTGGTTGTTTTGGGTATTTTTGTTGCCACATCGTCGTTAATTTTTATTCAATCAATCTATTTCTCACTCGCTGTAATTGTATTGATTTTTAGTAACTTTCTAATCCTACTTAACTTGTTTACGCCTAAAATGTCACTATTAGCTCAAAGTAAATTGTTAGCTAAACTGAGTTTTTATGCTGTGCCCTTGGCGGTTATTTTATTTGTCGGCTTTCCTAAGTTAAGTCCGTTGTGGCAAGTGCCTAATGTTAAATCAGCAAAAGTAGGGCTTTCAGATAGCGTAAAAATTGGAGATATTGCTCAGTTAGCTTTGTCAGATGAATTAGCTTTTCGAGTCAGTTTCGAAGGCAATACCCCGCAGCATGCGCAATTATATTGGCGCGCCATGGTATTAGATGACTTCGATGGCGTAACATGGCGGCAAGCAAGTCGTGATTTAGATCAACGCAGAAGTGATGCTGCAACTAAACAAAATGCACTATCTTCGTCGACTGTTGAGTTGCGCGGTGAAGGTATAAATTACCAAGTGATCACTGAACCGAGTTTTCAGTCATGGCTATTTGCGCTCGATTTCGCCACTAGTGAACAAAGCAATATAGGCCAACGCAGTGATTTTTCTTTATTTTATCGCAGTATTATTAGCCAAACATTCAGTTATCAAGTGACGAGCTACCCTCAAGCCATATTAACTGCCAAGCTAACTAAACAAGTACGAGCTTTAAATTTAGCGTTAACAACGGATAATAACCCGAGATTATTGGCAAAAGCGCAGCAATTACGCACGCTTTATCATGATGACAGACAGCTCATTAATCAGGTTTTATCTGAGTTTAATCAGCAGGATTATTACTATACATTGCAGCCACCGAGCCTGACTGGCAATAGTTTAGATCAGTTTTATTTCGACACTAGAGCAGGGTTTTGTGAACATTATGCCAGTACATTTACTTACCTAATGCGCGCTGCCGGGATTCCAGCGCGTATGGTTGTTGGTTATCTTGGTGGTGAAATAAACTCTCAAGGTAACTACTTAAGTGTTTACCAACGCAGTGCACATGCATGGACAGAAGTCTGGTTGCCAGAGAGTGGTTGGCAGCGAGTCGACCCAACAGCAGCCGTTGATCCCGAACGGGTTGAAAGTGGCTTTTCGAGCAACTTAATGCAGGAATATGCGGACTTATCCTCTGGACTTTTTTCAACACAATCCTTACGCGCTATGCAGTGGTACAAACAATTAAAAATGCACATTGATGCGATTGACTATCAATGGACTCGCTGGGTTATCGGTTACACTGGAGAAAAGCAGTCGCGAGTGCTTGAGCAATTGATAGCGGGCTTTACAAAGGCTAAAAATATTTTTTATTTGTTGCTAGGCTTAGGCGGCATTATATTACTGATAAATTGGTATAAGGCCACGCATGTTAAGGTAAAAAATCAACATGAAATTAAGCAAGTATACTTAAATACCCTGCAGTTAATGGCGAGCCATGGTTTAGTAAAAGAGCGGGCAATGACCGGGCAGCAATTTACCAAGTTTATTGCCATAACTCGACCTGAATTATTAGAAAACTTTGCTGTGATATCTGATTACTTTGAACAATTTTTCTATCAAAATATCGATAACGATCTTAGCAAACAAGTGCTTAATAATGATGTGAAAAAATTAAAATATCACTATCGTCGTTTACGTTGTCAGCTTTGGTTAGCAAAGCTGACACCAACTAAGGAGAATTAATGCAGATTTAATTTTTTGATTTTTAATGTAATTTAATCATCCGTGATAATGGCATCAGGTATTGAAAAGTTAACTTCAGCATTAAACGCTACAATAGCTGACAGACAATAATCTCACATTAATTTACTATCATTAATACTTACAGGCGTTTAATTGTTAGTGCTACTGGCGATAAACTTAAGTAACGTGTTAGGTAGATAGATTCTTTGTCTATTTTTAGCTTTGATGTTACCCCTTTGTATATTTACCTGTGCTGTGTGGCTTGTACTAAGGCGCATAAAGTCACTGTTTATATGTTGTTAATCGGTTTTATGAATACTATTGTCGAGGGCTGCTGATATATTCATGTAACTTAGTGATGACGTTTGAACCTGCAACTGGCATTTGAGGAAATAAGTCACGCAAATTTTTTGCCTTCCGCATTGCCGTAATGGTAATAGGTGCAACATTATTTTTTATGCAACCACTCCATTGCTGGCCAAAAATGTACTCAATAATGAAATTAAACTTCGTGCTGACATGCGCTGTAATTAATTGCTTGGTTTGAATAAGGCCGAAAGTTTGTTCGTAAACTGACACCAGCATTTGCTCTTGATCAATACGTGTATCAGGCTTTAAATACTTAGTTTCTGCAGCTACGTTAAGCATTTTGGCTGAAGATTTTTGCTTCATCGGCGTTGAAAGTACATTATCAGGTTGATAAAGCGTTGCTCCAATAATATGAGCTAAAGGCTCTAATATAGTTGAGTTTTCGACATTGGCTGAGGTTAAAGTAATACTGGGTGCGCCGGTAATTTTGTGTTTTGTTACTTTGGCAATCAGTGGCTTTTCAGTTGAGCCTTCAAATTTGACCGAGTCAAATAATGTCGCACTAACGTTTGAGTCAGCAGAGATATTTT
The DNA here is from genome assembly GCA_913061475.1 of uncultured Colwellia sp. GTDB lineage: Bacteria > Pseudomonadota > Gammaproteobacteria > Enterobacterales > Alteromonadaceae > Cognaticolwellia. The sequence continues at coordinate 48,149 of CAJXUN010000009.1, read as the reverse complement.
TCGCGAGCTTTTCTAAGTCACCGTTAGGGCATATAACTTCAACTGTCACCGCCCGGCATATGAGTAGGCTTTCAAGCAAGCCACTACCACTGGTTAAATCATAACTAACCGGTAACTGAAATTGGTAGCCTAACTCAATATTGCATGCTCGATTCATTGCCGCTTGCGTTAGTGGATTTTCGTAGTACCAACCGGTGGCTTTTTGCCATGAAAAGGCAGATGCTTTAATGGTTATCTCTGCAAGCCCATGATAAGTGATATTTATTAAAGCCTTATCACCGGTCCCATCGTGCAATAGTAGTGCTTTTGACCGGCCTGATTTGTGCTTTAATGTCAGAAACGATGTGGGTACGCGCACGCTACTTGCGCTTTGCATCGATACGGTGGCATCATCTGCGGTGGATTGTTGCGCCGCTAGTGTCACTTTCATGGTCGTACTTGAAGATAATTGTTCTCTGATTTCACTTACAGAAGGTAACACTGAGAAGCTATGCTTAATAGCGTTGACACCGTCGTGTGCTACGACCTGCATACCACTTTCATTTGATAGCGCAGGTGCATGGGTATTATCAGCGGCGTTGCGTATCGAAATTGACATATTCCACAGTGCATCAATTTTTAGTGTCCATTTTCTTTCATACGCGAGCATCTTTTTTAACGGTGTGAGAAAAACTTCACGGGCATTTTTAGGCGCTTTAACAAACAGAGTATCTAGGTTTGTCTCACGCAATTCTGCGTTACTGAATGGCTCAAGCCCTGCAGCTTGACGTCCACTCCATTGAAATCCGATAAGATATTCTACAACGTAAGTTAAACCATTGATGGTGTCTAAGCCTAGTGCTAATGCAGCGGCTTTCTTTTCTAAAGGATCAATGGCTCTGAACATCGCGAAGTAGCCGCTAATAATATCCTCTTGATAGCGAAGAGAGCTAGCTAGAAGTGAGTCTATTGTGGCGTGATCTTCATCGGTCCAAAGATAAGCTGTTGAACTGATGACATTATAATACCAAGTTGTTAGACCCGGTGTTAATGAAATAAAATCTTGTGCTGAATAGGTTGCGATGTTGTTTAAAAAACTCCATGTAGCAGCATTGAATGTGCCAAGTTGGTTCCATTGCCATGGGAATTTGTCATGGCCAGAGCTAATAATAGGGCTATATTTTTTAGGTTTTTGTAAACTAGGTACAGCACTTTTCAACAGGCTACTTGAGTGACTTTGACTTTGAGGCATTGATAAATTCAATGCTGATATCAAGTCCTTTTTAAGTGCGTCGTAGTGATCTTGCATTGACAGATCTCGTTTGTATTCATCCTCAAAGCGTTAGTTTTAGTATAACAAAGCCACTCAATAATAGGTTTTGATCCTTGAGTGGCTCACTAATCGCTCGCTTATTAAGCACCCGGCCATGCGCAATCTGCACCTATCACATAGGCTTGCGAAGTCAGCAGGTTACCAGGAATAACCGATGGTGGGGGTGTCATTACTACCGTCACAGTCCCTGCAGTTGAATCGTATTTATACTTCGAACTGCTATAGGACTGAGAGCCTCCACCTAGCGGTATACCAAGAAAGTTAACTCCCCAATGCGTCTCTTCAGAAAAATGTGAAGAAAACGAACTTTCAGTAGCGTTATGGAAGACCATTTCGATTGTCGGCATGTCACAAATCGCCATAACATTGAGTACACCAAAATCACCATTATCTTTAAAGTTGTAATGCTGTGGTGTTGTGAAACCGACACCACTTTCACCTGAAGTATGGTTAGCTGCATCCTTAATCATTTTCGGGTTCCACCAACCAGTGCCATCTCCAATGTTATATGCGCTAGCTGATAGGCTAGGTGTAAACTTAGTAACACCGCTGTATTTAAGTTTTAGGGTTACTTGTGTTACGTTTTGGTCGAATGAAAATGAGTTGTAACTTGTGCTTCCACCCGCGCTAATTCCAAACCAGCCAATTGACCCTGAAACGCCAGCATTAGCGTTAACCGATACGCTGACCGTTTTTTGATCGACTTTAGTGACGACCATTTCTATTTCAAAGCCTTGTGAGCCATCTAGCCCATTTTGAATAGTGCTTGTTGGTTCAGCAATTTTCAGGGCTGGTAAAATTTTTGCGGCGCCGGTAATATCAGCGGCTGACATCCACCCAGGTTTAACTTGAGTGGGAGTAGGGCTGAGATTGAGCGCACATTGTTTAATTTGCGCATTTTGTGCGTTAATCGCATTTTGCACAGAATCAGCAGAAGAGGTTTGTGATAGGTAAGTCATAAAGTCGCTGATTAGCTTACCAGTTCCTAATGGCGCATTTGGTATCAGTGACGTTGGATTGGTAGAGGCTCTAAATGTGGCGAGAGAGAGCGTAGTTTCACCCCATGACATTATTTGATCTGTGATGTAAATCAATTTCGCCGTTGCCGTCGCGCTGTTTTCTGGCGGGATAGCACCAAACATTGATGTGTAATCGCCAACCACGGTATTTAATATTCCTTGTGCCTTAGCATTTGCGTCATTTAGCTTAGTTTGATCAGCGCTTGTAAGCTGATAGGACATTGCTAAATAAAGGTTGAACAACGCAGTGTTAAGCGTTGCGCCATCGGTTGTTTGTAAATATCCATCCGTGTTGAACTGCATGACATTGTTAAATTGGTTCCAAGTATCGGTGTTAAAAATCGCGGCGTTGTTCCAGTACCAGAACAAGTCGCCCATTCCTGCACTATCTAAAGGTGTCCAATTTTGTATATTGAGTGCTTTCTTGACGGGGCCATCAGCTTTTTCTGCTAAACCGGCGTAGTAGGCTTTTTTAATTGGTGCTATATCTTGAGTCATTGTAAAGTCCTTTATTGCTAATGAGTTAAAAATCCAGTTTCTTTTACTTCAGTGATTACTACATCCACGCACTAAAACTAGTGTAAGAAATATGAATAAAACATTACCGTGCATTACTCTGTATTACCCCATATTACAGCGCGACAGGGCGAATTAGCGGTGTGATTTCTTCGCGCTAGGGGACTATCGAACTGATAAACGTGAGCCAAGCTTTTAGCTATTATTACTTTTAGTCTTTTGACGCTTTACCAAGCATCAGGACATAACTGATGCTTGGATTCTATTTTTGGTATGCTGGTTATTTGTGGTGCTAACGATTTGCTGCGTTAGTAAATTTCGATTAAGACAATAAAAGCAGATGATGTTGCTAATTATCCTTGCATTAAATCAATCTTTATCCGTTAAGATTCCTAGTGTTATCGTGCTTGATGTGGTTAAATTTAACCATAAGAAAAATGGCTAAAAAGGTGCGCATTTGTTCTATCTTTATCCTGCTAATAAAATGGAAAATTTATTAGTTCTGCTTGATAAAATTCAGCAGCTTTCCCCACTTCCTGTTTTCGCTCAAGATACCGTTATCGTACAAAATGCGGGTATGCAACATTGGTTGAATATGTCGCTTGCTGAGCAACGCGGTATCAGTATGAATATGCGCTATGCGCTGCCATCACAGTTTTTATGGAATTTAATTCGAAACTTAGCCAGCGATGAAGATGTCCCTGAGCAATCGCCTTATTCGCGTGAAGTTCTTGCTTGGCGAATTGATACCTTACTGGCCTCAAGTGAAGTTACCAGTGATGAGTGCTTTCAAGTCGCGACTCAATATTGGCAAGCAAATAGCGCTGACAACGACAGCGAAAATAGTAGTTACAGTGATGCTGAGCAGTTAAAGCGTTATCAATTAGCTTGTCAGTTAGCTGATTTATATGAACAATATTTAATATTCCGCCCCGAATGGATCCACGATTGGCATCAAGGTGTATTTAACGCTTTTGACCAAGATGAAAATACAAATTCAGCTGGCTCAACAAGTGCTTCGAGCTCAAATATGAGTGAGCAGAGCCTTGAAAGTAATGCGGTTTGGCAAGGTAAATTGTGGTATTTACTGGTGCGTGAACAACCCTATGACCCTCGTGAGTTAGTTGCTTTAGCAATAAAGAATTTAAATAGTACGGATAAATTAAAAGCGCAAATATTGCCACAACGTTTATCGTTTTTCGGTATTAATGCCATGGCACCGCTTTGGCTTGAATTTATCAATGCGCTCAGCCAGCAAATTGATGTGCACTTTTTCCATTTAAATCCCTGTTATGCTTATTGGGGCGATGTGGTGACAGAAAAAAATGCCATTGAAGCTTGGCTTAAAGGTACTGACTTTTCTCACCAAGAAAGTGCTGATTTAGCCGATGTAAACCTGCAAGTTGGCAACCCATTGTTAGCTAACTTAGGTCAGCAAGGGCGTGAGTTTATGGCGCTGTTGTACCAATACAGTACCATTAATATTGAGGTCTTTGAGTCAGCCGTTGCTGACATGGCCGACTTAGCCACTGAACAAATAAACTACGAGAAAGCAAGCAGTGAGCAAGCTCAGCCAAGCCCTGATGAACGCAAGCAAGCGAGTGTTTTAGCCTGTGTGCAAGAAGATATTTTATCGCTAACAGATGCCCGTCACAGTTCTACCCATAGTTATCAAGATGCACCAAAAGTAGACGGCTCAATTTTGATCTCCAGTGCCCATAGTGCGCTGCGTGAAGTACAAGGTTTACACGATTGGTTATTACATCAATTTAATCAAGATAAAAGCTTAACGCCAAAAGACGTACTCGTGATGTGTCCGCAAGTAGAGCAATATGCACCCTACGTTAATGCCGTGTTTACTCGAGGTTGGCAAGATATTGCTGATGAAGTGCCGCCACTACCTTGTTCAATTGCCGATCGTATTAGTAAAGACGCTGAGCCCTTAGTGGCGGCATTTTCACAGTTATTAACCTTGCCTGATAGTCGCTTTCAAATCTCCAGTTTAATTGCCTTATTGCGTTTGCCTGCTATGCAAGCTCGCTTTGCTATTAACCTTGATGATATTGAAAAAATTACGCATTGGCTTGAATTGTCAGCAGTACATTGGGGTCTAGATAAGGCCCATAAACAACAAGTTTTATCTCAAAGCTCAGCCACAACATTAGATGATGCCTCTGACAGTTTTACTTGGCAGCAGGGGTTAAGTCGCTTAATGCGTGGCTTTGCTTTTGCGGATCATCGTGTTATTTATCAAAATCAACTGTTATTGCCAACCATTGAAGGCAGTGACAGTGAATTGCTAGGTAAGTTAATGTTAATTATTGAGCAACTACAACTGACCGCTGCCAAAATGTCAAAAGCACGAAGTGCGACGCAATGGCAACAATTTTTGTTTGAGCTGTTAACGCAACTGTTTGATGACGAAAATGATAATGGTTTGGCTATTGTGCGCTCGGCTATCGAATCTTTAGTGGAATATTGTCAGCACGCGGGTTACCACTCTGATATCAGTTTAGCGGTTATTCGCGATTTTCTTAATAATCACTTTAGTCAGCCCGACCCAGGTCGCCAATTTATGATTGGGCAAGTCACATTTTGCTCTATGCTGCCTATGCGTAGTATTCCGTTTAAAATTATTGCGGTTTTAGGCTTAAATGATGGTGAATTTCCGCGTCAACGCCAACCGCTGAGTTTTGATTTAATGACCACAACTCCGGCGCAACTTGGCGATAGATCACGCCGTGGCGACGACAGATATTTATTTTTAGAGGCGATAATTTCAGCTCGCCAAGCTTTATATTTAAGTTTTCAAGGTAAAAACATTAAGAATAATAAAGATCGTCAGCCTTCGTTAGTATTGAAAGAGTTGATGGAGTACCTGGCGCGAGGCTATGGCTGGCAATTGCTTGGGTTAAACAGTGACAGTGAAGTTAATAGGTTAAGCCAAGTTAGGCAGTTGCCGATGCAAGCGTTTAGTGAACAAAACTATTTAGGGCAATTTGCCAGCTTTGATGCCAACTGGCTAAATTTACGCCGAGAAAATCCAGCACCATCGACAGCAATAAAGCCTGATGATACAGACATAAATGAGCAGACTGGCCTAAATAAATCATTTGATACAGAGACCAGTGAAGTGATTCGTGAAGCGCATTTGGTCGCTAGTGAACTCATTCGTTTTTATCAACACCCTGGGCGTTATTATGCTCAAAAGGCACTGTATTTGTATTTAGATAATACCAATACCTTGGTCAATGATGTCGAACCTTTTGTCCCTAACCACCTTGATAGTTATCTACTCAGACAAGACTTGCTCAGTTACTATCTAGCGCCAACACAAAGTAAGCAAAGTTGTCAGGAGTTATTGCTCAGTGCCAAACTTTCGGGCAGTTTACCGGACTTACCCAGTACCGATGAGCTAATAAAAGGCTGGCAACAAGACAGTGAAAACTTTAGTCAGTTTATTATTACTGAGCTGGCGCAAGATGATAACTTAACGCTAGCACCGATAGATTGCAGTGTTACGCTGAATTTGGCGCACTTTCTCAGCACTATTCAAGTAAATAACCTTGCAGCCAATGTAGACGATAGCTCAGAAGATAGCTCATCAACAGCGCAGGGGTTATTCTCAGCAGACAAGTTGGCTATATTAACCGCCGTGTTGCCTCAACACTTAACGTTAAGTACTAAACTAACTTTAGTGGCTAACAAAGCGGTGTTTTATCGCAGTAGTAGTGCGAAAGCTAAAGATTTATTTACCTTATATTTGCATCAATTGATTATTCAAGTCGCGCAAACTGATGCGGCAACTCATGAGTTATTTGCTGATATCACGGCAACGCATGGTTATTACTTTGACACTAAAAGTCAGAAACCGAGTCAATTTTATTTTAGTGAACTTGTTGATGCAAAAACACAATTGTTATGCTTAGTGGCGAGTTACTTTTTAGGCCAACATCAGCCGTTGTTACTTAACGGAGACCTTGCTGAAAAAGTACGAAAGAGTAAAGTGTTTGAGCAAGCACAGTTTGAACAGTTTTGGACTGACAGTAATAGCTTTCAAGCCTTTGGTGATGAGCCTTATATACAGTATTTTTGGCGAAAATGCCCCGACTTTGACGACATATCGCCGCGATTACTCGCATTGTATCAACCTATGTTCGATGCTTTGCAGACCGTTAAAGTAACGGCCAAGTCGGGAGCATTGTCATGAGTACAGCCATGAAAAATTTAAATGCTAATACCATTGCATTGCAAGGCAAACATTTAATTGAAGCCAGTGCCGGTACCGGTAAAACCCATAACATTACCCGTATATTTCTTCGGCTGTTATTAGAGCGCGAATTACCGATAGAACAAATTTTGGTGATGACTTTTACCAAAGACGCCACCGAAGAAATTCGCGGTCGTATTGATGATTTTATTCGAGAAAGTTTACACAATTGGGACAGTTTAGTGGTTGAAGACGACTACTTTAAAATCCTAAGTAACAACCTGTTAAATAAAGGCATTGGCGCAAGTGAAGTAAAAGCCAGATTAACCCAAGCATTACTTTATATCGATGAAGCCGCCATTTTTACCATTCATGGCTTTTGTAAGCGTGTGCTAAATCAATACGCCTTTGCCAGCGGTATCAGCTTTAATGCCCTGATGGAAACAGACACCCAAGACATTACGTTAGAAGCCTGCCAAGATTGGTATCGGGTGTTAGCCTTAACTAATGAAAATAATAATCAAGCCTTTCGGTTAGTCACTGAGTTTTGGCCTGAGCCGAATAGCTTTATTAATCAATTTTCTAAAGCTTTAACGACAGAAAATGCCCTGCATGTGCAAGACCCTGAAAATATTACTATTGAATTTAAAGGCTTAGTTGAACAAGCGATGGCCAGTTTGCAGGCAAATAATACCTTGTTAACTGAAGCATTGATTGCGGTTAAAAAGGGCGCTGAACGAGAAAAACGTCAAGAGGAATTAGCACAATTACTCACTTGGCTAGCTGCGCTTTCAGCTGATGTTGAAGGTCAACATGGTAAAATGCCCGACGCTTTTATTGATGGTCGGCGCTTTGGTCGCTCTAAACTTAAAGCTGAATTAGTTGAAGCTTTTGCTAGCGTTAATCAAGTTAAAAAACAGCATCCGGAGTTGGCAAAGCAACTGAACCGTGCCAAAGCCTTGTTAGTTGTCAGAGCAGGTATTTATCATATTAGGGCAGAAATCACCCGTAAAAAGCTACAAGCCAATGTCATGGGCTTTGATGACTTGATCAGCACTTTACATCACTGCCTAGTGAATGAACCTAATCAAGTATTAGCAAATAGTATTTTTTCGCAATTTCCCGTGGCGTTAATTGATGAATTTCAAGATACCGACCCACAGCAATTCTCTATCTTAAAAGCGATTTATTATCATCAAGCCAACGCCGCGCTTTATATGATTGGCGATCCTAAGCAAGCTATTTATGGTTTTCGTGGCGGTGATATATTTGCTTACCTTTCAGCTCGTAACGACTGTGATTATCAATGGTTGATGGATACTAATTGGCGCTCAAGTGCCGCTATGGTAACCGGATATAATCGCTTGTTTTATGGTAATAATTTATTGGCGGATACGGTTGATGTGTTTGGTTATCAAATCCCTTATTTACCGGTAAAAGCGTCGCCTAATGCTCATGAAAAAGTGTTTGCAGATAGTGAATTTAATGCCCTGCAATTTATTCATTTTAATGTTGAACAAGAGGGCAAGACTAAAGACGGTAAAGCCAAGGCGGTCAAACAAAGCTACCGCGGAAATATGGCCAGCTGGTGTGCCAATGAAATTGTTCGATTGTTGGCGAGCCAAAATGCCAATATTGGCAGTGGTGATATTGCGCTATTAGTGCGGGATGGCACTGAAGCTGCGGCAATAAAGCAAGCATTAAATCAATGTGGTTTAGCCAGCGTGTTTATGAGTAATCGGGCAAACTTATTGCAAAGTGATGAAACCAAACATTTATTACAAGTGCTGCAGGGCATACTGTTTCTGGAAAATGATCGCTTATATACCGCGGCATTAGCCAGCCCGTTAATGGGCTTTGATCGTGAAAAATTATTACAATTACAGCATGATGAACAGCAGTGGCAAAAATTAAAAATTAGTTTTGAGAAACTGCGTAATGAATGGCAATTCAAAGGTTTTATCAGTATGGCGTTGCAGTTAATGCATCAACACTTTCATATTGATGTCAGTGACAACGCTGATAGTTATGGCGCCAACAATAATGCCGATCGCATCTTAACTAACCTGTTACATTTGTTTGAATTACTTCAAGGGGCAAGCCAACGTCATCGTCAGCCACAAGAATTACTGTTTTGGTTTGAACAACAAAGCCAAATTGATAACCCTGAAGTTGAAGCCGAACTACGCTTAGAAAGTGATGAAAATCTCATTCGCATTATTACCCAACATGGCTCGAAGGGTATGGAATATCCGGTGGTTTTTGTACCTTTTGCTACCCGTCATAAAGACCCGCTTAAATTTGGTAACCGAAATGTTAGCTTTATCGAATATCATGATGAAAAGGGCGTGTTGCAACATAGCTTAGATGGCAGCGACGCAGCACGAGCGACGATGGCTGAAGAAGCCTATGCAGAAGCTATTCGGTTACTTTATGTCGCGGTAACTCGTGCGGAGAAACGTTGTTATATTCTCAGCACCGGTTTTGAACATTTTGAAAAATCGCCTTTAGGCAAAACCTTAAAATGGAACGCTGATAGTGATATAGCGACAAGTTTACAACAATTGGTACAAGACAATCCGAATGAAATAGCACTTACCGTATTAGATAATTATTTGTCTGATGAATCGACTGATAATCAGTTAGATCATCAGTTAGCTAGTCAGCACGAAAATAAGATTAGCTCCGACCTTGCCAGCACGGAGAAGCCGCAGCCAGCGGTGGCGCGTTTTAACGGTAAAATTGAACGTGATTGGTGGTTAAGCTCATTTTCGGCCTTAAGTAAAAACTTACGCCATAATGGTGTTTCTGCGCCGGATCGAGACAATCAAGATGCCGTATTAGCAGCAGGAGATAACGAACTAGACACTAGCCTTAACGCAGGTTTAAATAACCTTGGCAACAATAACAGCCAAGAATTGCGCTTTACTTTAACCAAAGGCGCACAAACCGGTAATTTATTACATGATATTTTAGAGCAAACCGATTTTTCAGCCCCTGATTGGCAAAAAAGTTGCCATTGGCCACTGGTAAAATACGGCGTTATCGATGATGAAAACGATACCAGTGCATTAAGCTCAGAAAATCACAGTGAAGCACGACTGATTCAGTGGTTAGAAGCTATATTACACACACCATTACACACGCCATTAAGCGATAACCGCGATTTGTCTTTAGCTCAGCTCAAGCCATTAGATACCTTGCGTGAAACTGAATTTTATTACCCGATGCGTTCAGCCAGTAGTAGCCAATTAACCAAACTGCTGACCGAACATAGAAATACCCGTAAAGACAGTGACCTTGCTAGTGTTAGCTCAAAAAATCATGGTCATAGAGTCCATTTACCTTCTTATCAGCAGTTAAAAGGCATGATGCATGGTTTTATCGATTTAATTTTTCATGCTGACGGTAAATATTATGTTTGCGATTATAAATCGAGCCATTTAGGCGACCAGTATAGTGATTATAACGACTTGGCTATGCGACATAATATTGAGAAAAGTCACTACGATTTACAGTATCTTATTTACGCCTTGGCATTACATCGACATTTAAAATATGCCTTAGCCGATTACGATCCTAAGCAACATTTTGGTGGTATTTATTATCTTTATTTACGTGGTATGAGTAATCAAGCTGAGCATCATGGTTGTGGGGTTTATTATCGTCAAATAACCTTGGCAGAATTAGAGCAGTTAGATGATATTTTTGCCGGAGAAAGCACCCATGCCTGAACTTGCCAATAAGCTAAATCACCCGAAAATTGACATTTATAATTCATTTAATCAGGCAGCGAGTCAGTTGGCAGGCTTAGTGGCCGTTGACTACTTTTTTGCCAAAGAAATCAGCCAGAGTATAGTTTTTTCAAACACATCTGCGGCAACATCTGACTTTCTAACGTCCGAGGCGCAATTAAACCAACAACAATGGTTTCATTTACTAATTGCGTTAAGCGCGAGCTTACGTGATGGTCATAGCTGCTTGCCGTTGCTGGAAGTCGCCGGCAAACGACTTTTTAGTGACGGCACAAATTTAGACCACAGTGGCAGCGTAAATGCTCATATAAGCCAAGCTACTAAAAAGCATGTTACTGGATTTTTATTTAGTGATATTCAGTCGCTAAGGGCATTATTAGCACAATTGCCGTTAACAGAAAGCGAGCAACAGCCCATAGTACTCAGCCACGGGCGGCTTTATTTGCGCCGTTACTATCAATTTGAGCAAGAATTAAAACAAGTTGTCGCCACGCGCAGAATGATATCTTCTCAGGTTACTGCTGATAACGCCCATAACGGCCCAATTGATGTTGAGCAGGTAAAAAATATTATCGCGGCATTATTTCCCGAGTTGGCAACTCAGCAAGAAGCGGGTAATAGTGAAATTGATTGGCAAGCTGTCGCTGTAGCCAATGCCATGAATAAAGATTTTGCTATTATTGCTGGCGGTCCAGGTACAGGTAAAACTTATACGGTGACAAAATTATTGGCGGCTTTAGTGATGCTTGCCAGTGACGATTTGAATGAACAGGCAAGCGAAGAAAACTCGTTACCACGCATAGCGTTAGTGGCGCCAACTGGTAAAGCAGCGCAGCGTTTATCTGAGTCGATTACCGATGCTGTAAAAGGCTTTCGCGGTAAAATTGATGATAAGGTGCTAGATCGTATTCCTGAGCAGGCGCAAACCATTCATCGATTGTTAGGTGTTATTCCTGAACAAGTTAACTTTCGTCATCATCAAGAAAATTTACTGGCCATTGATATTTTACTTATTGATGAAGTTTCAATGGTTGATTTACCTATGATGACACGTATCTTTCGTGCCTTACCTGCAAGCACTAAAGTAATTTTACTCGGCGATGCCGATCAACTACCATCAGTAGCTGTTGGTAGTGTTTTAGCTGATTTTGCGCCACGTCCTCATCCGGGTTATAGCGTTGATAATTATCACTATCTTGCACAAGTCACTGGTTATCAAACCCTGACTCAAGATAGCAAATCGACTAACAAGGATGGTCAATACAGCAATGCGGATTGTGTCACCTTCTTAATGAAGAGTCGTCGCTTCGATGGGGAAGGGGCTATAGGGCGCATGGCTAATTGCGTTATTAAAGGTCAGTATCAAGAAAGCTGGAAACTATTGCAGCAGAGCGAGACGGCAGGTGATGACAAGCAATTAAGCTTGTTATCGGGCGATATTGAAACTTGGCTAGCACCACTCGTTAAGCAATATTACTTACCATTAAGCCAATGCGATAATATTGCAGAGGCTTTTGCTTTATTGGCAAAATTTCGAATTTTATCGTCAACCCGCAAAGGGCCGCAAGGTGTCGAAAACTTGAACGCACTAGTGATTGATATTTTGCGTGATCAAGGCGCGATTTCGGCTAATCGTTTTGACTCAAATTATACTTTATATCCGAGTCAACCTATCATGATCAGCGAAAATGATTATCGTTTAGGGGTTTTTAATGGTGATGTTGGCTTGTTATGGCGTAATAAGCAAGGGCACTTAATGGCGGTGTTTGAGAATGCACAAGGTGATTATGACTGGATATTACCCTCGCGATTACCGAAATTTGACACCGTTTATGCCATGACCATCCATAAAACCCAAGGTAGTGAATTCAATCATGTTGCTATGGTACTGCCAGAGCAAAAAGACAATAAATTATTGTCACGAGAATTATTATATACTGGCATCACGCGAGCAAAGCAGCAATTGAGTATCGCGAGTAACCAACAAGTTTGGCAAACTGGTGTTAGTCAGCAAGTAAAACGCCATTCTGGCTTAGCAACAGATGCTATTTAAGTGCATAAAATCACGATTGTTGATAACCTTTAAGAAGTAAATGAAGACATGAAGTTAAGAGAAATTGAAAAATCCGTATACCGTAAACACCTAAATATTATTATCGTTAGCTTTATCACGAGTTTGTTAGTTTTGGCTTTAGCCTACGGGCAAGGCTTGATCATGTTGTTTTCTGACAGCGTAATAATGACGCCCGAACCAACAACCTTAGCAGCAGGAGAAGCTGCGGCTAGCGAGAATAATTTTCGCTATAATTTTCTTGGTGTATTATTGGCCTTACTAACCTGTGTATTTGCCTTACACAGATTGCGCGCTAGCGCATTTTTTAATGAAGTGTATTATGTTTGGCAAGTAAAGCAGCAACAAAATCAAATTTATCGTAAGCTGAAAAAAATAAAAGCCGCTGCTGATAGTGACGACGTTAATGCCTTGGTCATATTGCATTTTTATTATGCCAGCTTAAAACAAATATATTTATTAGATGACAATACCTTAACAATGTCTAAACTAAGCACAGATATTAGTGAGTTAAATACCCGGTTAGAAAATAAAAATTTAACCATTTCAACCGATCAGTTTGATAAATCAATGTTGTCTGATTACTAACATATCAATATGAGGGATATAGCATGATAGGTTACGTTACTTTAGGTACTAATAATTTAGCGCGCGCAGTGGCATTTTATGATGAGCTACTTGGCACCATTGGCGCCGTTCGCTTTCTTGAAAACGAGCAGTTTGTCGCATGGTCAAAAGACCCTGAGCAACCCGGTATTGCCATTACTAAACCTTTTGACGGTCAACCTGCTAGTGTTGGTAATGGTGTTATGGTTGCGGTGCAACTAAACTCTACCGACGAAGTTGATGCCTTTTACCAAAAAGCGCTTGAGCTGGGTGCAACCTGTGAAGGTCCTGCGGGTCTTCGTGGCGAAATGGAAGGCTTTTATGCTGGCTACTTTCGCGATTTAGATGGTAATAAACTCAATGGCTTTTATTTGGATATGCCTACGCCTTAAGGTGAGGCTATCGATATCGCTTAAATGTTGTCTCCGCATTTACCGCACAGCTCAGTTCTAGCGAAATACTAATTTCTGAGCTTGCTATCAACGCTTAATATTTAAGAATAGAAAGGAAAAAAATCTACAAATGAAGAAGTTAAAAAATGAAGCCGAATTATTAAAAAAAGCGATTGTTATTGGCGAAAATTACGCAAAAAATCGTGGTTATAAAGGCTTTTCAGCGACTAATGCCGCGAAGGAAAAAATTGAAAGCTTATATCGTTTATTAGTCAATGATAAACTTATCCAACCATTACCAAAAGATGGTGAAGATTTGGCCAGCATGAAGCATAAATTGGCGTTATGGATTGCAAAGCAGTTACCAGCTGATCATCCATTACTTAAATAGTCGAGCTAAATAGTCGAGCTAAATAGTCAGAGCTAAATAGCCTGAGCTAAATAACCAAACGCCTAATAAGTGGTATCCGTTATCAAAAATTCAGGCTAAATAAACCGGTACTGACTCAAGTGTTAATTCAATCAGCTTACGAAGCTGATTGAATTTTATCATCAGTATTAATATAAATATTAGTTATCAAAATAAGTAAACCAGCACTATGAATCGTAAAAAGAAAATCAATCAAGTTTTGAAAGCAAAAGTTAAGAAAATGAATGCCAAACAGCAAAAAACCAATAAGCCTAAGTATATTTCTAAAGCTGAACGCGCTGCTATTGCTGAAAAAGAAGCCGAAGAAAACACGACAGAATCGAGCACTGTAGAAGCGAGTTCAGAGCCTAGCTTAGACGTGACTTCAACAGAAAACTAAAACTCATCGTAAAAAATACAAGTTGGGCGGTTTCATGAAATTTGATAATAATCATGTAAAAAAAATCGTTATTTTTGGTAATTCAGCGTCCGGTAAATCCTGCTTAGCGAAAAAATTAGCAAAACAAGACCAGCTCACACATTTAGATTTAGACACGTTAGCATGGCTGCCTTCGGTTTCACCAACATCACCACCGCAACGTCAAAGTATTGATGTATCAGTTGCTGAAATTAGTACATTCATGAGTCAGCATCAAAACTGGGTGATAGAAGGCTGTTACAGTGATTTATTAGCGTATACGCTAACTGAATGTAGTGAAGTTGTTTTTATGAACCTTCCTGTTGCACTTTGTATTGAGAACGCCAAAAATCGACCTTGGGAATCTCATAAGTACCAGAGCAAAGCAGCACAAGATGCTAATTTAACGATGTTAATTGACTGGATAGCGCAATATGAACAACGCACTGACACTTTTTCAAAGTCAGCACATCAAATATTATTTGATGAATTCACCGGTAAGAAAACACAAGTTAAAAACAACCAACAGTTTTAATTTACTGTCCTAAATTAAGTCACACTTTACTCTTTCAGACCTGCGTTTTATTCCCATATGATAATTAACTGTTAGCTAATAGCAGCGATTTTCAGTGCGCCATCATTAAGAATTAAGCTGAATGCAGAATTTTCCATGTTATGTACATTGACATTGCTTGATACTCAATATGATACGATGTAACATATCATTTTTAATTGAGTGTAAATGAATAAGAATGAGAAATAAAAAAGATCTTTTAGGAATTGCCTGCTCTGGGCTTTGCATGGTTCATTGCTTAGCCTTGCCCGTTTTTGCTACTGTAGGTATTTCATCAACAGGGCTTATCTACCTTTTTAGTGAATCCACACACTTTTGGTTAAATATTCTAATGATATCTATCGCTGTATGGGTCTTTCCTAGTGGCTGGCGAGCTCATAAATCTGTAATACCAAGCTTGCTAGCACTTGTAGGAGTTGGCTTAATGATTATGGCGGCGAAAGTACCAGAAAATGATGAGTTATATTGGGTAATAGCGTCAGGTGTCAGCTTTATTATTGGCCACTTGGTGAATCGACACTTACTCATCAATAAGAATATTACATGAAGTTTGTGTTGGGAGATTCAGGTCATCTTAAACGGGTTAATCGTATGTCGAATATAGGCCTATCTATGATGTTAGACGCTTTGAGTACAGTATAAAATACTGTGCTCAACCCACCGTAGCTAATCAATAAAGCAAAATATAGACACTCAGTAAAAATGAATAGTGGTAGAATTTTCAATTAATAAAGAAGATTTACTGATTGAAGTGTAACGCTCTAAAAATACCAGCATAGCTAATCCTCAGGCTTTCGTGCTTTCTATCATTAATCGCTAGGTTTTATCGAATATCTATCTAATTAGCATCTAACAATACTGAACTTAAGTTTAAAAAAGAAGAACTGTACAAACAGCAATGATATGATATATCAGCAAGATTAATTAGATGATTATCAAACTACTAGCGCAAGGTTAAACCTTCAGTGGCTATAAAATAGTAAGTAATGTCTTAAACAGTTTGATAAGCAGTATAGGGTATTGGAGATAGTGCGATGAAAGAACAACAGTTAAATAAAATATTGACTAAAGCCCAAGACATTTGTAATCACTCTGGTGGGCGCTTAACGACCAAGCGCAAGGGGATATTAGAGCTGATGTTGCTTTCCAATGTTCCGTTGTCAGCATACGAAATAACTGATAAGTATAATAAAAGCACTGATTCTTCTATGGCAGCAATGTCCGTTTACCGGATACTCGATTTTCTTGAAACTGAGCAGCTAGTTCATAAACTCAGCTCAACTAATAAGTACGTCGCTTGCTCGCATATTGCTTGTAGTCATAGCCATGAAATACCACAATTTCTTATCTGTGGAAAATGCCAAAGTGTTAAAGAAATTGCCATCGCCAAACGTATTGCTGATGAATTAGAACAGGAAGTCGCTAACGCAGGTTATAAGCTGGTTAATTCACAATTAGAATTACAATGTATATGTGAGAAGTGTTCATAAATGTAGCGTTAATAAGTAATTAACTCCATTCAACAAATAAGCCTGATATAACTCATTGCTCAAGGTTAATTTATAAAGCGCAATTAACCACCTTGAGTAATACCTTAGGTTGAACTGTTGAAAAATATATTTCAAAAACTCAACAGATTTGCGCTCTACTAATTTAAATATTCTATCTCTTAAAAATACTTTACCCACTGCATATTGGTAGCGCGTTTAAACTCACTAAACTTTTTACTCGGCCAATATAAAAGCATAATTAGTCCAGCTGAGAATAGCCAAACTTGTCCAACGTGATTAAAAGCGAGGTATCCTTGCTGAGGGTTACCATAAAAGGTATTCGGCCCCCAAATTTGGTAAGCAATAAAGTAACAAACAAGCAAAGCGTAAAGATGTAAAATATAAAAAAACATCGGCGCAGTGCCCAATATGCTTACTTTATTTAGCCAGCCTGCTTTAGCAGTTTCTAACCATGCTAAAGTTAACGCGCCTATGCTGATGGCAAATAATAGAAAATCTAATGAAGGTGGGTACTTGGTATAGTTCAAAAACGCCATTATGGTCATTAATACCGTGGCTTGTTGCGTCCATTCAAGTGTTTCGCCATAAATGTTAAAGCCCCGTAAAATAAGCAGCAACACTATTAAACTAACCCCCGATTTGATTAACATTGATTTACGCTTTGCTGAACTTATTTTTGAAGAAAACAATGGTCCAGCCGCATAACCAAGCATCATAACGCCAATCCACGGTAAAACCGGGTACGATACTTTTACATTCAGCCATGCGTCAGTTATTAGAAAACCGCGATCATGTAATATCGTCCATACATTGTAACCCAATTCACCTGAATTAAACCGAATAGGTGACAGTAAGTTATGGCCGACAACAATGGCTAATCCAATAGCAATTATCCATTGACGTGGCAAATGTACCGCAGCCGCAAGTGCAATCATGCTTAATCCAATTGCCCAAATAACTTGCAAATAAAGTGTGTTATAAGCGCCAAACCAAGAAAAATTAATCAAGGTGACTTCGAGTAGAATTAAAATCAGCCCACGTTTGAATAAGAAGCTTGGCGCTGAACGCTTGATGCCACTACTCGGGTTGGCATATAACCATGCAGATATCCCTGTAAGAAAAACGAAAATGGGTGCACATAAATGGGCGCTTAAGCGCGTGAAAAATAGCTCTGGCTCAGTATTATTAATATCCATTGGGTCGAGCACTTGTTTATGTAAGAAGAAACGCTCTCGAACATGGTCAACAAGCATGAGTAAAATCACGAAGCCTCTAAGAATATCGATAGAAGCAATTCGGCTAGGTTTTATATTTGTCATTTGTTTTTAGCGCTTCTTTCGAAGCGCTGTTCACTAAGGTTGTTTAAAAGTTGTAGCTAATACTTGCGTTAATTCTTCTTGGCTGCCCAGGTATAGTCCACAAAGCAGAATAAGAATTGGCAAAGCACTCTTCATCAAATAAGTTTTCGATATTAGCTTGCAGTGTTATGTTGTCATTAATATTTAATGTGCCAAACAGGTTAACAATGGTGTAGCTTGGCAGTTCATAATCTGGGTCAATAGTTTCACCTAAACGGTCACTAACACTTAGTACGTGAGCACCCAATTGTAGTGGGGTATCTGCTACTTCTGCATAATGAATAAGTGACATATTCAGAGTGTGTTTTGGCACATTAATAAGTTGGCTGTTAGCAGCAATACTCACTCCCCAATCCGGGTTGGTCATATCGTTTACCGTATGAGCATTAATGTAGGTATAGCCAATATCTAATACCGTGTTTTCAGTTAGGTTAAAGCGAGAGTCTAACTCAATACCTGAGCTTTCTGCTTTACCCAATGCAACAGAAAAACCTGAATTGATGGGATCTGCGGTTAATATATTAGACTTTTCAGTTTTAAATAATGCGACTGTGCCACTTAATACATCATTAAATAATGACCACTTTACACCTGCTTCAATTGACTCACTTTTTTCAGCTTCAAATGCGTTACTATTAGCGTCTGCGCCAGAGTTTGGTCGAAA
Organism: uncultured Colwellia sp.; assembly: GCA_913061475.1. Taxonomy (GTDB): domain Bacteria; phylum Pseudomonadota; class Gammaproteobacteria; order Enterobacterales; family Alteromonadaceae; genus Cognaticolwellia. The sequence goes on along the minus strand of CAJXUN010000009.1, from coordinate 29,334 downwards.
ACCTTCAGCATAATTTGAATATAGTGTGACTCCATCATCAACTTGATATGAAATACCAATTCTTGGATTTACTTCAGACTTAGATTGACTAACAGTATTGCCGCTAAAGTTATTAGTAATATCTTGCTCAAACTTATCAAAACGTACACCTATAAGCAGGTTAACTTTTTTACTCAATGCCATTTGATCTTGTAAATAAATCCCAAAAGCATTTTGCTCTTCAAGGTTGTCTTGTGTTGGCGATGTTTCAGGTGCTGTTTGGCCATATACAGGGTTATAAGCATTTACGGAAAAAGTTGTATCGCCGCTACCCCAAGCCGTACGCCATCTTTCTTGTATAGAATGCAATTCATAGTCGTAGCCGTCTGCACCAATTAATACGTTATGCTTTGTACCTAGCGCGTCAAACGAGCCGTTAAGCTCAACTCTCAATGAAGCGTCCTTTGCATCATAATCACGATAACGTCGTTGTCGGCTAACGGTTTCACCGTCAGCATAAAGTAACTGTCTGCCCGGTGATAATTCAATTTCCGACGAATATCCTTCTAAAGAAGAGTCTCGATAACCAGCACCCAACGACAAAAACCAATCAGCATTTATTTGATGCTGCAATGTAAGTTGATGACCCATAGCTTCAACTTTCATAGGGCCATCACTTGGTTCGCCTAAAAATGTTTCGGGCGCAATATTAACGCCAATTAACACAGGAATACCGCGATCAAATGGTATTTCTTGATCAACATATTCAAACTCGTAAGTTAAGCTTGTATCGTCGCCTAGTTTTACAAAAATTGAAGGCGTTATTGCCGTTTTTTTACTTTTAATGCTACCTCTAAAGCTTTCTGAATCTTCGTATGAACCATTAATTCGAAATGCGATATCATCTGTAATGCCACTAGTGTAATCACCTTCAAGACGCTGGTGGGCATATTCACCCGCAGAAAACTTTAGGTAACCTTGTTGCTCAAACTGAGGTTTTTTAGTGATGATATTTACAGTGCCGCCAGGTTCACCGCGGCCATAAAGTGCAGAAGCAGGGCCTTTTAATACCTCAATAGACTCGATATTGGAGGTATCTCTTAAACCACTAAAGCCACGTCCAGCGCTAAACCCATTAATGAGATAAGCAGATGGTAGGTTTTCATCACCAGAAAAGCCGCGTATAGCAAAACTTTCCCAAAGACCACCAAAATTGTTTTGACGCGACAAGCTGCTGTCTAAACTTAGTGCCGTTTGGAAGTTTGAAATGCCCATAGCATCAAGCTCTTGAGCTGATATAACCGACACTGCTTGTGGAAGATCTTTAAAGGGCACATTGCCACGATATGCTTGTTTGTAACTAATAACTTCAATTATCTCAACGTTACTCAACGCGTTATCTTGCGCAAATACTTGAGGCGATAACAAACTCGATATCACAGTGGCAATCACTGTTTTGCCTATTTTCATTTTTTTGTTATACACGATTTCATCTCTTGCGATTAAATTTGTGCAAGATAATATATGTTATGTTGTAACATAACAATACTGTAAGGTTGAATAATTATAAAGTAGCGTTGTAAGGTGAAGACTCATCGTCATCATTAATTTATTAACAAACATTGATTGAAAAATACTAATAAAAAATGTAATTGTATGAATACTATAGAGATAAACACTTAAGTTTGTTGAGCTATCTAGTGTTGGCTTTAATGGTTGTAAGTTGTTAAAATTTTTGAAAATAACTTGTATAGTGAAGTTGTTTTTCATAATTTATCTATGGAACTTTGCATCGAGAACGCCAAAAATCGACCTTGGGTATCTCAATGGCAAAGCTTGTTTTTGAGTGAAAAACAGAAATCGAACTCTTTTGGAGACGAGATGAAATATATTCATTCTATCTCTGAGAGGGCAGAAAAAAGAGCAGCTATATTTGCAGATAGCTAATCTTCATAAAATTGTTAGAATTTTAATACTTTTATCCAGCATAATTTATAAATCTACCATATATCTTTAGTAAGTTGTCCTTGAATGTTATTTATATTACTTTTTTTAAAAACGGGTAACGCAGTGGTTTTTCGTTGTTGATGATAATCTTTTGTTACAGCAACAATTGTTGTCGACAATAGCATTAACGCGGTGATATTTATGATTGTCGTTAACCCTAGGGATAAGTCAGCAATAGCCCAAACTTCAGGTAACGATGCATTTGCTCCCCAAAAAGTCATCGAGAGAAAAATAAGTGTAAAAATACTTCTTCCGACCAAATTATCTGATTTAAACAGCACTAAATTGCTTTCTGCATAAACATAATTAGCGACAATAGAGGTAAAAGAAAATAAGCAAATAGCAATAGTGATGAAATCGCTACCCCAGCTACCTACGTGCTGGCTTACCGCACTTTGCGTAAGGCGTATACCCGTTAGGTTTTCATTTCCCAATTCGTTTTGTGCAAGTAAAATTATTACAGCGGTTGCTGTACATACAACGATGGTATCGATAAAAACACCAAGCATTTGAACATAACCTTGTGCTGCCGGATGACGCGAATTAGCACAAGCGGCTGCGTGTGGCACTGTGCCAGCACCGGCCTCATTAGAATATAATCCGCGTTTTACACCATTAATTATTGCAGCACCTAATGCGCCGCTGCCGGCTTCAGTTAAACCAAAAGCGGATTGATAAATTAAAATGATTATGTCAGGTAACAATGAGTAATTTAAAGCACAAATGTATAAGGCTAATGCTAAATAACTAATACCCATAACTGGCACTAATATGCTTGAACATTTAGCTATCATTCTAACGCCACCTAAAATAATAAGACCGGCAAGCACTACAATTATCAAACCAGATATTGAAGCTGGTATATGGTAAGCATGATTAAGGGCGTCTGTCATTGTGTTCGCTTGGGTTGAGCTAAAAACCAAGCCATAGCCGATAAAAACACATGCAGAAAAAATGGTCGCAAGTATTGGTTTTTTCAAGCCCATTTTTATGTAATAAGCAGGGCCTCCTCTAAATTGGCCTTGACTGTCTTTTACTTTATATAATTGTCCAAGTAAACTTTCTGCATAACCTGTAACCATGCCTAATAAAGCGATAACCCACATCCAGAAAACCGCCCCAGCACCACCTAAGGATATAGCTATGGCTACACCTGCTAAGTTTCCTGTTCCTACTCTTGCCGCTAAACTGGTCATTAAAGCTTGAAAGGCAGATATACCTGTTGTGCTGCTACTTGATCCACTCTTTAATACGCTAAACATGTGAAAAAAGTGACTGAACTGTAACAACTTTAACCGAAAACTAAACCAAATACCGATAGCGACTAACATATAGACTAATAAGGTGTCCCAAAGAATACTATTTATAAAACTGACTACTTCGCTCATGGTGTTACTCACTTTTGTTATTTATTATTTTTAGCGTTGACGTTGAGTCTCGATATTAGATTTTGAAAGAGTGGCCTCACGAGTTTTAGGGGAAGGTGAGGCCGAGGCATCCATGCCTAAAGCACTTTTAATTAAAAGTTGGATGGTTAAATATGAATGGCGCGTTGAAATGCATCTAATACTGATTCGTGCATCATTTCAGATAACGTCGGGTGAGGAAATACTGTCTGCATTAACTCATCTTCTGTTGTTTCCATTGTTTTAGCAATGGTAAAACCTTGAATCAATTCAGTCACATCATTACCTACCATATGAGCACCTAAAAGCTCTCCTGTTACTTCATCAAAAATAACTTTAACTAAACCATCCGTATCGCCTTGGGCAATTGCCTTACCATTTGCCTGGAAAGGAAACCTACCTACACGAACTTTAAGATCTTGGTCTAATGCTTTTTGTTCAGTTAAACCAATGCTTGCAACCTGTGGGAAGCAATAAGTACACGCCGGTACCATTGACTTATCTAATGCATGAACATCTTTTTGTGCAGCAATTTTTTCAATACAAATAATGGCTTCATGACTCGCTTTATGAGCTAAACATGGAGCGCCTGCAACATCGCCAATCGCATAAATACCACTAGCCGAAGTTTGACAAAAATCATCTACATCAATAAAGCCTTGTTTGTCCATATCAACACCAGCTAACTCTAAGCCAATATTTTCAATATTAGGACGAACACCAACAGCGGTAATTATTTGGTCAACGTTGAATTGTTCACGCTTTCCGTTTTTATCAAGTGTAACTACAACTTGTTCTTGAAGACGGTCAAGTTCAACAACCTTAGTTGCTAGCTTAAATTTCATGCCGCGTTTTGCCATTGCTTTTTGAGCAACAGCAGAGATTTCTTTATCTTCAAATGGCATGATTTGATCCATGGCTTCAACCACGGTCACATCACTACCAAAAGCATGATAAAAATTAGCAAATTCAATACCTATAGCACCAGAGCCAATAATTAATAACGACTTAGGAATTTCTTTAGGTACTAAGGCTTCTCTATAGCTCCACACTTTTTTACCATCAGCTTCAAGACCAGGAAAGCTTTTAGCTCGAGCACCCGTAGCAAGTATGATGTGCTTACCAGATAAAATGCTTTCTACTTTGTCATTATTTGACACAGAAACTTGTTGTAATTGTGAGTTAGCCTTTTCCCCCATTAATTGCCCGTAACCACTAAAAACAGGGATTTTGTGTTTTTTCATCAAATGGCTAATACCACCTGATAATTTTGCTGATACGTCACGTGAACGCTTCACAATTTTTTCTAAGTCAAAATCAACATTTTTTACAGATAGACCGTAATTTTCTATGTGAGATACTTTTTGATACATCTCCGCAGATTTTAGTAGCGCTTTTGTTGGTATGCAGCCCCAATTCAAACAAATACCACCTAAATGATTCGCTTCAACAATAGCCGTTGACAAGCCCAGTTGAGCGGCTCTAATTGCTGCTACATAACCGCCTGGGCCAGCGCCAACAACGACTACATCGAAGCTATGTTGGTTATTTTTTTTATCAGACATATACGCTCCTACAATATAATTGAAATTGGATCTTCAATAACTTCTTTAAAGGCTTTAATGAAACTTGCACCAATAGCGCCATCAACACAACGGTGATCCATTGCTAAAGTGACAGACATTGCGGTTGCTATTGATAGTTCGCCATTAACAACAACTGGTTTTGGCTGACCAGCACCAACAGATAAAATACCATTTTGTGGTGGGTTAATAATTGAAGTGAAATTATCAATACCAAACATACCTAGGTTTGAAATAGTAAAGGTACCACCTTGGTAATTAGCAGGCTTTAATTTACCGTCTCTAGCGCCAGTAACTAACTCTTTAGCTACGTTAGAAATAGTCGCTAAACCAATACTGTCGGCATTTTTAATAACAGGAGTAATTAAACCGTCATTTACCGCTACAGCAACTGAAACGTCAACTTGGTCAAAATAAATAACCGAGTCGCCATCCCACATACAATTAGCTTCAGGCACTATTTTCATTGCTGCTGCAACTGCTTTAATAACAAAGTCATTTACAGATATTTTATATGTCGCATTTTTTCGTTCATTCAGCTGTTTGCGCATTGCTAATAATGTATCTATTTGGCAATCAACCGTCATGTAAAAATGAGGGATGTCACGGCTTGATTCTGTTAAACGTTGTGCTACAACAGATCTCATGCCTGAATTTTTCTTACGTGTAAATGCAGGTAGTAAATCGTAATCAATTTCAACATTAGCAGGTAATGCTGCAGCAGCTGTTTGAACAGTTTTTGATAAATCAACACCCATTGATAATTCGATATCACGTTTAACTATTTTACCTTTTGCACCACTACCAATAATTTTTTTAGCATCAAGGTGTTGTTGCTCAGCCATGCGTCGTGCTAATGGAGACATATTCAATGCGCCATTATCAGCAAGTGAAGAATTTGCAGAGCTTGTTTCAACAACACTCTCTAATGGTGCAACAGGTGCAGCTTCTTCTTTATGTTGAGCAATAGCTTCACTTGGAGCCGCTTTTTCTGCTTTAGCAATAGACGCTCCAGGTGCCGCAAATTTAACAATAACTGCATCTACAGGTACTTCGTCACCAATTTGTGCAAGTAAGTCACTTACTACGCCATCTTCATTAGCTTCTACTTCAATAGTTACTTTATCAGTTTCTACTTCAACAATAATATCGCCAGCAACTACATTGTCACCAACTTCAACTAACCAATTTGCGATAATACCTTTTGTCATGGTTGGAGATAACATTGGCATTTTTATTTCAATAGACATACGACTACCTATTACGAATTAAATTTAAACAAGAAGATGCACAAGCATCAAGAATAGCATCAGCATCTATACGATAATGCTTATATAAATCAATAGAATCACCAGACTGACCAAAGCTATTGACGCCGAGCCCTTCAACGCGATGTCCTAAAACACCGCCTAACCAAGTAAGGGTTGTAGGATAGCCATCAACAACGGTTACTAAGCCTGCATCGCGTGAAAGATCACCTAAAAGGTTTTCAATATGTGCTCGAGCAGCTCTATCACCCGCTTGACGGCTTGCTTTCGCTTTTTGCCAATCAGCATAAAGTTTATCTGCGGATGTTACTGAGAGTAGTCCGGCATCTGGCATCTCTTCAAATAATAGGTCAAATGCACGTTTAGCTTCGGGAGCAATCACGCCAATATAAACAATGGCTAATGCGCTGCTATTTTCTGGCTTTTGATGCCAGTAAGCACCTTTGATTATTTCATCTTTTAACTGAGGCGTTAATTCACGCTTGGGTTGTTCAATACTGCGAGTTGAAAGTCTTAAGTAGGTTGAACAGCCTTCAGGTTTTTGCATATGGTCAAGTGACCAGTGCATTATACAAGCAACTTCATCTGAGTAAGCCGGTTCAAAAGACAATAAGTTTGGTTGTGCCATGCCAATAAGTTGAGTATTAAATGATTGATGTGCGCCACCTTCTGGCGCTAAGGTAATACCTGCTGGAGTGCCAATTAGCATAAAACGTGCATCTTGATAACATGCATAATTTAGTGCATCTAAGCCACGACAAATAAATGGATCGTAAACTGTACCAATAGGAAGTAAGCGTTCACCAAAATGTTTTTCTGCTTGCCCAAGTGAACTCAATAAGCTAAATAAGTTACTTTCTGCAATACCTAATTCAATATGCTGACCTTTAGGTGATTGTAACCACTTAAGTGTTGAAGGGATCTGCTCATCTTTGAAGGTATCTTCTTTAACAATACGGTGGTAAACACCACGTTTATTAACCCAAGCACTTAGGTTTGTAGATGAAGCAACGTCTGGCGCTGTGGTTACGACTCTATTTGCATACTCTTCTTTACTAGCAGCTATTTGGCTCATTACTTTACCAAAGGCTACTTGCGTTGATGACTTTTCACCTACAGGTGTTTTAAATTCATCAATCGCTAATGCAGGTTGTAATGGCTTAGGTGATGTTCTTTGATTATAAGGAACGGAATTTAAAAAGTTATTTAGTTTTTGCTCTGAACATGTCAAACCAGCATGCGGAAGCCATTGTTCACCATCAGTAATGTTATTATCAGCTTGGAATTGGATCATTTGATCAGGAGTGATCATACCCGCATGATTATCTTTATGACCTGCTAATGGTAATCCGTAACCTTTAACAGTATAAGCAACAAAACAGCGAGGTTTGTCATCTTGAACATTATGGAAAGCTTCACAAAGTAGCTCCATATCATGTCCACCTAAGTTAGCCATCAAGGCACTTAGTTGCTCGTCATCGTAGTTATTTAAAAATTCTTTAAGGCCTTTAGTCTCTTTTAAATCTTCAGTTAAACGTTTACGCCAAGCTGCTCCACCTTTAAATACCATGGCAGAGTATAATTGGTTAGGACAATCGTCTATCCATGTTTTTAATTCACCCCCAGCAGGACCTTCAAAAGCTTTTTGCTGTAATTTACCGTATTTTAACGTGACAACTTCCCAGCCAACGGATTCGAAAAAGTCTAAAATACGCTGATATAAATCGTCATTGATAACAGCATCAAGACTTTGTCTGTTAAAATCAATAATCCACCAGGTGTTTTTTAACTCTTTTTTCCAGCCTTCTAATAACGCTTCGTAAATATTGCCTTCATCAAGTTCTGCATCACCTAAAATGGAGATCATCCGGCCTTTATTATCTGCATCGGTATTTGTTAACAATTCATGATCAGCAGCAAAATCTTGAGTAATAGAAGAAAAGAGCGTTGCGGCTACACCTAAACCAACAGAGCCTGTTGAAAAATCTATTTCTGTTTTGTCTTTAGTTATTGATGGATATGATTGAACCCCGCCAAATGCTCGAAACTTTTCTAATTGCTCAAGTGTTTGGCGACCTAATAGATATTGTATTGCATGAAAGTTAGGTGATGCGTGTGGCTTTACTGCGACCTTGTCTTCAGGGCGCAAAACATTCATATACAATGCAGTCATCACCGTTGATATTGATGCTGACGAGGCTTGATGCCCACCTACTTTAATACCATCTCTTGAAGGTCTAATATTGTTAGCATTATGTATTATCCAACTTGCTAACCAGCGAACTTTATTTTCTATTTCAACAAGAAGTTCGATATCACTTTTATTAGGAATATTACTCGATTTGTTGATATTTTGCATTTTAGGCATAGGAAAATTCTTTATGTTAAAACATCAAAATTGAACTTGAACAGAATGAAAGTACTCAATTCAAGCTCCACTTTACTTACATACTAAGGGTTAAATAATTACAAGCTCACCTTGTAAATCAGCACCTTTCATTATGGTCATTGCATTAGGACTGTGAGATACCGCTTTTTTTGCTAGCTCTTCAAATTGTTCACTAGAGCCATCGCCAGATACTTCAATTAAATATCGAATGGTTTTAAAACCAATAGGTGCATTGTCATCAACACCTAAAAAGCCAGCTAAATTTAATTCGCCTTTAACGGTTACGCTCAAAGACTCTAACTGAATCTCCATGATTGAAGCGCCAACAGTAAAACCAACTAAAATGCAGGCCCCCATACCAGATAATAAATACTCTTGTGGGTTTGGTGCTTGATTTGTACCCAGTAACTGACGTGGTTCATCAATCACCCATTCAAATTCACGATTGACTAAATGTGGTCCAATTTCCATAGGTAATGCCTTTACTCGAGAGCGAGTACCGGTTTCCCAGTTTAGCTCTACACCATATTTAGCAATGCCTTCTGCTGGAAAGTCTTTAATTTCATTCACATATTCACTAAGTGCTGATACTGCAATACTGTTTCGCATGATAATTCCTTAAAATTTATTGAATTTATAGTTGTGCTAGTGCTTGCTCAAAATCAGCAATTAAATCATCGCTATCTTCAATGCCTACAGATAAGCGAATACAACCAGGCATAATACCCATATTCTCTCGTTGTTTGACCGTTGAACTAGCATGAGAAGTGTTAAAAGGTAAGCTCACCAATGACTCGACACCGCCAAGGCTAGTTGCTTGCCGAGAAAGTTTGAGTAAAGATATTAATTTTTTAGCTGCTTCATCACCGCCTTCAACAGTGAAAGAAATCATTCCTGAAGCATTCGCTAGCATTTTTTTGCCAAGCTCATATTGAGGAAAGCTTTTTAGTAGTGGATAGCGAACAGCGGAAGCTTTCGGATGAAATTCAAGATACGTCGCCAATTTAAAAGCGCTCTCTTGATGAGCTTTCATACGGATAGCTAAGGTTTTTAAGCCACGTTCAAGCATAAATGCGGCATGAGGATCAAGAGAACCACCGTAATTTAATAATCGTGGCCAAACCATATCAACTAATTTACGGCTTCCCATTACACACCCCGCAACAAGATCGCTGTGGCCATTGAGATATTTAGTACATGAGTGAATAACTAAATCAGCCCCCAACTCTAGAGACTTACAGCCAATAGGCGTTACAAACGTGGCATCTACCACTAAGCGCAAACGGTGTTTTTTAGCAATTTCAGCTAAGCGCTCTATATCAATTAACTTTAATAGTGGGTTGGTGAGGACTTCAAAATACAGAATTTGTGTATTTGGCTTAATCGCTGCTTCAATCGATTCATAGTCAGTAGGGTCAACAAAATCGACACTCATGCCAAAAGTAGGGAACTCATTGTTGAATAGGTTGTAGGTTCCACCGTAAAGTTCATTAGAAGCAACAACATGTGCACCTTTGTCCATTAATGCCATGATCGTTGCTGTAATTGCCGCCATCCCAGAACTAAATACAAGTGCAGATTCAGCGCCTTCTAAAGCGGCTAATTTATTTTGTACTGCCCATTGGCTTGGGTTACCGTAACGAGTATAAATAAATTTATCGCGAGCATGACCTTCTTCAACTGCACGGTATTCACTTTCACCTAAAGAAAACGTTGATGTTTGATAGATTGGTGTACCTACGGCACCTGTTGCATCATCATCCATAGTACCTGCGTGTACAGCGATAGTTGAATTACTTGAATTCGACCAATCTTTATCTTTTATCGCAGGCCCATTTTTTCGGCTACGCTGTAAGTCATTTGCCCAAGATAGTTTTTTTCCTGAGAGTGCACTTTTACTACGCGGTTCGCCTTTTATAATCTCTTCTTTCATCGTTGACTGTTCACAAGTTAATAATAAGGTTAACTTGGATTAGCATAGCTTGTACCAAAAATATAAAGTGATACTTATCAATGGTTTAAGTTTTTTTTTTTGTGTTTTTCTTATGTGCTGTAATAGTAATGTAACAGTCTTTGCATTAAGAAGTCTCAAACTCAGCAATTTGCTTGACTCTCGGTACTAATTAAAGGTGTTTCAGTGGTGTAACGTGTATCGATGCTGTTACATTATTTGGCAAAGTAATAAATCATCAAAAAAATGAGACTTCCGCTTAATATAAAATGAACACTCAAATATAGTGTGTTTTTTATGGTAATAGTCTGCATTATTTCTAAGTATTTTATAGCGTTCTTTAACCTATATTTTAAGGAGGATCAAAATGAAAAATTTTACCCAATAGTTACAAATTGATTTTTATATCAGAGCTAAAATTAGCCACTGTGACCCTGATTCTCTATGGGATTTACATTTTAAATGTTACAACCTTTATCGTTGCAAACATTCGCCGTGTTAAGTTCAGCTTGTTTACATGCATTTTCAGCCCAGCCAAACGCATTGCGAAGGTTTTCTAAATCAGAAAATCCAGCAGCTAACTTATAACCTTGTCGTTCTTTTAGATAAAGTAAAGCTGGGAAGCCTTGCACACCTAGTTGCTTTGCTTCGGCATATTCTTGTTTGGTCAGATTCAAGCATTCATCACTGAAGTAAAAATCTAAGAAGTCCTGATTAGGAATATCAAAAGGTTCGGCAAGTAAAGCAAGTATACTGGGTTGCATAACATTTTTTCCTTCAACAAAAAAAGCTTGCTGTAATAAATGCATGAATTTTAGCATTGCCTGCTCACCAGCAAGATTTTTCACAACTACAGATGCTTTAGCACTAGGCTCTGTGTCATAAGTAAAGCCCGGCGTAGCTAATAACTGCCAAAACGAAGCGCTAAATTCTTTACCTGATAATTTTGTTACTTGTATAGATGCATTTTTTAAATAATCTCTAAAATTTTGATCACATTTTTTAGCTTGTGCTGCTGGAAATAAACCACCATTAATAGTTTCAGTGACCATTTCGTTAGGTAACTCTTTGTAAAAATTTTCTATAACCGTTGAAATACCGTAGCACCATAAACACAATGGGTCAGTAACATAAAGTAAGCGAGCGGGATTCATGTAGTTTCCTTATCTAAATAACCTAAAAATTATTTTTCATTAAAAAACACATGCCAAGCATGTTTTGATCCATAAATAAATTAATAATAGATATCAATATGTTAATAATAAATGTTTGAAAATATACAGAATTGGCTGTTTCATTTGTGATACGAAATTTGTTGTGTTTAATTTAAATCTATTAAAAACAGTGTATTAGTACTGGTTTGGATGTGATACGTTTAACACTATTGTAACAATAGTGAATCAAAGTATGCGCTTAAAAATAATTTCAGCAGACCGGTTAGGTATAACTCAAGAAATGCTGAGTGTTATTGTTGAAAATGGCTGGAATTTAACCTCGGTTGAAATGTTTACTTACCATACTTATGTTCACATAAGAGATCGAGGGGTGAGTTTTGATATTATAAGAAAAAAGCTTGTCGCCATCCCTGATGTAAAAGATGTTATTAAAATAGAGCTATGTCCTGATGAAGTTAAGCGTAAACATCTTGATACTATAGTGTCCAAATTACCAGATCCTATATTGGATATTGATATTAGTGGACAGATTATTGTTGCCAATATCGAAGCGGAAAAAATACTCGGTTTAACAAAAGACAGGTTAGAAGGTCATAATATCTGTGACATTATTCCTCTTAACTTGCACGATGTATTAGTAGAATCTCCACCGGCTATCGATATCTGCTTTGCTAATAAACACTTTTTGATCGATATCACACCGATATACGCGAACTCTAAAGTAAATGGCGCAGTATTATTATTACAAAGTCCTGAAAGCTTAGGGAAAAAAATATCAAAAATTCAATCGTATACCGGAGAAAATATTCAATCGATAATAGGTCACTCGATAAAAATTAAAAATATACAACAGCAAACATTGCGCTTCGCCAAATTAGACTTTCCTGTACTAATTACTGGTGAAACAGGCACAGGTAAAGAACTGTTCGCACGTGCTCTTCATGAATCAGGAAAAAGGGTTAATGCTCCATTTTTAGCCATAAACTGTGCAACATTAGCTGAAAATTTACTTGAAAGTGAGTTATTTGGCTATGCACCAGGCGCTTTCTCGGGCGCACAAAAAAACGGGAAACTCGGTTTATTTGAAATGGCAGAAAATGGTACGGTATTTTTAGATGAAATAGGTGAAATGTCTATTTATTTACAAGCAAAATTACTGAGATTTCTTCAAGATTTTACTTTTAGGCGTATCGGAGGAACAACTGAAATTAAAGTTAATGTTCGCATAGTATGCGCTACTCATAGAAACCTTGAAAAAATGACGACGAAAGGTTTGTTTAGAGAAGACTTATATTATCGCTTAAATGTTCTAAGTATAGATTTACCGCCATTAAGAGAGCGCAGTGAAGACATTCATGATTTAGTTAACTTCTTTAGTACAAAAGCCTGTGAACAAATTAATATTGACCAGCCAAAGTTTACTCATTCGGCAATGTTACGACTATCAAAATTCCAATGGCCTGGAAATATCAGGCAGTTACAGAACGTTATTTTTAGAACATTAGCACTCGTCGATAAAAGCATAATTGATGATACTGATATCTATTTTTCCACTTCAACAACGGATCAAGAGTTAGAGTTGTTATGTGATGAAAATATTAGTTCACTTGAGTATGCAATTGAAAAATTTGAAAAAAACATATTAAGTACGCTATATGTTACTTATCCATCGACTAGAAAATTGGCTCATAGATTATCAGTTTCACACGCAAAGATATCTCGAAAACTCAATAAATATGGAATTATAAAATAATGAATTAGTTAACTCGACAATGATAAGCGCAATTGGTCATTTGCTTTTTAAAATGACGACTCAGAGTTGTTGAACTTTGTTTATATTTTCAGCAATAGATTATTTTTAATGTTAGTAAAGCAGAATGAGCGGGGTTTGGTAGTTCCAAATAAGTGAAATTCTAATGCCGCTAGGGTTAAAAATAACCATTGCCCAAGGGGGAGGCTAAAATCATCTTACTTTACGTGGAAAATAATTAATTTAAATGACACGACTACACGCTTTTCGCCTTAATTAAGGTGATTTTATCTCTCAGCTGAATTATTAAACAAAGATCAACAGCCCTTAATCGCTATGTAGGATTTCCTGCTCTTCGTATTTAATTCTTTGAGTCAAAACCTCTGATCGATTTTGAGCTACAACAAATAAATTAAATATGCCGTGTCATAAATTGACTATTGGCATCTGGCTGATAATCGCCGAACGGTCCACAGTATTCAAAGCCATATTTTTTATAAAGCGCTCTTGCAGGTTGGAAAAAGTCCATAGAGCCGGTTTCTAAACTTATTTTCTGGTAATGACGGTGTTTGGCTACCGCTAATATGTGTTGCATCAAGCTTGATGCGACGCCAAGTTTGCGCGCATGTGACGCTGTTCTCATGGATTTAAGTTCGACATGGTTTATATTAAGTTCGCGCAGTGCCACACAACCTAGTAATTCATCGTTTTTCCAACAGCTGTAAAAGGTGATAGCTGGATTTTTTAGCGCTTTTATATCAAGGGCATGAACGCTTTCTGCCGGTGAGGTGGCATACATATCGGCTAAATGCTCCTCTAGCAAGGTGATAACTTCACCACCAGTTAAATCATCAACCTTTATTTTCATCTTGCTACAACCCACCTTGATATTTATAGACATTGTTCATGTGCTGAGTTTACCATTTTTTACGTGGTAAAAATGCTTTTTGCTGTTCAACATCGTTGGTTTGATTATAAATCTTGCGCTGCATGTTTTTGCCCATCATGACTTTAATTTGATAGTAGGATTCACGAAATAAAGCCCAGCCCTTACTACCTTGCCAGCTTTTGTTATAAAGCCTTTTATTTGCAGCGATTGCATCCGGTGATTGGCTAAGTAAGGACTTTGCGAAGGCTTGTGCATCGGCCAAGGGTGTTTCAGTGACTTCTGTGACTAAATTTAGTGCTAGTGCTTGTTGGCCAGTAAACATTTGGGCTGTCATGGCTAATCTTTTTGCTTGATCAATTGGCATCAGGTCACGCAGGGCAATAGTGCCACCCATATCAGGTATTAAGCCCCATTTTCCTTCTAGAATTGATAGCGAACTGTCAGGTGTGGCGAATCTAAAGTCAGCACCTAAGGCAATTTGTAAACCTCCACCCCAGCAGCGGCCATGAATGGCGCAAATCACCGGTACTGGAATATCCTGCCAACCGGTAGATACAACTTGGGCTAAATTTGCTCGCCAAGGTAACGCCTTAAACAACAATTTGACCATGCTCATAGGTGATTTCATGATTGATTTTACATCTAAACCGGAACAAAAATCTTCCCCACTACCTGAAACAATAACCGCTCGAATATCTCGATTTTTACGTAAGGTTTTTATGGTATTACGAATAGCAATAAACATTGGCATATCTAAAGCATTTAGCTTGTCAGCGCGATTAAATTTAACGTGGGCGATGTTATTGCTGATCGCTACAATTACTCGTTGCTCAGTCATGGGCGTCCTTGGCTTTATAGACGATTTCGCTATAAATATAATAAAAAATTAATTAATGGTATGACCAGTACCATAGCGAAAGTACTGATTAATGTCCATATTCGACTCAGGCCAATGCTTGTAAATGTCACTGATTTATCGCACATTGTGAGTATACTTTTTTATAACGCGTTAACTGTGGCGGATGATATGAAAAACAAATTAATTTTATTAACGATTTTAACCTTGGTCACTGCACCATTATGTTTAGTTAGTAGCGCGCAGGCGCAGCAAGAAAAAGTTTTCGCCATTGCCATACATGGCGGTGCAGGTACGATAAATAAAAGTAATATGACTAAAAAAAAGCGCAAGGCCTATGAAACTGTGCTTAAAAAAGCACGTGACAGGGGCTATGTTATGTTGGCTGCAGGTGAGACGAGTCAAGCTGCTGTGATCGCTGCTATTCAAATACTCGAAGAGTCACCATTATTTAATGCCGGCAAAGGCGCTGTTTATACCTTTGATGGTGGTCATGAACTTGATGCATCAATTATGAATGGTAAAACTTTGAATGCTGGTGCGGTTTCTGGTGTAAAAACGGTAAAAAGCCCAATAGCGTTGGCCGAAAAAGTGATGGAGAAGTCTGTTCATGTCATGCTCAGTGGCGAAGGTGCCGAAGTATTCGCTAAACAACAAGGTTTAGCGCTGGTAGATAATCGTTATTTTAATACCGAGGCTAGGTATAAATCGTTACTGCGAGCGAAGAAGCAGTTAATAAAAAAAGAACAGGAACTGAAAGATTTTCAAGCCGCGCATCAAACGCTCGGTAATGAATATAAATATGGCACGGTTGGCGCGGTAGCGCTTGATATGTCAGGTACACTAACGGCGGGAACGAGCACGGGCGGCATGACAGCTAAACGTTTTGGTCGCATTGGCGATGCACCGATAATAGGGGCAGGCACATACGCTAATAATGAGAGTTGTGCGGTTTCAGCGACAGGGCATGGTGAATATTTTATTCGCTACCATGTTGCAGCGGATATTTGTGCTCGTATGCAATATCAGGGAATTAGTCTTGAAAAAGCTG
Organism: uncultured Colwellia sp.; assembly: GCA_913061475.1. Lineage (GTDB taxonomy): Bacteria > Pseudomonadota > Gammaproteobacteria > Enterobacterales > Alteromonadaceae > Cognaticolwellia. The sequence goes on along the minus strand of CAJXUN010000009.1, from coordinate 13,030 downwards.
CTGATGTGGTGATTAATGATGTTTTAGTTGCAGCCGGTGGCTCAGGCGGTATTATTGCTATTGATGCTGCCGGAAATATTACTATGCCATTTAACAGTTCGGGAATGTATCGAGCGAGTAAATCGTCAAACGGCGAAGAATTTGTTGGAATTTTTAGAGATGATTAACGAGAAAATTAGAGATATGACGATTTTAAAAAATAGCGTGACGGTAAAAAAAATAGTAAAAAGCACCAATGTAGCTAAAAGTAAACTATGTCTTAGCCTAATTGCTTTGATGACGCTTGCTGGTTGTTCGGATGATGTTGGTAAAGTCAGTTTAGGCTTATTTACCACTAAAGATGTGGTGATAAAAGCCAACCAAGACCCTATTATTACTGGCGTTACTTGCCATATTAGTCATGTTGAGGCCGATTTAGATTTTTCGGACCCGTCTGATATGAGTATTGCTTGTCGACAAACAGGTGAAATAACCGCAGAAGCTTTAGCAAAAATTGACCGCTCTAAAAATGGCGAAGTGGTTTTTAAAGAATCTAAAAGCATTTTGTTTAAGAGCTTAAAAGTCAGACGCATTTATGACGCTGAACATAAAACCCTTATTTACCTGTCTTATTCAACGAAAGAGTCATCAGGAAGCCATCATCATTCCTTATCAACAGTGCCTTTGTATAACACTAAGGCTTGGCAATGGGCATTGGCTCAGAATACTAAAAATTAACCTTTATTAGCCTTGGTTTAGGTTGTTGTGCTTTTATGCTCTAAAAACAGTAAAGAATAAGCCAAACAAGCGCTAATTGTTTTAAAAGTTGTAGAAATTATGTTGGCAAAATTATTTAGCCGAAAAGAAATTATTGACGAAAATACGAAAAATTGGATCCTTGATACCTTTGCATGGGCGATTGAAAATTTTGATATCAATGTGCTCAAAGATGACGCGCGATTGATATTACCTACCAATGAATTTTATCCCGGTACGGTGACCAGTATTGATGAAATGGCACAAGCCATGTTTATCAACACAAAAAAATATGCCGGTATGCAGAAATGGCCTATTCAACTGATATCGACCGTACCTAGCTCAATCACCCGCATTGAAGATTTAAGGTTAGGGAGCACTATTCGTGGTGAGAATGCTGAGGTTAGCGTAAGTACAGGTAATGATGCATTAATGTTGGGTTTTAACCAAAGCCAAGTGAATCAACCACAAGATTTAATTGCCGCGATTGGTCAGGCGCTAGCGGGTATATTAGTGACGTCGAATAAAGTGTTGCCACCGGGTGGGCAAGAATATTTGCCGCAAACAATCGATCTTGTTGCCTGTTTTATGGGCTTTGGGGTTATTTTTGCTAATACTGCTTATCAATTTAGAGGCGGCTGTGGCGCTTGCAATAACGCCAGCTTAAATCGTCAAGCCGCGTTAACCGAACCAGAAACTTTATATGCCTTAGCGCTTTTTTGCGTGCTGAAAAAGGAGTCACTTAAGCAGGTTAAAGGCCATTTAAAATCACATTTGAGAAAAGATTTTACGCATGCTTACAAAAGTATTGAGCAATCGCTTTCATCAAGTACACAACCGGCTTTATTAGCATTTGTAAGTTAATGAATAGCAACAATAAAAAAATTGATAAAATTTCGCTAAACGGATGATTTATTTGTAAATGCGTCTACAGTTAAGGGTATACCCAAGCCACTTGAAGATGCAGGATTCAGCAAGTCGAGAAAGTATTAGCACCAAGGCATTGATTGAAGAGAATGGTTGTTCCATTTTCGAAATCAATAACGCCGGAGATGACCCTTTATCGCCTTGCCCGAAGGGAGCTAAGCTAGAAAACCTGCTCCGCGTTGCATACATGGATGTATGTACTTAGCTTTTGTCTGGAGCAAAAAAGCTGTGCAGCACTTGATAAGGGAATAACCATTGTCTTCGTGCTGCGCCTTGACCTGATTTCCTAGCTTAGCTCTGAAACTGCATCTTCAAGTGGTTTGGGTATATATAGACAAATGAGCTAAAATTATTTGTGTTTTGCACTTAGTTATTATTTTAATTTTTAGGGATCCTCTATGGAATCATTACTAGTAAAAGAATATATGAATCATTACCCAGTGACTTTTACGCCAGATATGGTGGTAGAAGAAGCGGCGCTACGGTTTTTAAAAACCAAGCAAATTGGTGGTCCTGTCATTGATAAAAATAATCACCTCATGGGGTTTTTATCGGAGAGTGATGTTTTAGCTAAAATGATTGAAACCATTTACTATAACGAACATATTGCCGATGTTGCTGACTTAATGCGAAAAGACGTATTAACCGTAAAACCGTATGACAGCGTTATTGAGCTTGGTCAGCAAATGCTGAAAAATAAGCCTAAGGTATATCCTGTTGTTGATGATGATGAAAATTTACTCGGCACTATTTCTCGTAATGATGTACTGCGCGCTATCGATTTACATTTACGCTCGGGCTATAAAAGCTAGTTGATTTTGCGTTAATCAGTAACCACTGCTGTTAGCGCTTTATTCTTTAACTTGATATTTTAGTTCAACAAAAAATAGCAAAAGGCTACATCCGAAAGGGTTACGTATTCATTTGCTATTGTTTACCTGTTAAACTGTTTTTTTGTTATTTGTGTTGAGTCTGTTTTGTCTTCTGTTACCCCCGCTAATTCTGCTGCTACTGAAAAAAAATCTAATAAAACCAATGAAAATATCACGGTAAAAGCACTTTTTGACCGTTTACATCAAGTTAAACTGTCAGACAAAGCGCGGATAAGAAAACGCTTATTGGGCGTTAAAAAAATAACTCATGCCGACAAGCAGCAAAAAGCACTACAACAAATTGCTGTGTCAATTGAACAATCGATAGAGAACAAGCAAGTTCGCCGCGCTAATTTACCTAAGGTAAGCTACCCAGAAGGCCTACCTGTTTCTCAAAATGTTGATGTTATTGCTAAGGCCATCGCCGAAAATCAAGTGGTGATTATTGCCGGTGAAACTGGCTCAGGTAAAACTACACAAATTCCGAAAATATGTTTACAACTTGGTCGTGGTGTTGACGGTATTATTGGTCATACACAACCACGACGTATTGCGGCAAGAACAGTAGCAAACCGTATTGCTGATGAGCTTAATACTAAACTAGGTAATGCTGTTGGTTATAAGGTACGTTTTAACGACCAAGTCAGCGAACACAGTTATATCAAGCTGATGACTGATGGTATTTTGCTGGCTGAAATGCAAAAAGACAGGCTATTGCGTCAGTACGATACTTTGATTATTGATGAAGCCCATGAACGTAGTTTAAACATTGACTTTATTTTGGGTTACTTACGTCAAATATTGCCGAAACGTCCTGACTTAAAAATCATTATTACCTCAGCAACTATTGATCCTGAAAAGTTTGCTAAACATTTTGCTAGTGCTAACGGTGAATTAGCGCCGATTATTGAAGTGTCTGGTCGAACTTTCCCCGTAGAGATGCGTTACCGCCCGCTGAACGAAATGAGCGATGAAAGTAATGGTGATGCTGATATTATTTCAGGCATTCTCAATGCGGTAGACGAGCTTAGCTCTGACGGTCGTGGTGCAACGTCTGATGGTGACATTTTAGTATTCCTTAATGGTGAACGAGAAATTCGAGATACCGCACGTGCTTTGGAAAAGGCAAACCTACGTCATACCAATGTTTTACCTTTGTATTCGCGCTTAACCGTTGCTGAGCAAAATTTAATATTCAAGCCTCATAGTGGCCGTAATATTGTTTTGGCGACTAACGTTGCTGAAACCAGTTTAACCGTGCCGGGCATTAAATATGTTATTGACCCAGGTACTGCAAGAATATCGCGTTATAGTTACCGCACCAAAGTACAACGTTTGCCGATAGAGCCTATTTCACAAGCCAGTGCCAATCAACGTGCGGGTCGTTGTGGCCGTGTATCTTCAGGTGTTTGTATTCGTTTATATTCTGAAAATGACTACTTAAACCGCCCAGAATTTACCGACCCAGAAATACTACGCACCAATTTAGCGACCGTTATATTACAAATGTTGTCGTTAGATTTAGGTGAAATTTCAGACTTTCCTTTTGTGCAGCCACCAGATAACCGCAATATAAATGACGGTGTTCGCTTACTTGAAGAGCTAGCGGCAATTGACGCCAACGCAAACCAAGTTAAGTTAACGCCGATTGGTCGCTCGTTATCAAAATTCCCGATAGATCCGCGTTTAGCGAAAATGATTTTAACGGCGGCTGACTTAGGCTGTATTGAACAAATATTTATTATTGTTAGTGCCTTAAGTATTCAAGACCCACGTGAACGTCCGCATGAAAAACAGCAAGCTGCCGATGAAAAACATGGCCGTTTCAAAAATAAACAGTCAGACTTTGTTAGTTTATTGAAGTTGTGGAACTACGTTGAAGAGCAGCAAAAGCAGTTAACCAATAATCAGTTTCGTCGTTTGTGTCAGAAAGAATTTTTATCCTACGTACGACTTCGAGAATGGCAAGATATCTACAGTCAATTGACGCATTCATTGCGAGAATTAAAAATTCCGATGAGCCGTATTGAATTAGATTTATCTGAAGAAGCTGAAAAAAATCCGGTAAACGGCAATTTAGATATTGTTCACCAAGCGATATTATCGGGGTTATTGAGCCACTTAGGTCAACAAGATGAGAATCGAGAATACAAAGGCGCACGTGGCAGCAAATTCTTTATTTTCCCGGGCTCTGCGTTAGCTAAAAAATCACCTAAGTGGCTAATGGCGGCTGAACTGGTTGAAACCAGCCGTTTGTTTGCTCGTATGGCGGCGAAAATTGACCCTTTATGGCTTGAGCCATTAGCTGAGCACTTAGTTAAGCGTAGCTACAGTGAGCCGCATTGGGAAAAGAAACAGGGCGCTGTAATGGCGTTCGAACAAGTGACGCTTTACGGGTTAATTATTGTTGGTAAGCGTAAGGTCAATTTTAACAAAATTGAACCTGATACCTGTCGTGAAATTTTTATTCGAGAAGCTTTGGTTAATGGTGATAGCACGATTAAAGAAACCTTCTTGAAAGATAATCGCCAATTGGTTGATGAAATTGAAGCGTTAGAGCAAAAAGCGCGTCGTAAAGATTTTTTGATTGAAGAGCAGCAATTAGTCGACTTTTATAATGAAAAGTTGCCGGAAAGCGCTATTTGTCAACGCAGCTTTTTAGCTTGGTGGAAAAAACAAAAGCAAAGTGATGGCAAGTTATTAAACTTTACCAAAGCTTTTTTATTAAAAGAAACCGCCGTTCAGTTATCAGCTAATGAATACCCTGAAACCTGGCAGCAGGGCAGTTTAACCTTGCCGCTGAGCTACCATTTTAGCCCCGGTGATGAGGATGATGGTATCAGTGTTTTGATCCCCGTCGGCATTTTAAACCAGATTGAAAGTACAGGCTTTGATTGGTTGATCCCCGCGTTAAGGCTTGAACTGATCACTGCATTAATTAGAGGCTTACCTAAGTCACTACGACGAAATTTTGTGCCTGCACCTAACTATGCACAAGCTTGTGTTGCTGCCATTTCTGGGACGGACAGTACATTAATCGCGGCGCTTGAAAAGCAATTGTTAAGAATGACCGGTGTACGACTGCCTGAAGATGCGTGGCACGGTGTCGAATTAGTGCCACATTTATCAATGAATTTCAAAATAGTTAACGAAAACGGTAAGTTACTCAAGCAAGGTCGTAACCTTGATGCACTCAAAGATAGCTTGCAGGGTCGAGTACAAGCATCAATTAAAAAGGTTGCTGATAAAGGTATTGAACGCAGTGATATTGCGAGTTGGGACTTTAAAAGTTTGCCGAAAAGCTACGAAAAGAAAGTTGCTAATATCACCATAAAAGCTTTTCCAGCTTTGGTCGATAGAAATAAGTCAGTTGCGATAGAGCTATTTGAACATGAAAGTCTAGCAGAGCAAGCGATGTTAGATGGGGTAAGTCGATTAATTTTATTGAGTATACCGTCGCCGGTTAAATATTTGCAGCAGAAGCTACCCAATAAAGCAAAGTTAGGCTTATATTTTAACCCCTTTGGTTCGATCAACGATTTATTAGATGACTGTATTGTTGCCGGTTGTCAGTTCTTAGTAAACGAATATGGCGAGCTACCTCGCACACAGCAAAATTTTGAAGCCTGCAAGGAACATGTGCGTGCAGAAATTGCGGATTGCGTGCTCAGTGCTGCAATTAAGGTTGAACGTGTACTGAATTTAGCCCATGACGTACGCAAAAAAATGAAAGGTAAAATCTCGCTAAATATTGTGCAATCGCAGGGGGATATTAAAGCGCAATTAGAGTCACTGGTATTTAAAGGTTTCGTGACTCAGGCGGGTTATCAGCGTTTAGATGATATTGCGCGATATTTAACGGCAATGGAACGACGATTAGAAAAGTTGCACATTGATCCGAATCAAGACCGTTTAAAAATGTTCGACGTTGAGAAAGTGCAAAAAGCATTAGATTCTGTTGTTGCTCAGCAGCCAAAAGGGCAGCCTTTACGCAAAGAATTAGTGCAGGGCTATTGGATGATTGAAGAGCTAAGGGTGTCACTTTTTGCGCAAAATTTAAAAACACCATTTCCAATTTCAAGTAAGCGAATATTGAACTACCTCAAAGAATCTGCTTAATTTCAGTACAATGATTTGACACTGATGGTCGTGATGAGTATAAATAAACGCATACTAACTATAAAAACACATTGGAGTAGTAATGGTTAATTACGATGACAAACGCAACTTTTATCGCATGATGCTAAACAGTGAAGTAACCGTGACCATTATTGATGATGAAGCTAACAGTAAAGTTTTAGCGACTTGTCGTGATTTAAGTGCAACGGGAATTGCGATTGAAATGGAACATCCACTAGAAATGAACACAGCAGTACGTGTTAGTGTTCAGTCAGCTAACAGTGCTGTTCAACCACTCGATGTTAAAGGTAAGGTGGTGAGAGTCACAGAAGAAAGTGCTAACTGTTATTTAATTGGTATTAACATTTCTGAAATTGACTAAGTCACGTCCATCGTAGCTAGAACAAATTCTAGCTACGGTTTGTTTCTTGCCTACCAAGCTACTCTACTTGGCAAACTAGGCCTTTTAGATAGTAACCTTCAGGGTAATTCGACGCTACTGGGTGATCTGCTGCTTGATGTAATCTATCAACAAAATAAACATTTCTTTTTGCATCTAGTGCCGCATCGGCCACCACTTTTTGAAATAAATTTGACTCCATTAAGCCCGAGCAAGAAAACGTTAATAGCGTGCCATTGGGTTTAAGTAACTGCATGGCTAGCATATTGATATCTTTGTAACCGCGACAAGCACCGGTAAGTTGAGCTTTTGACTCAACAAATTTAGGTGGGTCGAGAATGATCATATCGAAGGTACGTTTTTCTTCACGATATTGGCGCAGTAATTTAAATACATCCGCTTTAATGAATGAGATATTTTTATCTTCGAGTTGATTAAGTTCTGCGTTTTGCTTGGCAAGTGCTAGTGCTGATTCTGAAACATCAACATTGATCACTTCTTTCGCACCATTTGCTGCACAATGCAGGGCAAAGGTGCCGGTATATGAGAAACAGTTTAAAACACTCTTGTCTTTGGCATATTTGCCAGCAGCGACGCGAGAGTCACGTTGATCCAAATAAAACCCTGTTTTATGACCTTGGGCAACATCAACATGAATTTTAATACCGTGTTCTTCAATAATACATGCTGTTGATTCTTGAGGCTCGGTTAACCAACCTGTTACAGGCTCTAGTCCCTCTTTTTTTCGAACATCAACATCTGAACGTTCGTAGATATGACAACCAGGGTACAGCTCTTTTAAACACTCTACCAAGGTATAACGATGAAAATCAGCGCCTGCACTAAGTAACTGACAAACGATAAAGTTATCGTATTTGTCGATGGTAACGCCGGGCAATCCATCTGACTCTCCAGCGATCAATCGATAGCCAGTTAAACCACCTTTTTCGATAAACCAATCACGCCTTTTTTGTGCGCTTAACAATTTCTTACGAAAAAAATCACTATCAATTTCTTCATCAATATCGAAACTCCAAACACGGATCCGGATTTGAGATTCAGGCGAGTATGCGCCTTTAGCAAGCCAGTTTCCCTTGTGGTCAAAGACATCGACAGTATCACCAAGTAATGCATTACCTTTGATTTTGTTGATTGCTTGAGAAAAAATCCATGGATGTTTTCGGCGTAATGATTTTTCACGAGCAACTTTTAAATAAATTCTTGCTGACATATGGCTATACTTATAATTAACAATAATAATTGCGCGAGTGTAGTCAATGCATAGCGTGGGTGCAATGTTCAATTTTAACTATTTTTCATTTCTTAACTTGTTTAGCAATGAAAGTTAAAAATAACAACAATAAGTTAATACTAAGGCAAAATTATGAATGTAAGTTACATGGCACATGTCAGTGGTAAAGTTCAAGGGGTTTACTTTCGAGCTTCCAGTCAGCAAATTGCCATTGATCACGGTTTAAGTGGTTACGCACGTAATTTAACTGATGGCGGTGTTGAAGTATTAATGTGCGGTGAAGAGCACAACATAAATAAGATGTTGGAGTGGCTAGCACATGGTCCACCCGAAGCCGAGGTTGAACATATTGAATCAAAGCAAGTGCCTTGGCAAGAGCATCATTTTTTTGCCATTAGCTAAGTTTAAAAACTATGAGTCTTAGGCTAAGTAAGGCAAAATATTAAGTATTTAATAAAAAATATCAATAAGGAAACATATTGCGCTATATCGCTATTAATGAACAAAATCAGCTGAGCATAGGAAATATCGATAAACCTGTGATAGGTGTTGATGAGTGCTTGATCAAAGTAAGGGCTATTGGCGTTAATCGTGCAGATATTTTACAAAAACAAGGGCACTACCCACCTCCACCAGGTGAGTCAAACATACTAGGCATTGAAGCTTGTGGTAATATTGCTGTCATTGGCGGTAAAGATGAAAATTGGCAAGTTGGTGATAAAGTTTTTGCTATTGTGCCGGGTGGCGCTTACGCAGAATATGTCAAGGTTAAAACAGCTCACTTATTCGCATTACCGAAGAATTTAACTTATGTCCAAGGCGCAGCGATTGCTGAAGTGTTTTTAACCGCTTATCAATGTTTGTTTACCATTGCTAATTTAAAACGCAATGCCAAGGTATTGATTCATGCTGGCGCAAGTGGTGTTGGCACGGCTGCTATTCAACTGGCGAAATATTTTGATTGTCATGTAAGTGTAACGGTTGGCAATGATAAAAAAGCAGATACTTGCAAGGCTTTAGGTGCTGATCAGGTGATAAATTACCAAAATACCGATTTTGTAGCTTCTGCAAAGCAGAACAAGCAAAATTATGATGTGATCTTAGATGTTGTTGCTGGTGATTATGTAAATAAAAATATTAGCCTATGCGCATTAGATGGTCATATTGTCATGCTTTCAATGTTGGGCGGTCGATTTGCTGAAAACATTGATGTGGCGAAAATGCTTGCTAAGCGTGTTACTTTGCATGCCACCACGCTGCGTAGTAGAAGAGACGACTATAAAACAAGTTTGATCCAAGCATTTAAACGAGATTTTTATCAGAGCCTTGAACAAGGGCTTATCAAGCCGGTTATTTATAAGCAATATCCTTGGCGTGATGTCGAAAGTGCCCACCAAGTCATGCTGAATAACGAAAACATTGGCAAAATAACTTTAACTATCGACGATAATGCTCACTAACATATGGCGAAGTGCTTCAAGGAAGCTCGGTCTTGTTTGTGCATCAGTAAAGGAAAATAATTCAATTTGACCGCCATTGGGCAGAGCTAAATTGAGTTTATAAGAGTTTTGTTCTCTTCAAAAGTTTGCGTCGAGTACTTTCAAGCCCAAAATTTCAGTATAAAAATGCTTAGACTTATTGTAGTTAGCGCAAATAATCGCGATATGATGTATTGCTTTTAGCATGGTTTTTTCGCGATCCAATCGTTAAATAACAGACCGTAGTCATATTGGTCTGTCCATTCGTCACCCATAAGGTAATGTAGTTTAAAGAATGCTTCTTTTTCAAAGCCTGATTTTTCCAGAACACGAATTGAGGCAATATTTCTAGGGTCACATTTAGCAACAAGCTTAAAGAAGCCTAATTCTTTGAACAGGTAGTCAATAAGTAGATTTATTGCCGCGCTGCATATACCTTGTCCTGCAACTTCCCCACTTAAGCGATAACCTAGTTCGGCTCGCTGACTCTCCCAGTCTTCAATACGAAAGGCTATTTCGCCAACTAACGAGTCATCATCTTTTAAACAAATAGCTAGGCCGTTCCAATGCCCGAGTGAAAAGAGCCACGGTTGGGATAATTGTTCAACAATTGCCATGGTTTTAGTATCACTTTCAGCTGGACGAATATATCGACAGTTTTCAGGATCTTGGCGATAAACTTTGATCACAGAATAATCTGCTTTAATGACAGGTCTAAGGTAAATATTTTTAGATGACAGCGTTGGCGCTGCATGCTGAGTATTTAACGCCATTTTTAACGTCATATGAGGTTTTTTATTTTTGCTAGTCGTTGACACTATCTTTTACACGATATAATTGAATTGTAAATGATTTTTCTGTCTTACCACTAACTTTTACCTGTATGGCGTTACTATTTATTTGCTTATATTCAATGGTATTTGGAAAGTCATGCTGCTCATTTTCGAATATAAATGCATTACTTTTACACGCGGTGAGTTTAAAAGCTATTGGGCTTGGGTTATGCGAAACTTTCGCGAGGTAAAATATTTCATCGGACATTTCAAGCAAGCGCAACGACTCAATGTTATTTGCCGTTTTACCGAAGCCTTCAAATGTTTTATCACTTAGCTTTAGCCACGTCTCCGTGGTTAAAAGTTCGTTGGTTAAATCTTGTTTTACTTGAGTTTTCCACTCACCCAAAAGCCAGTTTAGGTCACTAAGTGAATTACACATATAGGCATTGGCGTTAATGCTTGCTAGCAGAAATAGTACAAATATAAATTTTGTCATTAGATTCGCTTATTTCAGAAAATATCAATCATTATGGATCAAAGTATAAATTTTGTGATGAAAAGCTGTTTACCAAATGAATTAGCTTATATTGGTGCTATTTTTTGTTAAGCAGTTAAATATCGCTATCGACATACTGAAAGCGTTTAATTACTTTGCCATCTCTTTCAATTGTTTCGTCAAACATAGCCAATGGCCTAACCCAAATGGCTCGTTCACCGTATTCAGGTTGATAAACCACCATAGTTTCTTCGCTTTCACTGTGGGTAGCAATGTGTAGAACTTGATAAAAATTACCTTTAAAATGCTGATAACGCCCGATTTTTAGCATAAATTATCTCACTGTATTTTTTAGGTTAACTTGTTGTGCCATTGTTGGGAGGCATCATTGTCGCTAGCTTTAGCGTCTAGCCATATACTACCGTCACTTGTTAATTCTTTTTTCCAAAAGGGGGCTTTGGTTTTTAAAAAATCGATGAGGAACTCACAGGCAGCAAAAGCCGCTTTGCGGTGTGGGCTAGTGACACCAATAAAGACAATTTGCTCGCCTAATGTTAAGTTGCCAAATCGATGAATAATAGTGACTTTATTTAACGGCCAATGTTCACGAGCTTTGTTTTCTATATCGCTAAGTACTTTTTCGGTCATGCCAGGGTAATGCTCTAAAGATAAGCCTTGCACATCAAGACCTTCATTAAAGTCTCTCACTTTACCGACAAAAGTAACGATGGCGCCATCTTGGTTATCGCCTGCTAAACGTAGGTACTCATCAGCAACAACAAAATCATTCTTTTGTACTTTAATCATCTTATCCTCCTGTAACTGGAGGGAAAAATGCGACTTCGTCGCCATCGTTTACTTGTTGATACCAATCACTTATCTCTTGGTTAACAGCAACAAGTAAACTATCGGGAGACATGATTTTATTCCATACGTCATCTGTCTCAGCGAGTTGCTGTCGAATAAGCTCTGTTGTTAGATTTTCTCTTGCTGCTATTGTTAGGCTATCAGTTGATAATTGTTCGCGTAAACGAGCAAAAAATAAGATTTTAATCATCTTTAACTCCTTTATTTAACTTCAGAATTATGAAGGTAGCTACCAGATTTTCCGCCATGCTTTTCACAAAGATGGAGATTAGTGATCACCATGTCTTTCTGCACAGCTTTACACATATCGTAAATGGTTAATGCTGCAGTAGAAGCGGCTGTTAATGCCTCCATTTCAACCCCTGTTTTACCCGAAAGTTTACATAAGGCGGTGATTGCTACGCGACTTTGCTCCGGCTGTGCAACAATGTCGACTTCAATTTTCGTCAACATAAGCGGGTGACAAAGTGGAATAAGTTCACTGGTTTTTTTAGCTGCCATAATGCCGGCAATTCTTGCGGTAGCAAAAACATCACCTTTGTGATGTTTTCCTTCGACAATCATGGCTAATGTTTCTGCTGACATTTCAATATAAGCTTTTGCAATCGCTGTGCGTTCGGTGACATTCTTTTCGGTAACGTCAACCATATGGGCATTACCATCGGCATTAATATGAGTAAAATCTTCGCTCATTAAAAAATAGTCTCTAATTATTAGCTATTCAGCTTTTTGTAAATTATCGCTTTATATTACCTTATCCCAATGTTTATTTTGTGATTTATCTTAATAAAAAGGGTTGTTTTATTGAATGATGCACTAAGGCACTGTTGATATAGATTCAGGCAACTGATTTTTATTGTATTGAATAAAAAAGCAATAGAAAGATTTTTTTAATAAATTAAATGTTATTGGGGTCTAAAAGTGTTTTTTAGCGGTGAAATGTTGTTTTTAGATAATGTGAACAGATAGATTGTGTTGTTGTAGAATTTTACGAAGTGATTATTTTTGATAAAAATGAGCTGAAAATATAGATTTATTATAGATGATATATAAATTGGTTGCGGGAGCCAGATTTGAACTGACGACCTTCGGGTTATGAGCCCGACGA